>NZ_OW370493.1:1532500-2623967 GCF_936269705.1 Rickettsia endosymbiont of Oedothorax gibbosus
TTACGTCAAACTCAGGTTATAGTATGCATATTTATCCAATTATCTCCTACCTTGGTTTCGACAATGAGCGGAACCATTAATTTAGATGAATTTTCCATAGTAGTTTTAATTAGTTGTGTCGCTAGTTCTACTTCATCAATGGGCGATTCAAAAAGTAATTCGTCATGGATTTGTAAGATTAGCTTGGTTTTCAATTTTAGTTGTTGCATTTTACGGTCAAGATCAATCATCGCTATTTTGATTATGTCGGCACTAGTCCCTTGGATTGGAGCGTTGATTGCTGCCCTTTCGGCAAATTGCTGTAAGGAATGTTTTTTATCATAGATTAAGGGAATAAAGCACTTTCGCCCGAAGAGATTCAGGACATAACCATGCTCTCTGGCGTAGTTTTTTGTATATTTCATATATTTTTGAATTTCTGGATATTCTTCAAAATATTTCTTTATATATTCAGCTGCTTGTGTAGAGCTAATATGTAACTGCTTTGCTAGTCCAAAAGCACTAATACCATAGATAATGCCAAAATTTATAGCTTTTGCTTTATGCCGATGTTCGGAAGTTAACTGCTCTTTAGTAATTTTAAATATATTACAAGCGGTTTTACTATGAATATCCTCACCATTAACAAAAGCTTGTTTTAAAGAAGGTATATCTGCCATGCTACTTAATATTCGCAGTTCAATCTGTGAATAGTCCGCTGAAATTAATTTATGCTTATCTTCTGCAATAAAAGCTGCTCTGATTTTATTACCTTCTTTCGAGCGAATTGGTACATTTTGTAAATTGGGTTCTTGAGAACTAAGCCTACCAGTACTAGTTGAAGTTTGTAAAAATGTTGTATGTACCCTATGAGTTATCGGATTTACTTGCATAGGTAAGCTATCTGTATAGGTATTTTTTAATTTAGTAAAGTGACGCCATTTTAGCAATAAATCAGCAATAGCAAAGCCACTTTCGCTAATTTTTTCAAGAATTTCTGCACTAGTAGAATAAGATTTTGCTTTTGATGACAATTTACCAAAGGGTAATTGCATTTTTTCAAATAAAATTTCTCCCAGTTGCTTTGGTGAAGCGATATTAAACTTTGTGCCGGTAATAGCAAAAATATTATGTTCTAATTGAGTAATTTCACTGCCAAATTCATCCGATAATTGTTTAAGATATGGTGAATTGACCTTAACCCCAATTTTTTCCATTTTATCTATTATATAACATAAAGGTAAATCAATATCTCGATATAGTGCTAAGGCATGATTATCTTTTAGTTCTAGCAACAGTTTTTGGTAATTATCACTAAAGCCGGTAACTACTTTTGCTAAATTGTCTAAACTATCCTGCTGTATTCCATCAAATGGATTCTTCTGAGGCTTGCCAGCAGAAATCAGATATTGCATTAGTTCAATATCTTCACATGAATATATTTCATTATCGACAAAGAATTTTAATAATGATTTAAGCTTATAGGTGATCTTCTTAATAGATTTATTTTTTAGCAATTGAAGAATATCAGCCATAAAACATTGTTCCAGGTAATTTTGACGAAAATCGTAAGCAAGTAAATCAGACATATTGCCAGAAATTTTAGCAATAAACTTAATATTGTAGCATTTACCATCAATTGATAAAATTATAGAAGGAGTTTGCCCAGGGTAATCGGATAAATGAATATTGACAATCCCATATTCTTCTGCCTTAGTTAGCATAGCATCAAACTGTTGTTGAGAAGCAACTTCTTGAATTATAATTTGCTTAGTAGGTAAAGATTCGTTGGTAATTTGTATTTGGAATAAGTTCTCCACTCTTTTATTTAGAGATTTAAAACCATATTTTACCAGAAAATCAGATATTTGTTTGCTATCAGGTGCGGTATACTGCAATAAACTAAAATCTAAATCGATATCAACATTATAATCTAGACTAAATAATTGCCAGGAAATTAAAGCTAAATCTTTTGAGGAGCTGATGATTGCTCTCTGGCGATCGTTAGTGATTTGATCGAGTGAATTTAACAGCTCTGCTAATGAACCAAATTGTTTAATAAGTGTTGCAGTAGTTTTAGGACCAATGCTTGGTACGCCTGGTATATTATCGGATTTATCGCCGATCAACGCCATTACTTCCCTGATTTTACTTGGTTCTACACCAAATTTCTCTATCACGTCATCTTCGGAAATATATTTTGCTTTTATTGGGTCATACATTTTAGTATGCGAATTAATTAATTGCATTAAATCTTTATCAGAAGAAATAATGATAGTATTTTGTTGTAATGCAGAAGCTTTATGGGCTAAAGTGGCAATTATATCATCTGCTTCATAACCAGCTTTCTCAATTATTGGAAAATTTAGGCTATTTGCTGCAAGGCGAATAAGTGGTAATTGACTCTTTAAATCCTCTGGTATAGGGGGTCTATTTGCTTTATATTGTTGATAAATTTGATGACGAAAATTCTTACCACCAGAATCAAAAACTACAATAGCATGTTCTGGCTTAAAATCATTCAATAACTTCAATAGCATTGAAGTAAAACCATAAAGTGCTCCAACAGCTAAGCCACTCGGAGAAGTTAATGGTGGCTGAACATGGTAGGCTCTAAAGATAAATCCGTAGCCATCAATTATTAATAAAGTATTTTTATTAGTCATTTTGTTATTAGGTCAAATTGTTATATTTATGTAGTATACAACAATTATAATCTGCACTAAGCTTTATTAGTAATAATTTTATAAAAAATATTATATTTAAGCTGAAACAGGTTCTTCCACAAATCCCTTGATTGATATTTTATTTGACTTTTTAGACAAACAGCAAAAGCCGATAATTCCGATAAGACAACAAATGGGAACTATAGAAATTGCCACAATAAAATCATAGTGACTATAAATAGGAGTGCCAGATTCACTCAGTAAGCCGTCCCAATTATAAGAGATTAAATAACTCATAATTTTGTGAAAGAAATGCCCAAAAGACATGTTGATACAGTTGACTATCGCAACGGCAAGTCCAATAGATTTCTCCGTAACAAGGTTACTGACAATGGTAAAGATTAGAACCTGATAACAACAAAAAATTCCTAATAAAAACATTAAAGAACTACTAGTAAAGAAATTTAATAAAGGACAATATAATAGAATGATAAAAATTACTATTGTCAGCAATCCAGTGATAGTTATTATAGCATCAGATGATTTTACTAAATTAGCAATAAGAGCAAGTATTGGACCGCCAAGACACATCCCTATATAAACAAATGAGGTAGCTAAGTTACTATTCATATCATTCATTTGATAAATTTGTTTGAAAAATGGAATAGCCCATACTATAATGGTTCCAATATTTTGGACAGAAAAATAAGAAAAATGAGATAGAATTCTTTAGCAAACAAGGAGAGCTAGAGATGAAAAAACAAGTAAGGCAATATAGTGCTGAGGAGAAAGCCAAAATTGTCATAGAAGCAATTAAGGGAGAGCTAACAATAGCCCAGATAACCAGTAAGTATGGTGTTCATGCAACACAGATCAGTAACTGGAAAAAACAAGGTCTTGAGTTGTTAGTACAAGGTTTTAAGAATAAAACACAGAGTGCTGATCCAAATCAGCAGGGGGTTAATCAAGAATCTATATGAGCAAATTGGTCAGTTAAGCGTTGAGTGTGACTGGCTCAAAAAAAAATCTGCATTGTTTGGAATTAAAGGTTAGGTGTAATATGATAGAGCCTAATCATAATAAGTTAACAATTGTACAACAGTGTAAGTTATTGGATATTAGCAGGTCAACCTATTACTATCAACCTACTGGTATTAGTGAACAAGATATCAAGATTATGGCAATAATTGATGAGACCTATACTATGCATCCATATTATGGTATGCGGCGGATGGCTAAATATTTACAAGCCCAAGGTTTTTCGGTAGGTCGTAAAGCTGTTAGACGTTACTACAAGATAATGGGTCTTGAAGCTGTTTATCCTAAAATAAATTTAAGCAAGAGGAATCAAGTGCATAAAATATATCCTTATTTACTAAAAGGATTAGAAATAGTATTGCCAAACCAGGTTTGGAGTGCAGATATAACGTATATAAGACTGAGCCAAGGGTTCGTATATTTAGTAGCTATTATTGACTGGTATAGTCGTTATATTCTAAGTTGGCGAATCTCCATTAGTTTGGAAAGTGAATTTTGTGTAACAGCCCTTGAAGACGCTATAGAAAAATATGGTATGCCAAAAATATTTAATACTGATCAAGGAGTACAATTTACCTCGGAGAATTTTATTAGTATGCTAAAGCTACATAATATCTTGATTAGTATGGATGGTAAGGGACGAGCCTTAGATAATATTTTTATTGAACGTTTTTGGCGATCATTAAAACAGGAAAAAATTTATCGGATTATTTTAACAACAGTAAAGGAGGCAAAGACAGCAATTAACGAATATATGGACTTTTATAATAGACAAAGGATGCATCAAGCTTTGGATTATAAAACTCCAGAATGTGTATATTTTGAAAAAAATATTGTATAAAAACAACAATTTAATTTTTGTGAATTATATCTCTATTTATCTAAATTTTTGTCTAGACAAAGGGGACCACCTTAGTCTTAATATAAATTGAAAGGCAAAAAACATGCTGGCAAGAGACCATAATAAAAATGGTTTTTTCAAGGATAGAGCTGTATTCATAAAAAATTTAAATTATAATTATGTTGTATTTTAAGGTAACAAATTATAGTATTGAAGAGTATTTTGTCAAACTTTATAAACTAGGAGGTTGTCGGAAATAACTAAAGTAACCTGAGTTTGACGTAAGCACCAAACAAAATGCTAAGCATTATGTAATAACATAAACAAACTGTTGGTGGTGAGCTATGGTAAAAATAAAACCTTCTTTCAAACCAGTTTGTTAGAAAGAATATTTGAAAAGTAAGAAGGGAGGGATTATAAAGTTCTCGAATAATAACAACAAAATTGGAGAATATATTATGATCCCTCTTACGGAGATTTTCTGCTTAATTGATGATTTTTGCAAGCATTTTGATACGGAGCAAAATAAATATATATTACCAAATCCTAACCGTAAGCGTAAAGTAGTTTGCAGTATAGGACTCTCAGAGATTATTACTATTATAGTAAGGTGGTCCCCTTTGTCTAGACAAAAATTTAGATAAATAGAGATATAATTCACAAAAATTAAATTGTTGTTTTTATACAATATTTTTTTCAAAATATACACATTCTGGAGTCAATCATTTAATTTGTGTAAGTTCATTTTTTATTTTCCAATAAATCATATTTAAAATCTCCACAAAGTATTTCAAATTGATTTAAAGCTAAAGACCAATCTTTAATAGGCATGGTCCATTTTTTGGCTGCATTTTGTAGGGATAAAAATATTATTTTTTGAATTGACTTATCATCTGGAAACACCCCCCTTATTTTTGATAATTTTTCTAATTTGACGATTTACAGATTCTATAGTGTTAGTAGTATAAATTACCTTTCTGTTCTCTTCAGGAAAGGCAAAAAACGGTATTATCCCAGACCAATTACGTTGCCAAATATCAGAAATTACCGGATATTTTTTATCCCATTTTACACCAAATTGCTGAAGTTTTAAACGTGCCATTTCGTCATTATTAGCTGTATAAATTTGTTTTAGATCTGATGTGACCTCTTTTAAATCTTTATATGACACATACTTTACTGAATTGCGAACCATATGTACAATACATAATTGTACTATAGTACTCGGGAATACACTGCTTATAGCTTCTGGAAAGCCCTTTAAACCCCACACAAGCAACATAAATTTGTTCAATTCCTCGATTCTTTAACTCAGTAACTACTTGCATCCAAAATTTAGCACCTTCATTTTTGCCTATCCAAATGCCAAGTAACTCCTTTTTCCCTTCTATATTTACAGCAAGTGCTAAATATACTGCTTTATTTATTACTATGTGATTGTCTCTAGATTTTACATAGATACAGTCCAAGTATAATATTGGATACACCCTATCTAAACAACGATTTTGCCACCTAGTTACTTCTTCTATTACCCCATCTGTTATGGTGGATATCAAGTCACCAGATACATCAGTTTGATATATTTCTTCTAAATGCCCTCGGATCTCGCTGACTGTCATACCGCGACCATAAAGGGATATCACTTTCTCATCAAATCCATTAAATCTCCTCAGCCCTTTTGGTATTAATTGAGGATTATACTCTCCTTCCCGATCTCTTGGTACTTCTACTGTCAGCTTACGACCATCCCCATCAATTACTGTCTTCTCATAGCTACCATTACGACGATTATTATCTACTTTTGCCATCTTGCTATGTTTTGAATATCCTAATTCATGATCCAACTCACTTGCTAATATTTTATCAACTATTTGCTTCTTTAGCTGTTGAAATAAACCATCTCGACCAAATAACTCCGATGGATCTGCTTTTGATAATAATTCTTCTACTAGCTGATTACTGATGTTTAATGTATCTTTATCTGTATCTAATTTTTTAGCCATAATACCAATTGCAATAATTAACGCAGTGGTGTAAAATGGGTTTTTAACTGATAAAGGTACTCAAATGGCTAGGTTAATATTACCACAAGGTTTTCATGGTCATGATTTTATAAAAATGATGAAACATGAGCCGCATGGTCGAAATCGTATACGTTTATTGGCGATGTATCACCTTCAATTAGGCAAATCTTTAAAAGCCATATCTGAAATAGTGAAGTCACACTGGAAAACTGTGCAATCATGGCTCAGAAGATTTAGGAATCATGGTTTTGAAGGATTATTTGAATCACAAAGAAGCGGTGCCCCTAGGAAGATTAACACTATACAAGAGTCTGCTCTTTTTGATAAAATCAATACGCTCAGTGAAAGTAAAACTGGTGGGTATATAACTGGAAAGGAGCTACATATCATGTTACTTGAGAAATATGGTGCTAAATGCGCTTTAAAAACAGTCTACAATACTATGCACCGCCTTGGTTTTAGCTGGATTACTTCTCGTTCAATGCATCCAAAGTCAAATCAAGAGACTCAAAATACATATAAAAAAACTTCCCAGACATGTTAACAAAATTATTACCAAAAAATATCGATAGATGTAAAGTTGATATATGGTCTCAGGATGAAACTCGAGTTGGGCAACAAGGTAGCTTAACTCGTATATGGGCTAAGCGTGGCACTAGACCCCGTAAAGTTCGGCAACAGCAATTCATTTCAACATATATTTATGGAGCTGCTTGCCATGATACAGGAGAAGCTTTTGCATTAATTTTACCATATGCAAACACACAGGCAATGAATAAATTCTTAGAAGAGCTTTCTCGCAGTATTCAAGGCAACCGACATATAGCTTTACTAACGGATAATGCAGGTTGGCACACAGCCAAAAAACTAACTGTGCCAAGCAATATCACTTTGATACCGCTTCCGCCCTATGCACCGGAACTTAATGCAATGGAACAAGTTTGGGAATGGATCAAAAATCATTTCTTGTCTAACCAATGTTATGGTGTATATGAAGATATCGTCACTATGGCTTGTTACGCTTGGAATCAATTTGCTCATAATGTAGATTTAGTAAAATCAATTATGTATAGAGACTGGATAAACACACCGTGTTAATTATTGCAATTGGTATAATACCAGTAGGTTGATAGTAATAGGTTGACCTGCTAATATCCAATAACTTACACTGTTGTACAATTGTTAACTTATTATGATTAGGCTCTATCATATTACACCTAACCTTTAATTCCAAACAATGCAGATTTTTTTTTGAGCCAGTCACACTCAACGCTTAACTGACCAATTTGCTCATATAGATTCTTGATTAACCCCTGCTGATTTGGATCAGCACTCTGTGTTTTATTCTTAAAACCTTGTACTAACAACTCAAGACCTTGTTTTTTCCAGTTACTGATCTGTGTTGCATGAACACCATACTTACTGGTTATCTGGGCTATTGTTAGCTCTCCCTTAATTGCTTCTATGACAATTTTGGCTTTCTCCTCAGCACTACATTGCCTTACTTGTTTTTTCATCTCTAGCTCTCCTTGTTTGCTAAAGAATTCTATCTCATTTTTCTTATTTTTCTGTCCAAAATATTGGAACCATTATAGTTTGTTTATGTTATTACATAATGCTTAGCATTTTGTTTGGTGCTTACGTCAAACTCAGGTTAAATATAATGTAGAGACTCTTTCTATTATTTATGTTTGTATTTACCAAATGGTTCTATAACCTGATAGAATAATAATAGTTTAAATAAATTAGATTTTATGGAAGATAAAGAGATACTATGTCCACAAGATATTTATGAAAAGCACTTGATAATAATTAACAATATCAGCTTTACATCAAGAGAAATAGACGTGATAGCATGCATTATGCATGGGAAAAACACAAAAGGAATAGCTAATTTCCTATCAAATGAGGATAAACAGATCGAGACAAGGACTATTGAAAGTCATATCTCTAATATCAAACGGAAAATACGAACAAATACCCGAGAGGGAATTATAAACTTTATAGAAACATCTGATAAATACAAGCTAATACAAAGTTATTATTTAAGTTTGTTAATTCAACAAGAATTTAAAAAAATCTTAAAGGAAATTTTAATATTAACAAAGTCTGATAATATATCATTTTTTATTGTTTTACAGATGCTAGAAAACAATGATTTAAACTTGATAATTAATAAGATACGTAGTGATTTACAACTTATAGGCATAACAGTTTTTATAGAACTACGGGAAAATTTTGATAACATTCCTATAGTTTTAAGGCACAAGGAGACACATGATGAAGGCAGAAAGCAATTAAGGCAATGTACTGTCTATGTTTTACCTGTAAATGAAGCTAATATATCTAAACAACAGCAAGGTGATAATTCTGTTATTATGTCTAATGAGCACGATATATCTAAAGTATTTTTTCTTATACCGCAGGAATGTATAAAATTTTCATCTAAACAAACTAATTTTGAATATATTAATCTCTCTTTGTCCAAACAATATTATTTTGTTTTTTTAGAAATTATTACAAAGATTTTTCCTAATATGAATGTAAACAACATTATTATTAAGTTCAAGGAAAGGTATAATAATATTATATCCAATAATTCTGCTTCACTTTCTCCTCAATCTTATTTGACAAATAAAAGTGTTCAAGGTAAAGCTAGAAATATTTATCTACTAATAGTTGGTGTATTGATTTTGATTATTTGTAGTACTTATTTTTTAATATTTAGCCCAACTATTAAAAAAACGGTTAAAAATCAAGAAGCAGAAGTGTCATATCTTAAAACACAAGAATCAGTAATACTTCCTAAGAACTTGACTAGTTGGAATATACCTAGACAAGATAATGTTTTTGTTGGAAGAGAAAAACTATTGAGTGATTTATACAATAAATTGCATAAGAATCATACACCAAAAGGAATAAGCAATTTAGCAATTAGTGCATGTGCTGGACTTGGGGGAATTGGTAAAACACAATTAGCCTTGCAATATATAAATCATACAAAACATCCTTATACACTTAAAGCTTGGTTTCCTGCAGAGAACATTGATTATTTGTATAATAAATATGTTGAATTTGCTAAGTTATTAGGATACACAGAAGCCGTCTATACAAAAGAAAACATTATTGCTTATATTAAACAATGGCTAATTGACAATCCAGGATGGCTTTTAGTTTATGATAACGTAAACAACTATCGTGAAATTGAACCATTTCTACCAGAAGCTGGTGGACATGTGATTTTAACAACTCGTCAGCGTTATTGGCCAACAAAGTTTTCAATATTACCGGTTAATATCATGACAGAAGAGGAAGCTATCAAAACAATAAAGACTTTAATAGAGCGAGATATAACAGCAGAAGAACAAGATGCTATAAAAGAATTAGTAGAAGTTTTAGGATATTTACCCTTAGCACTAGTACAAGCTGGTTCTTATATTAAGCAAAAACATATAACTATTCCAGAATATTTAGGTCTTTATAAGAGGTATGAATCAGAACTATTAGCGGATAATTCTTTTTTAGAAGAAACAAAAGGCTATAACTATCCAGTGGCAATAACCTGGAATATTAGCTTAGAGGCAATTGTTAGAGATACTAAAATTAATAATGAACCCCCTATAGCTATTGAACTTTTAGCGGTATGTGCATATCTAGCTCCAGACAAAATCTCTCGTAAACTATTACTGACATGGCTACAAACAGCTTATCCACATTTATTGTCTCCACAATTAACATTAAATAAACATATTGCTCTATTATGGCAATATTCTATGATCAATTATGATGATAATGATAATATTGCTATTCATCGCCTAGTACAAGCAGTTTTATATCACCAGATAAGTCAAGTGTCAGAGAGCAAAAATAATATTTATTCTACCTTAAATTTAAGATGGTTTGAATCACTATTACAATTTTTTATAAATAATGAATACGAATTTAAACTAACTAATTCTTTTCAACAACTTATTGAAACTGGTCAGCAATTTAAAACTAAATTTAAGGATAAATATAATGGAAATCTTGCAGCAATGGACTTAATAATTTCTTTGGTCTACTTTGAGCAAGAGAAATATGAAGATTTTCTAAAGATACTTGATCAGGTTAATACATATTTGCAAAAAACTGATGGTTTAGAAATATTAAAGTGTAAAATTCTAGGTTTATACTCACTATATTTTCGTAAAATTGGTAATTATCACAAGGCTGAAGAAAAAGTAAATGAAGCATTTTATGAGTATAATAATATAAAAATAAGTAAGTCAGAAAAAGATAATGATATAAAAAATTTAAAGGCAAATTTATTGTCGAATAAAGCTAGTCTTATCTTAGTCAGAAATAAAGCAAAGGATAAAATCAATATAAATATACTAGAAATAGAGACTGCTATAAAATCAATTCAAGAAGCAATATTTTTATTCAAGGGAACTCATAACACTAGAAACTTTTTACGATCCATAATATTATATGGAAAATTATTTATTTTAGCCAACCAAGCTGATAAAGTAATAATAGAGTTTAATAAATATAATAACTTAATTGAGCAAGTAGCTGATAACAGAACTAAAATGTTTTTTTATATAACTTATTCAGATGCTTATTTTAGTAAAGGTGATTTCAATAAAGCTTTGGAGTATTGTGGTAAGGCTAAACAACAAGCAGAAAGATTGCATCTTAACGATGCACTAAATGATATTAACAATAAGGAAAAAACTATTAAAGCATCGCTGCAATAAAATTGAGTAGGGCTTACAGCATAGTACCACAATTTTTATAAGGAATAGTTAGAGTCTGTCCTATAGTTTGTGTAAGTTGCAAAGAAAGCAGTAAGAGATTACTGTAAAAAAAGTAACTTAAGCAAGCAAGGAGGAATTATGGCTAAAAAATTAGATACAGATAAAGATACATTAAACATCAGTAATCAGCTAGTAGAAGAATTATTATCAAAAGCAGATCCATCGGAGTTATTTGGTCGAGATGGTTTATTTCAACAGCTAAAGAAGCAAATAGTTGAGAAAATATTAGCAAGTGAGTTGGATCATGAATTAGGATATTCAAAACATAGCAAGATGGCAAAAGTAGATAATAATCGTCGTAATGGTAGCTATGAGAAGACAGTAATTGATGGGGATGGTCGTAAGCTGACAGTAGAAGTACCAAGAGATCGGGAAGGAGAGTATAATCCTCAATTAATACCAAAAGGGCTGAGGAGATTTAATGGATTTGATGAGAAAGTGATATCCCTTTATGGTCGCGGTATGACAGTCAGCGAGATCCGAGGGCATTTAGAAGAAATATATCAAACTGATGTATCTGGTGACTTGATATCCACCATAACAGATGGGGTAATAGAAGAAGTAACTAGGTGGCAAAATCGTTGTTTAGATAGGGTGTATCCAATATTATACTTGGACTGTATCTATGTAAAATCTAGAGACAATCACATAGTAATAAATAAAGCAGTATATTTAGCACTTGCTGTAAATATAGAAGGGAAAAAGGAGTTACTTGGCATTTGGATAGGCAAAAATGAAGGTGCTAAATTTTGGATGCAAGTAGTTACTGAGTTAAAGAATCGAGGAATTGAACAAATTTATGTTGCTTGTGTGGATGGTTTAAAGGGCTTTCCAGAAGCTATAAGCAGTGTATTCCCGAGTACTATAGTACAATTATGTATTGTACATATGGTTCGCAATTCAGTAAAGTATGTGTCATATAAAGATTTAAAAGAGGTCACATCAGATCTAAAACAAATTTATACAGCTAATAATGACGAAATGGCACGTTTAAAACTTCAGCAATTTGGTGTAAAATGGGATAAAAAATATCCGGTAATTTCTGATATTTGGCAACGTAATTGGTCTGGGATAATACCGTTTTTTGCCTTTCCTGAAGAGAACAGAAAGGTAATTTATACTACTAACACTATAGAATCTGTAAATCGTCAAATTAGAAAAATCATCAAAAATAAGGGGGTGTTTCCAGATGATAAGTCAATTCAAAAAATAATATTTTTATCCCTACAAAATGCAGCCAAAAAATGGACCATGCCTATTAAAGATTGGTCTTTAGCTTTAAATCAATTTGAAATACTTTGTGGAGATTTTAAATATGATTTATTGGAAAATAAAAAATGAACTTTGTGAGTAGACCTAACCAATTGCTTGGTTAAGCCCCTCCTCAGAACCGGACATGCAGAGCTACCGCATCCGGCTCCCGAAAGGTAAGATAGGCTTGTACCCTATTTTTTTTTGTTGGTTTTAGAACATTGAAATGGTCTTCCACTTATTTGGAAAGTCGACCCTTTTGAGTATTTCAGCTAATCTTTGCCAATTCATCTTACGCTTCCCACCCATTCTATTAAACCACCCATATATTGCTCGCCTAGTTTGGTGAATAAATGAACTTACTCGTCTTTGATTATCTGATATACCATGATAATTGATCCACCCCTTTGTAGCTCTAATGACTTGCAATAATATCTGTTCTTTGCCCCTCTCATTAAGGTGACTTCGTAGATATTCTCTTAGCCCTTTAAGCTTCTCGGTAAATCGATCTTTCCTTGTGGTATATTTTAATCTCCATATGTTACCAAACCTTGATTTACCCCAATAGCAAGTAAAGCCAAGAAAATTATAACTCTTGATCTTCTTACCTTGCTTAGCTAAGTCCTCAGCATGGTATCTACCGGACTGAATCATCTGCGATTTAGCTTCATTGATGTTCAAGCCATACTTGTTTAATCTTTTGGGCAAAACCTCATAAAACTTCCTCGCGTCTTCTTCATTCTCAAAGACGAACACCATATCGTCACAATACCTCACCATTCCAGTTTGCCCTCTTATGTTTTCCTTGCTGATTTTAGCAAACCAACAGTCAATAACATAATGTAGGAAGACATTTGCCAAAATTGGTGATGTTTTAGACCCTTGGCGGCATCCTTCCTTGTTAGTAACTGTAATGCCGTTTTCTATAATTGGTGTTTCCATCAGTTTCATAACTAGTCTTAGGAATCTTTTGTCAGATATTCTCTTTCTTAGGAATCCCATCAACTCAGAATGTTTGATTGAATTGAAGCACTTAGTTATATCAATTTCAACTACAGCTCCTTTATTGAAGTTATACGTAAGTCTATTCAACTCCTTAAGTGCATCATGGGCGTTTAATTTAGGTCGAAACCCGTAAGAACATTTTAAGAATATTGGCTCGAACACTGAGTTTAATATCTTGCTTACTGCCGACTCGATTATCTTGTCTTCAAAGCATGA
Source organism: Rickettsia endosymbiont of Oedothorax gibbosus (assembly GCF_936269705.1). Taxonomy (NCBI): domain Bacteria; kingdom Pseudomonadati; phylum Pseudomonadota; class Alphaproteobacteria; order Rickettsiales; family Rickettsiaceae; genus Rickettsia; species Rickettsia endosymbiont of Oedothorax gibbosus. Next base: position 1,546,320 of record NZ_OW370493.1, read on the forward strand.
TATTACCAAAGGTCTTTTGCCTCCATCTTCTTTTGGAATCAATGTAATTCGTGCAGGTTTAGCTTGATATTGCCCCTTGCGAATTTTAGTAAGGAGCGAGAGCAAATTTGCTTCCAACTTCTTACCATAAACCGCTTTGGTTATACCATCTATTCCTACAGCTTTCTTGCTATCAAGTTCCTTATATTGTTCTTCTAACATCTTTAAATCAATAATATGTCCAAGATTATTAAACTTTATGTCTTGATTTTGTGATGATAGCAACTTTATACGCTCAAGTTTCGTTGACCATGTATTTCCGTCTATGCTGTGTACGGTCATTGTTTCCCTCTTACGTTCTTACCTTTCTGTCAGCCCTTCGCTCCACTCCCATTACGAAGCTTCATCACTACTACAACTGACTCAGCCATCCTTAACACCATCTCCAAAGCCTTATGTTTCGGCACTTGTACTTTGAATACTTACTTAACTCAGTAAGAGTTATAAGGACTTCTCAAGTTGTGTCATTAATCTCTACAAACTCGCTGACGCCTGAGACCCCGATGGTTGAAAACTTTCGGATTTTCGCTAGTTTGACCTCTAGTTTTCTCTTGTCTACTGCGTTGTGTAGCACATCGACTTCCACTACCAATATCATTTCAGGGCTATCACGTTCACCATTTGGTTTCGGCTCGGATGTTTCGCTGTCTACGCTTTACTACTGTCGTTACCTTCAGCAGCACAAGACTCGCTATATGGTGGAGCTAGCTACTCCTTCCATAACAGGACTTTCACCCGTAAGATTAATGCACCTTATCTTGACGCACACACAAATTAAATGATTGACTCCATGAATTTTAGTACTAAAACCACCTTTGCTTCTACCTAAAGCTGCTTCCTCTTGATTACCTTTAATATATCCAGATGAGCAAGCATGTGCTCTTACAATAGTTGCATCAATCATCATTGATTCCATATCTACATCTACTTTAACATGATCCATTAAAGCTTCCCATATACCTTTGTATAATGGTCCCAATATTTTGGACAGAAAAATAAGAAAAATGAGATAGAATTCTTTAGCAAACAAGGAGAGCTAGAGATGAAAAAACAAGTAAGGCAATATAGTGCTGAGGAGAAAGCCAAAATTGTCATAGAAGCAATTAAGGGAGAGCTAACAATAGCCCAGATAACCAGTAAGTATGGTGTTCATGCAACACAGATCAGTAACTGGAAAAAACAAGGTCTTGAGTTGTTAGTACAAGGTTTTAAGAATAAAACACAGAGTGCTGATCCAAATCAGCAGGGGTTAATCAAGAATCTATATACGTTAATTCGGGATAAGGATTAGTAAAAATAGCAGACATATATACACTACGAAGAGCAATTAATGTATGAATTCACAGAAATGCAATTTATACATATCCAAAATCTTGTATTAGTTATAGCTAAAGCATTTTTACTAATCCTTATCCCGAATTAACGTAAATTGATTACAATAACGTGAATTATGATAAGTTTGTATAAAAATATTTATAGAATTCAAGAAAATACATACAAATCTTTAACAGAAAAATAGATTATTCGTCTTAAAGTTGAGTGGATCGCAATGCTAAAATTTCCCTATGTATCCATAATGTCATATTTGGAATTGCTGGTTTGAAAGAAGGTTTTATTTTTACCATAGCTCACCACCAACAGTTTGTTTATGTTATTACATAATGCTTAGCATTTTGTTTGGTGCTTACGTCAAACTCAGGTTATCTTAGATAATTTATCCAACTTTGACTACTTTTTTAACTATTCCTCTACGAAAAACTTATTCCATATCCTTTTACTTACCTTCCTTCTATGACATATTTGGAATCGCTGTGAGCGTGGCAATGGCAATTAGAATTTCAGGCAAAAATTAGTTGTGCTTACTATTATATTTACTATAATAAACTATTTGAAGCTTTATCTTAAAGGGCAGATATTACGTAAATTAAGGATGGTTATGTATAGAATTAACTTTATTATTATAATCTTATCTTTCATACTTACAGGTTGTCTTCCAGCTATTTTTACTGCATCCACTAGTTCTACTATCGCTGCTGCAAAAGATCAGTCCATTGCCGAAACAATTGATGACGTAAAAATATCGGCAAAGATCAAAGCTTCTTTTATAAAAAATAGTTTCAGGGGATTATATACTAAGATTAAGGTTGAGGTAGAACGGGGTAGGGTGCTACTGACTGGAATCATAGACAAAAAAGAAGATGCATTAAAAGCTGTAGAACTTGTCTGGGATGTAACAGGAGTTAGTGAAGTTATTAATGAATTGATAATAGATAAAAAAAGTGATCATTTTGACTTAGTACAATACACTAAAGATGCTATGATTACTAGTCAGATTAAAGCTCGGCTTTTTATTAAGCGAGATATAAAGTGGGTAAATTACACCATTATTACAGTTAATAATATAGTATATATATTTGGTATAGCAAGGTCTGAAGAAGAGCTAGAAATGGTCACTTCTATTGCTTCTCAGATTAATGGGGTGGAAAGAGTAATCTGTCACGTTAAAATGAAGGAAACTAAAAAGATTAATAATGAACATGATATAAATGAAAGTGAAATTTAGATATATTCTTTTGTTGCTAGTTTGTTGTATGGGGCTTAGTTCTTGTTCTACTTCATCAAAGACTAGCATATATAAAAAATTATCTCAGGAAGATCCTAAAAATACTCATTATAAGGGACATTATAAGATAGGCAAAAAATATACTATCAAAGGTAAAACTTATAAGCCTAAGGAAGATGTTAATTGTGATCAAATAGGTATGGCATCTTGGTATGGTTTCAAGGATAATACCCATGGGAAAAAAACAGCCAATGGTGATACCTATAATAAACATATGCTAAGTGCAGCTCATCGTAGTTTACCGCTGCCTAGTTTGGTCAAAGTTACTAACTTAAGTAATAATAAGTCCCTGATTGTGATGGTTAATGATCGTGGGCCTTTTAAAAAAGACCGTATTATAGATGTTTCAGAAAAATCTGCTAAGATTTTAGGATTTAAAAGACGTGGTATAACAAAGGTTAGAGTGCAATATATGGGTAAGGAGACTAAAGAATTTTTGCATAATATTGCTTTAAGACCGAAGGAAAATTGTATTGCCCAAAGAAAAGTAGCCAATCCTAAATGTAGCGTTAATTGTCATATAAAATTAGTAAATCTAAAACATAAATTGACAGTTAATCCTTGATTTAGTTTCATTCCTGTGTAGGATGTCACCCCTGCGAAAGCAGGGGTCTAGATTCCGCACCGAAGCTGGAATGACGAAAAAGTTAGGATAACGTTTTTTATGGGATGGCATAAAGTTTGTAAATAGTTGAGAATATAGAGGAGTCATAGATGATTGTTCCTGGGAAATATAAACTAAACAGTACTCAATATCTCGAATCTTATAGAAAAATATTGTTGCTTAGAAGATTTGAAGAAAAATGTGGACAATTATACGGTATGGGTCTAATAGGTGGGTTTTGTCACTTATATATTGGACAAGAAGCGATAATTACTGGTATAAATTTAGTAAAACAGGCGGGTGATAATACTATTACCAGTTATAGGGATCATGCTCATATTATTTCAGCCGGGACTGAAGCAAAATATGTGTTAGCAGAGCTAATGGGTAAAGAAACTGGTTGTTCGAAAGGCAAGGGTGGTTCAATGCATATGTTTGATGTACAAAACAAATTTTACGGTGGGCATGGCATTGTAGGAGCCCAGGTGCCCATAGGTACTGGTCTGGCTTTTGCTGAAAAATATCGAAATACTGATAATGTGTGTTTTACCTTTTTAGGAGATGGGGCAGTTAACCAGGGGCAAGTATATGAAGCTTTTAATATAGCGGCATTATGGCATTTACCGATAATTTATATTATTGAAAATAATCAATATTCAATGGGTACCTCAGTAGCCCGTTCGACCTTTATGACTGACCTTTACAAGAAAGGGGAGTCGTGTGGTATTACTGGCTTTAAAGTAAATGCTATGTCATTAGAATCGGTTTATGATTATGCTCGGCAAGCTGCAGAGTTTACAAGAAATGGTGGCGGACCAATAATATTAGAAATGGATTGTTATCGTTATCGAGGACACTCAATGTCTGATCCAGCCAAATATCGTACTAAGGAAGAAGTGGAAATCTATAAAGAACAAGATCCCTTATCACAAGTGAAAGATATAATCTTAGCTAACAAATATGCTAGTGAGCAGCAGTTGAAAGAAATTGACAAAGAGGTCAAAGATATTATTGCAGAAGCAGTTGAGTTTTCAGAAAGCTCGGCCTTACCGGATGAGAAAGAATTATATACTAATATTTATGTTGTGAATGAGTAGGAAGATGTTACAAATAACAGTACGGGAAGCTTTGCGTCAGGCAATGCAGGAAGAGATGTTGAAGGATGACAGCATCTTTATTATGGGAGAGGAAGTTGCTGAGTATCAAGGAGCATATAAGGTAACCCAAGGATTGTTAGAGCAATTTGGAGCAAAAAGAGTAATTGATACACCAATAACAGAACATGGCTTTGCTGGGGTGGCTATTGGTGCAGCTTTTTCGGGATTGCGTCCAATTGTTGAATTTATGACATTTAATTTTGCTATGCAAGCAATGGATCAAATAGTTAATTCTGCAGCTAAGACTCATTATATGTCTGGTGGAATTATTAAATGTCCAATAGTATTTCGTGGACCAAATGGAGCAGCAAGTCGAGTTGCTGCACAACATAGTCAAAATTATACAGCTTGTTATAGTCATATTCCGGGGTTAAAAGTAGTAGCTCCCTATAGTGCAGAAGATCACAAAGGGTTGTTAATGACGGCTATTCGTGATGATAACCCAGTAATTTTTCTAGAGAATGAAATTCTCTATGGGCATAGTTTTGAAGTTCCAGAAATAATCGAGCCTATTCCTTTTGGGCAAGCTAAGAAACTTATGGAAGGTGATGATGCTACCATAGTAACATTTTCCTTGCAAGTTAAGTTGGCTTTAGATGCAGCAAATAGTTTGCAGGATAATGGTATTAACTGTGAGGTGATTGACCTTAGAACGATCAAGCCTTTGGATATAGAAACTATATTACAATCAGTCAAAAAGACTAATCGATTGGTTATTATAGAAGAAGGTTGGTTTTTTGCCGGGGTTGGGGCAACTATAGCTAGCATGGTGATGAGTCAGGCATTTGATTATCTAGATGCTCCTATAGAAATTATCTCGGCTAAGGATGTTCCCTTACCATATGCTGTTAATTTAGAGAAATTAGCCTTACCAACTATCGAAGATGTTATTAGTGCTGTGAAGAAAGTGTGTTATAGTTAAGAGGAGTAACTACAGCACCATATTGGTTGCTTTTTTGGATTGCTTCGGAGGCTTACGCCTCCCTTGCTAATAGACAGCACTAATTCAGGTTAATTGACTATATTTGTAAAGTCAATCAGTCAGTCATTTAACTAATTTTAAAATAAATGAAAATAGTACTTGCAATATTATAAAAACGCCGTATAAACCGGAACAGACGGATGAAATATCGTCATATATTATTAACAAATTTATTTATTAGGAAAAAATTTATGTCAGACGATAATGATAAATGGTTTAAAAAGATGAAGGCAAACCTAGCTAAGGAAGGATTGCCAGAAGAAACATCTACAACTACGTTTGGTTTACCTAACGAGCAGTATAAGGAATGGGTAGCTGAGAATACTAAATGCTTTAAAGAGATAAAGGAGAAATTAGCTCAGGAAGAATTGGCAAAGTCAGAGCTATTGGAAAATCATGTACGTATGTTGAGCGATGATAATCGTATCTCAGAAATCAGTAAAAGCTTATTTGGTCGTGAAAACGGATTTATAGACAAGGGGACTGAAGCACAATTTATGAAAAATGTGAGCAATTATGTAAATGTTAAGTGTTGGGGTGCTAGTTCTGCAGTCTCTTCACCCGTTACTACTGAACCTAAAGTTTCTTCTGATGCCATCAGTAATAGCGACAATAAAGAAACTGACAGTACTGATACTGTAAGTGAAATAACTGTAGTTACAGAACTAGCAAGTGATAGAGAAGATTCATCTATAATTTTGCCTCCTTCTGAGAATGCGGATAATACTAATGAACTTGAGAGCGAAGACGAATCATATGATGACCTAGTATCTTCTTCTGATGAGAGTAACATTGATATCCCTAAATATACAGAAGTAGAACCAACAGGTTCATTAAAGGGTGTCGAGTCAATCATTTAATTTGTGTGTGCGTCAAGATAAGGTGCATTAATCTTACGGGTGAAAGTCCTGTTATGGAAGGAGTAGCTAGCTCCACCATATAGCGAGTCTTGTGCTGCTGAAGGTAACGACAGTAGTAAAGCGTAGACAGCGAAACATCCGAGCCGAAACCAAATGGTGAACGTGATAGCCCTGAAATGATATTGGTAGTGGAAGTCGATGTGCTACACAACGCAGTAGACAAGAGAAAACTAGAGGTCAAACTAGCGAAAATCCGAAAGTTTTCAACCATCGGGGTCTCAGGCGTCAGCGAGTTTGTAGAGATTAATGACACAACTTGAGAAGTCCTTATAACTCTTACTGAGTTAAGTAAGTATTCAAAGTACAAGTGCCGAAACATAAGGCTTTGGAGATGGTGTTAAGGATGGCTGAGTCAGTTGTAGTAGTGATGAAGCTTCGTAATGGGAGTGGAGCGAAGGGCTGACAGAAAGGTAAGAACGTAAGAGGGAAACAATGACCGTACACAGCATAGACGGAAATACATGGTCAACGAAACTTGAGCGTATAAAGTTGCTATCATCACAAAATCAAGACATAAAGTTTAATAATCTTGGACATATTATTGATTTAAAGATGTTAGAAGAACAATATAAGGAACTTGATAGCAAGAAAGCTGTAGGAATAGATGGTATAACCAAAGCGGTTTATGGTAAGAAGTTGGAAGCAAATTTGCTCTCGCTCCTTACTAAAATTCGCAAGGGGCAATATCAAGCTAAACCTGCACGAATTACATTGATTCCAAAAGAAGATGGAGGCAAAAGACCTTTGGTAATATCATGCTTTGAAGACAAGATAATCGAGTCGGCAGTAAGCAAGATATTAAACTCAGTGTTCGAGCCAATATTCTTAAAATGTTCTTACGGGTTTCGACCTAAATTAAACGCCCATGATGCACTTAAGGAGTTGAATAGACTTACGTATAACTTCAATAAAGGAGCTGTAGTTGAAATTGATATAACTAAGTGCTTCAATTCAATCAAACATTCTGAGTTGATGGGATTCCTAAGAAAGAGAATATCTGACAAAAGATTCCTAAGACTAGTTATGAAACTGATGGAAACACCAATTATAGAAAACGGCATTACAGTTACTAACAAGGAAGGATGCCGCCAAGGGTCTAAAACATCACCAATTTTGGCAAATGTCTTCCTACATTATGTTATTGACTGTTGGTTTGCTAAAATCAGCAAGGAAAACATAAGAGGGCAAACTGGAATGGTGAGGTATTGTGACGATATGGTGTTCGTCTTTGAGAATGAAGAAGACGCGAGGAAGTTTTATGAGGTTTTGCCCAAAAGATTAAACAAGTATGGCTTGAACATCAATGAAGCTAAATCGCAGATGATTCAGTCCGGTAGATACCATGCTGAGGACTTAGCTAAGCAAGGTAAGAAGATCAAGAGTTATAATTTTCTTGGCTTTACTTGCTATTGGGGTAAATCAAGGTTTGGTAACATATGGAGATTAAAATATACCACAAGGAAAGATCGATTTACCGAGAAGCTTAAAGGGCTAAGAGAATATCTACGAAGTCACCTTAATGAGAGGGGCAAAGAACAGATATTATTGCAAGTCATTAGAGCTACAAAGGGGTGGATCAATTATCATGGTATATCAGATAATCAAAGACGAGTAAGTTCATTTATTCACCAAACTAGGCGAGCAATATATGGGTGGTTTAATAGAATGGGTGGGAAGCGTAAGATGAATTGGCAAAGATTAGCTGAAATACTCAAAAGGGTCGACTTTCCAAATAAGTGGAAGACCATTTCAATGTTCTAAAACCAACAAAAAAAAATAGGGTACAAGCCTATCTTACCTTTCGGGAGCCGGATGCGGTAGCTCTGCATGTCCGGTTCTGAGGAGGGGCTTAACCAAGCAATTGGTTAGGTCTACTCACAAAGTTCATTTTTTATTGTCCCAAAATTTGGTTAAAACCTCCGGCTTCAGCCGGAAAAGACTTCAGTCCTTGTTCTAAAATATTTCAATTTACTAATGTTATCATATATATTATTCTCTGAATAGAGAATAATATATATGACTGATTATAGTAAGTCTAGCCACACCGTATTTTACCACCGCTTCCATATCGTTTGGATTACTAAGTATCGATACAAAGTACTCACAGGTAACCTCAGGATTAGAATTAGAGAAATTATTGCTCAGGTAGCAGAATATCTTGGTATCAAAATCATCAATGGAATATTATCTGCCGATCATGTCCATATTATGGCTGAAATTCCACCTCATATATCCATTAGTCAGTTTGTTAAAGCAGCTAAAGGACGTTCATCATATAAAATTCAGCAAGAATTTCCTGAAATTAGAAAAACTTACTGGGGACGCCACTTTTGGGCTAGGGGCTTCTTTAGCTCAACCAGTGGTAATGTCACTGATGATATAATCAATAACTACATTAACAATCATTCAGATGCACATCAGCCTAATAATGTAATGAATATCTCTTTAGAGTAAATCCGTGACTTCTAGTCGCAACTTCAACCTACCAGCTTCAGCTGGTTAGTTATTGAGTTTCCAATAAATCATATTTAAAATCTCCACAAAGTATTTCAAATTGATTTAAAGCTAAAGACCAATCTTTAATAGGCATGGTCCATTTTTTGGCTGCATTTTGTAGGGATAAAAATATTATTTTTTGAATTGACTTATCATCTGGAAACACCCCCTTATTTTTGATAATTTTTCTAATTTGACGATTTACAGATTCTATAGTGTTAGTAGTATAAATTACCTTTCTGTTCTCTTCAGGAAAGGCAAAAAACGGTATTATCCCAGACCAATTACGTTGCCAAATATCAGAAATTACCGGATATTTTTTATCCCATTTTACACCAAATTGCTGAAGTTTTAAACGTGCCATTTCGTCATTATTAGCTGTATAAATTTGTTTTAGATCTGATGTGACCTCTTTTAAATCTTTATATGATACCAATTGCAATAATTAACGCAGTGGTGTAAAATGGGTTTTTAACTGATAAAGGTACTCAAATGGCTAGGTTAATATTACCACAAGGTTTTCATGGTCATGATTTTATAAAAATGATGAAACATGAGCCGCATGGTCGAAATCGTATACGTTTATTGGCGATGTATCACCTTCAATTAGGCAAATCTTTAAAAGCCATATCTGAAATAGTGAAGTCACACTGGAAAACTGTGCAATCATGGCTCAGAAGATTTAGGAATCATGGTTTTGAAGGATTATTTGAATCACAAAGAAGCGGCGCCCCTAGGAAGATTAACACTATACAAGAGTCTGCTCTTTTTGATAAAATCAATACGCTCAGTGAAAGTAAAACTGGTGGGTATATAACTGGAAAGGAGCTACATATCATGTTACTTGAGGAATATGGTGCTAAATGCGCTTTAAAAACAGTCTACAATACTATGCACCGCCTTGGTTTTAGCTGGATTACTTCTCGTTCAATGCATCCAAAGTCAAATCAAGAGACTCAAAATACATATAAAAAAACTTCCCAGACATGTTAACAAAATTATTACCAAAAAATATCGATAGATGTAAAGTTGATATATGGTCTCAGGATGAAACTCGAGTTGGGCAACAAGGTAGCTTAACTCGTATATGGGCTAAGCGTGGCACTAGACCCCGTAAAGTTCGGCAACAGCAATTCATTTCAACATATATTTATGGAGCTGCTTGCCTGATACAGGAGAAGCTTTTGCATTAATTTTACCATATGCAAACACACAGGCAATGAATAAATTCTTAGAAGAGCTTTCTCGCAGTATTCAAGGCAACCGACATATAGCTTTACTAACGGATAATGCAGGTTGGCACACAGCCAAAAAACTAACTGTGCCAAGCAATATCACTTTGATACCGCTTCCGCCCTATGCACCGGAACTTAATGCAATGGAACAAGTTTGGGAATGGATCAAAAATCATTTCTTGTCTAACCAATGTTATGGTGTATATGAAGATATCGTCACTATGGCTTGTTACGCTTGGAATCAATTTGCTCATAATGTAGATTTAGTAAAATCAATTATGTATAGAGACTGGATAAACACACCGTGTTAATTATTGCAATTGGTATAATTTCTCCTTTTGTTATATTATATTTTTATATAACCTTTGAAAAATTTACACACTTATTTGTACAGAGCCAAAACATTAGATAAAGTTATGCAGTTTTGCTGCAGGTATACATTGTTTTCATTATTTACCTATGGCTTTGATCATATCAAAAATGCTTTTTATCAATCTACAACAGCCATAACGCAGCTAATATCCACATTATTAATACCTCCCAAACAAAAACTTTTTTCTATCCTAATACCATCTTTACAAAAATTGTAGGGTACTATGGTATAATCCTCAATTAATACCAAAAGGGCTGAGGAGATTTAATGGATTTGATGAGAAAGTGATATCCCTTTATGGTCGCGGTATGACAGTCAGCGAGATCCGAGGGCATTTAGAAGAAATATATCAAACTGATGTATCTGGTGACTTGATATCCACCATAACAGATGGGGTGATAGAAGAAGTAACTAGGTGGCAAAATCGTTGTTTATACCAATTGCAATAATTAACACGGTGTGTTTATCCAGTCTCTATACATAATTGATTTTACTAAATCTACATTATGAGCAAATTGATTCCAAGCGTAACAAGCCATAGTGACGATATCTTCATATACACCATAACATTGGTTAGACAAGAAATGATTTTTGATCCATTCCCAAACTTGTTCCATTGCATTAAGTTCCGGTGCATAGGGCGGAAGCGGTATCAAAGTGATATTGCTTGGCACAGTTAGTTTTTTGGCTGTGTGCCAACCTGCATTATCCGTTAGTAAAGCTATATGTCGGTTGCCTTGAATACTGCGAGAAAGCTCTTCTAAGAATTTATTCATTGCCTGTGTGTTTGCATATGGTAAAATTAATGCAAAAGCTTCTCCTGTATCATGGCAAGCAGCTCCATAAATATATGTTGAAATGAATTGCTGTTGCCGAACTTTACGGGGTCTAGTGCCACGCTTAGCCCATATACGAGTTAAGCTACCTTGTTGCCCAACTCGAGTTTCATCCTGAGACCATATATCAACTTTACATCTATCGATATTTTTTGGTAATAATTTTGTTAACATGTCTGGGAAGTTTTTTTATATGTATTTTGAGTCTCTTGATTTGACTTTGGATGCATTGAACGAGAAGTAATCCAGCTAAAACCAAGGCGGTGCATAGTATTGTAGACTGTTTTTAAAGCGCATTTAGCACCATATTCCTCAAGTAACATGATATGTAGCTCCTTTCCAGTTATATACCCACCAGTTTTACTTTCACTGAGCGTATTGATTTTATCAAAAAGAGCAGACTCTTGTATAGTGTTAATCTTCCTAGGGGCGCCGCTTCTTTGTGATTCAAATAATCCTTCAAAACCATGATTCCTAAATCTTCTGAGCCATGATTGCACAGTTTTCCAGTGTGACTTCACTATTTCAGATATGGCTTTTAAAGATTTGCCTAATTGAAGGTGATACATCGCCAATAAACGTATACGATTTCGACCATGCGGCTCATGTTTCATCATTTTTATAAAATCATGACCATGAAAACCTTGTGGTAATATTAACCTAGCCATTTGAGTACCTTTATCAGTTAAAAACCCATTTTACACCACTGCGTTAATTATTGCAATTGGTATTATAATGCGTCACAAACAAAATGAAGCAATGAATCAAGCAATAGATTTATTAATAAATAATGATACAGATATATCAACTTTATTTAAAGAGGATGGTTTATTAAAACAATTAACCAAAAGGCTTGTAGAGAAGGCATTGCAGTCAGAGATGAATAATCACTTAGGATATGATAAATATTGTCATACTGATAGCAATAATGTTCGTAATGGTAGTAAAGTAAAGAATCTAGTAACAAATAATGGAGTTGTAGAGATTGGGGTTCCAAGGGATAGAAGTAGTACATTTGAACCTGCATTAATTCCGAAGCGTCAAAGACGTATTGAAGGATTTGATGATAAAATAATATCGTTATACGCTAAAGGAATGAGCTTATCTGATATTAAGATTCAAATGCAAGAATTGTATGGAGCTGACGTTAGCGAAAGTTTGATAAGTCAAATTACTGATGATGTAATTGAGGATGTCAAGATATGGCAAAGCCGACCATTGGATCGAGTATATGCTATAGTATTTTTTGACTGTTTAGTAGTAAAAGTACGTCAAGATAAACGAATTATCAATAAGTCTGTATATGTAGCATTAGGTATTGATTTATCTGGAAGGAAGGATATTTTAGGATTGTGGAACAGTGAAAATGAAGGAGCTAAATTTTGGCTTGGTAATTTTACTGAGATGAAGAACAGAGGTATGCAAGACATGCTTATTGCTTGCAGTGATAATTTAACCGGTATGTCTGAGGCAATAGAAGCAGTTTTTCCGAAAACCGAACATCAATTATGTATTGTACATCAGATTAGAAATAGTTTAAAATATGTATCATATAAAGACCGAAAAGAATTAGCGGCTGATTTAAAGCCTATATATACTGCTAGCACAGAGGAAGAAGCACATCTTGCTTTAGAATCTTTTGAAGCTAAATGGAGTAAACAGTATCCACAAATTGCTAAATCTTGGTATGTTCATTGGGAAAATTTAATGGTTTTTCTAGAATACCCTGAGGCGATAAGGAAAGTAATATACACAACTAATAGTATAGAATCTGTCAATAGCCAATTACGTAAGGTTACTAAGAATAAAAGGGTTTTTCCAAATGATAATGCCGTTTTTAAGACCTTATATTTGGCAATTGATTATATGACCAAGAAATGGGTTATGCCGATTCCGAACTGGAACGCAGCTATGGCTCACTTTTTGATAAAATTTGAAGGTAGAATTTAAGCCCTATGAAAAATTTACACACTTAATTAGAAAGGCTCAATGTTTTTGCTAGTATGAATTTTTTATACATTTGGATTCCATACTATGCAAATACCATCAATTACTATTGAGCAAGTAGCTCAGCAATTTAAAGCCTGGCGTCAAACTAAAACTAATAAGTTTGATCCTATACCAAACCATCTAAAGGAATTAGTTTACCAATTACTCCATCATTATTCTTACCAAGAGATAGCTAAACATCTTAATATTAATAAAGCAACAATCAGTTCAATTAAAAAAGCCCATGAGCCTACCCTCAAAACTTCTCCTGTCTCAACTTCAAATCAAGCTCTACAACAAAATATTAATTTTCTCCCATTTCAACTATTATATTCTATAGATACCGATCCTGTAGCTGCCCCCAAACAAAATCACTATACTTGTCACATTATTAAACCAAATGGTACCAAACTTATTATCCAAACACTAGAACCAAAAACCATAATTCAGACATTTTTATGTTGCAACTAACCCCGGCGTCAGTTATTTTTGTTACCACTATTGCCATCGATTTTCGCAAAGGTATCGATGGCTTAATCGCTGTTTGTAGACAAAAACTTTCTTCTGACCCTCTTAATGGTTCCTTGTTTTTATTCTATAATAAAAACAGAACTGCCATTAAAATTTTGTCCTTTGACGGTCAAGGCTTTTGGCTATGCTCTAAACGCCTATCCAAAGGTAAATTTACCGCAAAACTTTTCCCATCTGATAATTCATCTTATCAAATTTGTTATAGAACCTTACACATTCTTATTCATAATGGTAATCCTAGTTCTGCCAAATTCTCTAATGATTGGCTTCCTGTCGTTTAAGCTGCTGTCTCGATTAATTCCGTATTATTCATATATCTTGCATAGGCAAAAGGCGTATAATTCGCAGGACTTATATCGACTCTACTAAACTTCCTGCTTGCCCTAATTTAAGAATTAATAGACATAAAGTATTCAAAGACATAGCAAAAAGAGGTAAGACTTCCACTGGGTGGTTCTTTGGTTGTAAGCTACATATTGTCATTAACAGTTGCGGAGAGATTATGAGTTTTTCTTTAACTCCAGGAAATGTTGATGATAGAGCAGTGGTAGAAAATTTAGTAGATAAATTACAAGGCTGGCTTTTTGGTGATCGTGGGTATATCAGTAAAAAACTCACTCAATCCCTTGCTAATCAAGCTTTAGAACTAATAACAAAAATTAAAAGTAATATGAAAGAAAGAATAATAGATCCTATTAAAAAGCGGTTTTTAAATAAAAGGTATATTATTGAAACCATTAACGATCAACTAAAAAACCTTTGTCATATAGACCATACAAGCCATAGATCTGTTATGAATTTTCAAACTAACGTATTAGCTGGACTGCTTGCCTATGTTTTTAAGCCTAATAAAATTTCTGTAGCTTTTGGAAAATTAAACAATCTCAACCTTCCTCTTACATCAAACTGAGGTTATATTATGCATTTTGTTATAAAAATACCTACCTTATACTACTTCACACCACTCTAAATCAACCATTCTTCTTCATCTTCTCAAAATTGTAGGGTACTTATATCTTTAAATTATGATATAAGTAATGGTAAGAGGGTGATTTGAGGGGTACTTGATTGAGATAATCGAGCATAGAATAAGTACCCTCTTACAAAGTTTGCTTTGAACAAATTGCAGAAGGTGTTGGAAGTAGCAGCCTTGCACAATAAGACGAAGGAGATTATATCATGAGTAAAATAATAGGTCTAGATGTAAGTAAACAATGGCTTGATATATGTGTATATAATACAAGCGATAAACTAAATATCATCGTTTTGCCAATGATGCAGCTGGTCATGAAGAGGTGATTAAATTAGCAAAAGAGCAAGAGATTAAGCTAATAATATGTGAACCCACTGGAGGATACGAAGCTGAGATTTGTCAAAAGCTGTATAATAATAAGCAACAAATACATAAGGTCAATACATATAGTTTTAATTCTTTTAGTAAATCGGTAAATTTGTGTAAAACTGATAGGAAGGATGCATTTAAATTAGCATATTATGGTGATAAGATGCAGCTTTCAGCGAATTATATATATCAAGTTGAATCAGAGAATTTGAAGAGATATAAGCAAAGACGAGAAGATTTAGTATTAATGCTTAGCAATGAAAAGAAAAGACTACATCATAGTATTGATGGTATTGATAAAGATAGTATAGAAAAACACATTAAATTCTTACAAAATGAAATAGCTGAGCTTGATAAGAAGTTAAACAAAACAATAGATGAGTCAGAAGAGTTAAAAGAGAAGGTAAAAATATTAGAGACTGTACCTGGTATTGGTAAATGTTTGGCTACAAAACTAATTAGTTTTGTACCTGAATTAGGGGATAAAAATTATAGTAGTAATGAATTGTCAGCAATTGTGGGGATAGCTCCGTACGCCCGTGATAGTGGTAATAAGCAAGGACGAAGATTTATTAGGGGAGGCAGAAAAATACCACGGGATGCTTTATACATGGCGGTATTAACTGGCAAAAATGGTTTTCAATATTTAAAAACTTTATACAATAGGCTTGTTAATAATTTTAAACCTAAGAAAGTTGCGATAGTTGCTTGTATGCGTAAGCTACTTGAAGTTTGCCATAAACTTATTCAACAAAAACGTTGTTTTATTATTTAGATAAATATTTTTTTGAAAATTTAGATAAAAGATAATTGCTATGGATTCCAGTTACTAATTTATATGAATGGCGTGACAAGGCTTTAAGTAATCTATACCAAGTGTTTATACCAGAAAGTGAGTATATTAAAAAGCAAAAGCTTGTATTACAGGAGATTGAAGATCTACACAAAATTATAGGAGAAATAACAATAGAAAATAATTATCTCAAAAAAAAATTATTGAGATAGATAAAAAAGATAGATTGAAGATGATAGAGTTAGGCAGTAATGTATCTGTACGCAAACAAGCTCTATTGCTATCGATATGCAGATCGGGGCTTTATTATAAATCTATAATTAATGATTATGCAGAAACTGCTAATTTGCTCAATGAAATATATTTGGCTTCTGATTGTCGTTATGGATATAGAAAAATTACAGCGGAACTCAAAGCTTCTGGTATAAAAGTTAATAGTAAAAAAATACTTAGAATAATGCAAGATATGGGATTGCAGGGCTTATATCCAAAGAAACAATGTAATACTAGGCTCTGTGAACAAAATTTTAATTGTTTAGATTTTGAGTATTTTTAAGCGAAAATTAATAAGATTTTTGCCGGAATAGTTAGTTCTATTTCAAAAAAATCTTATAATTTGCAGCTAAAAAGAGTCGAAATCTAAACAATTAAAATTTTGTTCACAGAGCCTAGTACATTCTGGTAGCGAGGGAGGGATTTGAACCCCCGACATGCGGATTATGATTCCGCCGCTCTAACCAACTGAGCTACCCCGCCATGATTGAAAGAGCTTCAATAGACCTCTTGCATAACCTAATCTAATTGGTAATTTTGTTGTTAAAACTCGTCTCCGTTCCTCACATACATCTTAGTACACTGCGATACTCGACTTAGTTTTCCCTAAAAATTCCTCAATTATCTTTAGGTTATGCAAGAGGTCTAATACAAAAAAAGTAAGCATCTACCATTTCGCTTTAAAAACTGTTTTTTGAAAACACTAGGAGGTTGCCTGCGATATAGTCAATTAACCTAATTTAGTGCCAAATAAGCATCCATCGTGCTGTCTATTAGAAGGCGTTAGCCGACAAAGCAATCCACTCTTTTATGGATTGCTTTGTCGGCTAACGCCTTCTCGCATGACGGCTTTCCAATTATTACCTTCTTAAACTGACGCATATGCACAATGACGTTGACCACATACGATTTTTAAAATGCATGCCTAGTATCTTTAACGTTTAGAGAACTGAGTACTTTTTCTAGCTTTATGCTTACCATATTTTTTCCGTTCTACAACTCTTGAATCTCTTGTTAAGAAGCCAGATTTGCGTAGAATACTGTGAAATTCTGGGGCGATTTTATCAAGAGCTCTAGCAACGCCATGTAATACAGCCCCCATTTGTCCTGATTTCCCGCCACCTTTGACAGTACATATTATATCATATTGTCCAGAAGTTTTGGTTACAACGAATGGTTGTAAGAGAGATTTGGTATGAGATTCACGAGTAAAATATTGCTCAACATTTTTTTTGTTAACAATTACTTTACCACTACCACTTTTTAACCAAACTCTAGCAATCGCATTTTTCCTTCTGCCTGTACCGTAAACCTTGTTATCACTGTTTTTTGCAGATGGTTTTTGCTTAACTAACTTACTCTGAACTGGACTGTTCTTAGTGTTTTCACTTTGAAACTTCAATGTTGTCATAATTCACTATTTTTTATTCTTGGTATTTTTGCTTGCAAAATCATAAAATTCTGGTTGTTGAGCTTTATGCGGGTGTTCATTCTCTGCGTAAACATATAGATTACTCATTTGCTTTGATCCCAGAACATTTCTTGTGATCATTCTTTTTATAGAGAGTTTAACGACTCGTTCAGGGTGCTTGCCAGCCAGGATTTTTCCAGCAGTTGTATCTTTTATTCCACCCGGGAAACCAGTATGACGATAATAAATTTTACCATCTTTAAGAGCTGATTTTTTACCTGTCAAGCAAATATGTTTGGCATTAATTATTACTACATAGTCCCCACAATCTAAATGAGGAGTGAAGGAAGGTTTATGCTTACCGCGTAAGATTTTAGCCACCTCACTAGCAAGCCTACCTAATACAAGGTCTTTAGCATCTATAACCCACCACTTTTTTTGAATTTGCGATGGTTTTGCAGAATAAGTTTTCACGTTATATATCTTTATTAATTACAATTATACTTGAAAATAGCAAAAAATTGCTGTTTCCACTACCAAATTTTCACTATCCAAGCAGTGAGCTATATTAAATAGCATTATAACCAGTATTTTGTCAAGACAAATTACAATAAATTATACCATAACATAGCCTCTTGACTAATCTACTAGTATAATTTTTTTATCAGTAGTAAAATACATAGTACCACAGCAGGTTTTGCCATAATATTCAATATTTTTAGTAATTTTACTAATTACCGGAGTGGTGCTTAAATTACCATTAATATCTGATTGGAAACTATATAATTCACCTTTAGCAGAGATAATATTTAAACTCCAATCTTTTTCTTCCCCTTCTTTTTCCCCAGTTGTTTTACCAATTATCGGAGCTAAAAATGATGAAGCTTTAACTTTTTTGATATCTTTTCCATCGTTTAAATCTGCTACAAACTTAACTTTACCAAATTCAGTGCTTATAGCAGCTACTTGTCCAGCATTATTTGTTACAAATAAACTATTGCCAGCTAAAGACATTGATTGTACATCATAAGCTTTAATTTGCCATAGGATATTACCGGTCATAATATCTAGCTTTATTATCTTGCCGGCACTATTAGCTATATATAGGTGGGAGTTATTGACAACAGGTTTGCATAATATAAAAGCTGCCTCAAAATTTGGTAAACCTATTTCTTGCTGGCTAGATAAATCGTTAGTCCACAAAATTTTACCACTATTAGATTCTAAAGCAAGAATTTGCCCTGAATTATAGTTTACTATCACATAACCATTTTGTACTATTGGAGCCACATGATAACTTGATGATAAAATTTCAATTATCCCTTCATGTTGCCAAACAAAATTTAATTTCTCAGTATTAATAGCTAATATTTGATTAGTTACTGTTTGAACTATAATAGTATGATTATTAATTAATACCGGTTTTATTCTGATAATATCAGGTAGTTCTTTTCTGATTATTTCATGACCTGATTTACTATCTAAAACTACCAAGAATCTTGAACCATAGGTAACGTATAGTTTATCATTATGGTATAATATTCCGCCACCAACATAATGATCATTTTTGTTGGTACTTATATTATATGACCAAATAATAGCTTTGTCTTTCATAGAAAAGGCAGAAACATTACCTTTGTTATCGATGGTATAGACAACAGCTTTCTTAAAAATTGGCTCGGCTATTATTTTGTGTTTTGTAACAGTATATTCATTATTCTGAAGCATCTCAGGGCTAAATATATCGGTTTTTGCAGAATCCACTTGAATTGCTTCATTAGTTTCTACAGATAATCTAGGAGTTAATTCTACAATATTTTTTATTTTTTTACTTATTAGATCACAAGAAGTTAGCATTAAAGGTAGTAAAAAAATAATTAATCGTTGTTTTGTCACAAGTTGTTTTGTCATAATCTAGACCTTTATTATTGTAAATTTGCAAGTAAAGCTTTAGCTTGCTCTTTAACTGTTTGAGTTGTACTTTCTAGTGATATCAACTTTTTTAAAGTATCTTCGGCTAAATCTTTTGAGTTGTTATTAATATACCAAATTGCTTTGATAATATTTGCTGTCCCAAAAAATGGTTTATTTTGATCATCAAAATAATTTAAATATTTCTCGATTTCATTAGTGTTTACATCAGATGAATTTGGTTCATCTATCATTAAACTCAACCAAACTAGATGGGCATAGGCATTTGTTAATTCATCATAATTGTTGTTATCGATAACTTTTTTTAATAAAGTTCTTGCTTCAATAAAATCTCCTTGGTGTATTTTGATACTAGCTTGCTCGATAGCAGCTAAACCACTTACTTTATTATTACTTGTTGTCATTAAATTATCCAAAGACTTTATAGTAAGGTCTTTGTTATCATTAATAAGGGCTATAGATTTAGCTAAAATATCACCTGTCTTTTGGTTATTCTCTATTGCCTTTCTATCACGCCAATTATTTATTAACATAAATAATATTACTATAAGTGTAAGGATTATAGTAATAGGAAGAATTTTTTTAAAGTAATAAAGTTTTTTTTCTTCATTTTTATCACTTAAAACTTCTTGCAAAATGTCAGTCATGATTATTTACCAATTATTATTCACCAACTATTATTCATATATCCTAATGCTTACAAGCAAATTTAATTCTTGCCTCCTTAGCTCTTTTTATTGAGGTCGCTGGTCTATTTGGAAACTCTGCTTCAAGTTTATCAAGAATAGAACATGCCTCTTGTCCTTTTTTAAGCTCTCCAAGAGATAATGCTAATTTTAGCAATGAGTCGGAAGCTTTGATCCCTTTTGGCGATTGTTTATAACCTTTTAAATAATTTATTGCGGCTTTATCAAACATCTTACGTCTAAAAAAAGATTCACCATACCAAAAATAAGCATTACTTAACAAAGGACTCTTAGAGTAGTTTTTTAAAAAATTTGCAAATTTTTCTTCAGCCTCTGTTAATTTATTATCTTTTAAAGCGGCAAGTGCTAAATCATAAAGTTGTTTATCTGGTGCCACTCCCGAAATAGGTTTTACAACATCAGTAGCAACAACTTCTTTCTCTACTTTTTTAGTAGATGGTATATCAAAGACATCATTAGCCACAGAATCATCTACTGAATTTTTTGATGTATCGCTACTATCTTGGGAATTTGTTACCTCTTGTTTTGTCGAGTTTAAAATTTTCTCTAATTTATCAATAGTATGCTCAATTATTTCAATTCTGCCAAGTAAATGTTGATTTTCTTTTTCTAAACCATCTAATCTTTCCGTATAATCATTAGAGGTATCAAATTTCAAATTTTTTCTAGTAATTTGATTATCAGCTAATACTTGCGTAGCAATCAAAATAATCAATAAATATATAGAAATTATTTTCATACATTAATATTTTATTTAAAGGTTATAAAACCAGCTGAGTATACTAGAAATTTTATAGTAATCTATAACTTTTCATTGCCGCTTGATTTTTTATAGCTAACTCAGTTAGCATTTCTTCATAATAAACTGCTGTCATTGCGAGGAGCCGCTAAAAGCGGCGACGCGACAATCCAAGAAAAAGTGAATAAAAATGGATTGCTTCGTCGGTCTGGCGACCTCCTCGCAATGACACATAGGCGTCATTCCCGTCCACTATTGTCATTCTCGCGTAGGCGAGAATCTATTATATCCCTGCTTACGTAGGTGGCAACCTCCTAGCTAACTATACAAGTATAGCAGATTTTTATGCTCCACTAATAGCTATTTTCATTATTTTTGTGATATTGGTTATTTTTTTATTTGTTGGGAAAGCGAGAACTTAGCCTGGATATTGCATGAAGGTGGTATTTAACCTGAGTTTGACGTAAGCACCAAACAAAATGCTAAGCATTATGTAATAACATAAACAAACTGTTGGTGGTGAGCTATGGTAAAAATAAAACCTTCTTTCAAACCAGTTTGTTAGAAAGAATATTTGAAAAGTAAGAAGGGAGGGATTATAAAGTTCTCGAATAATAACAACAAAATTGGAGAATATATTATGATCCCTCTTACGGAGATTTTCTGCTTAATTGATGATTTTTGCAAGCATTTTGATACGGAGCAAAATAAATATATATTACCAAATCCTAACCGTAAGCGTAAAGTAGTTTGCAGTATAGGACTCTCAGAGATTATTACTATTATAGTAATGTTTCACTTGAGTCACTACCGTACCTTTAAAGATTTTTATTTATGCTGCCTATGTCAAAGTTATAGAAAGGAATTTCCAAAACTTGTGAGCTATAGTCGTTTTGTTCAGTTAATGCCAATGAGCTTCATGCCCATGGTATTACTGCTAAAAAGCCTATCAGGAAAACAAACTGGTCAATATTATATCGACTCTACTAAACTTCCTGCTTGCCATAATTTAAGAATTAATAGACATAAAGTATTCAAAGACATAGCAAAAAGAGGTAAGACTTCCACTGGGTGGTTCTTTGGTTGTAAGCTACATATTGTCATTAACAGTTGCGGAGAGATTATGAGTTTTTCTTTAACTCCAGGAAATGTTGATGATAGAGCAGTGGTAGAAAATTTAGTAGATAAATTACAAGGCTGGCTTTTTGGTGATCGTGGGTATATCAGTAAAAAACTCACTCAATCCCTTGCTAATCAAGCTTTAGAACTAATAACAAAAATTAAAAGTAATATGAAAGAAAGAATAATAGATCCTATTAAAAAGCGGTTTTTAAATAAAAGGTATATTATTGAAACCATTAACGATCAACTAAAAAACCTTTGTCATATAGACCATACAAGGCACAGATCTGTTATGAATTTTCAAACTAACGTATTAGCTGGACTGCTTGCCTATGTTTTTAAGCCTAATAAAATTTCTGTAGCTTTTGGAAAATTAAACAATCTCAACCTTCCTCTTACATCAAACTGAGGTTAGCTATGGAAGCATGTGGAGGAGCTAATTATTGGTCACAGGAAATTGCTAAGCTTGGTTTGCAAGTCAAACTAATGAAAACAAAAGATGTAAAAGTTTATGCTACATCGAAACAGA
This sequence comes from Rickettsia endosymbiont of Oedothorax gibbosus, assembly GCF_936269705.1. Lineage (NCBI taxonomy): Bacteria > Pseudomonadati > Pseudomonadota > Alphaproteobacteria > Rickettsiales > Rickettsiaceae > Rickettsia > Rickettsia endosymbiont of Oedothorax gibbosus. The sequence goes on from NZ_OW370493.1 coordinate 1,568,953, forward strand.
AAAATGATTATAACGATGCGTTAGCAATATGCAAAGCGGCTCGTGATCCAGAATTAAAAACTGTGCTGCCAAAAAGCAAAGAGGAACAAGATATAAAATTTTTGCATAAAATTAGAAGTAATACGATCAGAGATCGTGTGCAAAAAACTAATTCTACAATATCAAGTTTATGTGAATATGGCTATAATACAAAATTAAGTAAAAATAAATTTTGCAAATCATGTAGGCTGGAGGTAGAGTTAGCGTATAACGTTAATTCGGGATAAGGATTAGTAAAAATAGCAGACATATATACACTACGAAGAGCAATTAATGTATGAATTCACAGAAATGCAATTTATACATATCCAAAATCTTGTATTAGTTATAGCTAAAGCATTTTTACTAATCCTTATCCCGAATTAACGTGTATAGTAAAGGTTATATAAATTCTGGGATACGGTCAATTTTACTTTTAGAATGTAAAGAAATTGAGGATTTATGTGACAAAGAGAAAACTTTAGAAAAGCTGATTATCAGCAATAATAAGCAAAGTGAGAAAGCTACTAGGTTGCAGACAATTTTTGGCATTGGAGCAATCAATGCTAGTTGTTTGAGTGTAGCCCCAATGGAAAGTTATCCAACCCCGAGGGATTTTGCTGCTTCGCTTGGTTTGGTACCAAAGCAACATAGCTCAGGAGATAAGATAGTTTTAGGAGGGATTACCAAACAGGGAGATAGATATGCCAGAACTATGTTGATTCAAGCCGCAAGGACAATAGCAATAAGAGCAAAAAGTGGTAAGGAATCGAAAGATAAACTAGTGCGTGCAGTGGGCAGTGAAGAAATTTGCTGAAAATAAATCATATAATATTATATGTGTTGGTTTAGCAAATAAGTTAGCAAGGATTGCTTATGCAGTAGTCACCAATGGTAGCGAATATGTTGCAAATTAGTTTAGTTGAGAAAAAAGAAGAAACTATGTCAACTAAATAAAAATTGGTAATTGATAAATATTGCGAGTAAAGAATAGTAACAATAAAGAGAACGAAAGTTAAAGAGTTAATGAATAAGTATTCTGAATAAAATCCGTAATTATGTCGAGGCTCTAGAAGCCGTGGGAATGAGAGGTCACTCAAGGATATTTATAAGAATGCAGAAACCATTATGGCACTCGATGCCGAATATATGACCGCTTCCTTTGTGGCTCTATTTTTTTATTTTCTTTGTTGACAAATTCACTCGTCCATATATGACAAGGAGTCAGGAATATATATCCCGCACTAAAGCAGGGATGACACAAAACAGGATTGCTTCACCGGCTTACGCTTTCTCATCAATTGACTATAATGCTATTCGGGTTAGTTATAGACTATAAGTCAGTAGCACCAACTAATGATTTTAAAATTTAAACCATTAGTTGATGCCGCCCGGCTTTAGGTAGCTTTAGAGAGTGATATAGCTGTTTTTTTAATAATCTATAGCATGTTCAAGCTCTCCAGCTATCTTCATGATCTCCGTATCCATCTGTGTTTCGTTTGGCAATTTTAGGGCTGCTAAATATTTTGTGTATTGTGGATTCTGGGAAAGGTTATAAGATTTTAGTTGTTGTTCAATAGTTGACAATAAATATTTATTCTTATCATGAGAAAGAAAATAAGCTTTTATAAAACACAGTGCAGCTCCTGCATAAATATACTCTTTATCCATTACATAGCCAAGAGCTAAGAATTTTTGATCAAAATTTAGATCAACAGAATTATTATCGCTTTGTTTAGATAAGTAGTGATACGACACCATAGAATTTCCTGAATATTTATTTAATATCTCCAGAGATTCCATATCAACATCTTTATATATCTTAGGCTCCATCGTAACAGCTTTTTTACACTCTTCTGTAGCTTCAGTATCCTTTCCTAAAGAAGAATAAATTTTAGCTCTAGCTATGTAAACCTCAGCTTTCTGTTTGTTCTTGAGTGCTTGAAATTCAGTCTGTGCTAAAGTTTTTAAAGCAAGATCAGTATCGGTATCGTCTAAGCTTTGTGCTATTTCTTTTAATAACTGATAATTCTCTAGAGAAGGTACACTTTTTAACTTATATGATTGTTCACAAGTTTCAATACTCTTGGTATAGATTCCTTCATCACGATAGACCTTAGCTAAGCAATCCAAAACTTTACGATCCTTAATGCTCATATATGCATTAATGTCTATACCAATAATTTTATTGCAAATTTCTTCAGCTTTTTCCAAGTTATTTGAAGATAAATGGCTAGAAACTAAACACGCCAAAGCTTCTAAATCATTAGAAGTGAGGGTAACTTTATCATAAATTTCTTCAGCTTTTTCTGGCTGATTTAAATGGCAATATCTAGGAGCCAAAAACTTCAAAATGGTGCTATCTTCAATATTTTGATATATATTAGGATTAGTCTTAATAGCTTTATCACAACGGGCTCTAGCTTGGGTTATAGAGTCTGTTCCGTTTGAATTAAGCAAATCTGTTACCTCTCGTACTAGCTTTTCGGCAATAGCATTGAGATTAGTATCTGTAGACATAGCTGTAGTATTTGTAGTTACAGCTGTAGTATTTGTTGGAGTAGAGTTAGTTTTAGTAGCTAGTTTAAGGTAATTATGGGATTCTATTGACTCATTATAAGTAGGTAGATGCCCATTAGACTTGTCACTAATAAGAGGTGCATTGGGGCTGACTACTTGAGCAGCGGTATCTTGATTAGTTGTTATAAGAGATGAAGCTTGATCTTGTAGAATCTTTATTTGCTCTTGCAGATCCTTTAATGTAGCTTCTGCTGTAGCTTTGATCTGGGAGTTTGTTTGGGCTTGGTCAGCTGCGTATTTTTTATTAAGTAGATCGATTTGTTCTAGACGTTTAGCTTCAGTTTGGTCTTGTGCCGTAATTGTTTGAGCCTTAACGCCAATAGTAACAGCTTTTTCTTGAAGTACTATACTTTGCTGCAGAAGTTTTTTAGCATCTTGTTGTAATTTTTGCACTTCCTTGTTTACAGGCACAGCTGCAGCTAAAGGTGCGTCTGCTTTTTCAGTAGGTGTATTGTACCTTGCGGCAATTTTACTAGCTGTTTTTGCATTGTCGTACTCATCAATTTCTTCAAACTTTTTTGATAATTCTGTCAATATATTAAACAGCCCACTATGTTTTCCAGGGGCAAATTTTTCGAGTAGTATTAACTCATACTCTGTAAAGACTTTTTTGTATGCAGCTGCTTTTGCTGCTGGTTCCTTCAAAGAATTACCTTCTGCTATACAAATTTTAATGCATGTCTCAACTATTTTAGGACTGAGGGAATGAGTTTGCAAATACTTTATTTCCTCAAAAGCATCGTTATATTTTTTCTTATTAATGTGAAGTTCTACTTCTTTTATGGCATTTTCTAACAAAGCTGTGTGTAGTAATTTATTTTTTGTTTCCTCGTTAGATACTTGTTTTATTTTTAGTTGTTCTATTTCTATCGTAAACTCATCTGTGCTAAGGCTGTTGTTTTTCCGCATATTTGATAAGCATTCAGCTAGTAATTTTTTCTCACCTGCCCGAGTAGCAATAATAGCTAGAGATTTGTTTAACTGAAACGACCAATCACCTGACTTTAGCTGCAAATTTTGCATATCTATAAGTTTTTTTGGGGACTCTGCATTTGCAAGTTTACTTAACTTTTCTATCTCTCCAGCTAAATTTTTATCGAACTGGCTTATCTTGGCAATTAAGTTAGTACCTTCCTTGTTAAGTGCTTCAAACTGATGTTTACTGAACGTTTCATTAATTTTCTCAATACTGTCATAGTCTTTGAAAAATTCCAAATTTGTTTCAATTGACTTTGCAGATACACCGATGTCTGTAGTTTTTTTAAAAAATGGTAATAGTGGCATAATATCCTCTCATATATTCATTGTAATTATATTTAGTAACAGATTTTTGCATAACTTTACTAATTGTAAGGTAATTTTGTTGTCAAAATTAAGCAAAAAATCGTACTAAATATTTTATTAGTGGAAGTTCTTTGCTTAATTTTTCTTTCCAAATTTCTCTTTCAATAAAGCTATACAAGGAACCTATTATTTAAATTAAGACAGATTTGTAAGTAATAATCAAGTAATATTAAATACTTTTTCTTAAAATATAGACAATAATTAGTAACTTTTCTGTAATTTATGATATTTTTACAAGCTCTAGAATTCTTCAACTATAGTCAATTTAGGAAAATTGGAGGCTAGCCTGAATATTGCATGAAAGAATAGAGACAAAACCCTTGTAATACTATATAATATCAGTGTTAAAAGAAGATTACATAGAGGGTTTTGCCATGACAAATTGTACAGGATTAATTTACCAATCGAAAGTAAAAAATCGTCAAATAGAAATAAATTTCACAGGAGGTAATATTAGTAGCGATGGAGGTGTATTATTGCTAAGAGAAGCAGATAAAAGACTTGGTCTAACTAATGAACTGGCTAAGATTTTTCCTGATAAGCGAGATTCTGATAAAATTACTCATACTATTTTAACAATGCTCAAACAGCGTATTTATGGTATTGCTCTTGGTTATGAAGATTTAAATGATCACGATAATTTAAGAAAATGTCCAGCTTTGCAAACAAGTATAGACACACTGGACGATATGGCTAGTAGCTCTACTTTATGCCGTTTAGAAAATAAAGCAGATCGTGGATTTGCTCTTAAAGCTCATAAGGTGATGATTGACAAGTTTGTCGAATCTCATAAAACCGTGCCGAAACAATTAACACTTGATTTTGATGCCACTGATGATGAAATTTATGGCAATCAAGAGGGGAAGTTTTATCATGGATATTATCGTCATAATTGCTTTCTACCTTTATATGTTTTTTGTGGAAAAAAGCTGTTAGTAAGCAATCTTCGCAGCTCAAAGCTAGAACAAGCAAAGCATAGCTGGGCAATATTATCTCTATTAGTCAAGCGTTTTCATCAATCGTGGCCTGAAGTAGAGATTATTTTTCGTGGTGATGGTGGATTTTGTCGTCATCAGATGCTGGATTGGTGTGATGAAAATAATGTAAAATATATAGTCGGAATAGCCCAAAATACTAGACTCAACAAGCTGCTTGAGCCATTGATGCAACAATCTAACGAAGCCTTCACAATTAGCAAAGAGAAGCAACGCTTTTTTAGTGAATTTAAATATAAAGCTGATAGCTGGAGTCGTCATCGTAAGATAGTTGGTAAAGCAGAAGTAATTAGCCTTGGTGAGAATCCAAGATATATAGTAACTAATTTAACCTCAGTTTGATGTAAGAGGAAGGTTGAGATTGTTTAATTTTCCAAAAGCTACAGAAATTTTATTAGGCTTAAAAACATAGGCAAGCAGTCCAGCTAATACGTTAGTTTGAAAATTCATAACAGATCTATGGCTTGTATGGTCTATATGACAAAGGTTTTTTAGTTGATCGTTAATGGTTTCAATAATATACCTTTTATTTAAAAACCGCTTTTTAATAGGATCTATTATTCTTTCTTTCATATTACTTTTAATTTTTGTTATTAGTTCTAAAGCTTGATTAGCAAGGGATTGAGTGAGTTTTTTACTGATATACCCACGATCACCAAAAAGCCAGCCTTGTAATTTATCTACTAAATTTTCTACCACTGCTCTATCATCAACATTTCCTGGAGTTAAAGAAAAACTCATAATCTCTCCGCAACTGTTAATGACAATATGTAGCTTACAACCAAAGAACCACCCAGTGGAAGTCTTACCTCTTTTTGCTATGTCTTTGAATACTTTATGTCTATTAATTCTTAAATTATGGCAAGCAGGAAGTTTAGTAGAGTCGATATAATATTGACCAGTTTGTTTTCCTGATAGGCTTTTTAGCAGTAATACCAATTGCAATAATTAACACGGTGTGTTTATCCAGTCTCTATACATAATTGATTTTACTAAATCTACATTATGAGCAAATTGATTCCAAGCGTAACAAGCCATAGTGACGATATCTTCATATACACCATAACATTGGTTAGACAAGAAATGATTTTTGATCCATTCCCAAACTTGTTCCATTGCATTAAGTTCCGGTGCATAGGGCGGAAGCGGTATCAAAGTGATATTGCTTGGCACAGTTAGTTTTTTGGCTGTGTGCCAACCTGCATTATCCGTTAGTAAAGCTATATGTCGGTTGCCTTGAATACTGCGAGAAAGCTCTTCTAAGAATTTATTCATTGCCTGTGTGTTTGCATATGGTAAAATTAATGCAAAAGCTTCTCCTGTATCATGGCAAGCAGCTCCATAAATATATGTTGAAATGAATTGCTGTTGCCGAACTTTACGGGGTCTAGTGCCACGCTTAGCCCATATACGAGTTAAGCTACCTTGTTGCCCAACTCGAGTTTCATCCTGAGACCATATATCAACTTTACATCTATCGATATTTTTTGGTAATAATTTTGTTAACATGTCTGGGAAGTTTTTTTATATGTATTTTGAGTCTCTTGATTTGACTTTGGATGCATTGAACGAGAAGTAATCCAGCTAAAACCAAGGCGGTGCATAGTATTGTAGACTGTTTTTAAAGCGCATTTAGCACCATATTCCTCAAGTAACATGATATGTAGCTCCTTTCCAGTTATATACCCACCAGTTTTACTTTCACTGAGCGTATTGATTTTATCAAAAAGAGCAGACTCTTGTATAGTGTTAATCTTCCTAGGGGCGCCGCTTCTTTGTGATTCAAATAATCCTTCAAAACCATGATTCCTAAATCTTCTGAGCCATGATTGCACAGTTTTCCAGTGTGACTTCACTATTTCAGATATGGCTTTTAAAGATTTGCCTAATTGAAGGTGATACATCGCCAATAAACGTATACGATTTCGACCATGCGGCTCATGTTTCATCATTTTTATAAAATCATGACCATGAAAACCTTGTGGTAATATTAACCTAGCCATTTGAGTACCTTTATCAGTTAAAAACCCATTTTACACCACTGCGTTAATTATTGCAATTGGTATAATACCATGGGCATGAAGCTCATTGGCATTAACTGAACAAAACGACTATAGCTCACAAGTTTTGGAAATTCCTTTCTATAACTTTGACATAGGCAGCATAAATAAAAATCTTTAAAGGTACGGTAGTGACTCAAGTGAAACATTACTATAATAGTAATAATCTCTGAGAGTCCTATACTGCAAACTACTTTACGCTTACGGTTAGGATTTGGTAATATATATTTATTTTGCTCCGTATCAAAATGCTTGCAAAAATCATCAATTAAGCAGAAAATCTCCGTAATAGGGATCATAATATATTCTCCAATTTTGTTGTTATTATTCGAGAACTTTATAATCCCTCCCTTCTTACTTTTCAAATATTCTTTCTCCTAACACACTAGTTTGAAAGAAGGTTTTATTTTTACCATAGCTCACCACCAACAGTTTGTTTATGTTATTACATAATGCTTAGCATTTTGTTTGGTGCTTACGTCAAACTCAGGTTATTATAGTATTTTTTATGCTATTATTTATCATGGTATGGACCTATTAATTAAACTCGTCCATACCATCTATTAACCCTATTTTCCATAATATATATTATAGAACTATAATATGCAATCTTACTTTTGTATTTAGTAATTTATTTTACTACAATAGAATATTATATAAACTAACCTCAGTTTGATGTAAGAGGAAGGTTGAGATTGTTTAATTTTCCAAAAGCTACAGAAATTTTATTAGGCTTAAAAACATAGGCAAGCAGTCCAGCTAATACGTTAGTTTGAAAATTCATAACAGATCTATGGCTTGTATGGTCTATATGACAAAGGTTTTTTAGTTGATCGTTAATGGTTTCAATAATATACCTTTTATTTAAAAACCGCTTTTTAATAGGATCTATTATTCTTTCTTTCATATTACTTTTAATTTTTGTTATTAGTTCTAAAGCTTGATTAGCAAGGGATTGAGTGAGTTTTTTATTGATATACCCACGATCACCAAAAAGCCAGCCTTGTAATTTATCTACTAAATTTTCTACCACTGCTCTATCATCAACATTTCCTGGAGTTAAAGAAAAACTCATAATCTCTCCGCAACTGTTAATGACAATATGTAGCTTACAACCAAAGAACCACCCAGTGGAAGTCTTACCTCTTTTTGCTATGTCTTTGAATACTTTATGTCTATTAATTCTTAAATTATGGCAAGCAGGAAGTTTAGTAGAGTCGATATAATATTGACCAGTTTGTTTTCCTGATAGGCTTTTTAGCAGTAACACCATGGGCATGAAGCTCATTGGCATTAACTGAACAAAACGACTATAGCTCACAAGTTTTGGAAATTCCTTTCTATAACTTTGACATAGGTAGCATAAATAAAAATCTTTAAAGGTACGGTAGTGACTCAAGTGAAACATTACTATAATAGTAATAATCTCTGAGAGCCCTATACTGCAAACTACTTTACGCTTACGGTTAGGATTTGGTAATATATATTTATTTTGCTCCGTATCAAAATGCTTGCAAAAATCATCAATTAAGCAGAAAATCTCCGTAAGAGGGATCATAATATATTCTCCAATTTTGTTGTTATTATTCGAGAACTTTATAATCCCTCCCTTCTTACTTTTCAAATATTCTTTCTCCTAACACACTAGTTTGAAAGAAGGTTTTATTTTTACCATAGCTCACCACCAACAGTTTGTTTATGTTATTACATAATGCTTAGCATTTTGTTTGGTGCTTACGTCAAACTCAGGTTATTTTAGTTATTTCTTCTTGGTCTGATGCACTACCAATATGTCGAACAACCCGTTGTTTTACTTTATTAGTTATGGGATCCAGCAATTCCAAATATGACATTATGGATACATAGGGAAATTTTAGCATTGCGATCCACTCAACTTTAAGACGAATAATCTATTTTTCTGTTAAAGATTTGTATGTATTTTCTTGAATTCTATAAATATTTTTATACAAGTTTTTATAAACTTATCATAATTCACGTTATTGTAATCAATTTGGTAAAAACCAACGGTTAGCAATAAATAAGTCTATTGCTCTAGAAAAAGCTTTTGATAGGTCGAATCTATATTGGCGGGACTCTGTAATCTCGTTTGCCAGCTAATATCTCCCATAACATTTCCATTGATTCAAAGAAAAAAAGGTCTACTAAACTTCTTATTCGTTCCCATAACGATCCTAATCTACCAAATTGCTCCCTCATTTCTTGAAATAATTTATCAACTAATTGGTGTATTTGATGAATAGTAAATGCTAACAAAGTAAAATTGTAGAAATTATAACATAGATTCTCAGAACCATGACCGTAATTATGTTCTATATTATAACCATGATTCTTTAAGCTATTAAAGCATTCGTTCTCTATTTTCCAACGTGCTCTTGCTCCGTCTATTATTGTTTTAGCATTATCTGAGGTGATTTCTAGATCAGTAATCCATTTACCATAATACTGACTTTTGTTACTACCATCTTTCTGCGGCACTAGCTCCCATGCCGCTATATAATTTGTTCTTACCTTAGTGCTAGTAAATAATTCAACATCATTAACCCATTCAATTATCAATTTGTTCCTTCTAAGGCTCAATGTCTCTATCTTTGATTTATCTACAGATTGAACATTATCCATTAATGTCTTATGATTATTGGGTTTTACTTTAAAAATATAATTAGCTTTATGATCACGAATTGTTTCTATCACTGGAGTTGTTGCATATAAGGCATCAGCATTGATTATTATCCCTAATTTATCATGATCCTTTCTAAATCTTGTCAAAAATCTCTTGAAAGCATTCGTCTCACAATCCTCTTTCTCATCACCATCTTGTACACGAATTTCCTCAGGCATTACTGGTATTACTTGTCGTAACCCAAATTTTACAATAGCCCCTTGTAATACTTGATGACAATGATATTGGTTATTTTTATGCCCTCTAATTAGGCAACGTTTACAACTCACTTTATCAGAGCTGTAATATTGTGTACCATCAACATTTAATAAGTATTTACCAGGAAATATTTGATATTGTTCTAGATGCTTCCCTCGTTGTAATTTACTAAATAATTCTTTGAAAATAGGTCTAAACGTTACGTCACTATCTACTTGGTCTATTACGTTCCTCATCCCCTGATCGCTAGGAAGCGATTGTACTGTAAACATGCTACGCAGATTATTACGTTGTTCCTTCCTTTCCATACGCCTTTGAAATTCTAGCAAAGATACTGATTGAAAATACATACACGCCAAACCAGATAACATAATATCTGCTATACTATTACTACTATTTACACCCCTTCTATCTTCTATACCAGCAAATTTATCTGCAATCATACTTCTGATTGCACTAAAACTTAAATGTTTCTTTGAATGCATAACTTGATACCAATATTATATTGATATTATCTTAGATAATTTATCCAACTTTGACTACTTTTTTAACTATTCCTCTACGAAAAACTTATTCCATATCCTTTTACTTACCTTCCTTCTATGACATATTTGGAATCGCTGCATCATTCCATTTTGAAATTAAGTTTTCTCTATTTGTGTTAAATTGAGTAGCTAATGCATTACTCAATGTATCAGGACTACAATATACCTGCTCTAAAGAAACACTATTTTTGAAAATATCATATATAATTTCAGAGTATTTGTACTCCAAACAAGAAGTACTGATAACAAACTTTTTGAGAGTCTTATTATTTTCTACCATTGCTTTTGCAGCTTTTTGTACTTTAGGATATTGATAATAAGAATCCATAGTCTCATGTGACATGGACTTATCATGCCAAGATATGTTCAAACCAATTATAGTGGTATTATTTTTTAGAAGATCTAATATTTTGATATATAAATTTTTATCACACCGCACAAGAAACCAAAAATCAGATTCTTTTACCGAGGGCAAATTAATATATTCTAAATGCGGTTGAGACATTATTTCTAGTAATGCTTCACCCCCATTTACCTTCATGTTTCTTATATTCAAACTCTTAATATTAGAAGGTGATCTTTCAATAATACGCTTTATAATATCCCAATCTATATACTGATCTACATCCCTACTACATATCGATTCCACTGGTTCAGGTTTTGCAAAATAATGTGCTAGATCTTTAACACCTTGTTGTGATGTTTGACAGGGTAATATTGTAAGAGTTCTCGCTTGTAAGTGATAATACATAGAATAAATAATTTTTAATTAGTTGAAATCAAACCATTATAAGTAATATTCTATTTGTAGTCAAGCGGTTTTATTTTCCCACTTTGGGAGAAAAACCCCGCACTTGCAGTGCGTCGTTTCAACATAAATTTTATAAATCTTATCTAGAAAAGATAAGATTTTTTAACAAAATCTTACACTTGACAGCAATGGTTCTGTCGCATCTATAAATTATGCTATACCAAAATTGTTACAACTTATATTTTGGACATTATGATGCCATTAACATAGCAAAATTCTCAAAAGTAGAAAGATTATCATTAGCTCCAATTATTTGTCTTTTTTGAATCATACGAACATTTTCTATACCGGTAATAGTCATTTCTGCAGAATGAAAACTCTTAAAACCAAGCATTGGCTTTGTACGTTTTTTGATAAACCTATGATCTTGTTCTACAAGATTATTTAGGTATTTTTTCTGAATAACCTTAATTTTATAATCTTCAGGAGCTTCTGTATTCAGATCATTAAGAGCAGCCGTATTACTACCGCTTTTATCAATTACTACTTTCTCAGGAAAATTATTCTCTCTGAAAGCTTTACGAAAAAATGCAAGTGCTGCAGGCTTGTCTCTATGCTTACGTAGCAGAAAGTTTACAGTATTACCAAGACTATCTAGTGCTCTATATAAATAAACCCATTTACCGTTTAATTTAATATAAGTCTCATCCATTCTCCAACTACTACCAACTGGCTTCTTGCTTTTTCTAACCACCTGATCTATCAATGGTACAAATCTTATAACCCATCTTTGTAATGTAGAATGATCAATTTTTGCTCCCCTTATACTCATCATTTCTTCCAAATCTCGATAACTTAAAGAAAATCGGCATTTCATATAGACAAATAACATTATTATTTCTGGTGAAGAACAAAATCCTTTGAAATATGGTAATAATCTTGCAGTAATACGACACATATTAACATCTTTTTTAGGTCATTATATCAATCTTTTTTCTATTGTCCAACATATGCGACATGTATCTTGAGAGAGCAAGAAAAATACTTGCAAGAATGCTTTCAAAGGAGTTAGCTTACTTTTGAAGGTAGAAAGAGGTGACTCTGTAAATGCGACTAGATATTAAATCTGTGGTTCTGATAAGAGCCCTCTTTCACAAGCCTAAAGCTGAACAGTATCTTAAGAAAAGTCTATACTTATTCTGTATAAACATGGTTAGCTAAAGTCTTGTTTCCTTTTTTAAACCTCATCTTCCAAGGAGCAATATAATGTCTAAACCAATTTTAGGAATTGATGTATCCAAATTAGATTTAACTATTTCCTTACTCATTGATAAAAATCATTATCACACTAAAGTATTGGACTTTGGACAAAATAATTTAGCCTATATTTAGCAACTTATAATCTATATGAGATATAAAGTAATTTACTTGAGATTGTAAAAATATTAACTATAGATTGATAAACTTTTTAAGATTATTATTAATCTATAGTTAATATTTTTACAATCTCAAGTAAATTACTTTATATCTCATATAGATTATAAGTTGCTAAATATAGGCTAAATTATTTTGTCCAAAGTCCAAATACCACTGCTATGTTGTTTTCATTACTATGAAAACACATTATGCATGCTTTCCAACTTCAACAATAAGTGTTGGGTACCTATGACATTAGGCATTCATGCCGTAATATTAAGCTCTGCACTTGCAGAATGGTTAACTTTTAAGATAAGAGAGGCTTATCTTTTAATTCTTGATCAAAAATATTTCGACCAATTTTAGTCCATTGGTCTTTGATATGTGGGAACTCTGTTAATTCATTTTTCAAAGAGACTAATGCTCCAAATAAACTATTGGTAGGTAAGTCATCAAGCTTTGCTTTAGCAATCAATCCGCCCAGTTCAATTAAGCGACGAGTACGCATTTTTCTTTCTATAATTTTAATTTTAGCTTCTTCAGTAATAATTTTAGCTTTCTTTTGTTGTAATTTTAATCTTTGTTTTATGACATTTTCCATATAAGTATAATATTCTAAAAATTATTGCTTACATGTCATGAATGCACAATAAATTTAAGAAGTCCAATGAATTATAGAGTTTCAATAAAAATTATTCATATTTTTTTCTGAACCAGATAATTGATACAACAGAAGACTACAAGCAATAATAAATGGATAGGATAATTCAAGAATCCCCACTCCTACCGAACCAGCAAATTAATATAAACGAAGATATTGCGATTATTTTAAGTAGCAGCTGAAAAGCTACAGAGAATAGGTTATTAACCTAACTTCAGATTAGGTTACAGCGGGTAGGTAGGCACTTAGCGTGCTTTCCTCCCAAAGAACCGTACAAGCGAATTACTCCGCATACGGCTCAAGCAATTTACTAACAGCTGCAATTAGTTGACCTCGCTTGCTATGTACTTGCCTATGACAATTTGTATGCAATAAGCACAAATTGTTAATATGGTCAGTGCCGCCACATCTTGTAGGTCTTTTATGATGGACTTGCACATTTTCCCCATTATCTATTGAATCTAAACAAACAGGACATTTACCTTCTTGTCTACGCCAAAGAATCTGTCTGGTTTTGAAGAAGTACTTTGGTTTACTAGCTTGACGTTTTTGCCAGTATTCCTTAAGTTCTGGATTATCAGGAGATGCTTTGCCTTTAACTAGAATATGCCTTTTGATTGCTGTCCATTGTAATTTCCATAGATATAGCTCTTTACTTTTATTCGTAAAAACCCAATTATCATTTCGTGCTTTGATTCTGCCCCAATACTTTTCTTTAAGCCACCACCAGTATTTATTAGGATGTCTTCGACACACAAATCTTGCTTGTCGCATCCACATCCACCGATCTAGTTGAGTAAAAGTTCTCTTAGAGATAACTTTATTAAAATAACTGCACCATCCCATTATTCTAGGATTAAGATTGTCAATTACTTTATCAATTTCCCATGAGAAACTTCTTTTCCATTCTATCATCATTCGTTTTTTGAATGATTTTATAGTATCTTTGGATGGTTTAACTAGTAGTGTTACACCTTTTCTTGTACTTTTGGTATTATATTGACGAATATTAAATCCCAGAAAGTCAAATCCTTCCTTAATATGGAGTATTTTGGTTTTTTCTTCTGATAATGTTAATCCTCTAATATTTAACCAATCGTTAATTATCTTCTTTGCTTTAATACAAGAGCTTTCAGATTTTGCACAAACTATAAAATCATCAGCATATTTTACTAAAGCATATTCAGATTTTGGATGGAGATGATCATATTTATCATAAGTTATGTTAAGTATGTCTTCCATTCCATGAAGAGCTGTGTTTAAAAGTAATGGACTGATTACTCCCCCTTGAGGAGTTCCAACTGTTGTTTTGGTGAATTGATATTCTTCCATCACACCAGATTTAAGCCATGCTTTAATCCAATTTCGTGCTGGAAAATTTCCTATAATTTTCAAAAGAACATTATGATCAATATTATCAAATGCACCTTTAATATCAGCATCTAGTATCCACCCCCTGGTTGTGCCAGGGCAGACAATAGCAGAAATTCTCTGTATTGCATCGTGGGTGCTACGTCCAGGTCTGAAACCATAGTTATTACCTTCAAACTTAGCTTCCCAAAATGGTTCAAGTGCTGATTTAACAACAGTTTGCATACATCTATCCAAAATAATAGGTAAACCTAAAGGTCTAAGTTTGCCTTTTCGTTTGGGAATATACACACGCTTGATCGGTTTAACAGATGATAGATTATTATTTGCTAACTTTTCCATTAACAAATTTCTTTCTTTATCTGTATTAACAACTATTTTATCAATACCAGGACTTTTCTTCCCTTTATTGATTTGGGTAACACGTCTTATAGCAAGTAATTTATTTGTTCTTGATTTCAACATCAATTTCTGTAAACTACGTACTAATTTCATGTTACACGTTAATTCGGGATAAGGATTAGTAAAAATAGCAGACATATATACACTACGAAGAGCAATTAATGTATGAATTCACAGAAATGCAATTTATACATATCCAAAATCTTGTATTAGTTATAGCTAAAGCATTTTTACTAATCCTTATCCCGAATTAACGTATAATGGAGAACGAAATTGGCATGCTCATCTGCTTGTTACTACTAGGAGATTTACAAAAGACGGTAAAAGTTTAGGAGCAAAAGCAGTAGATTTAAATCCTGAATTTAAAAAAGTTAACGGTAAGGCATTTATTATTCCAGAATTACAGATGATTCATCAGAGAGCCAAAGAAGTTAGTAATCTCTTACTGCTTTCTTTGCAACTTACACAAACTATAGGACAGACTCGAATAATACAAAATGCCTTAAATCCCATCCGAATAAAACGGTACAAAACCATTGAAAGACAATTGTTTTCATTATTTACCTATGGCTTTGATCATATCAAAAATGCTTTTTATCAATCTACAACAGCCATAACGCAGCTAATATCCACATTATTAATACCTCCCAAACAAAAACTTTTTTCTATCCTAATACCATCTTTACAAAAATTGTAGGGTACTATGGGCAATCGCCCATTCTTCGTTATCACAATTCCTCGCCTTTTTCAATCGGCTCTATTCCATATAGTGACACCATTCGCTCAAGGACTCTCCCAACGGTAGGAGCGGCAGTCCAACCAGAGGTAGCAAAACCAAAGGACTCCTTTGTTCCTTTTGGTTCGTCAAACATTATAAAAATAACATATTGTGGATTAGAGGCTGGTAATAAACCTAAAAATGATGACATTCTGCTATTCTTAAGATATTTTCTTTTGCCATGCCCATCTGCCGTTAATTTCTCAGCCGTACCAGTCTTCCCACCAACAAGATATCCTTTTACATCAGCTCTACGTCCGGTTCCTTCTTTTACCACCAAACGAAATAATTCACTCATTTGCCTAGAGGTTTTTTCACTAAAAACCTTTGTACCAACAAGACGCTCATCTTGTCTTTTGATTAGAGTCAAATCATATAATGTCCCACCATTCACTACCGGCAATACTGCTTGTATAAAGTGTAAAGGACTAATTGAAATACCGTAGCCATATGACATGACAACACTCGTTAAATCACTCCATCTCTTATCGGATGGAAACAGAGGGGTGCCTCTCTCTGGCAATTCAATTTTAAGCTGATCTAGTAACCCTAATCTTTTTAAGTATTTTTTGAAATCATTTTTGCCGACTTCTAACATAATTTGGCTAACCCCAATATTTGATGAATGCAGAAAAATTTCTGGAACACTATGCCATCCATGCCTTGGGTGATAATCTTTTACATTAAACGCCCCTACCTTCATATAGCTAATATCATAAGCATCGTTCATTGCTATAGCATCAGTATCAAAACCTACAGCCATAGTTAAGGTTTTAAATACCGAC
Source organism: Rickettsia endosymbiont of Oedothorax gibbosus (assembly GCF_936269705.1). Taxonomy (NCBI): domain Bacteria; kingdom Pseudomonadati; phylum Pseudomonadota; class Alphaproteobacteria; order Rickettsiales; family Rickettsiaceae; genus Rickettsia; species Rickettsia endosymbiont of Oedothorax gibbosus. Next base: position 1,585,558 of record NZ_OW370493.1, read on the forward strand.
CCCATCTCATAAATACCAAGACTTGCCATATTAAATAACTCTTCTGGCTTTGCACTACTCGGGTAATGTGGATTGAAATCAGGTTTACTAATCAGAGCTAAAATTTCACCATTATTAGGATTGGCAATTATCCCTACCGCTCCTATTGCACTAAATTCCTTTAATGTCTTATCTATTTCTTCATTTAGGATATTCTGTAATCTTACATCTATAGATAATTTAAGTGGTTTTTTAAGTTGTTCTGGCTGTGCTAAGTCAAAATCCGAATTAGTTAAAAATTTGTCATAACCCCTTTCCAGCCCAGCAAGACCAGCCAAATCCCTACCCACATATCCTATAACATGTGATAATAAATTAGAGAAAGTATATATCCTCTTTTGTTCTTGTTCAAAACTAAAGCCTGGCATTGCCAAATTTAACACCGCCTCTTGCTCTTTTGGCAATAAATCCCTTTTTACCCACACAAAACTTTTATTACCGTTTAGTTCTGCAAGTAATTTCGTTTTATCAATCTCAGGCAAGATTTTAGATAATCTTTCTAAAGATTGCTCTGGGTTGATTACTTTCTGTGGATTAACAAATAATGAGGAAGAGGGTAAGTTAACTGCTAATAAATTACCATTACGGTCTACTATCTCTTTTCTAAAGTTACTACTCTTTACTTGATATTCTGGTTTAACATAACCATTAGTCGCAACGATTATTAAGCGGTATGATAACCCACAAAAAAACACAGCAAAACAAAAGCTAACTATGAATAATCTGATTTTGGTATTGTCAGCACAAATATCCCATAAAATAATATTACTAAAACTTCTTTTCATTTTAGTTATAGTATTTTTTATCAATGCTAATAAAACTATATTATTATTCATAACCTACTCGCGTCATTGCGATGAACCACGAAACTCGAACAAAGCAATCCATTCCTAATCACTTTCCTGGATTGCTTCGTCGGTACTAAAGTACCTCCTCGCAATGACCAGTGGCTAAGAAGTCCTTCCGTCATTGCGAGACCATGAAGTGGTCGTGACAATCCATACTCATTAGATTGCTTCATCGGCTTACGCCTCCTTACAATGGCGTATTCATAGGCAAAAAGAGTACCTTTCATCGAATATACTCTGATTTTTTAGTTGAAACAGTTTTTATGTATTTACTATTAGGAGTTGTTTTATAACGCCACTTAATATTGGTTTTATTAAAATATGAACCACTCACTTCATGAGACTTGACATATTTCTTACTATCAGGCATTAAAGGATCACTAATCATTTGCTTGACTTTAACAGTATCTAATTGTAAATAAAGTGATGATAATTTTCTTAGTCTAGCTGGAGAAGTAAGGTATGATTGTTCGACTTTTAACACGTGAATTCTATTACTCTCATCAATCAGTTGTTTTGAAACCTCTCCAAGCTGATAATGTAAGATAATAACCTTATCTTTCACTTTAAATAACCCATAAATGGAAAAAATTATAGTACAGACAGCTATATAACTAAATATTCTAACCGCCATATGTAGCACCATCTATTTTCTGTCCAGCCCTTAACTTTGCAGACCTTGCTCTTGGATTAAGTGCAATTTCTCTAGACGATGGACATAATGGCTTCTTTGTAAGAATCTTAAGCCATTCCTTAGAATTTTCTTTAGTAAAAACCTTTGCCGCATATTTAGACCTGGCAACTAACTTAGCAGAATTTGCTTTAAAAAAATTCTTAACAATTCGGTCTTCTAATGAGTGAAATGAGACAATTACTAGGTGACCATTTGCTGCTAGAATATTTTTGCTATTACTTAGAAATCTTTCTAATTGACCCAATTCATCATTAATGTAAATGCGAATTGCTTGAAAACTCTTGGTAGCGGTATCTATCTTACCTTTTCGAAAACCTATACTACTACGAACAATATAAGCAAACCTTGCTGTATTGGTAATAGGCTCTAACCTCCTATGTTCTACAATCCTTTTAGCGATTCTTCGAGAATAAGACTCATCGCCATATTTATAAATCACATCCGCTATTTCTTGTTCATCAGCATTATTTATAAAATCTGCAGCACTCTGACCTATTTCACTCATTCTCATATCGAGTGGACCATCATGAGTAAAGGAAAATCCCCTATCGCCAGAATCAATCTGCATAGAAGAAACCCCTAAATCCATAACTATGCCGTCAAATTTCAATGAACCTAATTCTGAAAAGCTTTCAGCAAACCCTGTTTGAATAAATCTCACTCTACCAGGATAATCTTTTATCAACTGATTGGCGTAAGTTATAACATTTGGATCACGATCAATTGCCACTAATTGACAATTACAAGAATCGAGTATCATTCGACTATAACCACCAAAACCAAAAGTGCAATCCAGATAAATTCCACCATTTTTAGGACACAAGACTTCCTTAACTTCATTTAACATAACAGCTGTATGAGAGGACTCTTGTATCATATTTCCTTATTAATATTCTTAAGAGTTAAACGGTTATTTTGAGCTATTTGCCGAGCTGAGGAAAGATAGGTCTCAAAATTTTGCGGCTGCCAAATTTCAAAAACTAATCCCTTTCCTACAAAACAAACCTGCTCTGATATATCAGAATGCTCTATTAAAGATTTAGGCAAAATCACCCTACCTTCACCATCAAACGTAAGCTGGGCCCCGCCAAGAATGATTGTTTCAAAAGCATCTCGTTCCTCAGAATATGGGTCTAAGGTTTGAATCATTTGGCTTAACTCCTTAAGCCTCTTTAAACTACACGCTTCAATACACTTATTTCTAAAAGACGGATAGACAATAACCCCATTAAATGACTGGCTAGACAAAGCTGCTCTATAGCTAGCAGGTACCGAAACCCTACCTTTCTTATCAAGATTATTTATATATTTTGACAAAAAAATATTCATTTACTTATTTACCTTCCAATAATTGGTAGTGTCACCCCTGCTTCAGTGCGGGGGTCTAGATTCCCGCTTACGCGGGAATGATGGTATGGACGAGTGAAGCGAAATATGCTTTACTGGTACGGAGTCAGCTGAAAAATAGTTTTCAGCTGCTCCAAATTAAATAATAATTTAATTAATAGGTCCATACCATGATAAATAATAGCATAAAAAATACTATAATAGGAATAGATTTAGCAAAAAATAGTATGCACTTGGTGCAAGTCGATCAAAATGGCAAAAAAATAGGTTATCAAAAAGTTACAAGAGATGAGTTAATAGCCTATTTAAGCAATCTCGATAAAAGTTCATTGGTAGCTATGGAAGCATGTGGAGGAGCTAATTATTGGTCATAGGAAATTGCTAAGCTTGGTTTGCAAGTCAAACTAATGAAAACAAAAGATGTAAAAGTTTATGCTACATCGAAACAGAAAAATGATTATAACGATGCGTTAGCAATATGCAAAGCGGCTCGTGATCCAGAATTAAAAACTGTGCTTCCAAAAAGCAAAGAGGAACAAGATATAAAATTTTTGCATAAAATTAGAAGTAATACGATCAGAGATCGTGTGCAAAAAACTAATTCTACAATATCAAGTTTATGTGAATATGGCTATAATACAAAATTAAGTAAAAATAAATTTTGCAAATCATGTAGGCTGGAGGTAGAGTTAGCGTATAGTAAAGGTTATATAAATTCTGGGATACGGTCAATTTTACTTTTAGAATGTAAAGAAATTGAGGATTTATGTGACAAAGAGAAAACTTTAGAAAAGCTGATTATCAGCAATAATAAGCAAAGTGAGAAAGCTACTAGGTTGCAGACAATTTTTGGCATTGGAGCAATCAATGCTAGTTGTTTGAGTGTAGCCCCAATGGAAAGTTATCCAACCCCGAGGGATTTTGCTGCTTCGCTTGGTTTGGTACCAAAGCAACATAGCTCAGGAGATAAGATAGTTTTAGGAGGGATTACCAAACAGGGAGATAGATATGCCAGAACTATGTTGATTCAAGCTGCAAGGACAATAGCAATAAGAGCAAAAAGTGGTAAGGAATCGAAAGATAAACTAGTGCAGTGGGCAGTGAAGAAATTTGCTGAAAATAAATCATATAATATTATATGTGTTGGTTTAGCAAATAAGTTAGCAAGGATTGCTTATGCAGTAGTCACCAATGGTAGCGAATATGTTGCAAATTAGTTTAGTTGAGAAAAAAGAAGAAACTATGTCAACTAAATAAAAATTGGTAATTGATAAATATTGCGAGTAAAGAATAGTAACAATAAAGAGAACGAAAGTTAAAGAGTTAATGAATAAGTATTCTGAATAAATCCGTAATTATGTCGAGGCTCTAGAAGCCGTGGGAATGAGAGGTCACTCAAGGATATTTATAAGAATGCAGAAACCATTATGGCACTCGATGCCGAATATATGACCGCTTCCTTTGTGGCTCTATTTTTTTATTTTCTTTGTTGACAAATTCACTCGTCCATATATGACAATAGTAGGCGGGAATGATGGTATGGACGAGTGAAGCGAAATATGCTTTACTTGTACGGAGTCAGCTGAAAAATAGTTTTCAGCTGCTCCAAATTAAATAATAATTTAATTAATAGGTCCATACCATGATAAATAATAGCATAAAAAATACTATAATAGGAATAGATTTAGCAAAAAATAGTATGCACTTGGTGCAAGTCGATCAAAATGGCAAAAAAATAGGTTATCAAAAAGTTACAAGAGATGAGTTAATAGCCTATTTAAGCAATCTCGATAAAAGTTCATTGGCAGCTATGGAAGCATGTGGAGGAGCTAATTATTGGTCACAGGAAATTGCTAAGCTTGGTTTGCAAGTCAAACTAATGAAAACAAAAGATGTAAAAGTTTATGCTACATCGAAACAGAAAAATGATTATAACGATGCGTTAGCAATATGCAAAGCGGCTCGTGATCCAGAATTAAAAACTATGCTGCCAAAAAGCAAAGAGGAACAAGATATAAAATTTTTGCATAAAATTAGAAGTAATACGATCAGAGATCGTGTGCAAAAAACTAATTCTACAATATCAAGTTTATGTGAATATGGCTATAATACAAAATTAAGTAAAAATAAATTTTGCAAATCATGTAGGCTGGAGGTAGAGTTAGCGTATAGTAAAGGTTATATAAATTCTGGGATACGGTCAATTTTACTTTTAGAATGTAAAGAAATTGAGGATTTATGTGACAAAGAGAAAACTTTAGAAAAGCTGATTATCAGCAATAATAAGCAAAGTGAGAAAGCTACTAGGTTGCAGACAATTTTTGGCATTGGAGCAATCAATGCTAGTTGTTTGAGTGTAGCCCCAATGGAAAGTTATCCAACCCCGAGGGATTTTGCTGCTTCGCTTGGTTTGGTACCAAAGCAACATAGCTCAGGAGATAAGATAGTTTTAGGAGGGATTACCAAACAGGGAGATAGATATGCCAGAACTATGTTGATTCAAGCCGCAAGGACAATAGCAATAAGAGCAAAAAGTGGTAAGGAATCAAAGATAAACTAGTGCAGTGGGCAGTGAAGAAACTTGCTGAAAATAAATCATATAATATTATATGTGTTGGTTTAGCAAATAAGTTAGCAAGGATTGCTTATGCAGTAGTCACCAATGGTAGCGAATATGTTGCAAATTAGTTTAGTTGAGAAAAAAGAAGAAACTATGTCAACTAAATAAAAATTGGTAATTGATAAATATTGCGAGTAAAGAATAGTAACAATAAAGAGAACGAAAGTTAAAGAGTTAATGAATAAGTATTCTGAATAAAATCCGTAATTATGTCGAGGCTCTAGAAGCCGTGAGAATGAGAGGTCACTCAAGGATATTTATAAGAATGCAGAAACCATTATGGCACTCGATGCCGAATATATGACCGCTTCCTTTGTGGCTCTATTTTTTTATTTTCTTTGTTGACAAATTCACTCGTCCATATATGACAATTGTCATTGTAAGGAACCGCTTTGTTGTGGCGAAGCGGTTTATAGAATTAGTAAATTAAAGATATGAAACATTATATTTGGTTAACAATCATAAGTTGTTTAGTAATTAACTACGGCTCAACTATTTATGCGTCTGATACTAATGTTGGCAATAGATTTGACGCAAAAATTGCTATTGTAGACGTACAATCAGTTTTAGAACATTCTGCAGCAATCCAGTCTATAAGAAAGGCTGTAGAGCAGATAGGTAAACAAATTCGACAAGATTTATCAAAAAAGGATATAGAACTTAAAAAAATAGATAATTTATTAATGGAAAAACGTAATTCTGTAAGTGAGTCAGCTTTTGAACAAGAAGTTAATGCTTTTAATAAAAAAGTAAATATAGCACAAAAAGAAATACAAGATAGGAAAGCCCGCCTTGAACAGTCTCATGCTGAGGGCATAGGTAAGGTACAAGAAACAATCATAAAAATTATAAATGATTTAGCCGAAAAGCATAATCTTGATTTGGTTATACCTAATACTCAAATTTTATTTGCTAAAAATACCTTAAATATTACCCAAGAAGTAATAGCGGAGCTAAATAATCAATTAAAACATGTTATAATTAAATACGAATAATATAACTAGTATAGGTATATGCATCTCAAGCGTCATTGCGAGGAACCGCAAAGCGGTGACGCGGCAATCCATATTATATTAATTTTTATGGATTGCTTCGTCGGCTACGCCTCCTCGCAATGACGTATAAACCTACAACCCGTCATCCTCGTAATGACGTTTTGGTAAAAATGCTCGTCATTGCGAGCGAACGTATGTGAGCGTGGCAATCTACATTCATTAGATTGCTTAGTAGGCTAACTCCTCCTCGCAATGACGTCAGTTTGATACGAATGAATGTTAATCTAATTTGATAGAGGCTATAATGAAAGAATTAACGCCTATTACAGTGGCTTATGGTGATGGTATAGGTCCAGAAATCATGCAAGCGGTATTATATATTTTAAAGGAAGCTTCTGCTAGAATACGTATAGAAGTAGTGGAAGTAGGAGAAAAATTATACCAGAAGCATTATACTTCAGGGATAGCACAAGATACTTGGCAATCATTGGCAAGAACTAAGATACTTCTAAAGGCACCTATTACCACCCCTCTAGGCGGCGGGTATAAAAGCTTAAATGTAACTCTTAGAAAAGCCCTATCTCTTTATGCTAATGTTCGCCCTGCTATTTCTTATGCTCCTTTTGTTAAAACACTACATCCACATCTAAACGTAGTGATAGTACGGGAAAATGTTGAAGATTTATATGCAGGAATTGAATATCGCCAAACTCACAATGTTTATGAGTCTCTTAAGCTAATCAGCCGAGTTGGTAGCGAAAGAATTATTAGATATGCCTTTGAGTATGCAATAAAAAATAATCGTAAAAAGGTCACATGTTTCAGTAAAGATAATATTATGAAAATGTCTGACGGGATTTTTCATAAGGTTTTTGAGGAAATTGCTAATGAATATAAGCAGATTCAAGGTGACTATTATCTTATAGATATCGGCACTGCCAGGCTAGCAGCTCAGCCAGAATTATTTGACGTCATTGTAACTTCAAATCTGTATGGTGATATTATATCTGACGTATCTGCAGAAATTTCTGGTTCAGTAGGACTCGCTGGCTCTGCTAATATAGGGCAGAATTATGCTTTATTTGAAGCTGTACATGGCTCTGCCCCGGATATTGCCGGTCGTAATATAGCTAATCCTTCTGGTTTGCTTAACGCCGCAATTATGATGCTAGTTCACATCGGACAACATGATATTGCTGCATTAATAGAAAATGCCTGGAAAAAAACCATTGAGGATGGGGTTCATACTGGAGATATCTACAATGACAAAATATCTAGCAGAAAAGTTGGTACTACGGAATTTGCCGATGAAGTAGTGAAAAGGCTAGGTACTGAACCTTCTACCCTCAAAGCAGCCGCATATTCCTCAGTAGTTGCTCAACAACAAACTATTGAACAGATATATTCGATTAATAATAAAGAAGTTAAAGAATTGGTAGGTAGTGATGTATTCATACAGATGGTGGCATTGACTGCCCATGAGGTAGCAGAAAAAATTCAAACTATCAGTTTAGGTGACTTAGAATTAAAAACCGTATCTTCCATGGGACTTAAATTATGGCCCAGAGATGAGAGATTTGAATTATTATCTGATCATTGGTGTTGTCGCTTTATGGCAAGGAAGGATGGAGAAAGAATAACCCATTTATCTATAGCCCATTTACTTGAATCTTTAAGCAAGGCAGAAATAGATTTTATTAAAATTGAGAATCTCTTTGAATTTGATGGGAAAGCAGGGTATTCGCTTGCTCAAGGAGAATAGCATTTGTTGATATAGCTAAACATTATTCTATCATTACTAAGGGACGTGAAGCCACAACTGTTGAAAGTTAGAAGAGGAAGCAGTTTTAGACAGGGAAGTTTAAAAGTTGTATGTGATCAACGTCTATTAGCGAGGAAGACCGTAGGTCGACGAAGCAATCCAGAAAAGTGATTAGAAAATTATTTATAAGCTATGGTATATGAAATGAAGAAGAGTGGCTTAATTAAACTAGTGCATTTGGTCATTATATCTTACGATAATAAGATTCTTTTGATGAAGCGTATGAATACAATTGCCTTTGCTGGTTATTTTGCCCTTCCAGGAGGCAAGATAAACAAAAATGAATCTCCAAAAATTGCCGCACAAAGAGAAGCCAGAGAGGAAATTGGAATACTAACACAATTAGATAATATGAATTTAATTTTAAATCCATATTATAGTCAAAATTTAGATAATAAAGAAACGTATTTAAATTATTGTTTTAAAATAAATAAATTTAAAGGTATTATTTCAAATAAAGAGCCTCATTTATCTGAAAAACTTGATTTTTTTTCTTTTGATAATATGCCAGAACCTGTTGTGCCTTTTATAAAACCCTATTTAAAAAAGTTAATGCACATACTATAATACTGACGAGGAATCAAATATAGTTCCTAGGCTCTGTGAACAAAATTTAAATTCTGAGGATATTTATGATATTTATTATTGGTTATGGATTAACCCTACTTGGAATTATAGCAATATTTTCCGGCATTGTTGGGCTTTTTCGATTTCCTGACTTTTATACAAAAATTCATGCTGCCAGTGTAATTGAATGTTGTGGAGTACCTTTATCACTTGTTGGGCTTGCTTTTTTACAACATGATTTTACTAGCTCTTTTAAATTAGTTTTTGCAGCTATATTGATTTTAATATTAAATCCGGTATCTACTCATGCAATTGGCAAGGCTTCCCTATTAAGCCCAAATAACTCAAAAGAATTAAAATGATTGATCGCTTATTTGTTATACCAGACATAATAAATTTCCAACTAGCTAGCTGGTTGCTTGTGGGAATCTTGATATTACTTGTTGTCGTATCAATTAAGCTGATATTTTGTAACTCTTTATTAGAAACAGTAATAATAAACTCTATGTTTAGCTTACTTATTGGTTTATCTTATCTACTGATGGATGCTCCCGACGTAGCAATGACTGAAGTCGCTCTTGGTGCTTGTTTATCTAGCTGTGTATTTTTAGGATTTCTAAGCAAATTACCAGCCATACAAAACGACAATCTTAAACCAACACGAGTAATAAGTTCATCAATTATATGCATAATTTTTATAGTAGTACTCGCCTTCGCAGGGATTGATTTATTAGAATATGGAGCGATAGATTCTCCATTGCAAAACCATCTAACCAAATATTATATTGAACATACTAAAAGTGACATTGGCATTCCATCTTTTGTTGCAGCCCTATTGGCTAGCTATAGAGGGTATGATACTCTTGGAGAAACTGCCGTTATTTTAATTGCTGGAATATCGGTATTATTACTATTCTCACAAAAAAATACTAAAGATGCTTAAAAATTTTGTTATTATAAAACATATTACTCTTTTTATCTTACCTTATATATTTTTATACGGTTTATATATTCAAATTAATGGTGATGCATCACCAGGGGGCGGATTCCAGGCTGGCACTATATTTGCTTCTACGATAATTGGTTTTGATTTAGTTCATGGTCAATTTAAATTACGGCAATATTTCTCTACTGATTTACTAGTTGGTATGGCTACTATCGGAGTATTGATCTATGCCCTAACCGGTATGGTATCAATATTATTTGACGATAATTATTTAAATTATTATTCTTTGGCAGATGATAAATTGCTAGCTCAACATATTGGTATTTTTACCATTGAGATTGGTGTTGGACTTTGTGTTGCATCGGTTATGTGTTTGATATATTCTATTATTACTGCAATATAATGGTTCCAATATTTTGGACAGAAAAATAAGAAAAATGAGATAGAATTCTTTAGCAAACAAGGAGAGCTAGAGATGAAAAAACAAGTAAGGCAATATAGTGCTGAGGAGAAAGCCAAAATTGTCATAGAAGCAATTAAGGGAGAGCTAACAATAGCCCAGATAACCAGTAAGTATGGTGTTCATGCAACACAGATAAGTAACTGGAAAAAACAAGGTCTTGAGTTGTTAGTACAAGGTTTTAAGAATAAAACACAGAGTGCTGATCCAAATCAGCAGGGGTTAATCAAGAATCTATATGAGCAAATTGGTCAGTTAAGCGTTGAGTGTGACTGGCTCAAAAAAAAATCTGCATTGTTTGGAATTAAAGGTTAGGTGTAATATGATAGAGCCTAATCATAATAAGTTAACAATTGTACAACAGTGTAAGTTATTGGATATTAGCAGGTCAACCTATTACTATCAACCTACTGGTATTAGTGAACAAGATATCAAGATTATGGCAATAATTGATGAGACCTATACTATGCATCCATATTATGGTATGCGGCGGATGGCTAAATATTTACAAGCCCAAGGTTTTTCGGTAGGTCGTAAAGCTGTTAGACGTTACTACAAGATAATGGGTCTTGAAGCTGTTTATCCTAAAATAAATTTAAGCAAGAGGAATCAAGCGCATAAAATATATCCTTATTTACTAAAAGGATTAGAAATAGTATTGCCAAACCAGGTTTGGAGTGCAGATATAACGTATATAAGACTGAGCCAAGGGTTCGTATATTTAGTAGCTATTATTGACTGGTATAGTCGTTATATTCTAAGTTGGCGAATCTCCATTAGTTTGGAAAGTGAATTTTGTGTAACAGCCCTTGAAGACGCTATAGAAAAATATGGTATGCCAAAAATATTTAATACTGATCAAGGAGTACAATTTACCTCGGAGAATTTTATTAGTATGCTAAAGCTACATAATATCTTGATTAGTATGGATGGTAAGGGACGAGCCTTAGATAATATTTTTATTGAACGTTTTTGGCGATCATTAAAACAGGAAAAAATTTATCGGATTATTCTAACAACAGTAAAGGAGGCAAAGACAGCAATTAACGAATATATGGACTTTTATAATAGACAAAGGATGCATCAAGCTTTGGATTATAAAACTCCAGAATGTGTATATTTTGAAAAAAATATTGTATAAAAACAACAATTTAATTTTTGTGAATTATATCTCTATTTATCTAAATTTTTGTCTAGACAAAGGGGACCACCTTAAAACCCTTGTAATACTATATAATATCAGTGTTAAAAGAAGATTACATAGAGGGTTTTGCCATGACAAATTGTACAGGATTAATTTACCAATCGAAAGTAAAAAATCGTCAAATAGAAATAAATTTCACAGGAGGTAATATTAGTAGCGATGGAGGTGTATTATTGCTAAGAGAAGCAGATAAAAGACTTGGTCTAACTAATGAACTGGCTAAGATTTTTCCTGATAAGCGAGATTCTGATAAAATTACTCATACTATTTTAACAATGCTCAAACAGCGTATTTATGGTATTGCTCTTGGTTATGAAGATTTAAATGATCACGATAATTTAAGAAAATGTCCAGCTTTGCAAACAAGTATAGACACACTGGACGATATGGCTAGTAGCTCTACTTTATGCCGTTTAGAAAATAAAGCAGATCGTGGATTTGCTCTTAAAGCTCATAAGGTGATGATTGACAAGTTTGTCGAATCTCATAAAACCGTGCCGAAACAATTAACACTTGATTTTGATGCCACTGATGATGAAATTTATGGCAATCAAGAGGGGAAGTTTTATCATGGATATTATCGTCATAATTGCTTTCTACCTTTATATGTTTTTGTGGAAAAAAGCTGTTAGTAAGCAATCTTCGCAGCTCAAAGCTAGAACAAGCAAAGCATAGCTGGGCAATATTATCTCTATTAGTCAAGCGTTTTTGTCAATCGTGGCCTGAAGTAGAGATTATTTTTCGTGGTGATGGTGGATTTTGTCGTCATCAGATGCTGGATTGGTGTGATGAAAATAATGTAAAATATATAGTCGGAATAGCCCAAAATACTAGACTCAACAAGCTGCTTGAGCCATTGATGCAACAATCTAACGAAGCCTTCACAATTAGCAAAGAGAAGCAACGCTTTTTTAGTGAATTTAAATATAAAGCTGATAGCTGGATAGTACAATACATAATTGTACTATAGTACTCGGGAATACACTGCTTATAGCTTCTGGAAAGCCCTTTAAACCCCACACAAGCAACATAAATTTGTTCAATTCCTCGATTCTTTAACTCAGTAACTACTTGCATCCAAAATTTAGCACCTTCATTTTTGCCTATCCAAATGCCAAGTAACTCCTTTTTCCCTTCTATATTTACAGCAAGTGCTAAATATACTGCTTTATTTATTACTATGTGATTGTCTCTAGATTTTACATAGATACAGTCCAAGTATAATATTGGATACACCCTATCTAAACAACGATTTTGCCACCTAGTTACTTCTTCTATTACCCCATCTGTTATGGTGGATATCAAGTCACCAGATACATCAGTTTGATATATTTCTTCTAAATGCCCTCGGATCTCGCTGACTGTCATACCGCGACCATAAAGGGATATCACTTTCTCATCAAATCCATTAAATCTCCTCAGCCCTTTTGGTATTAATTGAGGATTATACTCTCCTTCCCGATCTCTTGGTACTTCTACTGTCAGCTTACGACCATCCCCATCAATTACTGTCTTCTCATAGCTACCATTACGACGATTATTATCTACTTTTGGCATCTTGCTATGTTTTGAATATCCTAATTCATGATCCAACTCACTTGCTAATATTTTCTCAACTATTTGCTTCTTTAGCTGTTGAAATAAACCATCTCGACCAAATAACTCCGATGGATCTGCTTTTGATAATAATTCTTCTACTAGCTGATTACTGATGTTTAATGTATCTTTATCTGTATCTAATTTTTTAGCCATAATTCCTCCTTGCTTGCTTAAGTTACTTTTTTTACAGTAATCTCTTACTGCTTTCTTTGCAACTTACACAAACTATAGGACAGACTCATTAGATTAGGTTATGCAAGAGGTCTATTCTATTATTACTGTTAAAACATAATAAGATAGTGAACAGAATTCTTTATAGTGCATTCTCTGCCATTAATGGAACATTTATATCATTATTTTGATTAGTTGATACGTCACCATTTATTACACCGCCATTTATAAGTTGTAAGGGAACTTCTGCTAACTGATCCAGCCCTGCTTCAGTATGGACCAGTGTTAAGAACAAGCTCTTTTGCCGCCACTTACAGTTCCTAAAAAAATAATGTTTACACTTTTTTATTGTTAGAGCAAAAAATATATTGCAAAATAATTGTAATATGAATAAAATCGAGTAAATCAATACCGACACTGTGATTTCTAGGAACAGATAAAAATGCAATATAATTTATCATTAGAGGATTTAAATTTATGCAAGAAAAAGAAAGGTCAATCAAATCAGTTAACTTTTGCAATAATGTTAGTGTATTTCAAAAAATACATACAATTTCCCTCTAATAAAGCTAACACAGTTTCGATGCAATTATTGTTACAGGTTGCCAAACATTTAGATATTGATCCAACACAAATTATTACATTTGACTGGGATACACGTACTGGAGAAAGGTATCGTCAGGATATCAGACAGTATTTAGGATATCGTGTAGCAAATGCCAAGGATATTACATTAATAATGAATTATCTTGTAGATGACTTGATACCGCGTCATTTCTCAGATTCAGTGCTACTTGAACAAATACGTACATATTTCATCAAAGATAGAATAGAAATTGTTAATACCAAACAATTAGAAAATTACATTTCGTTAGCTAAACAAAAATTTGAACAACAATTTTTTAGAAAAATATTTGATAATTTAAGTCAAGGAAATCTTCTTTTAATAGATCGCATTCTTAGTAAAAATAGTGATGAGGATAATAACATTATAGAATTATCAGAACTTAAAAAAGATATCTCTGGAGCTAAAATTAAGAATATTCAATGTGCCATAAATAAAATCAATTTACTAGGTCAAATCAAATTATCTGACTGCATAATAGAGTCAGTAGACAGAAAATTATTATTAAAATATTATGAACGTGTGATGGTTTTTGCACCTAGCAATATTCTAGATTTTGCCCCGACTATAAAATATGCCACCATGGCAATATTCTGTAGTGTAAGACTGGAGCTATTGTTGGATGCCTTAATAGATACCATGATTAAACTAATTAAAAAGATGCGAGCCGGAGCAGAGAAGCATGTAGACCGTCATATTCTTCAGGAAGTTAAGCGTGTTGACGGAAAGTTTGATATTCTAGAAAAGTTGGCTATACTAAATGCAAAAAATCCTAAAAGCATTATTGAGGACAAAGTTTATCCGGTAGTGCCTCAGGAGAAGCTGGAAGAAGTAATTGAAGATCTACAACATCGTGGTAGTAAGTGGTATCAGGCTCAGGTGCGAGAAAAAATGCATACCACCTATGCTTATGGCAATAGAGGTAGTCTACTTGCGATAATAAGAATATTACAAATTTCTGAAGATCATATTGATTATCAACCTATCTTAAAGGCAATTCGTTTTATCAACCAATACTGGAATGAATCAGATTTAGCTTACTATATTAATATCCCACCAATCAATAGAGCTATCCCACAGAACTGGTATAGCATGATCTTTAAAATAGAAAAAGGTCAATTGCGAATAAATAAATATAATTATGAACTAGCCATATTAGAACAGATTAAAGAACTTCTTGGTTTTAAAGCTATTTGGGTTAATAAAAGTTACCGTTATAGAGATCCGAATAAGGACTTACCGAAGGACTTTATTGAGAAACGAGAATCATATTATGAGTTACTTGGGTTACCGCTAAAATTCGAGGAGTTCGTAGAAAAATTAAAGACTTCACTTACTAACAGCTTAGATGCATTAAATGCAAATATTCCTAATAATCAGTTTGTAAAGATCCAACAAAGTAAAGTTGGTAACAATATAAAGCTTACTCCCTTAGACTCACAGGATGAACCTGATAATATTATTAAGTTACAGCAAGAAATCAATAATAAGTGGTCAAGTATACACTTAATTGATATTTTAAAAGAGTGCGATCTAAGAATCAATTTTACTAAGGAACTTGAAACTGTTGGTAAAAGCAGCAATATCAATAGTTCTGATCTACAAAGAAGACTATTACTATGTATATTTGGCATTGGTAGCAACACCGGATTAAAAAGAATCAGCATTGCTAATGATAATGTTAATTATAGTGATTTACGTTATGTAAAAAAACGCCATATTAATGCTACAAACATTAGAAATGCTATTCGTACAATGGTTAATAACGTTTTAAAAACACGAAATCCTGATGTTTGGGGAGAGGCTACTACAACAGTGGCCTGTGACTCAACTCATCTGTTTGCTTGGGATCAAAATCTAATGAGCGAATGGCATTTTCGTTATGGTAAGAAAGGAGTAATGATTTATTGGCATGTTGACAAGAAATCATTATGTATTTACTCGCAGTTAAAGGATTGCACCTCATCAGAGGTAGGTAGCATGATAAAAGGCATTATTGACCATGATACGGACATGGACATGAATCGTGTATTTGTCGATACCCATGGACAAAGTGTAATAGGTTTTGCCGTGAGTTATTTACTAGATTTCTCCTTATGCCCGAGACTAAAGGCAATCAATAAGCAAAAATTGTATTACGTTGATTCTAGAGATAGAAATAAATATAAAAATATTTCAGAGATCCTAAAGGGAAGTATAAATTGGGAGTTATTAGAAGATAATTACGATGAGACTGTCAAACATATGGTTGCCCTAAAACTAGGAATAGTTACACCATCCGTATTAATCAAAAGATTTAGTAATAATAATTACGCTCATCCGGTATATAAGGCACTGGTAGAACTAGGCAAAGCCAATAAAACCATATTTTTGTGTAAATATTTATCCTCGGAAGAATTACGTATTGAAGTCAGAACGCCCTCGCAAAGCGAGGGGCTTGACGGTTATGAGCAGCCCAAAGGGCTGCCATTGTTAATTAAAATTCTCCTGATTCGTCAGAGCCTAAACTATCAAGTTGCTCTTGATTCTTAATGTAGTGTTTGATCTGATTCTCTTCAAATCCTACAGTTGAGACCGCATAACCTCTAGCCCACAACTTTTCTCCATTAAAATTACGTTTTCGTCCACCAAACTGCCTAGCAACGGCTATAGCACTTTTCCCCTTGATATAGCCTATTACTTCAGCTACAGAATATTTAGGAGGAATCTTGATGAGCATATGCACATGATCTTGTACCATATGCCCCTCTATGATCTTGCTCCCACGTTGAAAAGCTAACTCATGGAATACGTTCCCAAGATATTTTCTAACCTTCCCGTACAATTCTTTTTTACGACACTTTGGAATAAACACAATATGATATTTGCAATCCCATTTAGAATGATTTAAACTTTCGTATGTTGTCATATATTTTCTCCTTTGACCGTCAAGCCAAAGAAGTTATATATGATAACTTTTTATTTTATACTAAATCTAAAGGCCAAGCCTTGATGGTCTCACTAGTCAAACTAGTGGCTTACCTATCATTGAGTTAATGAAGGACTAAATATTGTTGAACGCCTTAATAATGTAATGGATTTTATTTTTTACGGTAAACTAGGTCACATTGCAACGAACAATATTGAAGATCAGGAATTATCGGTATTATGTTTACATCTGTTGCAGGTATGTATGGTTTATATCAATACCTTGATTATTCAACAAATATTATCACAGCCACATTGGCAGAACAGGTTTATGCCTGAAGACTATAGAGCATTAACACCGTTATTCTCAGGTCATATAAATCCTTATGGTCTTTTTCCGTTAGATTTTAATAAACGCTTGTTAATCGGGATAACTATTTAATTGCTTATTATGATATTAGAACGTACGCCAGTTAGAGAAAAAGCTAAATATTTTTGCAAACATCTGAAAAAAGAAAAGCCTGATTATAATTACTTAAGAGAATTATTCAGGCATATAAGAAAAAATCTTGATGTAGAAGTAAAGAGTGGTAAGGAAAGGAAGTTGCCGTATGTGCCTACGGAAGAGGAAATAAATAAATATTACAACACGGTATGGAAATCTAGAAATATGAAGCATATAGTAATGATTAAAACATTGCTTTATACCGGGGTGAGAGTTTCTGAGTTAGTAAATATAAAAATATCTGACATAGATTTAGATAATTGTCAGATAAAAGTTGTGCAAGGTAAGGGAAAGAAGGACAGAATAGTTCCGTTTCCTGATAGTTTTAAGGAAATATTAGCTGTTCATCTAGAAAATATGAAAAGAAATGATTCAAAATATTTATTTGAATCAAGTTTGAAGATGGCATATTCTGATCGAGGCATTAGAAAAATATTAATGAACTATACAAAAGAAGCGGGTATTGAGCATTCAATATCTCCTCATACATTAAGACATTTTCTTTTTACTTGGATGAAGAAAAAAGGCGTAGATGACGCATTAATTCAGCCATATTCAGGACATGAGAGTCGTCAATCATTGGAGATGTATTCAAAATTATCACTCGGAGATTGCCAATCTGAGTATGAAAAAAGGATTAAAGATTTTCCAATTTAATTCTAAGTGGCGGCAAAAGAGCTTGTTCTTAACACTAGTCCCTATAACTTTTATAGAAAATTTAAAATTCTTAGCATAGGATGTATGAAACATAATTATTATTGTTAACATTTCACTTAGACTCATGCTACAACAGCGATTTCTTTGCTTATTTGATGGTAATAACTTTCTCTGTTCATACTCCAAATAAATTTTACAAAAATCATCTATAAAACTATATAATTCTGTGATATCTTTTTTCATGCCTGTAGTTTGTTTTTTTGTTTAAAAATATAAATACTGCAGGCACTCCTTTTTGACAATCCTTTTATCTATTACTATTTCATCTATATCTTATCCCGAACTGACGTTACTAGCAAAAAAATTAGATAGTGTTACGCAGTTTTGCTGCAAGTATACGTAGAATATATACGTGATACCAATTGCAATAATTAACACGGTGTGTTTATCCAGTCTCTATACATAATTGATTTTACTAAATCTACATTATGAGCAAATTGATTCCAAGCGTAACAAGCCATAGTGACGATATCTTCATATACACCATAACATTGGTTAGACAAGAAATGATTTTTGATCCATTCCCAAACTTGTTCCATTGCATTAAGTTCCGGTGCATAGGGCGGAAGCGGTATCAAAGTGATATTGCTTGGCACAGTTAGTTTTTTGGCTGTGTGCCAACCTGCATTATCCGTTAGTAAAGCTATATGTCGGTTGCCTTGAATACTGCGAGAAAGCTCTTCTAAGAATTTATTCATTGCCTGTGTGTTTGCATATGGTAAAATTAATGCAAAAGCTTCTCCTGTATCATGGCAAGCAGCTCCATAAATATATGTTGAAATGAATTGCTGTTGCCGAACTTTACGGGGTCTAGTGCCACGCTTAGCCCATATACGAGTTAAGCTACCTTGTTGCCCAACTCGAGTTTCATCCTGAGACCATATATCAACTTTACATCTATCGATATTTTTTGGTAATAATTTTGTTAACATGTCTGGGAAGTTTTTTTATATGTATTTTGAGTCTCTTGATTTGACTTTGGATGCATTGAACGAGAAGTAATCCAGCTAAAACCAAGGCGGTGCATAGTATTGTAGACTGTTTTTAAAGCGCATTTAGCACCATATTCCTCAAGTAACATGATATGTAGCTCCTTTCCAGTTATATACCCACCAGTTTTACTTTCACTGAGCGTATTGATTTTATCAAAAAGAGCAGACTCTTGTATAGTGTTAATCTTCCTAGGGGCACCGCTTCTTTGTGATTCAAATAATCCTTCAAAACCATGATTCCTAAATCTTCTGAGCCATGATTGCACAGTTTTCCAGTGTGACTTCACTATTTCAGATATGGCTTTTAAAGATTTGCCTAATTGAAGGTGATACATCGCCAATAAACGTATACGATTTCGACCATGCGGCTCATGTTTCATCATTTTTATAAAATCATGACCATGAAAACCTTGTGGTAATATTAACCTAGCCATTTGAGTACCTTTATCAGTTAAAAACCCATTTTACACCACTGCGTTAATTATTGCAATTGGTATGATAAGTTTTTACAAGGTACTGAATTAGCTAAAGCCTTGGTAGGAACGGTGCGTTTAAAATTGTTCAAAATTGGAGCAGTAATTATTAGAAATACTAGGAGCATTAAATTCTTGTTGTCTTCATCTTATCCTTACCAACATATATGGGATAGTGTTATGAAAAAATTAGCTATAGAATAAGCTAATATGGTACTGTCCCCGGTACAATAAAAAATGGGGGTAAGGGGGTATAGTACCCTACAATTTTGAGAAGATGAAGAAGAATGGTTGATTTAGAGCGGTGTGAAGTAGTATAAGGTAGGTATTTTTATAACAAAATGCATAATATAATACTTCAAGAATTGATTTTATATATAGACGGAAATAAATCAAGATTAAAATGTTTGGTTGGTATGGTAATTAGTTTGCTGACGGGCAGCTCAATTTATCAAAAAGGTTTAGCACTTGGTATTTTAGGTGATGCTAAAGCGACGTCAAAAACTCATAGAATTTATCGTTTTTTAAAAGATTTTAATTTTGATTATATGAAGGTTGGCTATTTGCTATTAAGCTTTTTTGCTTCAAAAAATTATGTCGTAGCAATGGATAGGACAAGTTGGAAATTTGGTAAATCCGATATTAATATTTTATTTTTAGTAATGGTAATTGGTAAAATATCGGTGCCAATATTCTGGAAGACTTTGTCGCATGGTGGTGGGTGTTCTGCAGAATTTATGAAGGAATTTTTACAGAAATTTATTAATAATTTTGGCGTTGAAAGAATAAAATATTTGCTTGCTGATAGAGAATTTATGAATAAAGAATGGTTAGACTTTCTGATAAATAACCATCTAAAGTTTGTTATTCCATTAAAAATGGATCATAAAATTCGTCTTACAAAAGGTTTAAGAACTTTAACCATTGAAAGAATATTTAGTGATGTTAAAGCCTTAGAGTATAGGGCTTGTAGTGGTATATTATGGAATAGAAAGGTTAATTTTACCGCATATAGAAATGATAAGAGCGAGCTGATGGTTCTGGTGTCTTCAATTGAAATAGAGCAAGATATTTTTGCTTTATATAAATTTCGTTGGAGTGTTGAACGACTATTTTTGCACCTAAAAAGCGGTGGTTTTGATATTGAAAAAAGTCACATTGTAAAATTGGATAGATTTGAAAAATTATTAGTGATAACTGCTATTGCTTCAGCTTTAATAGTCAAAAATGGAATAATACAAAATGCCTTAAATCCCATCCGAATAAAACGGTACAAAACCATTGAAAGACAATTGTTTTCATTATTTACCTATGGCTTTGATCATATCAAAAATGCTTTTTATCAATCTACAACAGCCATAACGCAGCTAATATCCACATTATTAATACCTCCCAAACAAAAACTTTTTTCTATCCTAATACCATCTTTACAAAAATTGTAGGGTACTATGGGTAATGTCACTGATGATATAATCAATAACTACATTAACAATCATTCAGATGCACATCAGCCTAATAATGTAATGAATATCTCTTTAGAGTAAATCCGTGACTTCTAGTCGCAACTTCAACCTACCAGCTTCAGCTGGTTAGTTATTGAGTTTCTTTGTTGACAAATTCACTCGTCCATATATGACAAATTTTGCGTTTAAAGATAGATGTTGTGACTCGGATATATTCAAATTTCCTTCAAACAACCTACTATTTATAAGCTCTGCAAAAAACTTGATTATCGAGTATAAGTATTAAACAGCATAAAACGTCATTGCGAGAGGTGCGGAAACCGCCCGACGAAGCAATCCATCTAGTCTTGATGTATCATACTAATTCTTATGAGTTGCTTCGTTGTGCTTTAGCACTCCTCGCAATGACGTTTGGGGTGCATATACGTCATTGCGAGACCATGTAATGGTCGAAGCAATCCGTTTTTAATTACTTTCTGGATTACTTTGTCGGCTCATGCCTCCTCGCAATCTGATGTATCCCCACGAAATTAAGCACGACAAAGCTCCGTCTTTATAATAGATGCCAGGGGTTCTACCAATGGTTTTATGGCATGCAAATAATTAAATTCAATAATAAATTTCCCAAGGGTAAAATACGAATAAATCTTTTTATCTTTTACTGTGTTAGGTTGGAAAATTCTTTGCATACCTTGGCTATAGCCTACCACACCTATAACCCAATATGTTATAATAACAATGGCAGATAGTAACATTAAAACTCCCCATCTATTCACATCTAAAGTTCGAATATATCTTCCAGCAAGACCAAATTGATGACTTTTTATCCATAATACCCTACAATTTTTGTAAAGATGGTATTAGGATAGAAAAAAGTTTTTGTTTGGGAGGTATTAATAATGTGGATATTAGCTGCGTTATGGCTGTTGTAGATTGATAAAAAGCATTTTTGATATGATCAAAGCCATAGGTAAATAATGAAAACAATTGTCTTTCAATGGTTTTGTACCGTTTTATTCGGATGGGATTTAAGGCATTTTGTATTATTCCATTTTTGACTATTAAAGCTGAAGCAATAGCAGTTATCACTAATAATTTTTCAAATCTATCCAATTTTACAATGTGACTT
Organism: Rickettsia endosymbiont of Oedothorax gibbosus; assembly: GCF_936269705.1. NCBI lineage: Bacteria > Pseudomonadati > Pseudomonadota > Alphaproteobacteria > Rickettsiales > Rickettsiaceae > Rickettsia > Rickettsia endosymbiont of Oedothorax gibbosus. Next base: position 1,607,681 of record NZ_OW370493.1, read on the forward strand.
TTTTCAATATCAAAACCACCGCTTTTTAGGTGCAAAAATAGTCGTTCAACACTCCAACAAAATTTATATAAAGCAAAAATATCTTGCTCTATTTCAATTGAAGACACCAGAACCATCAGCTCGCTCTTATCATTTCTATATGCGGTAAAATTAACCTTTCTATTCCATAATATACCACTACAAGCCCTATACTCTAAGGCTTTAACATCACTAAATATTCTTTCAATGGTTAAAGTTCTTAAACCTTTTGTAAGACGAATTTTATGATCCATTTTTATGGAATAACAAACTTTAGATGGTTATTTATCAGAAAGTCTAACCATTCTTTATTCATAAATTCTCTATCAGCAAGCAAATATTTTATTCTTTCAACGCCAAAATTATTAATAAATTTCTGTAAAAATTCCTTCATAAATTCTGCAGAACACCCGCCACCATGCGACAAAGTCTTCCAGAATATTGGCACCGATATTTTACCAATTACCATTACTAAAAATAAAATATTAATATCGGATTTACCAAATTTCCAACTTGTCCTATCCATTGCTACGACATAATTTTTTGAAGCAAAAAAGCTTAATAGCAAATAGCCAACCTTCATATAATCAAAATTAAAATCTTTTAAAAAACGATAAATTCTATGAGTTTTTGACGTCGCTTTAGCATCACCTAAAATACCAAGTGCTAAACCTTTTTGATAAATTGAGCTGCCCGTCAGCAAACTAATTACCATACCAACCAAACATTTTAATCTTGATTTATTTCCGTCTATATATAAAATCAATTCTTGAAGTATTATATTATGCATTTTGTTATAAAAATACCTACCTTATACTACTTCACACCACTCTAAATCAACCATTCTTCTTCATCTTCTCAAAATTGTAGGGTACTATAGTAAGGGGGAGTCAATCATTTAAAAAGCATACCCCTTTACCAGAGCCATGTGGTGCTAGTAATAAAATATGTTGATAACCTTCGGCATATAGAGGTTTGCCATTTTCATGGTTACCTAAAAATATTGCATTTTCAGAGGATATTTTGTAAACCGGAATTAAAGATTGCAAGTAAGTAAAAATATCATACGAATTTTATTCGTCTATCCAAATATCTTAGGATATAAACTCGGGGGATAAAAAGCAATCATAATCATGATCATGATATATCACGATTTAATGATTTGATCTTCCTTATTTTTTATAGTTTTGACTGCTGATATTGGAGTTATTTTTTTTATATTACTATTATCATTCTTTACTTGATAATCTTTGCGGAGTTTTTGTAATTCAGTTATAATATTCTTGTCATTTAATATATTTTTAAATTTTTGTTCTCTCTTGTTAAAAAAGATTTTTGGCAATGCGTCCTTTATAATATCACCTATTTCTGCAATTTTCTGTTTCCAATCTAATTTTTTATCAGCAATTTTAGCAGACTTTCTAACTATCGATCCGGCAACTTCTGTAATATCATCATATTTTCCATTTTTTGTAATCATAGGGGATAATATCGCTATTACATCCTTTCTCATTTCATTCTGATGAGCCGTAGTAATAACTTCCTTACCTTCCATCTGTGTTTTAAAGTATTTTGCTAATTGTTCTTTAGCTGATTCAAAATATTCTTTCTCTAGAATATTAGCTGCTAAATTGTTGCCACGTCTGTTAGCAACTTCTAAAGGAGTATCACCGTTAAAGTCTTTTTTGGTTAAAAGCTCACGTCCTACAGGATATTTTAGTATTTCAGTTATTATATCAGTATTACCAAATGCGGCTGATATATGCAAGACAGTCGGTATTAAGTTAGATGGTTGTTGTTTTAAAGATTCCTGCATATTAGGATTATTAAGCATTGTTTTTACAATATCTGTTTTACCTTGAGAAACGGCATAATCTAAAGGTCTCATTTCATAAAATTCTTTTCTATTGGTAATCCCAGAGTCCAATAATTTTTGCATAGAATCTGCTCTACCAGAATTTAGAATCGAAATTGTTAGCTCAGATACACTATAAACTTTAGGCTTCTGTTCAGAATCGATCACGGATAGGTTAACCATTGGCTGCTTTAGCCCTTCTACTAATTCTTGTTGTTTTTCTTTAGTTAAGTTTGCTATAATATTTGGTAAATTCGCTTCATCACTAACAATCTTTATAGAAACAGCATTTTTTAGATTTTCTGTATATTCTTTTATTTGTTTAATTCTTTCATTTCTAAGTTCTTGATTTAGCGGTATACCATTAATAGTAGGTTTCTCCATCATTTCTAAAAATTCACTCATTTTCATATTATGAGTAGTTTTATCATAATAGTTAATTTTAGAATCTGGAGTAAAAATTTCTGGCATTAATTTTTGTAATTTTTTAATTCCTCGGTACATATCTAATGGTTCAGGGGCATAATGACCACTATCGCTACTAATCATATCTATCTTACCATTCTCATTAATACTAATCATTCCTGCCAATTCTGCTGGTCTACCACCTAAAAATGAAGCATGCGTTAGAGTAGGCTCTATTGGACTATATTGTCCTTTGTGGGTACCAATATAAAGCGATCCATCTTTTGCCATTACAAAAGCTTGAATGTTTTTAGTATGTTTACTTTCCTTACCAAGGGTAGTGGCGGTTTGATTGCTATTATCAACTAAACTATTCGATTGTGTATCATAAAATAGTTGATGATTTTTTAACTCAGTTTTGTTCATTCGTAGAATTGGATATTCATTACCACCAAGAGTTTGCTTAGCTTGAGCAATTTCTTCAAGATATGGTTTAATACTATCTTGCTGTATAGTACCTGACACCCTTACTCTAACACAGTCAACTAATCCATTGTGATCATGTTCCTCAGGTATTATTGCTCGTTTAAACTTCCCTATTGCATCTTTCCAGCGTTGTTTAGGATTTGTTTTAATAGTATCTGCCATATTGTACCTGTTAATCAGTAATTATATTAGGCCTCTTGCATAACCTAATCTAATTGGTAATTTTGTTGTCAAAACTCGTCTCCATTCCTCACGTACATCTTAGTACGCTGCGGTACTCGACTTCGTTTTTCCTAAAAATTCCTCAATTATCTTTAGGTTATGCAAAAGGTCTATTGAATTAAGTATAGCTAACCCGATTAGGGTTGTACCAAGTTCACAAACTTTATTGTGAGGAGGCACAAAGCTAGAGCTAAGCACTCCATAAAAGTGACTAGAAATGGACTGCCACGCTCACATACGTTCGCTCGCAATGACGAGTTATAGGCTTATACTTCATTGCGAGGAGACCGTAGGTCGACGAAGCAATCTATAAATTGTCATTTCCATTCGTCCCTTTGTTATTCCCGCATAGGCGGGAATCTGGATCCCACACCGAAGCAGAGATGACATCTTTTTATAAAAATATAAAATCTAATTTGTTACCGGTAAAGCTATAAACATAGAAACGCCCCTTCTCTGTACCAATAAGATTATATTTTGTTTCTTCATAGTTCTGGCATTTTCATACAACAAATTTAATTGCTCTACTGAAATTATTGGTTGTTGATTGCATGCTATTACTAAATCACCAACTTTAAATTTATAATTTTTTCCATTATTTACAATGTCCGTTACAATAATACCATTGGCTTTACTGCCAATGGTAAATTTTCGTTTTAAATTGTCAGTTAAATTACTGAAAGTAATATTATTCTTTACAACAGAAGTTTTATTATCATAAGCTTTATCACTCGCCTTATCATTATCACCTAGTTTTTCAGACTCTATATCCTCTTCTTTAATCTTACCACTTAGCTCATGGTTTTTGCCATCGCGTACAACGACAATTTTTACTTCTTGCTCAACGGCAGTTTCAGCAACCATTACCTGTAACCTTCTTGAACTCTTTACTGGCTGTCCAGCAAACTCTATTATTACATCTCCAGGCTTTATACCAAATTTCTCACCTGAGCCATCTTTTTGCACTTCCACTACTAATGCTCCCGAGGTTTCTTTTAGCCCAAATCCTTCAGCTATTTCATTAGTTACTTCTTGAATTATTACCCCAAGACCACCACGATTAATTTTTCCATTTTGCCTTAGTTGGTTGATAATTGATTTGGTGGTATTAGATGGAATGGCAAATCCAATACCAATATTAGTCCCAGAAGGAGAGAACATTACGGTATTGACTCCTATAACTTCACCATCAATATTAAACATTGGTCCACCGGAATTACCATTATTGATAGCCGCATCAGTTTGTATAAAATCATCTACTATACCACTATCAATATCACGTCCTTTTGAAGATATGATACCAGCAGTGACAGTTCCTCCAAGTCTACCAAAAGGATTACCGATAGCAATAACCCAATCCCCTACCCTAGCTTTACCAGAATCACCAAATTTTACAAAAGGCAAAGGACTTTCTGCCTCAATTTTTAAAAGAGCAAGATCGGTTTTTTGATCACTACCTACTAATTTAGCTAACATTTCTCTATTATCAGTTAATTTTACGTGAATCTCATCTGCATTGGCAACTACATGATGGTTAGTAACAATAAAACCAGCCGCATCTATAATAAAACCAGAACCAAGCGGAACAGATTTAGGGTTTGAATACATTTCATCAAAATTAAAAGGTAAATTAAAACGCTCCAAAAGTTCATTTAAATAATCAAACGGAAAATATTCAGAAGATTTTTTATGAAAATCTTCTGATTTTTGACTATATTGTACGGTATAAACATTTACCACAGCTGGAATAAGTGGCTCAACAATATCTGCAAAACTATATTTATAAGATTCAGGTTTTATTGGCACCAACTGTAAATTACTAGATTCTTCAGGAGTAGCGGCACCCTTAGTTAATGGAATTTGATTTGACGGAATATTTTCAGCAAAAACAGAAGATGCCAGCCATAGGTTCATCAGAAGAGCTATAACCAAATATTTCAGTAAATTATTACACTTAACAATATTTTGAACCATATCATCTATTTAATTAACTGTAAAACGTCATTGCGAGGAAAACGCAAGGTCGACGAAGCAATCCAGGAAAGTGATTTAAAATAGATTGCTTCGACCATTACATGGTCTCGCAATGACATATATAGTAACCCAAACGTCATCAATTAACTATTATTTCCCCAAATTTAAATATTTAAATAACTCGGCTTCTGGAGACAACACAAAAGAAGTATCCTCTTTCTTTAAAGTATTTTTATATACTTCCAATGATCTATAAAATTTATAAAATTCTGGATCAACAGAATAAGCAAGATTATATATCTTGGCTGACTCCCTATCTCCCTCTCCTTTAATGATTTGAGATTGCATGTAAGCTTCAGCAAGCAATATTTTACTTTCTTTGTCAGCTCTTGATCTTATGCGAGCTCCTTCTTCTTGCCCTTCAGCTCTTATTTGAGTTGCCTCTTTTTCACGAGCAGTTTGCATACGGCGATAAATTGCCGCACTATTTTCTTTTGGTAAATCAGCTCTTAAAATTCTAACATCAATTACATCAAGTCCAAAGTTTCTTGCCTCTTGATTAACTTGATTTAAGATATTTGACATTATCTCAGACCTCTCATTGGTAAGAAGGCTAGTTAAAGGTAATCTACCTATAACTTTTCTCATTGAAGATTCTAGGTTTTTATTAAGCCTAATTTTAACTCCCTGATAGTTATGAACAGTTTTATAAAACATCACAGGATCAGTAATACGAAATTTGGCAAAAGCATCAACGATTACCCTTTTTCCATCAGAAGCAGTCAGCTCCTTTGCCTCTGCCTCTACATTTAAGATACGTTTATCAAAAAATTCAACATTTTGAATGAATGGAATTTTGATATTTAATCCAGGGCTTTCAATTGTCCTTACTGCTTCACCGAATTGAAATACCACAGCAGAATAACGTTGATCAACAGTAAACAAAGCACTAATAACTGCTAAGAATAATCCAAGAGCTACAAAACTTATATAATAAATTGTCTTCATCCAGTACTACTCCTTAATTTTATTTTGCTGAATTGCCATATGCGGCAAAACGCCATTAGTACCCATAATAACCTTACTGGTATCCGTTAGAATTTTTTCTATAGCTTCTAAATAAAGACGATCCTTAGTTATCGATTTATTAGCAACATATTGTGTATAGACAGCAGCAAACCTCTTACTATCCCCTTCAGCCTTTGAGATAACTTCTTGCCTGTAACCTTCCGCTTCTTGCAATATTCTAGCAGCTTCACCCCTTGCTTTAGGCAAAATATCATTATTATAGGATAGTGCCTGATTTATTTCCCGTTCTTTATCAGCTTTAGAAGTTTGTACATCCCTATAAGCATCGATTACTTCAATTGGTGGCTCAGCTTTTAGTAGCTGTACTTTTTCAATTTCAACACCAGCATTATAATGAACAAGGATTTCCCTGGTTAAAGCCTCAATTTTATTAGTAATTTCTTGTTTTTGGTCTGATAATATTGAGGAGATAGGGGTATTGCCGATCACTTCTCTTATCGCACTTTCAGCAACTATTTTTACCGACTCTTCTGGATTGACAATATTAAAAATATATTTTTCCAAATCGCTAATATGCCACATTACGTCACAATTTAGTGCAACAATATTCTCATCACCCGTAAGCATAGTGCTTTCAGCCGTTATAGCTTTTGTATTATCAATATTAGATCTAAGGTTATTTGCCGATCTATAACCAATCTCAATTCTCCGAGATTGGTTTACCTTCTCAACTACTACCTGTTCAAATGGTAGAGGAAGGTGATAATTCAAACCAGGAGACCCTTTGCGAACAAATTGACCAAACCTCATTACGGCAGCTTCTTCGCCCTCCTTAACTTCATAAACTCCGGAAGCAAACCAAATGGCAACTAATGATAAACACACTAATATCATTATGTTGTTGTTGAAACCAAACTTATTAAAAAATCCCTGGAAATTAAACTTATTTTTTTTCCTTGGTTTAGTAAATATATTATATTCACTTTTTTCATCCTCTTCAGAATCTCCCCAAGGGGATTTTTTTAAAATTTGATTAAACATTTTATGCTATTGCTATTTTGTTAATTTGTATATTATATCACTAAATATAGTTAGCACTAATACCTTATAAAATAAATCTATGAGATTGTCTGTGATAACTAATTAATTATATCTTGTATCTCTAACTGCGTCAAGTTCGTTACCAAAAAAAACAGCAATTATAAATTCAAAAGTAAAGAGTGGATCATAATATATTTGAAATTAAATCTTGACTTCTATATAAAAAAGCTATTTTATCAATTTTAATAGTTTATGTTAACTGTTTTGTTAAATAAAACATTAATTAGTATTTACAAATAGGACGCGATTTTTATGAAATATTTTTCCCTTAGTTATCTTATCACCTTCTGTGCTGCTGCAAGTGCTTTTGCCGAAAGGCTTTCTAACAATTCTAGTAATTTTACCAATAATACAACCCCAAACAATTATAGCCTTAATGCCATAGCTGAAGCTGCTAATAGCCCTTACTTACCAGTTACGTCTAATAAAACTACTAATAAACCACTTATTAAAGCGAAACCTTCAGCAGATAATGATTGGCTATTTCATCAATCAGGAGATCATACCATAATTATTAGAGAGAGTGGATTTGATATAGATATTTTTACAAAGGAAGTAAAAAATAACACTTTTAATAAGTTGGTTTTATTGGAGAATCGTATACTTGCAGCAAAACTGCGTAACACTATCTAATTTTTTTGCTAGTACGAATTTATTGTATAAATTTGGGTTTCTACTATGCAAATATCACCGATTAATAAAAACTAGTTGAAAAAGTACCAGTTATATTATAACATTTGAAATATTAATAATAATGATAATTAATCAAATGAAAAAACCAAAAGTAGCGACCTTAAGTGCTGAAGAACGAGAAGAACTAATACAACACGTCAAGGAAAGTTCATTAACGGGAGATGAACAGCAAACGATAGTAGAACTTGTGAAATTTTGTAATGAGCTAATAGACAAGCTAGCATCATCAAATATCAGTATAAATAAGCTTAAGGAAATGCTGATTGGTTTTAAGGCAGATAACAAAAAAAAGATAGTTCAGATTCATTAAAAGAACCGCCAAGTGAATCTGATAACGGGAATGGTGGTAATGAAGAAGAGTGCGATAAGCCCAAAAAGATAGATCGTAGTAATTGGCAAGGTAAATATGGGTTTGATGATTATAAGGATGCGAATACCAGCTATTTAACTCCTGAGAATTTTTGTAGTGGTGATAGCTGTCCTCACTGTTGTAATGGCAAACTATATAATAGTGAAGCTAGAAAATTGCTACAATTTACAGGTAATGCTCCAATTACAGTCAACAGATATGTAAAGAAAACGCTACGTTGTAATGCTTGTGATTATATAGTTATGAACAATAAAAATATCAACAAATGGACAAATAGTAGCAGAAGTGCAATAGTGTTACAAAAGACCTATGGCACTCCTTTCTACCGTTTATCTAGGCTGCAAAGTTTAAGTGGTGTTCCTGTGGCATATAGCTCGCTCTGGCAACAATATTTAGATGTTTGGCAAGAAGGTGGTGGAGCTGAAATTTACGGGGTATTATTGGAAATGGCTGCCGAATGTAGTTCACTGAACCTTGATGATACTAGAGCTAGGATTTTAGAAATTACTATAGCCAATAAGAAATTACGTACTCAAAATAAGAAAGGACGCAGCTGTTATACTACTACAATATGTGCTAAGACTGCAAATAATGAGGTGATAGTTTTATATTTTACCGGTAATAGGCATGGTGGAGAAAATATAGGTAACGTACTAAAGAATCGTAAGAATAGAACAGATTCTATCCAATTAATGACTGACGCAAGTAATAATAATAACCCGGTATTATCAGAAGCAGATCAAGAATTACTGGCAATAATAGTGATGATCAATTGTTTGTCACATGGTCAGAGAAAATTTACAGAGAATGAACTATATTACCCTGAAGAATGCGGATATTTTCTCAAACAAACACGAGGGATTTACCACAATGAACATCAATGTAAAGAGATGAGTCCTGAAGAAAAACTTTGGTATCATCAGGAACATAGCAGTAAATATATAGAAAACATCATAGCAATTATCTTTTATCTAAATTTTCAAAAAAATATTTATCTAAATAATAAAACAACGTTTTTGTTGAATAAGTTTATGGCAAACTTCAAGTAGCTTACGCATACAAGCAACTATCGCAACTTTCTTAGGTTTAAAATTATTAACAAGCCTATTGTATAAAGTTTTTAAATATTGAAAACCATTTTTGCCAGTTAATACCGCCATGTATAAAGCATCCCGTGGTATTTTTCTGCCTCCCCTAATAAATCTTCGTCCTTGCTTATTACCACTATCACGGGCGTACGGAGCTATCCCCACAATTGCTGACAATTCATTACTACTATAATTTTTATCCCCTAATTCAGGTACAAAACTAATTAGTTTTGTAGCCAAACATTTACCAATACCAGGTACAGTCTCTAATATTTTTACCTTCTCTTTTAACTCTTCTGACTCATCTATTGTAAGGTGGTCCCCTTTGTCTAGACAAAAATTTAGATAAATAGAGATATAATTCACAAAAATTAAATTGTTGTTTTTATACAATATTTTTTTCAAAATATACACATTCTGGAGTTTTATAATCCAAAGCTTGATGCATCCTTTGTCTATTATAAAAGTCCATATATTCGTTAATTGCTGTCTTTGCCTCCTTTACTGTTGTTAAAATAATCCGATAAATTTTTTCCTGTTTTAATGATCGCCAAAAACGTTCAATAAAAATATTATCTAAGGCTCGTCCCTTACCATCCATACTAATCAAGATATTATGTAGCTTTAGCATACTAATAAAATTCTCCGAGGTAAATTGTACTCCTTGATCAGTATTAAATATTTTTGGCATACCATATTTTTCTATAGCGTCTTCAAGGGCTGTTACACAAAATTCACTTTCCAAACTAATGGAGATTCGCCAACTTAGAATATAACGACTATACCAGTCAATAATAGCTACTAAATATACGAACCCTTGGCTCAGTCTTATATACGTTATATCTGCACTCCAAACCTGGTTTGGCAATACTATTTCTAATCCTTTTAGTAAATAAGGATATATTTTATGCACTTGATTCCTTATAATGGTTCCAATATTTTGGACAGAAAAATAAGAAAAATGAGATAGAATTCTTTAGCAAACAAGGAGAGCTAGAGATGAAAAAACAAGTAAGGCAATATAGTGCTGAGGAGAAAGCCAAAATTGTCATAGAAGCAATTAAGGGAGAGCTAACAATAGCCCAGATAACCAGTAAGTATGGTGTTCATGCAACACAGATCAGTAACTGGAAAAAACAAGGTCTTGAGTTGTTAGTACAAGGTTTTAAGAATAAAACACAGAGTGCTGATCCAAATCAGCAGGGGTTAATCAAGAATCTATATGAGCAAATTGGTCAGTTAAGCGTTGAGTGTGACTGGCTCAAAAAAAAATCTGCATTGTTTGGAATTAAAGGTTAGGTGTAATATGATAGAGCCTAATCATAATAAGTTAACAATTGTACAACAGTGTAAGTTATTGGATATTAGCAGGTCAACCTATTACTATCAACCTACTGGTATTAGTGAACAAGATATCAAGATTATGGCAATAATTGATGAGACCTATACTATGCATCCATATTATGGTATGCGGCGGATGGCTAAATAACCTCAGTTTGATGTAAAAGGAAGGTTGAGATTGTTTAATTTTCCAAAAGCTACAGAAATTTTATTAGGCTTAAAAACATAGGCAAGCAGTCCAGCTAATACGTTAGTTTGAAAATTCATAACAGATCTATGCCTTGTATGGTCTATATGACAAAGGTTTTTTAGTTGATCATTAATGGTTTCAATAATATACCTTTTATTTAAAAACCGCTTTTTAATAGGATCTATTATTCTTTCTTTCATATTACTTTTAATTTTTGTTATTAGTTCTAAACCTTGATTAGCAAGGGATTGAGTGAGTTTTTTACTGATATACCCACGATCACCAAAAAGCCAGCCTTGTAATTTATCTACTAAATTTTCTACCACTGCTCTATCATCAACATTTCCTGGAGTTAAAGAAAAACTCATAATCTCTCCGCAACTGTTAATGACAATATGTAGCTTACAACCAAAGAACCACCCAGTGGAAGTCTTACCTCTTTTTGCTATGTCTTTGAATACTTTATGTCTATTAATTCTTAAATTATGGCAAGCAGGAAGTTTAGTAGAGTCGATATAATATTGACCAGTTTGTTTTCCTGATAGGCTTTTTAGCAGTAATACCATGGGCATGAAGCTCATTGGCATTAACTGAACAAAACGACTATAGCTCACAAGTTTTGGAAATTCCTTTCTATAACTTTGACATAAGCAGCATAAATAAAAATCTTTAAAGGTACGGTAGTGATTCAAGTGAAACATTACTATAATAGTAATAATCTCTGAGAGTCCTATACTGCAAACTACTTTACGCTTACGGTTAGGATTTGGTAATATATATTTATTTTGCTCCGTATCAAAATGCTTGCAAAAATCATCAATTAAGCAGAAAATCTCCGTAAGAGGGATCATAATATATTTTCCAATTTTGTTGTTATTATTCGAGAACTTTATAATCCCTCCCTTCTTACTTTTCAAATATTCTTTCTAACAAACTGGTTTGAAAGAAGGTTTTATTTTTACCATAGCTCACCACCAACAGTTTGTTTATGTTATTACATAATGCTTAGCATTTTGTTTGGTGCTTACGTCAAACTCAGGTTAAATATTTACAAGCCCAAGGTTTTTCGGTAGGTCGTAAAGCTGTTAGACGTTACTACAAGATAATGGGTCTTGAAGCTGTTTATCCTAAAATAAATTTAAGCAAGAGGAATCAAGCGCATAAAATATATCCTTATTTACTAAAAGGATTAGAAATAGTATTGCCAAACCAGGTTTGGAGTGCAGATATAACGTATATAAGACTGAGCCAAGGGTTCGTATATTTAGTAGCTATTATTGACTGGTATAGTCGTTATATTCTAAGTTGGCGAATCTCCATTAGTTTGGAAAGTGAATTTTGTGTAACAGCCCTTGAAGACGCTATAGAAAAATATGGTATGCCAAAAATATTTAATACTGATCAAGGAGTACAATTTACCTCGGAGAATTTTATTAGTATGCTAAAGCTACATAATATCTTGATTAGTATGGATGGTAAGGGACGAGCCTTAGATAATATTTTTATTGAACGTTTTTGGCGATCATTAAAACAGGAAAAAATTTATCGGATTATTTTAACAACAGTAAAGGAGGCAAAGACAGCAATTAACGAATATATGGACTTTTATAATAGACAAAGGATGCATCAAGCTTTGGATTATAAAACTCCAGAATGTGTATATTTTGAAAAAAATATTGTATAAAAACAACAATTTAATTTTTGTGAATTATATCTCTATTTATCTAAATTTTTGTCTAGACAAAGGGGACCACCTTAATTCCTCTTGCTTAAATTTATTTTAGGATAAACAGCTTCAAGACCCATTATCTTGTAGTAACGTCTAACAGCTTTACGACCTACCGAAAAACCTTGGGCTTGTAAATATTTAGCCATCCGCCGCATACCATAATATGGATGCATAGTATAGGTCTCATCAATTATTGCCATAATCTTGATATCTTGTTCACTAATACCAGTAGGTTGATAGTAATAGGTTGACCTGCTAATATCCAATAACTTACACTGTTGTACAATTGTTAACTTATTATGATTAGGCTCTATCATACCAATTGCAATAATTAACGCAGTGGTGTAAAATGGGTTTTTAACTGATAAAGGTACTCAAATGGCTAGGTTAATATTACCACAAGGTTTTCATGGTCATGATTTTATAAAAATGATGAAACATGAGCCGCATGGTCGAAATCGTATACGTTTATTGGCGATGTATCACCTTCAATTAGGCAAATCTTTAAAAGCCATATCTGAAATAGTGAAGTCACACTGGAAAACTGTGCAATCATGGCTCAGAAGATTTAGGAATCATGGTTTTGAAGGATTATTTGAATCACAAAGAAGCGGCGCCCCTAGGAAGATTAACACTATACAAGAGTCTGCTCTTTTTGATAAAATCAATACGCTCAGTGAAAGTAAAACTGGTGGGTATATAACTGGAAAGGAGCTACATATCATGTTACTTGAGGAATATGGTGCTAAATGCGCTTTAAAAACAGTCTACAATACTATGCACCGCCTTGGTTTTAGCTGGATTACTTCTCGTTCAATGCATCCAAAGTCAAATCAAGAGACTCAAAATACATATAAAAAAACTTCCCAGACATGTTAACAAAATTATTACCAAAAAATATCGATAGATGTAAAGTTGATATATGGTCTCAGGATGAAACTCGAGTTGGGCAACAAGGTAGCTTAACTCGTATATGGGCTAAGCGTGGCACTAGACCCCGTAAAGTTCGGCAACAGCAATTCATTTCAACATATATTTATGGAGCTGCTTGCCATGATACAGGAGAAGCTTTTGCATTAATTTTACCATATGCAAACACACAGGCAATGAATAAATTCTTAGAAGAGCTTTCTCGCAGTATTCAAGGCAACCGACATATAGCTTTACTAACGGATAATGCAGGTTGGCACACAGCCAAAAAACTAACTGTGCCAAGCAATATCACTTTGATACCGCTTCCGCCCTATGCACCGGAACTTAATGCAATGGAACAAGTTTGGGAATGGATCAAAAATCATTTCTTGTCTAACCAATGTTATGGTGTATATGAAGATATCGTCACTATGGCTTGTTACGCTTGGAATCAATTTGCTCATAATGTAGATTTAGTAAAATCAATTATGTATAGAGACTGGATAAACACACCGTGTTAATTATTGCAATTGGTATCATATTACACCTAACCTTTAATTCCAAACAATGCAGATTTTTTTTTGAGCCAGTCACACTCAACGCTTAACTGACCAATTTGCTCATATAGATTCTTGATTAACCCCTGCTGATTTGGATCAGCACTCTGTGTTTTATTCTTAAAACCTTGTACTAACAACTCAAGACCTTGTTTTTTCCAGTTACTGATCTGTGTTGCATGAACACCATACTTACTGGTTATCTGGGCTATTGTTAGCTCTCCCTTAATTGCTTCTATGACAATTTTGGCTTTCTCCTCAGCACTATATTGCCTTACTTGTTTTTTCATCTCTAGCTCTCCTTGTTTGCTAAAGAATTCTATCTCATTTTTCTTATTTTTCTGTCCAAAATATTGGAACCATTATAGTTGCTTTATTAATATTAAGATGTTTAGCTATCTCTTGGTAAGAATAATGATGGAGTAATTGGTAAACTAATTCCTTTAGATGGTTTGGTATAGGATCAAACTTATTAGTTTTAGTTTGACGCCAGGCTTTAAATTGCTGAGCTACTTGCTCAATAGTAATTGATGGTATTTGCATAGTATGGAATCCAAATGTATAAAAAATTCATACTAGCAAAAACATTAGATAAAGTTATGCAGTTTTGCTGCAGGTATACAATGAAACTAACAAAATACCAAAGACTGAGATGGTGATATTCTTGTTCTAAAATGCTTGTGAAAAAATTAAGAGTTAATTTGTAGTTTCTCAGGATCATCGCACCGAATAGCAGAGTTATTTTTAAGATACTCTACTATTAGATGCAAATCAAGCAATCTATTCCCTCATTTCACCATGAATATATAAATCATAAGCTATCTGATAAAAACTAATAGCTTCTTCTACTAGACTAGGAATATTATCAATCTCTATTTTATCTTCATCAACTAATTTATAAGTTTTTGGTTGCTCCTGTGGGCGTAAGATAACTAAATGATTATCCTTCATAAATCCAAGCAATTGGTAAGTACTGATAAAAGCCCTGTTTGCTGGCGTGTTCAATATATCTTGACCAAAAAACTTACTATTATACGAAAAATTTAATAATCCCAAAATAGTAGGGGCAATATCAATTTGACTTGCTAAATTATCAACTATCTGTGGTTTTAATATATTAGGAGCATATATTAATAGAGGTATGTGATATTTATTAATTGGTAAATCAGTTTTACCAGCACTTGACGCACAATGGTCAGCCGTGATAACAAAGATAGTATTATCAAACCAAGGGTGAGTTTTGGCTAATTCAAGAAACCTACCTATAGCATAGTCGGTGTATTTAACTGCTGCATTACGCCCACTACCAGACGGCAAATCAATTCTACCTTCGGTGAAAGTATAAGGGCGATGATTAGAGGTAGTCATAATTAATGAGAAAAAGGCTTTGCCTTGATGGTAATTTTGATCAGCTAACTCCAGTGATTTTATTAGTATATCCTCATCAGCTACTCCCCAAATATTAGCAAAACTTATCTCATTGGATTTTAGGTTGCCTCGATCAACTATATTATAACCATTACCGTGAAAATAATTTTGTAAATTATCAAAGTAGCTATAGCCACCAAATAGGAAATTAGTAACATAGCCTTGATTCCTAAAAACAGTAGCTATATTAAATAGTGACTGATTCTCAGGGCGGCGGATAATGGATGAGCCAGGAGTTGGTGGTACTGATAAAGTAATAGCCTCTAAACCTCTTACTGTTCTAGTGCCTACTGCATATAAATTGGTAAAAAATATGCTTTGCTCAGCTAATCTATCTAAATTTGGTGTAATATTTTGTTGATTGCCAAATTTACCCATGAATTCGCTACTAAGACTTTCCACGGTAATAAATATAATATTATATTTTTTATTATTAGAAGAATTAGCTTTGATATAACGTGCTATAGTAGAGTCATCTGAGTATAGTTCTTCATTTTTTGATAAACTGTTGCGAACAATATCTAAAGCCCGTTTTTTATCAATTACTGGATAAAAACTATTATAATCCAAACTATTATTAAAAAAGGCAGAGAAAAACTGATAATGACCATTTCTAGCAAGTTCGATAGCATATTTATTAGAATTTATATCAATTTTATTAGGGTTATAAAAATTAAAAGCCAGTAGGCTAAAGAAAAATAGCATTATCGTGCAGAGAATATATTTCTTACTATTTATTATAGTACTTGCTTGATTAATTATATATTTTCTCAAGTAAAAATTAATCAATAGTGCAATCACTATAATAGCTAGTAATATTTCTATATAGGGTAAAGATTCTTTTACAGTACCAATAATCTCATTGGTATAAATTAAATAATCTACCGCAATAAAATTAAATCTGACACCGAACTCATCCCAAAAAGTAATCTCGGCAATGGTAATAAATATTAATAGAGTAATAGTACAGAAATAACCAATAAAGCAACAGCTTAAATACAACAATTTATGCTGAGCCAATAATTTATGCAAACCAATGATCAGCAGTAAAATTATCGGTAAAAAATAACAAAGAGATATTAGATCATTGAGAGTACCAATAACAAAAATTGACACTAGATCAGATATGGTTATTTGTTGTTGCCATAAAGCGTATGAGCTTAATAGGACGCGGGTAATAAACTGAAATATTAGATAAATTCTAACAATAGGAAAATTGAACAATGTTTTTATCATCTAATAAGAGTAAGAAAGTCTGGGAGGCTTATAAATACTGCTATCCCCTCTGGTTAATTAAATCAGATTTTAATAGTATAGAAAATTTTATTACTTGTCAATTTATAGCTAATCAGATTAGTACCAGGGCTATTTAAAAGACACAACTTTAAGTTGTCATAACCTTAAATATACCCATCTGAAATGAAAAATTATAATGGTTCCAATATTTTGGACAGAAAAATAAGAAAAATGAGATAGAATTCTTTAGCAAACAAGGAGAGCTAGAGATGAAAAAACAAGTAAGGCAATATAGTGCTGAGGAGAAAGCCAAAATTGTCATAGAAGCAATTAAGGGAGAGCTAACAATAGCCCAGATAACCAGTAAGTATGGTGTTCATGCAACACAGATAAGTAACTGGAAAAAACAAGGTCTTGAGTTGTTAGTACAAGGTTTTAAGAATAAAACACAGAGTGCTGATCCAAATCAGCAGGGGTTAATCAAGAATCTATATGAGCAAATTGGTCAGTTAAGCGTTGAGTGTGACTGGCTCAAAAAAAAATCTGCATTGTTTGGAATTAAAGGTTAGGTGTAATATGATAGAGCCTAATCATAATAAGTTAACAATTGTACAACAGTGTAAGTTATTGGATATTAGCAGGTCAACCTATTACTATCAACCTACTGGTATTAGTGAACAAGATATCAAGATTATGGCAATAATTGATGAGACCTATACTATGCATCCATATTATGGTATGCGGCGGATGGCTAAATATTTACAAGCCCAAGGTTTTTCGGTAGGTCGTAAAGCTGTTAGACGTTACTACAAGATAATGGGTCTTGAAGCTGTTTATCCTAAAATAAATTTAAGCAAGAGGAATCAAGTGCATAAAATATATCCTTATTTACTAAAAGGATTAGAAATAGTATTGCCAAACCAGGTTTGGAGTGCAGATATAACGTATATAAGACTGAGCCAAGGGTTCGTATATTTAGTAGCTATTATTGACTGGTATAGTCGTTATATTCTAAGTTGGCGAATCTCCATTAGTTTGGAAAGTGAATTTTGTGTAACAGCCCTTGAAGACGCTATAGAAAAATATGGTATGCCAAAAATATTTAATACTGATCAAGGAGTACAATTTACCTCGGAGAATTTTATTAGTATGCTAAAGCTACATAATATCTTGATTAGTATGGATGGTAAGGGACGAGCCTTAGATAATATTTTTATTGAACGTTTTTGGCGATCATTAAAACAGGAAAAA
This sequence comes from Rickettsia endosymbiont of Oedothorax gibbosus, assembly GCF_936269705.1. NCBI lineage: Bacteria > Pseudomonadati > Pseudomonadota > Alphaproteobacteria > Rickettsiales > Rickettsiaceae > Rickettsia > Rickettsia endosymbiont of Oedothorax gibbosus. The sequence continues at coordinate 1,625,566 of NZ_OW370493.1, forward strand.
ATTTATCGGATTATTTTAACAACAGTAAAGGAGGCAAAGACAGCAATTAACGAATATATGGACTTTTATAATAGACAAAGGATGCATCAAGCTTTGGATTATAAAACTCCAGAATGTGTATATTTTGAAAAAAATATTGTATAAAAACAACAATTTAATTTTTGTGAATTATATCTCTATTTATCTAAATTTTTGTCTAGACAAAGGGGACCACCTTAGTTTTTAAGCCTAATAAAATTTCTGTAGCTTTTGGAAAATTAGAGCCTTTCTAATTAAGTGTGTAAATTTTTCATAGGGCTTAAATTCTACCTTCAAATTTTATCAAAAAGTGAGCCATAGCTGCGTTCCAGTTCGGAATCGGCATAACCCATTTCTTGGTCATATAATCAATTGCCAAATATAAGGTCTTAAAAACGGCATTATCATTTGGAAAAACCCTTTTATTCTTAGTAACCTTACGTAATTGGCTATTGACAGATTCTATACTATTAGTTGTGTATATTACTTTCCTTATCGCCTCAGGGTATTCTAGAAAAACCATTAAATTTTCCCAATGAACATACCAAGATTTAGCAATTTGTGGATACTGTTTACTCCATTTAGCTTCAAAAGATTCTAAAGCAAGATGTGCTTCTTCCTCTGTGCTAGCAGTATATATAGGCTTTAAATCAGCCGCTAATTCTTTTCGGTCTTTATATGATACATATTTTAAACTATTTCTAATCTGATGTACAATACATAATTGATGTTCGGTTTTCGGAAAAACTGCTTCTATTGCCTCAGACATACCGGTTAAATTATCACTGCAAGCAATAAGCATGTCTTGCATACCTCTGTTCTTCATCTCAGTAAAATTACCAAGCCAAAATTTAGCTCCTTCATTTTCACTGTTCCACAATCCTAAAATATCCTTCCTTCCAGATAAATCAATACCTAATGCTACATATACAGACTTATTGATAATTCGTTTATCTTGACGTACTTTTACTACTAAACAGTCAAAAAATACTATAGCATATACTCGATCCAATGGTCGGCTTTGCCATATCTTGACATCCTCAATTACATCATCAGTAATTTGACTTATCAAACTTTCGCTAACGTCAGCTCCATACAATTCTTGCATTTGAATCTTAATATCAGATAAGCTCATTCCTTTAGCGTATAACGATATTATTTTATCATCAAATCCTTCAATACGTCTTTGACGCTTCGGAATTAATGCAGGTTCAAATGTACTACTTCTATCCCTTGGAACCTCAATCTCTACAACTCCATTATTTGTTACTAGATTCTTTACTTTACTACCATTACGAACATTATTGCTATCAGTATGACAATATTTATCATATCCTAAGTGATTATTCATCTCTGACTGCAATGCCTTCTCTACAAGCCTTTTGGTTAATTGTTTTAATAAACCATCCTCTTTAAATAAAGTTGATATATCTGTATCATTATTTATTAATAAATCTATTGCTTGATTCATTGCTTCATTTTGTTTGTGACGCATTATAATTTCTCCTTTTGTTATATTATATTTTTATATAACCTTTGAAAAATTTACACACTTATTTGTACAGAGCCGAAAATTAAACAATCTCAACCTTCCTCTTACATCAAACTGAGGTTATATATAGATGTGTTTTTTTTTTGATTTTTTTACAGTTGAGTGGTAATTTTTTTCCGGTTGAAGTGAAATATTTTTATGGCTATATTGAATATTTATACAATCAGAGTGATAAGAATTATCATTAGCTTTACGAAAACTTATAAAATTTTTAAGAATTCTGATACATAAAATATTGCGACATTTTAGGTTATGTTTAATCGTAGTAATTAAAGAGTGATCAATGAACCCACTTGTTTGTAATTCTGTTAGACATTGTTTAACCCGTTTTTGACAAACTCCTAGCTCTTTTTCGAAAAAATGATAGCCTTCTTGTAATTCTTCTGATAGTTTATCTTTTTGATAAATTTGTAGGCGAGAAACTATCAAAGACAGAAGTTGACGAGAAGTTTTACTTAATTGCTTACCACAATTATTAGTAAGGTTTCGCCATTCAGGTGGGACGAAATTACCGACTATATTATAAAAGATAGTATCGGAATTTTCAGCTAAACCGTCGGGAAAAATTAACGATTCTGTCATATCCCCCCGTGAAAAACGGTCAAAAACAGACTGTTTTGTAGGTCAAGTTTGGAGGATTTTGGCAAAAAAACACTATAAATGTTATATAGCAACTTTTGAAGGAATGTATAAAGTAGTTGAAACGATAATATATATACGGGTTGGGAAGAATTTTTTAAACCCCACTCTTCACTCTTGCGAGGAGCCGCTAAAAGCGACGACGCGGCAATCCAAGAAAAAGTGAATAGAAATGGATTGCTTCGTCGGTCTGGCGACCTCCTCGCAATGACGGGTTTGTATGGTATAGTCAATTGATGAGAAGTTGGGGACGTCGTCCATAGTACCCTACAATTTTTGTAAAGATGGTATTAGGATAGAAAAAAGTTTTTGTTTGGGAGGTATTAATAATGTGGATATTAGCTGCGTTATGGCTGTTGTAGATTGATAAAAAGCATTTTTGATATGATCAAAGCCATAGGTAAATAATGAAAACAATTGTCTTTCAATGGTTTTGTACCGTTTTATTCGGATGGGATTTAAGGCATTTTGTATTATTCCATTTTTGACTATTAAAGCTGAAGCAATAGCAGTTATCACTAATAATTTTTCAAATCTATCCAATTTTACAATGTGACTTTTTTCAATATCAAAACCACCGCTTTTTAGGTGCAAAAATAGTCGTTCAACACTCCAACGAAATTTATATAAAGCAAAAATATCTTGCTCTATTTCAATTGAAGACACCAGAACCATCAGCTCGCTCTTATCATTTCTATATGCGGTAAAATTAACCTTTCTATTCCATAATATACCACTACAAGCCCTATACTCTAAGGCTTTAACATCACTAAATATTCTTTCAATGGTTAAAGTTCTTAAACCTTTTGTAAGACGAATTTTATGATCCATTTTTAATGGAATAACAAACTTTAGATGGTTATTTATCAGAAAGTCTAACCATTCTTTATTCATAAATTCTCTATCAGCAAGCAAATATTTTATTCTTTCAACGCCAAAATTATTAATAAATTTCTGTAAAAATTCCTTCATAAATTCTGCAGAACACCCGCCACCATGCGACAAAGTCTTCCAGAATATTGGCACCGATATTTTACCAATTACCATTACTAAAAATAAAATATTAATATCGGATTTACCAAATTTCCAACTTGTCCTATCCATTGCTACGACATAATTTTTTGAAGCAAAAAAGCTTAATAGCAAATAGCCAACCTTCATATAATCAAAATTAAAATCTTTTAAAAAACGATAAATTCTATGAGTTTTTGACGTCGCTTTAGCATCACCTAAAATACCAAGTGCTAAACCTTTTTGATAAATTGAGCTGCCCGTCAGCAAACTAATTACCATACCAACCAAACATTTTAATCTTGATTTATTTCCGTCTATATATAAAATCAATTCTTGAAGTATTATATTATGCATTTTGTTATAAAAATACCTACCTTATACTACTTCATACCACTCTAAATCAACCATTCTTCTTCATCTTCTCAAAATTGTAGGGTACTATAATTACTTATAGGCGTCGCTCCATCGCTCCTAGCCCCAAATTCTCTTGAATTGACTATAATTACCCTGAGTTTATATTTATACACAACCTTTAGTTATAATTTAGCTCTCTTTTTAACTTTCAACAGTTATGGTCTAGATTCCGCACCGAAGCGAGAATGATGGTATGGACGAGTGAAGCGAAATATGCTTTACTTGTACGGAGTCAGCTGAAAAATAGTTTTCAGCTGCTCCAAATTAAATAATAATTTAATTAATAGGTCCATACCATGATAAATAATAGCATAAAAAATACTATAATAGGAATAGATTTAGCAAAAAATAGTATGCACTTGGTGCAAGTCGATCAAAATGGCAAAAAAATAGGTTATCAAAAAGTTACAAGAGATGAGTTAATAGCCTATTTAAGCAATCTCGATAAAAGTTCATTGGTAGCTATGGAAGCATGTGGAGGAGCTAATTATTGGTCACAGGAAATTGCTAAGCTTGGTTTGCAAGTCACGTCAATTCGGGATAAGGATATTGTGAACATGTAGATTAAAATCAAATTTTGTTGAAGGTTTATTTTTCTTTAATGAGTAAGCAACAAGAGTAGATAATATATGGACAAAGGCATTTATTGGTGATCTATGTCTAGTATGTTCAAGGTTCATTTTATTTTTTAGATAATCAAAAACTGTTTCAATTAAGTTACGCTTTCGAAGTAAGATTTTTTCTTTCAAATCCATTAATTTATTTTCCATATTCTTCTTAATTCCATGAATCATTTTTAAGCCTCTTTCATATAAATTTAAGAACAAATTTTGCTTAATATAACCTTTATCAGCTGCTATAATTCCAGTTAATCTTTTTGTTAACTCCGGTACTGGAACCCTATCATCTACATTGCCTTTGGTCACTTTTAATGCCATAAACTCCCCTTTATTATTGATTATTACATGTAATTTAAAACCATAAAAATACCCCATAGAGGATTTACTATGTTTGGCTAATCCTTTAAAAACTTTATTGCTATAACGCCTTTTATTGTGACAAGCTTTAATCGTTGTAGAGTCAATAAAATAAATACCTGTTTCCTCACCAAACAACAAATGAATCAACATATTTAGCGGTATGAATAATCGTGCCATTAATTCAACAAATCTATTATAACTCAAGGCTTTGGGAAAATCATCCTTATGCATGCACTCTATATAACTTTTATAGAAAAATTTAAAATTCTTAGCATAGGATGTATGAAACATAATTATTATTGTTAACATTTCACTTAGACTCATGCTACAACAGCGATTTCTTTGCTTATTTGATGGTAATAACTTTCTCTGTTCATACTCCAAATAAATTTTACAAAAATCATCTATAAAACTATATAATTCTGTGATATCTTTTTTCATGCCTGTAGTTTGTTTTTTTGTTTAAAAATATAAATACTGCAGGCACTCCTTTTTGACAATCCTTTTATCTATTACTATTTCATCTATATCTTATCCCGAACTGACGTAAGTCAAACTAATGAAAACAAAAGATGTAAAAGTTTATGCTACATCGAAACAGAAAAATGATTATAACGATGCGTTAGCAATATGCAAAGCGGCTCGTGATCCAGAATTAAAAACTGTGCTTCCAAAAAGCAAAGAGGAACAAGATATAAAATTTTTGCATAAAATTAGAAGTAATACGATCAGAGATCGTGTGCAAAAAACTAATTCTACAATATCAAGTTTATGTGAATATGGCTATAATACAAAATTAAGTAAAAATAAATTTTGCAAATCATGTAGGCTGGAGGTAGAGTTAGCGTATAGTAAAGGTTATATAAATTCTGGGATACGGTCAATTTTACTTTTAGAATGTAAAGAAATTGAGGATTTATGTGACAAAGAGAAAACTTTAGAAAAGCTGATTATCAGCAATAATAAGCAAAGTGAGAAAGCTACTAGGTTGCAGACAATTTTTGGCATTGGAGCAATCAATGCTAGTTGTTTGAGTGTAGCCCCAATGGAAAGTTATCCAACCCCGAGGGATTTTGCTGCTTCGCTTGGTTTGGTACCAAAGCAACATAGCTCAGGAGATAAGATAGTTTTAGGAGGGATTACCAAACAGGGAGATAGATATGCCAGAACTATGTTGATTCAAGCTGCAAGGACAATAGCAATAAGAGCAAAAAGTGGTAAGGAATCGAAAGATAAACTAGTGCAGTGGGCAGTGAAGAAATTTGCTGAAAATAAATCATATAATATTATATGTGTTGGTTTAGCAAATAAGTTAGCAAGGATTGCTTATGCAGTAGTCACCAATGGTAGCGAATATGTTGCAAATTAGTTTAGTTGAGAAAAAAGAAGAAACTATGTCAACTAAATAAAAATTGGTAATTGATAAATATTGCGAGTAAAGAATAGTAACAATAAAGAGAACGAAAGTTAAAGAGTTAATGAATAAGTATTCTGAATAAAATCCGTAATTATGTCGAGGCTCTAGAAGCCGTGGGAATGAGAGGTCACTCAAGGATATTTATAAGTAAGGTGGTCCCCTTTGTCTAGACAAAAATTTAGATAAATAGAGATATAATTCACAAAAATTAAATTGTTGTTTTTATACAATATTTTTTTCAAAATATACACATTCTGGAGTTTTATAATCCAAAGCTTGATGTATCCTTTGTCTATTATAAAAGTCCATATATTCGTTAATTGCTGTCTTTGCCTCCTTTACTGTTGTTAGAATAATCCGATAAATTTTTTCCTGTTTTAATGATCGCTAAAAACGTTCAATAAAAATATTATCTAAGGCTCGTCCCTTACCATCCATACTAATCAAGATATTATGTAGCTTTAGCATACTAATAAAATTCTCCGAGGTAAATTGTACTCCTTGATCAGTATTAAATATTTTTGGCATACCATATTTTTCTATAGCGTCTTCAAGGGCTGTTACACAAAATTCACTTTCCAAACTAATGGAGATTCGCCAACTTAGAATATAACGACTATACCAGTCAATAATAGCTACTAAATATACGAACCCTTGGCTCAGTCTTATATACGTTATATCTGCACTCCAAACCTGGTTTGGCAATACTATTTCTAATCCTTTTAGTAAATAAGGATATATTTTATGCACTTGATTCCTCTTGCTTAAATTTATTTTAGGATAAACAGCTTCAAGACCCATTATCTTGTAGTAACGTCTAACAGCTTTACGACCTACCGAAAAACCTTGAGCTTGTAAATATTTAGCCATCCGCCGCATACCATAATATGGATGCATAGTATAGGTCTAATCAATTATTGCCATAATCTTGATATCTTGTTCACTAATACCAGTAGGTTGATAGTAATAGGTTGACCTGCTAATATCCAATAACTCAATGATAGGTAAGCCACTAGTTTGACTAGTGAGACCATCAAGGCTTGGCCTTTAGATTTAGTATAAAATAAAAAGTTATCATATATAACTTCTTTGGCTTGACGGTCAAAGGAGAAAATATATGACAACATACGAAAGTTTAAATCATTCTAAATGGGATTGCAAATATCATATTGTGTTTATTCCAAAGTGTCGTAAAAAAGAATTGTACGGGAAGGTTAGAAAATATCTTGGGAACGTATTCCATGAGTTAGCTTTTCAACGTGGGAGCAAGATCATAGAGGGGCATATGGTACAAGATCATGTGCATATGCTCATCAAGATTCCTCCTAAATATTCTGTAGCTGAAGTAATAGGCTATATCAAGGGGAAAAGTGCTATAGCCGTTGCTAGGCAGTTTGGTGGACGAAAACGTAATTTTAATGGAGAAAAGTTGTGGGCTAGAGGTTATGCGGTCTCAACTGTAGGATTTGAAGAGAATCAGATCAAACACTACATTAAGAATCAAGAGCAACTTGATAGTTTAGGCTCTGACGAATCAGGAGAATTTTAATTAACAATGGCAGCCCTTTGGGCTGCTCATAACCGTCAAGCCCCTCGCTTTGCGAGGGCGTTCTGACTTACACTGTTGTACAATTGTTAACTTATTATGATTAGGCTCTATCATATTACACCTAACCTTTAATTCCAAACAATGCAGATTTTTTTTTGAGCCAGTCACACTCAACGCTTAACTGACCAATTTGCTCATATAGATTCTTGATTAACCCCTGCTGATTTGGATCAGCACTCTGTGTTTTATTCTTAAAACCTTGTACTAACAACTCAAGACCTTGTTTTTTCCAGTTACTTATCTGTGTTGCATGAACACCATACTTACTGGTTATCTGGGCTATTGTTAGCTCTCCCTTAATTGCTTCTATGACAATTTTGGCTTTCTCCTCAGCACTATATTGCCTTACTTGTTTTTTCATCTCTAGCTCTCCTTGTTTGCTAAAGAATTCTATCTCATTTTTCTTATTTTTCTGTCCAAAATATTGGAACCATTATAAAGTTCATTTTTTATTTTCCAATAAATCATATTTAAAATCTCCACAAAGTATTTCAAATTGATTTAAAGCTAAAGACCAATCTTTAATAGGCATGGTCCATTTTTTGGCTGCATTTTGTAGGGATAAAAATATTATTTTTTGAATTGACTTATCATCTGGAAACACCCCCTTATTTTTGATAATTTTTCTAATTTGACGATTTACAGATTCTATAGTGTTAGTAGTATAAATTACCTTTCTGTTCTCTTCAGGAAAGGCAAAAAACGGTATTATCCCAGACCAATTACGTTGCCAAATATCAGAAATTACCGGATATTTTTTATCCCATTTTACACCAAATTGCTGAAGTTTTAAACGTGCCATTTCGTCATTATTAGCTGTATAAATTTGTTTTAGATCTGATGTGACCTCTTTTAAATCTTTATATGACACATACTTTACTGAATTGCGAACCATATGTACAATACATAATTGTACTATAGTACTCGGGAATACACTGCTTATAGCTTCTGGAAAGCCCTTTAAACCCCACACAAGCAACATAAATTTGTTCAATTCCTCGATTCTTTAACTCAGTAACTACTTGCATCCAAAATTTAGCACCTTCATTTTTGCCTATCCAAATGCCAAGTAACTCCTTTTTCCCTTCTATATTTACAGCAAGTGCTAAATATACTGCTTTATTTATTACTATGTGATTGTCTCTAGATTTTACATAGATACAGTCCAAGTATAATATTGGATACACCCTATCTAAACAACGATTTTGCCACCTAGTTACTTCTTCTATTACCCCATCTGTTATGGTGGATATCAAGTCACCAGATACATCAGTTTGATATATTTCTTCTAAATGCCCTCGGATCTCGCTGACTGTCATACCGCGACCATAAAGGGATATCACTTTCTCATCAAATCCATTAAATCTCCTCAGCCCTTTTGGTATTAATTGAGGATTATACTCTCCTTCCCGATCTCTTGGTACTTCTACTGTCAGCTTACGACCATCCCCATCAATTACTGTCTTCTCATAGCTACCATTACGACGATTATTATCTACTTTTGGCATCTTGCTATGTTTTGAATATCCTAATTCATGATCCAACTCACTTGCTAATATTTTCTCAACTATTTGCTTCTTTAGCTGTTGAAATAAACCATCTCGACCAAATAACTCCGATGGATCTGCTTTTGATAATAATTCTTCTACTAGCTGATTACTGATGTTTAATGTATCTTTATCTGTATCTAATTTTTTAGCCATAATTCCTCCTTGCTTGCTTAAGTTACTTTTTTTACAGTAATCTCTTACTGCTTTCTTTGCAACTTACACAAACTATAGGACAGACTCGCCGAATATATGACCGCTTCCTTTGTGGCTCTATTTTTTTATTTTCTTTGTTGACAAATTCACTCGTCCATATATGACAACTTATCACTCCCCTCACCTATTATGATCATTATTTATGACTGTTAGCAAATAGTTTTTTAAAGCAAGAGCATTTTTATTATATTTTCTAATAAACTTCGGTAGTTTAGAACGTATTATATCAATATTTTGTTGAACCTTTTCTATTGCTTTAAATATGGTCAGCGGACAATCAACGCGATTAACAGTTAACATATCACGTAAAAATTGATCATCATAAATATCTGCTGTAGGACCAACTAAGCAAGGCACTCCTAAACTTAGACTCTCTAAAACTATCATAGGTGAACATTCTGAATTAGTAATGTATAAAGTTAAATTAGTATTGGCAATAAGTTTTATTAGTTCTTGATGTGGTAATTGCTTAGGAAAAACTTTAAGCTCTACATCCTGCATCATCCAACAAGCATGTTTATTGTCATTAAAATGGCAATTAGTATAACAAGAAACCTTATCTTTCAACATACTTATTGCGGCAAATTGAGGATAGAGATTTTTTATCCATATGCTAGAAGCACTCCATATACCAATTGTAAATTTACTATTCTCTATAGCTATCACCTTTTTTTCAGGCATTGATGGTATGAAGTTTTGTAATAAATAAGATTGAATACCATTAGCTATCAAAAATTGTTCTAGACCTTTCTTCAGGGTGATAATAGCCTTAATCTTATTTTGTTTATATAAATTTAACCATTTATAAAAATCTTGGCAATGATGAGAATCTACCCATTGGGCAGGAGAACCATGCCATAAAAAGTAAATATCTAAATAATTATCAGCCTTAAGCTGATGCAACTTTTCTACTAATTGAGCATGAACATCAAGCCCACCCGATATAACTAATTTTTTAATGCCTGTTTTGATAATTAACTGAGCTATTTTAGTGATAATTTTGTTAGGTAAATATGCATTAATATAACTTAGCAAAATATTTCCTTTGCCTATAGGAAAAGGAATTATTTGGTCAAATAATTCTTTAGTGGAGTTAGCGACTCCAGGAAAAGTACTAGAATATATTACGTAGATATCGTTATAGTCAATTGATGGGAAGTTGGTGACGTTGTCGCTCAATGCTCGCCTATTACTTATAGGCGTCGCTCCATCGTTCCTGCTACCTAATTCCCCTGAATTGACTATATCCTTTTGCTGTCCTTGGTATTTGATTATAAAATTTTTAAAATTATCATAATCATTTTCTGAAGAACAAGAATAAAGCATTGTAATTATTCGTCTAGCAAGCAATCTAACCCAATAATATCTTAGAAGAGGTTGTGCTATCTTTTTTAACAAACGAATAGAACGGATTTTATCAATTATCGATGGAGCTTCGCCCTTACTAACAAGATTAATATCTCTTAAAATTTGTTGCTTTATTTGTAAATTTTGTTTTTTGTTATGATTTTTTACTGAAATATCTATAAACGAAAGCCATAAATTTTGCAAATTGGTTTTATCGGCAAAGATTTTTTGATAAGCAAGAAAATTTTGCTGTTTAATTTTTGTTAGTAAATCTCGGTCAACATCTAATTTTTTTATTACCTCCGTAAGATACGGATGATCTCTATTGATTATAAACTGATTTTGTATATCAGGTAGCACCTCCCGGACAATCCCCACGTCAGTAGTAATAATTGCACAATCAAATGCCATCGCTTCAATAAGCGTCAACGGTGTTCCTTCTTGCACGGAGGCTATTAGCAAAATGTCTGTTTCTTTTAGAGTATCCCAAACTTCTTGTTTTGAGTGTAATCGCTTATTTTTATCTATTATACATTTTTTGATATGAATTTTCTCATGCTCAAGCTGTTCTAGGGCTGGTATAATTACTGTTTTTAGACCTTTGTAATCGTCAATAGTACTATACCAACTTTCCCAAGCACTATTACCGATCCATGTGATAACTAGCTGACTAGAGGCTAAACCAATTTTAGGATCAGGGGGAATTTGTGAATCTGGAATTAATACATTATCATAAATTACTTGCCACGGTTTTGGATATTCTGGGATATTTGCATAAATATCATACAATCTTTTAGAGCTAGTGTAGTAGTTGTCAATAAATCGGAAAGTTGGTAGATTTTTTAGTATGTCAGATTCATTTTCAATAAATAAATGATCAGGTATGCTAATGGTAATGGCAATATTTAATAATTTTTCAATATTACTATTAGTGTTAATACCATTATCTGCTATAATTTGCAGTAAGTGCGTTAAATACCCGCGATGAAAAAAATGTATTAATTTAATAGAATTATATTGGTTTAAATTAATTAAAAACTCCTCCGATGTTTTATAATCACCGCTATAAATTATATGACAATCATATTGATCATTTAACAAAGATTGAACAAACGAAGCAACGCTATCAAAAGCCCACCCCCTAATATCCGCTACTAAAATCAGGGTTTCTTTGGAATTCATAAATTTACGCTAAATAACTCTAATAATCCAGTTGCTAACTCATATGTTGCTTTATAATTTAAAATCTGCTGAGCCAATTCTGGGCTGCCAACAGAAGTATTTATACTACCAACTTGAGGTGGTAGATATTTTATTCCTTTGATAACAGCGATTTTATCAATTAATTGAATAAGTTCATTTATAGAATAGGCACGTCCTGTGCAAACATTTAGTACTGGTGCCGATGATGCCGCCATAGATAAGGCTCTAACACACATATTTGTTACATCTGAAACATGTATAAAGTCCCGACTTTGATTTCCATCACCAAAAATCACCAACTCTTTACCATCTTTCACTTGTTCTCTAAATATTGATATTACACCAGAATAATCAGAATTTTTAGGTTGTCCTGTACCATAAACATTAAAAAAGCGTAAACCACAGCTTTTAAGAGATTTAACCTCGCCAAAAGCCTTAGCTTGTAGCTCGCAGGCATATTTATCCGCCGCATAAGGAGAAAGTGGACTCACTTTGCCATTTTCTTGTAGAGGAAAATCACTGATCTTCCCGTAAACAGCAGCAGATGACGCATATACCACAGGAATATTTTGTTTACTTGCCTGAAGTAAGATATTAATGGTTCCTGTTAAATTTACTTGATGGCTATAGTGCCAATTATTAATTGATTCCTGCACGTTTGCTACTGCTGCAAGATGAAAACAACCCTCGATATTTCTAAATACTTTCTTCACAATATCTTGATCTAAAATATTTCCTTGAATAAATTCAATATTTTTATCAAGTGAACTATTAAAGGTACCAGTTGAAAGATCATCCAATATGACAACTTGGTGTCCTTCTTTTGTTAATAATTTAACAAGGTGCGAACCAATGAAACCAGCCCCACCAGTGACTAAATATCTTGACATATACTATATAATAAGTTTAATTCAATTATACTTAAATGATTTGAAGAGTTTGCTCCGCAAGACTGTAGGTAATTCACGTATTCACCCTTTGCTTATTGTCCCCATTTCCCAAATCATTTGAGTATGATTTTATGTTTATATTATAGAGTTATTATAAAGAAAAATAAATGAAAAAAATCATTATTTTTACAAATACAGATTGGCACTTTTATCACCATCTTCTGCCAATTGCTTTGACTGCTAAAATTAAAGGATATGAAGTTAAAGTACTAACAGATATTAGTGAATTTAAAGATAAAATAGAACGGCATAATTTACCAGTAATTCCAATTTCAATAAAGCGTGGGAGTATTAACCTTTTTACTGATTTACTATTATTAATCAAGCTAATCAGAATATTAAATAAGGAAAAACCTGATATATTACATAATTTCACTATAAAACCAATTTTTTATGGAAGTATCAGTGCTTTTCTGTGCAATACACCACAAATCATTAACACTTTTGTTGGTATGGGTTTATTGTTTATCAGCAATAAATTTTTACTAAAATGCCTTAGGAAGATCATAGTTAAAATATTATCCCTAATAAGCTATTATAAAAGCATGTTATTTGTTGTACAAAATGATGATGATTTAGCTTTAGTGGTGAAATTAGGTATAGCAAACTCTATTATAGTTAATTCAGGAGAATTAGGTAGCAGGAACGATGGAGCGACGAGTGACGATGTCACCAATTTCCAATCAATTGACTATAGCATTACAGCAAATTCACAAACGTCATTGCGAGGAGCCGCTTTGCGGCGACGCGGCAATCCCAAAATGGTCAAGAATGGATTGCTTCGTTGGCTCACTCCTCCTCGCAATGACACCAGTTTGCTATGGATAGATACTAATCAGGTTAGCCATATTGCTCCACCAAATTTAGTCATTAAACAATGTAGTGTTGGTATAGAAACCAAGAAATTCCCTCTCCTACCAGAACCGTTAGGTAATAAAATAGTAGTTGCCTTAGTAGCTAGAATGCTTATTGATAAAGGTGTATATGAATTTATATATGCCGCAAAAATATTAAAACAGAAAAATATCGATGCTGAATTCTGGTTAGTTGGTCAGCCTGAGCAAAATAATAAACAATCAATAGCACAATCCATATTGGAAGACTACCAAAATCTAGGATATATCAAATATCTTGGATATCAGAAAGATATAGAAGAAATATGGAAAAAAGCCCATATCGCCGTATTGCCCTCCTATCGTGAAGGACTAAGCCGCTCCCTTTTAGAGGCTGGGGCATATGGTAGAGCGATTATTACTACTGACGCTCCAGGTGGCAGAGAATTAATACAAGACAAAATAAATGGGTTATTAGTCAAACCTCAAAATATAGAAGATTTAGCAATAGCTATGGAGCTGCTAATCACTATGCCTTCGTTACGAAAACATCTTGGTGTGCAAATTCGACAAGATATTTTAGAAAAATATGACAACCAATTAATCTCTGAGAAGATGGTTAACTTTTATGGCTAACCCTTAGGCTTTATAGCAAATTTACCTCATTGCAAGCGAATGAATGTGAACGTGGCAATAACCTATATTTTAACTAAAAAGATTATAATTATGGCAAAACAACAAGATACTCGATCATTTAGAATTTCTGAATCATTAATGTACGCTGAAATACAAAATTCTAAGATGATACTTAAAACTGTAAAAATTTTGAATATTCCAAATCCCAATATTCTAGCCTGAATATTGCATGAAAGAATAGAGACAAAACCCTTGTAATACTATATAATATCAGTGTTAAAAGAAGATTACATAGAGGGTTTTGCCATGACAAATTGTACAGGATTAATTTACCAATCGAAAGTAAAAAATCGTCAAATAGAAATAAATTTCACAGGAGGTAATATTAGTAGTGATGGAGGTGTATTATTGCTAAGAGAAGCAGATAAAAGACTTGGTCTAACTAATGAACTGGCTAAGATTTTTCCTGATAAGCGAGATTCTGATAAAATTACTCATACTATTTTAACAATGCTCAAACAGCGTATTTATGGTATTGCTCTTGGTTATGAAGATTTAAATGATCACGATAATTTAAGAAAATGTCCAGCTTTGCAAACAAGTATAGACACACTGGACGATATGGCTAGTAGCTCTACTTTATGCCGTTTAGAAAATAAAGCAGATCGTGGATTTGCTCTTAAAGCTCATAAGGTGATGATTGACAAGTTTGTCGAATCTCATAAAACCGTGCCGAAACAATTAATACTTGATTTTGATGCCACTGATGATGAAATTTATGGCAATCAAGAGGGGAAGTTTTATCATGGATATTATCGTCATAATTGCTTTCTACCTTTATATGTTTTTTGTGGAAAAAAGCTGTTAGTAAGCAATCTTCGCAGCTCAAAGCTAGAACAAGCAAAGCATAGCTGGGCAATATTATCTCTATTAGTCAAGCGTTTTTGTCAATCGTGGCCTGAAGTAGAGATTATTTTTCGTGGTGATGGTGGATTTTGTCGTCATCAGATGCTGGATTGGTGTGATGAAAATAATGTAAAATATATAGTCGGAATAGCCCAAAATACTAGACTCAACAAGCTGCTTGAGCCATTGATGCAACAATCTAACGAAGCCTTCACAATTAGCAAAGAGAAGCAACGCTTTTTTAGTGAATTTAAATATAACCTCAGTTTGATGTAAGAGGAAGGTTGAGATTGTTTAATTTTCCAAAAGCTACAGAAATTTTATTAGGCTTAAAAACATAGGCAAGCAGTCCAGCTAATACGTTAGTTTGAAAATTCATAACAGATCTGTGCCTTGTATGGTCTATATGACAAAGGTTTTTTAGTTGATCGTTAATGGTTTCAATAATATACCTTTTATTTAAAAACCGCTTTTTAATAGGATCTATTATTCTTTCTTTCATATTACTTTTAATTTTTGTTATTAGTTCTAAAGCTTGATTAGCAAGGGATTGAGTGAGTTTTTTACTGATATACCCACGATCACCAAAAAGCCAGCCTTGTAATTTATCTACTAAATTTTCTACCACTGCTCTATCATCAACATTTCCTGGAGTTAAAGAAAAACTCATAATCTCTCCGCAACTGTTAATGACAATATGTAGCTTACAACCAAAGAACCACCCAGTGGAAGTCTTACCTCTTTTTGCTATGTCTTTGAATACTTTATGTCTATTAATTCTTAAATTAGGGCAAGCAGGAAGTTTAGTAGAGTCGATATAATATTGACCAGTTTGTTTTCCTGATAGGCTTTTTAGCAGTAATACCATGGGCATGAAGCTCATTGGCATTAACTGAACAAAACGACTATAGCTCACAAGTTTTGGAAATTCCTTTCTATAACTTTGACATAGGCAGCATAAATAAAAATCTTTAAAGGTACGGTAGTGACTCAAGTGAAACATTACTATAATAGTAATAATCTCTGAGAGTCCTATACTGCAAACTACTTTACGCTTACGGTTAGGATTTGGTAATATATATTTATTTTGCTCCGTATCAAAATGCTTGCAAAAATCATCAATTAAGCAGAAAATCTCCGTAAGAGGGATCATAATATATTCTCCAATTTTGTTGTTATTATTCGAGAACTTTATAATCCCTCCCTTCTTACTTTTCAAATATTCTTTCTCCTAACACACTAGTTTGAAAGAAGGTTTTATTTTTACCATAGCTCACCACCAACTATAATTCGCTGAAAGCTGCATCTTATCACCATAATATGCTAATTTAAATGCATCCTTCCTATCAGTTTTACACAAATTTACCGATTTACTAAAAGAATTAAAACTATATGTATTGACCTTATGTATTTGTTGCTTATTATTATACAGCTTTTGACAAATCTCAGCTTCGTATCCTCCAGTGGGTTCACATATTATTAGCTTAATCTCTTGCTCTTTTGCTAATTTAATCACCTCTTCATGACCAGCTGCATCATTGGCAAAACGATGATATTTAGGTTTATCGCTTGTATTATATACACATATATCAAGCCATTGTTTACTTACATCTAGACCTATTATTTTACTCATGATATAATCTCCTTCGTCTTATTGTGCAAGGCTGCTACTTCCAACACCTTCTGCAATTTGTTCAAAGCAAACTTTGTAAGAGGGTACTTATTCTATGCTCGATTATCTCAATCAAGTACCCCTCAAATCACCCTCTTACCATTACTTATATCATAATTTAAAGATATAAGTACCCCACAGTTATTGTTGAAGTTGAAAAGCAATCATAATGTGTTTTCGTAGTAATGAAAACAACATAGCAGGGGTATCACTTAACGAGTTATAAAAATAATCTTTTATCCAATCAAATCCATAAGTAAATAATGAGTAGAGTCTGTCCTATAGTTTGTGTAAGTTGCAAAGAAAGCAGTAAGAGATTACTGTAAAAAAAGTAACTTAAGCAAGCAAGGAGGAATTATGGCTAAAAAATTAGATACAGATAAAGATACATTAAACATCAGTAATCAGCTAGTAGAAGAATTATTATCAAAAGCAGATCCATCGGAGTTATTTGGTCGAGATGGTTTATTTCAACAGCTAAAGAAGCAAATAGTTGAGAAAATATTAGCAAGTGAGTTGGATCATGAATTAGGATATTCAAAACATAGCAAGATGCCAAAAGTAGATAATAATCGTCGTAATGGTAGCTATGAGAAGACAGTAATTGATGGGGATGGTCGTAAGCTGACAGTAGAAGTACCAAGAGATCGGGAAGGAGAGTATAATCCTCAATTAATACCAAAAGGGCTGAGGAGATTTAATGGATTTGATGAGAAAGTGATATCCCTTTATGGTCGCGGTATGACAGTCAGCGAGATCCGAGGGCATTTAGAAGAAATATATCAAACTGATGTATCTGGTGACTTGATATCCACCATAACAGATGGGGTAATAGAAGAAGTAACTAGGTGGCAAAATCGTTGTTTAGATAGGGTGTATCCAATATTATACTTGGACTGTATCTATGTAAAATCTAGAGACAATCACATAGTAATAAATAAAGCAGTATATTTAGCACTTGCTGTAAATATAGAAGGGAAAAAGGAGTTACTTGGCATTTGGATAGGCAAAAATGAAGGTGCTAAATTTTGGATGCAAGTAGTTACTGAGTTAAAGAATCGAGGAATTGAACAAATTTATGTTGCTTGTGTGGGGTTTAAAGGGCTTTCCAGAAGCTATAAGCAGTGTATTCCCGAGTACTATAGTACAATTATGTATTGTACATATGGTTCGCAATTCAGTAAAGTATGTGTCATATAAAGATTTAAAAGAGGTCACATCAGATCTAAAACAAATTTATACAGCTAATAATGACGAAATGGCACGTTTAAAACTTCAGCAATTTGGTGTAAAATGGGATAAAAAATATCCGGTAATTTCTGATATTTGGCAACGTAATTGGTCTGGGATAATACCGTTTTTTGCCTTTCCTGAAGAGAACAGAAAGGTAATTTATACTACTAACACTATAGAATCTGTAAATCGTCAAATTAGAAAAATTATCAAAAATAAGGGGGTGTTTCCAGATGATAAGTCAATTCAAAAAATAATATTTTTATCCCTACAAAATGCAGCCAAAAAATGGACCATGCCTATTAAAGATTGGTCTTTAGCTTTAAATCAATTTGAAATACTTTGTGGAGATTTTAAATATGATTTATTGGAAAATAAAAAATGAACTTTGTGAGTAGACCTAACCAATTGCTTGGTTAAGCCCCTCCTCAGAACCGGACATGCAGAGCTACCGCATCCGGCTCCCGAAAGGTAAGATAGGCTTGTACCCTATTTTTTTTTGTTGGTTTTAGAACATTGAAATGGTCTTCCACTTATTTGGAAAGTCGACCCTTTTGAGTATTTCAGCTAATCTTTGCCAATTCATCTTACGCTTCCCACCCATTCTATTAAACCACCCATATATTGCTCGCCTAGTTTGGTGAATAAATGAACTTACTCGTCTTTGATTATCTGATATACCATGATAATTGATCCACCCCTTTGTAGCTCTAATGACTTGCAATAATATCTGTTCTTTGCCCCTCTCATTAAGGTGACTTCGTAGATATTCTCTTAGCCCTTTAAGCTTCTCGGTAAATCGATCTTTCCTTGTGGTATATTTTAATCTCCATATGTTACCAAACCTTGATTTACCCCAATAGCAAGTAAAGCCAAGAAAATTATAACTCTTGATCTTCTTACCTTGCTTAGCTAAGTCCTCAGCATGGTATCTACCGGACTGAATCATCTGCGATTTAGCTTCATTGATGTTCAAGCCATACTTGTTTAATCTTTTGGGCAAAACCTCATAAAACTTCCTCGCGTCTTCTTCATTCTCAAAGACGAACACCATATCGTCACAATACCTCACCATTCCAGTTTGCCCTCTTATGTTTTCCTTGCTGATTTTAGCAAACCAACAGTCAATAACATAATGTAGGAAGACATTTGCCAAAATTGGTGATGTTTTAGACCCTTGGCGGCATCCTTCCTTGTTAGTAACTGTAATGCCGTTTTCTATAATTGGTGTTTCCATCAGTTTCATAACTAGTCTTAGGAATCTTTTGTCAGATATTCTCTTTCTTAGGAATCCCATCAACTCAGAATGTTTGATTGAATTGAAGCACTTAGTTATATCAATTTCAACTACAGCTCCTTTATTGAAGTTATACGTAAGTCTATTCAACTCCTTAAGTGCATCATGGGCGTTTAATTTAGGTCGAAACCCGTAAGAACATTTTAAGAATATTGGCTCGAACACTGAGTTTAATATCTTGCTTACTGCCGACTCGATTATCTTGTCTTCAAAGCATGATATTACCAAAGGTCTTTTGCCTCCATCTTCTTTTGGAATCAATGTAATTCGTGCAGGTTTAGCTTGATATTGCCCCTTGCGAATTTTAGTAAGGAGCGAGAGCAAATTTGCTTCCAACTTCTTACCATAAACCGCTTTGGTTATACCATCTATTCCTACAGCTTTCTTGCTATCAAGTTCCTTATATTGTTCTTCTAACATCTTTAAATCAATAATATGTCCAAGATTATTAAACTTTATGTCTTGATTTTGTGATGATAGCAACTTTATACGCTCAAGTTTCGTTGACCATGTATTTCCGTCTATGCTGTGTACGGTCATTGTTTCCCTCTTACGTTCTTACCTTTCTGTCAGCCCTTCGCTCCACTCCCATTACGAAGCTTCATCACTACTACAACTGACTCAGCCATCCTTAACACCATCTCCAAAGCCTTATGTTTCGGCACTTGTACTTTGAATACTTACTTAACTCAGTAAGAGTTATAAGGACTTCTCAAGTTGTGTCATTAATCTCTACAAACTCGCTGACGCCTGAGACCCCGATGGTTGAAAACTTTCGGATTTTCGCTAGTTTGACCTCTAGTTTTCTCTTGTCTACTGCGTTGTGTAGCACATCGACTTCCACTACCAATATCATTTCAGGGCTATCACGTTCACCATTTGGTTTCGGCTCGGATGTTTCGCTGTCTACGCTTTACTACTGTCGTTACCTTCAGCAGCACAAGACTCGCTATATGGTGGAGCTAGCTACTCCTTCCATAACAGGACTTTCACCCGTAAGATTAATGCACCTTATCTTGACGCACACACAAATTAAATGATTGACTCTTTTTATACAATATTTTTTTCAAAATATACACATTCTGGAGTTTTATAATCCAAAGCTTGATGCATCCTTTGTCTATTATAAAAGTCCATATATTCGTTAATTGCTGTCTTTGCCTCCTTTACTGTTGTTAAAATAATCCGATAAATTTTTTCCTGTTTTAATGATCGCCAAAAACGTTCAATAAAAATATTATCTAAGGCTCGTCCCTTACCATCCATACTAATCAAGATATTATGTAGCTTTAGCATACTAATAAAATTCTCCGAGGTAAATTGTACTCCTTGATCAGTATTAAATATTTTTGGCATACCATATTTTTCTATAGCGTCTTCAAGGGCTGTTACACAAAATTCACTTTCCAAACTAATGGAGATTCGCCAACTTAGAATATAACGACTATACCAGTCAATAATAGCTACTAAATATACGAACCCTTGGCTCAGTCTTATACCAATTGCAATAATTAACACGGTGTGTTTATCCAGTCTCTATACATAATTGATTTTACTAAATCTACATTATGAGCAAATTGATTCCAAGCGTAACAAGCCATAGTGACGATATCTTCATATACACCATAACATTGGTTAGACAAGAAATGATTTTTGATCCATTCCCAAACTTGTTCCATTGCATTAAGTTCCGGTGCATAGGGCGGAAGCGGTATCAAAGTGATATTGCTTGGCACAGTTAGTTTTTTGGCTGTGTGCCAACCTGCATTATCCGTTAGTAAAGCTATATGTCGGTTGCCTTGAATACTGCGAGAAAGCTCTTCTAAGAATTTATTCATTGCCTGTGTGTTTGCATATGGTAAAATTAATGCAAAAGCTTCTCCTGTATCATGGCAAGCAGCTCCATAAATATATGTTGAAATGAATTGCTGTTGCCGAACTTTACGGGGTCTAGTGCCACGCTTAGCCCATATACGAGTTAAGCTACCTTGTTGCCCAACTCGAGTTTCATCCTGAGACCATATATCAACTTTACATCTATCGATATTTTTTGGTAATAATTTTGTTAACATGTCTGGGAAGTTTTTTTATATGTATTTTGAGTCTCTTGATTTGACTTTGGATGCATTGAACGAGAAGTAATCCAGCTAAAACCAAGGCGGTGCATAGTATTGTAGACTGTTTTTAAAGCGCATTTAGCACCATATTCCTCAAGTAACATGATATGTAGCTCCTTTCCAGTTATATACCCACCAGTTTTACTTTCACTGAGCGTATTGATTTTATCAAAAAGAGCAGACTCTTGTATAGTGTTAATCTTCCTAGGGGCGCCGCTTCTTTGTGATTCAAATAATCCTTCAAAACCATGATTCCTAAATCTTCTGAGCCATGATTGCACAGTTTTCCAGTGTGACTTCACTATTTCAGATATGGCTTTTAAAGATTTGCCTAATTGAAGGTGATACATCGCCAATAAACGTATACGATTTCGACCATGCGGCTCATGTTTCATCATTTTTATAAAATCATGACCATGAAAACCTTGTGGTAATATTAACCTAGCCATTTGAGTACCTTTATCAGTTAAAAACCCATTTTATACCACTGCGTTAATTATTGCAATTGGTATGATATACGTTATATCTGCACTCCAAACCTGGTTTGGCAATACTATTTCTAATCCTTTTAGTAAATAAGGATATATTTTATGCGCTTGATTCCTCTTGCTTAAATTTATTTTAGGATAAACAGCTTCAAGACCCATTATCTTGTAGTAACGTCTAACAGCTTTACGACCTACCGAAAAACCTTGGGCTTGTAAATATTTAGCCATCCGCCGCATACCATAATATGGATGCATAGTATAGGTCTCATCAATTATTGCCATAATCTTGATATCTTGTTCACTAATACCAGTAGGTTGATAGTAATAGGTTGACCTGCTAATATCCAATAACTTACACTGTTGTACAATTGTTAACTTATTATGATTAGGCTCTATCATATTACACCTAACCTTTAATTCCAAACAATGCAGATTTTTTTTTGAGCCAGTCACACTCAACGCTTAACTGACCAATTTGCTCATATAGATTCTTGATTAACCCCTGCTGATTTGGATCAGCACTCTGTGTTTTATTCTTAAAACCTTGTACTAACAACTCAAGACCTTGTTTTTTCCAGTTACTGATCTGTGTTGCATGAACACCATACTTACTGGTTATCTGGGCTATTGTTAGCTCTCCCTTAATTGCTTCTATGACAATTTTGGCTTTCTCCTCAGCACTATATTGCTTTACTTGTTTTTTCATCTCTAGCTCTCCTTGTTTGCTAAAGAATTCTATCTCATTTTTCTGTCCAAAATATTGGGACCATTATAGTTTTATTCTTAAAACCTTGTACTAACAACTCAAGACCTTGTTTTTTCCAGTTACTGATCTGTGTTGCATGAACACCATACTTACTGGTTATCTGGGCTATTGTTAGCTCTCCCTTAATTGCTTCTATGACAATTTTGGCTTTCTCCTCAGCACTATATTGCCTTACTTGTTTTTTCATCTCTAGCTCTCCTTGTTTGCTAAAGAATTCTATCTCATTTTTCTGTCCAAAATATTGGGACCATTATAGTTTTATTCTTAAAACCTTGTACTAACAACTCAAGACCTTGTTTTTTCCAGTTACTGATCTGTGTTGCATGAACACCATACTTACTGGTTATCTGGGCTATTGTTAGCTCTCCCTTAATTGCTTCTATGACAATTTTGGCTTTCTCCTCAGCACTATATTGCTTTACTTGTTTTTTCATCTCTAGCTCTCCTTGTTTGCTAAAGAATTCTATCTCATTTTTCTGTCCAAAATATTGGGACCATTATAGTTTTATTCTTAAAACCTTGTACTAACAACTCAAGACCTTGTTTTTTCCAGTTACTGATCTGTGTTGCATGAACACCATACTTACTGGTTATCTGGGCTATTGTTAGCTCTCCCTTAATTGCTTCTATGACAATTTTGGCTTTCTCCTCAGCACTATATTGCTTTACTTGTTTTTTCATCTCTAGCTCTCCTTGTTTGCTAAAGAATTCTATCTCATTTTTCTGTCCAAAATATTGGGACCATTATAGTTTTATTCTTAAAACCTTGTACTAACAACTCAAGACCTTGTTTTTTCCAGTTACTGATCTGTGTTGCATGAACACCATACTTACTGGTTATCTGGGCTATTGTTAGCTCTCCCTTAATTGCTTCTATGACAATTTTGGCTTTCTCCTCAGCACTATATTGCTTTACTTGTTTTTTCATCTCTAGCTCTCCTTGTTTGCTAAAGAATTCTATCTCATTTTTCTGTCCAAAATATTGGGACCATTATAGTTTTATTCTTAAAACCTTGTACTAACAACTCAAGACCTTGTTTTTTCCAGTTACTGATCTGTGTTGCATGAACACCATACTTACTGGTTATCTGGGCTATTGTTAGCTCTCCCTTAATTGCTTCTATGACAATTTTGGCTTTCTCCTCAGCACTATATTGCCTTACTTGTTTTTTCATCTCTAGCTCTCCTTGTTTGCTAAAGAATTCTATCTCATTTTTCTTATTTTTCTGTCCAAAATATTGGAACCATTATAGTTTTATTCTTAAAACCTTGTACTAACAACTCAAGACCTTGTTTTTTCCAGTTACTTATCTGTGTTGCATGAACACCATACTTACTGGTTATCTGGGCTATTGTTAGCTCTCCCTTAATTGCTTCTATGACAATTTTGGCTTTCTCCTCAGCACTATATTGCCTTACTTGTTTTTTCATCTCTAGCTCTCCTTGTTTGCTAAAGAATTCTATCTCATTTTTCTTATTTTTCTGTCCAAAATATTGGAACCATTATAATAGCAATAAGAGCAAAAAGTGGTAAGGAATCGAAAGATAAACTAGTGCAGTGGGCAGTGAAGAAATTTGCTGAAAATAAATCATATAATATTATATGTGTTGGTTTAGCAAATAAGTTAGCAAGGATTGCTTATGCAGTAGTCACCAATGGTAGCGAATATGTTGCAAATTAGTTTAGTTGAGAAAAAAGAAGAAACTATGTCAACTAAATAAAAATTGGTAATTGATAAATATTGCGAGTAAAGAATAGTAACAATAAAGAGAACGAAAGTTAAAGAGTTAATGAATAAGTATTCTGAATAAAATCCGTAATTATGTCGAGGCTCTAGAAGCCGTGGGAATGAGAGGTCACTCAAGGATATTTATAAGAATGCAGAAACCATTATACGTCAGTTCGGGATAAGATATAGATGAAATAGTAATAGATAAAAGGATTGTCAAAAAGGAGTGCCTGCAGTATTTATATTTTTAAACAAAAAAACAAACTACAGGCATGAAAAAAGATATCACAGAATTATATAGTTTTATAGATGATTTTTGTAAAATTTATTTGGAGTATGAACAGAGAAAGTTATTACCATCAAATAAGCAAAGAAATCGCTGTTGTAGCATGAGTCTAAGTGAAATGTTAACAATAATAATTATGTTTCATACATCCTATGCTAAGAATTTTAAATTTTTCTATAAAAGTTATATAGAGTGCATGCATAAGGATGATTTTCCCAAAGCCTTGAGTTATAATAGATTTGTTGAATTAATGGCACGATTATTCATACCGCTAAATATGTTGATTCATTTGTTGTTTGGTGAGGAAACAGGTATTTATTTTATTGACTCTACAACGATTAAAGCTTGTCACAATAAAAGGCGTTATAGCAATAAAGTTTTTAAAGGATTAGCCAAACATAGTAAATCCTCTATGGGGTATTTTTATGGTTTTAAATTACATGTAATAATCAATAATAAAGGGGAGTTTATGGCATTAAAAGTGACCAAAGGCAATGTAGATGATAGGGTTCCAGTACCGGAGTTAACAAAAAGATTAACTGGAATTATAGCAGCTGATAAAGGTTATATTAAGCAAAATTTGTTCTTAAATTTATATGAAAGAGGCTTAAAAATGATTCATGGAATTAAGAAGAATATGGAAAATAAATTAATGGATTTGAAAGAAAAAATCTTACTTCGAAAGCGTAACTTAATTGAAACAGTTTTTGATTATCTAAAAAATAAAATGAACCTTGAACATACTAGACATAGATCACCAATAAATGCCTTTGTCCATATATTATCTACTCTTGTTGCTTACTCATTAAAGAAAAATAAACCTTCAACAAAATTTGATTTTAATCTACATGTTCACAATATCCTTATCCCGAATTGACGTATTATGGCACTCGATGCCGAATATATGACCGCTTCCTTTGTGGCTCTATTTTTTTATTTTCTTTGTTGACAAATTCACTCGTCCATATATGACATAGTGGGCGGAAATGACGAAAAAGTTGGATGTCACCCCTGCGAAAGCAGGGGGCTAGATTCCCGGCTACGTGCATATGCATCAGTTTAAGAAGGTAATAATTGGAAAACCGTCATTGCGAGAAAGGCGTGAGCCGACGAAGCAATCTACTCTTTTATGGATTGCCACGCCACCTACGGTGGCTCGCAATGACGGAAAAGCTATCTAATACCAATTGCAATAATTAACGCAGTGGTGTAAAATGGGTTTTTAACTGATAAAGGTACTCAAATGGCTAGGTTAATATTACCACAAGGTTTTCATGGTCATGATTTTATAAAAATGATGAAACATGAGCCGCATGGTCGAAATCGTATACGTTTATTGGCGATGTATCACCTTCAATTAGGCAAATCTTTAAAAGCCATATCTGAAATAGTGAAGTCACACTGGAAAACTGTGCAATCATGGCTCAGAAGATTTAGGAATCATGGTTTTGAAGGATTATTTGAATCACAAAGAAGCGGTGCCCCTAGGAAGATTAACACTATACAAGAGTCTGCTCTTTTTGATAAAATCAATACGCTCAGTGAAAGTAAAACTGGTGGGTATATAACTGGAAAGGAGCTACATATCATGTTACTTGAGGAATATGGTGCTAAATGCGCTTTAAAAACAGTCTACAATACTATGCACCGCCTTGGTTTTAGCTGGATTACTTCTCGTTCAATGCATCCAAAGTCAAATCAAGAGACTCAAAATACATATAAAAAAACTTCCCAGACATGTTAACAAAATTATTACCAAAAAATATCGATAGATGTAAAGTTGATATATGGTCTCAGGATGAAACTCGAGTTGGGCAACAAGGTAGCTTAACTCGTATATGGGCTAAGCGTGGCACTAGACCCCGTAAAGTTCGGCAACAGCAATTCATTTCAACATATATTTATGGAGCTGCTTGCCATGATACAGGAGAAGCTTTTGCATTAATTTTACCATATGCAAACACACAGGCAATGAATAAATTCTTAGAAGAGCTTTCTCGCAGTATTCAAGGCAACCGACATATAGCTTTACTAACGGATAATGCAGGTTGGCACACAGCCAAAAAACTAACTGTGCCAAGCAATATCACTTTGATACCGCTTCCGCCCTATGCACCGGAACTTAATGCAATGGAACAAGTTTGGGAATGGATCAAAAATCATTTCTTGTCTAACCAATGTTATGGTGTATATGAAGATATCGTCACTATGGCTTGTTACGCTTGGAATCAATTTGCTCATAATGTAGATTTAGTAAAATCAATTATGTATAGAGACTGGATAAACACACCGTGTTAATTATTGCAATTGGTATAAAACCCGTTCCACTTTTTAACTTTCAACAGTTGTGCCACGGTTTTCCTTGCAAAGACTTTGAACAATATGACTAATAATATTACTTATAATAACTATGATCAGGCTTATTTACCCTAAATTTTGGCAAAGTAAAAATATTATTGCCTACTTATTATTACCATTAAGCTGGTTATATCTTTTTGCTAGTTATCTACGAAGGGTCACAGCTCGCCCAATAATATTTCCTTGTAAAGTAATTTGCGTTGGTAATATAAGCATCGGGGGTACTGGTAAAACTCAAATAGTAATCTTCCTTGCTCAACTATTGAAAGCTATTAATATTGATTTTATAATTATCACTAAAGGTTATGGCAGTAATCTTCAAACGGCATCGTTAGTTGAAGCACATCATACAGTAGCAGATGTCGGGGATGAAGCAGTAATGCTGTTAAAATATGGTAAAGTCATTGCCGCAAAGAAAATTCAAGATATAGAGCCTTTTATAGAAAGGATTAAGCCAAAGGTGATTATAGTAGATGACTCGATGCAGAATCCTAATTTTCATAAGGATATTGTTATTCTGTCAGTTGATGCTAATAGATTATTTGGCAATGGGTTCTTAATTCCAGCTGGTCCTCTGCGTCAATACCCCAAACAAGCTATTGACAAAGCCGATATAGTTATTTCAGTAGGCTCTGATTCTTTTCCCTCATATATAGCTAACCTAAATGTTAAGTCCAACTTACAAACGTCATTGCGAGAAGCTGCTTTAGTAGCTACGAAGCAATCCAGGAAAGTGAATAGAAATGGATTGCTTCTTTCTAGCTTCGCACCTCCTTGCAATGACAGCAATTTACTATGGCTAAGTGCTAATCATATTAGCTCTAAAGAATGTGCCTTTTTTCAAGCTCAAATAGTTCCCTCTATAAACATCGACAAGACAAAAAATTATTTTGCCTTTAGTGGTATAGGAAATCCTGAAAGGTTTCTCTCTACATTAGAAAATTATGGATTGCAGTTAATCGGTCATAAGATTTTTCCTGATCATCATCAATATTCTGCAGAAGATTTAGAATATTTAAAAGAACAATCAAAAAAATCTAACTCTCTTTTAATAACAACCAGAAAAGATTACGTACGAATATGTGATACTGACTTATCAGTAATATGTTGCGATGTACATTTATTATTAAATAATCAACAATTATTAGTAGATTTAATATATGAAAAAATTATTTAATAATATTAAATACCTACTAGAGTATTTTTTTGTTTTAATAGTAGTAAAGATACTAGGGGCATTGGGTATTGACAAATCTGTAAATATTTGTCGATCCTTAGCAAGGAAGATAGGTCCTTTGTTACCAGTTAATAAAGTTGCAAAAGAAAATATTCAAAATATTCTTGGCAATAATCTATACACAAATGAAGGGTCTATAAATTCTCAAGCAATCGTTAATCAAGTATGGGATAATTTTGGCAGTTTTATAGGAGAATTTCCATATGTTAATAAGATGTCAGAGGAAGAATTATCTAGACGAATAGAGATAAGTGGGCTTGAGAATATAATAGAATTCCAGAAATTACGCCAACCGTTCTTATTATTTACCGGACATTTTGCTAATTGGGATTTTGCTCTTAAAATTATCAATAAATTTTACCCTAAATTTGCTATTATTTACCGAAAATTAAATAATCCTTATATTGATAAAATAGTTAACGATACACGTACAAATTGTGACATAAAGCTAATTCCCAAAGGAGCACAAGGTGCAAGAGAGCTAATATCTGCTATAAAATCAGGATATGCAATTGGTATGCTGGTAGATCAAAAAATGAATAATGGTATTGAAGTACCATTTCTAGGGCAGCCAGCCATGACTGCTCAGGCAATTGCTAAAATTGCATTACAGTTCAGCTACCCAATTATACCATTACAAGTGGTTCGCACTAATAGTAATAACAGTTATTTTAAAATTATTATTCATCCGCCAATAAAATTACAAAAAACTAATAATAATCAAACAGATTGTTATAATATAATGGTTACTATTAATCAAATTTTAGGTAATTGGGTTAAAGAAAACCCAGGACAATGGTTCTGGTTTCATAATAGATGGAAGAAGAATCATAATAAATATTCTAAAAATGCATATTCCAAGATTAAGTAATTGCAATTACTTAATAAATATGTATACTCTCCTGCTTTGAAGAATTGATACCGCAAATATACCTGCGGAGATATTCGTCTGCACATTCCTTGTTTTACAGTTAAATGTAAGTCGTAGGTAAAACTTGCATTTTTATAAAAATTTAATAAAAAAATAATGTTATGATAAGGGTAACACCTCCTCAAAAAATTATATCTTTTGCTAAAAATAAATCTGACCTAGATAAAATTGCTCAATTTATTAAGGATGATTGGGCAATAGTAAAATTAATGCCATATGGTAATTATTTTATTGGTATCATGGAAAAGATGCAGCATGACAATACCATAAATGCCCAAGATCAAACTGTTTATATACCTCCAAGAAAAAAGATCATTTTTACTTAATTTTAAAGTTGCTTCTTGCAATGACGCATAGGCGTCAGTTTAAGGAGTAAGTAAAACAGTATATTTGCCATAAGCATCATTGCAAGCCACCGTAGGTGGCGTGGCAATCCATAAGTGGATTGCTTCGTCGGCTAAAGCCTTCTAGCAATGACGGTTTTCCAATTATTGTATACCTGCAGCAAAACTGCATAACTTTATCTAATGTTTTTGCTAGTATGAATTTTTTATACATTTGGATTCCATACTATGCAAATACCATCAATTACTATTGAGCAAGTAGCTCAGCAATTTAAAGCCTGGCGTCAAACTAAAACTAATAAGTTTGATCCTATACCAAACCATCTAAAGGAATTAGTTTACCAATTACTCCATCATTATTCTTACCAAGAGATAGCTAAACATCTTAATATTAATAAAGCAACAATCAGTTCAATTAAAAAAGCCCATGAGCCTACCCTCAAAACTTCCATAGCAATTATCTTGAGTCAATCATTTAATTTGTGTAAGTTCATTTTTTATTTTCCAATAAATCATATTTAAAATCTCCACAAAGTATTTCAAATTGATTTAAAGCTAAAGACCAATCTTTAATAGGCATGGTCCATTTTTTGGCTGCATTTTGTAAGGATAAAAATATTATTTTTTGAATTGACTTATCATCTGGAAACACCCCCTTATTTTTGATGATTTTTCTAATTTGACGATTTACAGATTCTATAGTGTTAGTAGTATAAATTACCTTTCTGTTCTCTTCAGGAAAGGCAAAAAACGGTATTATCCCAGACCAATTACGTTGCCAAATATCAGAAATTACCGGATATTTTTTATCCCATTTTACACCAAATTGCTGAAGTTTTAAACGTGCCATTTCGTCATTATTAGCTGTATAAATTTGTTTTAGATCTGATGTGACCTCTTTTAAATCTTTATATGACACATACTTTACTGAATTGCGAACCATATGTACAATACATAATTGTACTATAGTACTCGGGAATACACTGCTTATAGCTTCTGGAAAGCCCTTTAAACCCCACACAAGCAACATAAATTTGTTCAATTCCTCGATTCTTTAACTCAGTAACTACTTGCATCCAAAATTTAGCACCTTCATTTTTGCCTATCCAAATGCCAAGTAACTCCTTTTTCCCTTCTATATTTACAGCAAGTGCTAAATATACTGCTTTATTTATTACTATGTGATTGTCTCTAGATTTTACATAGATACAGTCCAAGTATAATATTGGATACACCCTATCTAAACAACGATTTTGCCACCTAGTTACTTCTTCTATTACCCCATCTGTTATGGTGGATATCAAGTCACCAGATACATCAGTTTGATATATTTCTTCTAAATGCCCTCGGATCTCGCTGACTGTCATACCGCGACCATAAAGGGATATCACTTTCTCATCAAATCCATTAAATCTCCTCAGCCCTTTTGGTATTAATTGAGGATTATACTCTCCTTCCCGATCTCTTGGTACTTCTACTGTCAGCTTACGACCATCCCCATCAATTACTGTCTTCTCATAGCTACCATTACGACGATTATTATCTACTTTTGCCATCTTGCTATGTTTTGAATATCCTAATTCATGATCCAACTCACTTGCTAATATTTTCTCAACTATTTGCTTCTTTAGCTGTTGAAATAAACCATCTCGACCAAATAACTCCGATGGATCTGCTTTTGATAATAATTCTTCTACTAGCTGATTACTGATGTTTAATGTATCTTTATCTGTATCTAATTTTTTAGCCATAATTCCTCCTTGCTTGCTTAAGTTACTTTTTTTACAGTAATCTCTTACTGCTTTCTTTGCAACTTACACAAACTATAGGACAGACTCAAATTTTCAAAAAAATATTTATCTAAATAATAAAACAACGTTTTTGTTGAATAAGTTTATGGCAAACTTCAAGTAGCTTACGCATACAAGCAACTATCGCAACTTTCTTAGGTTTAAAATTATTAACAAGCCTATTGTATAAAGTTTTTAAATATTGAAAACCATTTTTGCCAGTTAATACCGCCATGTATAAAGCATCCCGTGGTATTTTTCTGCCTCCCCTAATAAATCTTCGTCCTTGCTTATTACCACTATCACGGGCGTACGGAGCTATCCCCACAATTGCTGACAATTCATTACTACTATAATTTTTATCCCCTAATTCAGGTACAAAACTAATTAGTTTTGTAGCCAAACATTTACCAATACCAGGTACAGTCTCTAATATTTTTACCTTCTCTTTTAACTCTTCTGACTCATCTATTGTTTTGTTTAACTTCTTATCAAGCTCAGCTATTTCATTTTGTAAGAATTTAATGTGTTTTTCTATACTATCTTTATCAATACCATCAATACTATGATGTAGTCTTTTCTTTTCATTGCTAAGCATTAATACTAAATCTTCTCGTCTTTGCTTATATCTCTTCAAATTCTCTGATTCAACTTGATATATATAATTCGCTGAAAGCTGCATCTTATCACCATAATATGCTAATTTAAATGCATCCTTCCTATCAGTTTTACACAAATTTACCGATTTACTAAAAGAATTAAAACTATATGTATTGACCTTATGTATTTGTTGCTTATTATTATACAGCTTTTGACAAATCTCAGCTTCGTATCCTCCAGTGGGTTCACATATTATTAGCTTAATCTCTTGCTCTTTTGCTAATTTAATCACCTCTTCATGACCAGCTGCATCATTGGCAAAACGATGATATTTAGGTTTATCGCTTGTATTATATACACATATATCAAGCCATTGTTTACTTACATCTAGACCTATTATTTTACTCATGATATAATCTCCTTCGTCTTATTGTGCAAGGCTGCTACTTCCAACACCTTCTGCAATTTGTTCAAAGCAAACTTTGTAAGAGGGTACTTATTCTATGCTCGATTATCTCAATCAAGTACCCCTCAAATCACCCTCTTACCATTACTTATATCATAATTTAAAGATATAAGTATCCTACAATTTTTGTAAAGATGGTATTAGGATAGAAAAAAGTTTTTGTTTGGGAGGTATTAATAATGTGGATATTAGCTGCGTTATGGCTGTTGTAGATTGATAAAAAGCATTTTTGATATGATCAAAGCCATAGGTAAATAATGAAAACAATTGTCTTTCAATGGTTTTGTACCGTTTTATTCGGATGGGATTTAAGGCATTTTGTATTATTCCATTTTTGACTATTAAAGCTGAAGCAATAGCAGTTATCACTAATAATTTTTCAAATCTATCCAATTTTACAATGTGACTTTTTTCAATATCAAAACCACCGCTTTTTAGGTGCAAAAATAGTCGTTCAACACTCCAACAAAATTTATATAAAGCAAAAATATCTTGCTCTATTTCAATTGAAGACACCAGAACCATCAGCTCGCTCTTATCATTTCTATATGCGGTAAAATTAACCTTTCTATTCCATAATATACCACTACAAGCCCTATACTCTAAGGCTTTAACATCACTAAATATTCTTTCAATGGTTAAAGTTCTTAAACCTTTTGTAAGACGAATTTTATGATCCATTTTTAATGGAATAACAAACTTTAGATGGTTATTTATCAGAAAGTCTAACCATTCTTTATTCATAAATTCTCTATCAGCAAGCAAATATTTTATTCTTTCAACGCCAAAATTATTAATAAATTTCTGTAAAAATTCCTTCATAAATTCTGCAGAACACCCGCCACCATGCGACAAAGTCTTCCAGAATATTGGCACCGATATTTTACCAATTACCATTACTAAAAATAAAATATTAATATCGGATTTACCAAATTTCCAACTTGTCCTATCCATTGCTACGACATAATTTTTTGAAGCAAAAAAGCTTAATAGCAAATAGCCAACCTTCATATAATCAAAATTAAAATCTTTTAAAAAACGATAAATTCTATGAGTTTTTGACGTCGCTTTAGCATCACCTAAAATACCAAGTGCTAAACCTTTTTGATAAATTGAGCTGCCCGTCAGCAAACTAATTACCATACCAACCAAACATTTTAATCTTGATTTATTTCCGTCTATATATAAAATCAATTCTTGAAGTATTATATTATGCATTTTGTTATAAAAATACCTACCTTATACTACTTCACACCACTCTAAATCAACCATTCTTCTTCATCTTCTCAAAATTGTAGGGTACTATACAAAACTTCTCCTGTCTCAACTTCAAATCAAGCTCTACAACAAAATATTAATTTTCTCCCATTTCAACTATTATATTCTATAGATACCGATCCTGTAGCTGCCCCCAAACAAAATCACTATACTTGTCACATTATTAAACCAAATGGTACCAAACTTATTATCCAAACACTAGAACCAAAAACCATAATTCAGACATTTTTATGTTGCAACTAACCCCGGCGGCAGTTATTTTTGTTACCACTATTGCCATCGATTTTCGCAAAGGTATCGATGGCTTAATCGCTGTTTGTAGACAAAAACTTTCTTCTGACCCTCTTAATGGTTCCTTGTTTTTATTCTATAATAAAAACAGAACTGCCATTAAAATTTTGTCCTTTGACGGTCAAGGCTTTTGGCTATGCTCTAAACGCCTATCCAAAGGTAAATTTACCGCAAAACTTTTCCCATCTGATAATTCATCTTATCAAATTTGTTATAGAACCTTACACATTCTTATTCATAATGGTGATCCTAGTTCTGCCAAATTAAGGTGGTCCCCTTTGTCTAGACAAAAATTTAGATAAATAGAGATATAATTCACAAAAATTAAATTGTTGTTTTTATACAATATTTTTTTCAAAATATACACATTCTGGAGTTTTATAATCCAAAGCTTGATGCATCCTTTGTCTATTATAAAAGTCCATATATTCGTTAATTGCTGTCTTTGCCTCCTTTACTGTTGTTAAAATAATCCGATAAATTTTTTCCTGTTTTAATGATCGCCAAAAACGTTCAATAAAAATATTATCTAAGGCTCGTCCCTTACCATCCATACTAATCAAGATATTATGTAGCTTTAGCATACTAATAAAATTCTCCGAGGTAAATTGTACTCCTTGATCAGTATTAAATATTTTTGGCATACCATATTTTTCTATAGCGTCTTCAAGGGCTGTTACACAAAATTCACTTTCCAAACTAATGGAGATTCGCCAACTTAGAATATAACGACTATACCAGTCAATAATAGCTACTAAATATACGAACCCTTGGCTCAGTCTTATATACGTTATATCTGCACTCCAAACCTGGTTTGGCAATACTATTTCTAATCCTTTTAGTAAATAAGGATATATTTTATGCGCTTGATTCCTCTTGCTTAAATTTATTTTAGGATAAACAGCTTCAAGACACATTATCTTGTAGTAACGTCTAACAGCTTTACGACCTACCGAAAAACCTTGGGCTTGTAAATATTTAGCCATCCGCCGCATACCATAATATGGATGCATAGTATAGGTCTCATCAATTATTGCCATAATCTTGATATCTTGTTCACTAATACCAGTAGGTTGATAGTAATAGGTTGACCTGCTAATATCCAATAACTTACACTGTTGTACAATTGTTAACTTATTATGATTAGGCTCTATCATATTACACCTAACCTTTAATTCCAAACAATGCAGATTTTTTTTTGAGCCAGTCACACTCAACGCTTAACTGACCAATTTGCTCATATAGATTCTTGATTAACCCCTGCTGATTTGGATCAGCACTCTGTGTTTTATTCTTAAAACCTTGTACTAACAACTATAGTACCCTACAATTTTGAGAAGATGAAGAAGAATGGTTGATTTAGAGTGGTGTGAAGTAGTATAAGGTAGGTATTTTTATAACAAAATGCATAATATAATACTTCAAGAATTGATTTTATATATAGACGGAAATAAATCAAGATTAAAATGTTTGGTTGGTATGGTAATTAGTTTGCTGACGGGCAGCTCAATTTATCAAAAAGGTTTAGCACTTGGTATTTTAGGTGATGCTAAAGCGACGTCAAAAACTCATAGAATTTATCGTTTTTTAAAAGATTTTAATTTTGATTATATGAAGGTTGGCTATTTGCTATTAAGCTTTTTTGCTTCAAAAAATTATGTCGTAGCAATGGATAGGACAAGTTGGAAATTTGGTAAATCCGATATTAATATTTTATTTTTAGTAATGGTAATTGGTAAAATATCGGTGCCAATATTCTGGAAGACTTTGTCGCATGGTGGCGGGTGTTCTGCAGAATTTATGAAGGAATTTTTACAGAAATTTATTAATAATTTTGGCGTTGAAAGAATAAAATATTTGCTTGCTGATAGAGAATTTATGAATAAAGAATGGTTAGACTTTCTGATAAATAACCATCTAAAGTTTGTTATTCCATTAAAAATGGATCATAAAATTCGTCTTACAAAAGGTTTAAGAACTTTAACCATTGAAAGAATATTTAGTGATGTTAAAGCCTTAGAGTATAGGGCTTGTAGTGGTATATTATGGAATAGAAAGGTTAATTTTACCGCATATAGAAATGATAAGAGCGAGCTGATGGTTCTGGTGTCTTCAATTGAAATAGAGCAAGATATTTTTGCTTTATATAAATTTCGTTGGAGTGTTAACGACTATTTTTGCACCTAAAAAGCGGTGGTTTTGATATTGAAAAAAGTCACATTGTAAAATTGGATAGATTTGAAAAATTATTAGTGATAACTGCTATTGCTTCAGCTTTAATAGTCAAAAATGGAATAATACAAAATGCCTTAAATCCCATCCGAATAAAACGGTACAAAACCATTGAAAGACAATTGTTTTCATTATTTACCTATGGCTTTGATCATATCAAAAATGCTTTTTATCAATCTACAACAGCCATAACGCAGCTAATATCCACATTATTAATACCTCCCAAACAAAAACTTTTTTCTATCCTAATACCATCTTTACAAAAATTGTAGGGTACTATGGTTTTATTCTTAAAACCTTGTACTAACAACTCAAGACCTTGTTTTTTCCAGTTACTTATCTGTGTTGCATGAACACCATACTTACTGGTTATCTGGGCTATTGTTAGCTCTCCCTTAATTGCTTCTATGACAATTTTGGCTTTCTCCTCAGCACTATATTGCCTTACTTGTTTTTTCATCTCTAGCTCTCCTTGTTTGCTAAAGAATTCTATCTCATTTTTCTTATTTTTCTGTCCAAAATATTGGAACCATTATAGTTATAGTCAATTCAGGGGAATTTGGTGATATAGTTAATTCAGGAAAAGTTGGGCATTTTGATCCCTGCCTTCGCAGGGATGACATTAATTACTTTGTCATTCCCGCGTAGGCGGGAATCTAGATACCTGCTTACGCAGGTATGACACTAAGTCGGGCAGGGGTTTAAGGCAAGCAGGGGTGAAACTAAGTTAAGCGGGGATAGCATTTAGCAGTTTACATGGATAAATGTCGGTTCAACTATAACTGCTCTATATCGTTAACAATAGAAATTTCTTGTTGATCAAAACCCTCAGGAGGGTTAGCAGCATCTTGCTTATTAATTCTTGCGTAATCCTGTGCTTCAGACTCTGACCTTGCCACAATTACTGTTATATTTGTGCTAAGATCAGCATGTAATCTAACCTCTACGACAAATGCACCGGTTGATTTTATTGGCTTCTTAAGAATAATATTTAAATGTGATATTGACTGTGAAGAAGCCTTAGACAAACTTTCGGCAATTTCTTTATTATTCACTGACCCAAACAATCGACCATCATCAGCAGACTGTCTAATAAATACTAATTCTTTATTACTTATAATAGTATTAATAGCTTCTGCCTCAGCTCTTATTTTTAGGTCTTTTTCTTCAAGATCATGTTTTTGAGTTTCTATGAGCTGTTTATTGAGTTCTGTTGCTCTAATTGCTAATTTTCTAGGGATAAGATAATTACGAGCAAAACCCCTTTTTACCTTAAGAATTTCTGCAATCTTCCCGAGCTTTCTTACGGGTTTAATTAAAATAACTTCCATTTTATTCCTTTGCTCAAACTTGAAACACAAAAGGCAATAATGCTAGAATTCTAGCAATTTTTATAGCATTTTTTAGTTTTCTTTGTTTTTTGGCACATACATTAGTGATTCGGCTAGGTAACATTCTACCGCCTTCTGATACAAATTTTATTAACAAGTTAGGATTCTTGTAATCAATTATTGGAGCATTAGCAACAGAAAGAGGGCAACCTTTACGTTTTCTAAAAAACACCCTTTTATTATTTTTATCAGCCATTTTAGTCATTGACTTAGAGTCAGTAGCATCATTTTCAAACATTTTAATCTTTTCCAATTTTATTACATTGAGTCTTTATTAATTGTTACATCCACTATTTCTTCATGATCTAAACTTTTGCTTCTTAGAATCGGTGAAGGTTCAGTGCTTATTGAATCAACATTTATATTAATAAACCTAATAATATTTTCGCTTAGCTTCATTTTCCTTTCCATTTCAGTTATTACTGAAAAGTCAGTTTTAAGCCCCATAAAAACATAATGTCCTTTTTTGTTATTACCAATCTTATAGGCTAAACTTCTTAAACCCCAATATTCAGTTTTAACAACTTCACCATTACTATTTTCAACAATTTTAGTAAAATCATCGGTAATTTTATCTACATCAGCAGACGAAATATCTTGCCGTATGATAAAAACTGATTCGTAAAAAGCCATATATAAGAATCTCCAGCTACAAAATAAAGTTATTTATAACAACAAAAAACATTTAATTCAAGTGTTATCTTTACTATAAGGCATAATTAATGAATCTCTAAAATATCTCTAATAATTGCATAATTGCAACCGTTTTCTACGGTTTGTAAGCGAATAATTAAATTAGTAGACTTATGTTAATAAATTTAGTAGAAATTTATTAATTAATTCGATAATATTGCACTTTAAAAAGTTAAGTTTAATAATCATTACAATAATTTACAATAATGTAACATTAGACTCTTGCATAACTAAAGGATACTCTTTTGCTTTAGAATTGGTTTCACAAAACTTTGGATATTGATGTACTTATGCTTAATAGCTGTATACGTTGTCTTAACTCCACCTTTTGTTTATGCTCCAATTTTTCAAACCATTTGGATAGACAATACAAGAATTTAGTTATGCCTAAAGTCTTCATTTAATTAAGTATTAGCATGTTTGATAAATTACCACCGAGAATTCTTGTTATAGAATCAACTAAAAGCGTCAACGCTTCTCTGTCTAACGTCATGGAGAGAGCGTGGTTTAACCTTATTAAGACTAATACAGTAGAAAAAGCAATAGTTCTTTCTGCTATTAATCCTCCTGATATAATTATTATTGACTCGATAGTACAAGATAAATTTGCTACAGAGATAGCAAGTAAAATAAGAGAAATTGACGATTTAGCGAGAGTTCCGATAATTTTTTTGTTACATCCAGGTGAATCTCTGTCTGGCTACGCTTTAGAAGATAGCAACTTTGTTGCTTGTCTCATTAAACCATTCACATCAGATCAATTAATGCTCTTAATAAGATCTTTATTAAGACTCTCTAATTTAATTCTACAAGATAAAGTTATAAAGTATAAAGAAGTAAGTATGGATCTTACCACTTATAAAGTAATTAATAACGGTAGGGTAATTCGTTTAGGGCCAACAGAATTTAAGATTTTACAACTTTTCATAAAATCCCCTAAAGTAATATTTTCTCGTCAAGATATTGTAAACAAAGTGTGGGGAAAGGATGCGGTTATTGATCTACGTACTATTGATGTACATATAAATAGGATAAGAGCATCTCTAAATAACAAAGACTCTGAAGTATTTATAAAAACTGTTCGTTCCACAGGGTATTGCCTTGATTTACCAGATATTCAAGATTAAAGTAAGAAATTATCAGAAATTTCTCATATAATTCTTGCAAAAGATATACAACTTGCAATTTTAAAAATTTGGTGTAATGTTCTGAATATTTTAATATATAAAAGTACAAACCATAGTTGTTATGAAATCAGATAAAATTAAAAATACCCTCATTATACCATTATACATTATTATATTAATTATTGCAATACCGATATTAAGTGAAACTATTTATACTCCCTCACTTCCTAGTTTAGCCAAGGATTTAGCAATTAGTGCTAATTTAGCTGAATATACCCTTACTATTTACTTGTTTGGTTTTGCTGTTGGGGTTTTACTATGGGGTAACTTATCTGATTCTTATGGACGTAAGCCTTGTCTACTTATAGGATTTTTAATTTATGCTTTATCATGCTACATTTGTTATCTAGCAGATAATATAAATATGTTACTAGCTGCAAGATTTATGCAAGCTTTTGGGGCTAGTGTTGGGTCAGTATTAGGACAAACCATAGTTAGAGATGCAATAAAACCGCAAGATCGTGGCAGGATATTCTCAACTATAAGTATTGCTAGCCTGAATATTGCATGAAAGAATAGAGACAAAACCCTTGTAATACTATATAATATCAGTGTTAAAAGAAGATTACATAGAGGGTTTTGCCATGACAAATTGTACAGGATTAATTTACCAATCGAAAGTAAAAAATCGTCAAATAGAAATAAATTTCACAGGAGGTAATATTAGTAGCGATGGAGGTGTATTATTGCTAAGAGAAGCAGATAAAAGACTTGGTCTAACTAATGAACTGGCTAAGATTTTTCCTGATAAGCGAGATTCTGATAAAATTACTCATACTATTTTAACAATGCTCAAACAGCGTATTTATGGTATTGCTCTTGGTTATGAAGATTTAAATGATCACGATAATTTAAGAAAATGTCCAGCTTTGCAAACAAGTATAGACACACTGGACGATATGGCTAGTAGCTCTACTTTATGCCGTTTAGAAAATAAAGCAGATCGTGGATTTGCTCTTAAAGCTCATAAGGTGATGATTGACAAGTTTGTCGAATCTCATAAAACCGTGCCGAAACAATTAATACTTGATTTTGATGCCACTGATGATGAAATTTATGGCAATCAAGAGGGGAAGTTTTATCATGGATATTATCGTCATAATTGCTTTCTACCTTTATATGTTTTTTGTGGAAAAAAGCTGTTAGTAAGCAATCTTCGCAGCTCAAAGCTAGAACAAGCAAAGCATAGCTGGGCAATATTATCTCTATTAGTCAAGCGTTTTCGTCAATCGTGGCCTGAAGTAGAGATTATTTTTCGTGGTGATGGTGGATTTTGTCGTCATCAGATGCTGGATTGGTGTGATGAAAATAATGTAAAATATATAGTCGGAATAGCCCAAAATACTAGACTCAACAAGCTGCTTGAGCCATTGATGCAACAATCTAACGAAGCCTTCACAATTAGCAAAGAGAAGCAACGCTTTTTTAGTGAATTTAAATATAAAGCTGATAGCTGGAGTCGTCATCGTAAGATAGTTGGTAAATCAGAAGTAACTAGCCTTGGTGAGAATCCAAGATATATAGTAACTAATTTAACCTGAGTTTGACGTAAGCACCAAACAAAATGCTAAGCATTATGTAATAACATAAACAAGCTGTTGGTGGTGAGCTATGGTAAAAATAAAACCTTCTTTCAAACTAGTGTGTTAGGAGAAAGAATATTTGAAAAGTAAGAAGGGAGGGATTATAAAGTTCTCGAATAATAACAACAAAATTGGAGAATATATTATGATCCCTCTTACGGAGATTTTCTGCTTAATTGATGATTTTTGCAAGCATTTTGATACGGAGCAAAATAAATATATATTACCAAATCCTAACCGTAAGCGTAAAGTAGTTTGCAGTATAGGACTATAGTACCCTACAATTTTGAGAAGATGAAGAAGAATGGTTGATTTAGAGTGGTGTGAAGTAGTATAAGGTAGGTATTTTTATAACAAAATGCATAATATAATACTTCAAGAATTGATTTTATATATAGACGGAAATAAATCAAGATTAAAATGTTTGGTTGGTATGGTAATTAGTTTGCTGACGGGCAGCTCAATTTATCAAAAAGGTTTAGCACTTGGTATTTTAGGTGATGCTAAAGCGACGTCAAAAACTCATAGAATTTATCGTTTTTTAAAAGATTTTAATTTTGATTATATGAAGGTTGGCTATTTGCTATTAAGCTTTTTTGCTTCAAAAAATTATGTCGTAGCAATGGATAGGACAAGTTGGAAATTTGGTAAATCCGATATTAATATTTTATTTTTAGTAATGGTAATTGGTAAAATATCGGTGCCAATATTCTGGAAGACTTTGTCGCATGGTGGTGGGTGTTCTGCAGAATTTATGAAGGAATTTTTACAGAAATTTATTAATAATTTTGGCGTTGAAAGAATAAAATATTTGCTTGCTGATAGAGAATTTATGAATAAAGAATGGTTAGACTTTCTGATAAATAACCATCTAAAGTTTGTTATTCCATTAAAAATGGATCATAAAATTCGTCTTACAAAAGGTTTAAGAACTTTAACCATTGAAAGAATATTTAGTGATGTTAAAGCCTTAGAGTATAGGGCTTGTAGTGGTATATTATGGAATAGAAAGGTTAATTTTACCGCATATAGAAATGATAAGAGCGAGCTGATGGTTCTGGTGTCTTCAATTGAAATAGAGCAAGATATTTTTGCTTTATATAAATTTTGTTGGAGTGTTGAACGACTATTTTTGCACCTAAAAAGCGGTGGTTTTGATATTGAAAAAAGTCACATTGTAAAATTGGATAGATTTGAAAAATTATTAGTGATAACTGCTATTGCTTCAGCTTTAATAGTCAAAAATGGAATAATACAAAATGCCTTAAATCCCATCCGAATAAAACGGTACAAAACCATTGAAAGACAATTGTTTTCATTATTTACCTATGGCTTTGATCATATCAAAAATGCTTTTTATCAATCTACAACAGCCATAACGCAGCTAATATCCACATTATTAATACCTCCCAAACAAAAACTTTTTTCTATCCTAATACCATCTTTACAAAAATTGTAGGGTACTATGGTATAGGACTCTCAGAGATTATTACTATTATAGTAATGTTTCACTTGAGTCACTACCGTACCTTTAAAGATTTTTATTTATGCTGCCTATGTCAAAGTTATAGAAAGGAATTTCCAAAACTTGTGAGCTATAGTCGTTTTGTTCAGTTAATGCCAATGAGCTTCATGCCCATGGTATTACTGCTAAAAAGCCTATCAGGAAAACAAACTGGTCAATATTATATCGACTCTACTAAACTTCCTGCTTGCCATAATTTAAGAATTAATAGACATAAAGTATTCAAAGACATAGCAAAAAGAGGTAAGACTTCCACTGGGTGGTTCTTTGGTTGTAAGCTACATATTGTCATTAACAGTTGCGGAGAGATTAAGGTGGTCCCCTTTGTCTAGACAAAAATTTAGATAAATAGAGATATAATTCACAAAAATTAAATTGTTGTTTTTATACAATATTTTTTTCAAAATATACACATTCTGGATTTTTATAATCCAAAGCTTGATGTATCCTTTGTCTATTATAAAAGTCCATATATTCGTTAATTGCTGTCTTTGCCTCCTTTACTGTTGTTAAAATAATCCGATAAATTTTTTCCTGTTTTAATGATCGCCAAAAACGTTCAATAAAAATATTATCTAAGGCTCGTCCCTTACCATCCATACTAATCAAGATATTATGTAGCTTTAGCATACTAATAAAATTCTCCGAGGTAAATTGTACTCCTTGATCAGTATTAAATATTTTTGGCATACCATATTTTTCTATAGCGTCTTCAAGGGCTGTTACACAAAATTCACTTTCCAAACTAATGGAGATTCGCCAACTTAGAATATAACGACTATACCAGTCAATAATAGCTACTAAATATACGAACCCTTGGCTCAGTCTTATATACGTTATATCTGCACTCCAAACCTGGTTTGGCAATACTATTTCTAATCCTTTTAGTAAATAAGGATATATTTTATGCACTTGATTCCTCTTGCTTAAATTTATTTTAGGATAAACAGCTTCAAGACCCATTATCTTGTAGTAACGTCTAACAGCTTTACGACCTACCGAAAAACCTTGGGCTTGTAAATATTTAGCCATCCGCCGCATACCATAATATGGATGCATAGTATAGGTCTCATCAATTATTGCCATAATCTTGATATCTTGTTCACTAATACCAGTAGGTTGATAGTAATAGGTTGACCTGCTAATATCCAATAACTTACACTGTTGTACAATTGTTAACTTATTATGATTAGGCTCTATCATATTACACCTAACCTTTAATTCTAAACAATGCAGATTTTTTTTTGAGCCAGTCACACTCAACGCTTAACTGACCAATTTGCTCATATAGATTCTTGATTAACCCCTGCTGATTTGGATCAGCACTCTGTGTTTTATTCTTAAAACCTTGTACTAACAACTCAAGACCTTGTTTTTTCCAGTTACTGATCTGTGTTGCATGAACACCATACTTACTGGTTATCTGGGCTATTGTTA
The DNA here is from genome assembly GCF_936269705.1 of Rickettsia endosymbiont of Oedothorax gibbosus. Taxonomy (NCBI): domain Bacteria; kingdom Pseudomonadati; phylum Pseudomonadota; class Alphaproteobacteria; order Rickettsiales; family Rickettsiaceae; genus Rickettsia; species Rickettsia endosymbiont of Oedothorax gibbosus. The sequence continues at coordinate 1,669,779 of NZ_OW370493.1, forward strand.
GCTCTCCCTTAATTGCTTCTATGACAATTTTGGCTTTCTCCTCAGCACTATATTGCCTTACTTGTTTTTTCATCTCTAGCTCTCCTTGTTTGCTAAAGAATTCTATCTCATTTTTCTTATTTTTCTGTCCAAAATATTGGAACCATTAACGATCAACTAAAAAACCTTTGTCATATAGACCATACAAGGCATAGATCTGTTATGAATTTTCAAACTAACGTATTAGCTGGACTGCTTGCCTATGTTTTTAAGCCTAATAAAATTTCTGTAGCTTTTGGAAAATTAAACAATCTCAACCTTCCTCTTACATCAAACTGAGGTTATAGTAACTAATTTAGCAGGTAAGCCAGAAGATTTATATGATAAAAATTACTGTGCACGTGGAGATATGGAAAATCGTATAAAAGAGCAACAGTTAGAGCTATTTGCCGATCGCACTTCATGCCATAAATGGTGGGCTAATCAACTCAGACTAATTTTGTCAAGCCTTGCCTATACATTAGTAGAATATATACATGATAAGTTTTTACAAGGTACTGAATTAGCTAAAGCCTTGGTAGGAACGGTGCGTTTAAAATTGTTCAAAATTGGAGCAATAATTATTAGAAATACTAGGAGCATTAAATTCTTGTTGTCTTCATCTTATCCTTACCAACATATATGGGATAGTGTTATGAAAAAATTAGCTATAGAATAAGCTAATATGGTACTGTCCCCGGTACAATAAAAAATGGGGGTAAGGGGGGATTCTATCTTAAATCAGGAAGAATTGCATATCTAGACATAATTTAAGTGAAAATTAACATATCCATTACCACTTATAAGCGATATTGCCATTTTATTTTTATAAATACCACCTTCATGCAATATCCAGGCTATGGCTTTTGCTCCTGCTATAGGGCCAATTATCGGTAGTTTGGTAATAAAATTTTATCATTGGTCAGCTGTATTTCTTGTATTAATCGTAATGGCAATATTAATTATGTTGTTAGTATCAGCTAAACTTCCAGAAACTAACCAAAATCTAGAGGCTAAACGCTCGATTATTATATTGTATAAAGAATGTTTTAATAAAATGATCAGAGATATAAGATTGCTCGGTTTCGTATTTTTAATTGGAGCAATAAATGGTATTGGATTTGGCTATTTTGCTGAAGCACCTTTTTATTTTATCTCAGGACTAAATATGGCAGCTTCATCATTTGGTATAATAGCATTCTTTATTTGTATTCCCTCAATTTTAGGTGGGATGATATCTAAAAGGATGCACAAATTGCAAATAACATCTGACAATATTATTTTTGTAGGTGTTAAGCTTATGTGCTTAGGAGCTCTGCTATTCTTTTTATCTAGCTATTTTAGTTTAATTAATAAAGATGATGTAATCTGCTCTGTATTACAAACTTTATTATGGATGGGCATGATTAACACTGGTGCCATGATGGTAATGACCAATTGCTTTAGCCAAGCTTTGGAAAATTATGGTCAATTTGCTGGTACTGCTGCCTCACTTTCTGGTTTTATACCAATTGCAATAATTAACGCAGTGGTGTAAAATGGGTTTTTAACTGATAAAGGTACTCAAATGGCTAGGTTAATATTACCACAAGGTTTTCATGGTCATGATTTTATAAAAATGATGAAACATGAGCCGCATGGTCGAAATCGTATACGTTTATTGGCGATGTATCACCTTCAATTAGGCAAATCTTTAAAAGCCATATCTGAAATAGTGAAGTCACACTGGAAAACTGTGCAATCATGGCTCAGAAGATTTAGGAATCATGGTTTTGAAGGATTATTTGAATCACAAAGAAGCGGTGCCCCTAGGAAGATTAACACTATACAAGAGTCTGCTCTTTTTGATAAAATCAATACGCTCAGTGAAAGTAAAACTGGTGGGTATATAACTGGAAAGGAGCTACATATCATGTTACTTGAGGAATATGGTGCTAAATGCGCTTTAAAAACAGTCTACAATACTATGCACCGCCTTGGTTTTAGCTGGATTACTTCTCGTTCAATGCATCCAAAGTCAAATCAAGAGACTCAAAATACATATAAAAAAACTTCCCAGACATGTTAACAAAATTATTACCAAAAAATATCGATAGATGTAAAGTTGATATATGGTCTCAGGATGAAACTCGAGTTGGGCAACAAGGTAGCTTAACTCGTATATGGGCTAAGCGTGGCACTAGACCCCGTAAAGTTCGGCAACAGCAATTCATTTCAACATATATTTATGGAGCTGCTTGCCATGATACAGGAGAAGCTTTTGCATTAATTTTACCATATGCAAACACACAGGCAATGAATAAATTCTTAGAAGAGCTTTCTCGCAGTATTCAAGGCAACCGACATATAGCTTTACTAACGGATAATGCAGGTTGGCACACAGCCAAAAAACTAACTGTGCCAAGCAATATCACTTTGATACCGCTTCCGCCCTATGCACCGGAACTTAATGCAATGGAACAAGTTTGGGAATGGATCAAAAATCATTTCTTGTCTAACCAATGTTATGGTGTATATGAAGATATCGTCACTATGGCTTGTTACGCTTGGAATCAATTTGCTCATAATGTAGATTTAGTAAAATCAATTATGTATAGAGACTGGATAAACACACCGTGTTAATTATTGCAATTGGTATTATGTATTATGTAATTATCGTAGGTTTCACAATGCTAATGGGATATATGCATGACGGAACATTGATACAATTACCATTATTTATACTGATCATTGCAATTAGCATGATGTTAGTGTTTTATATTGCCATTAATAAGAAACAGATATATAGTTAATTCAGGAGAATTTGGGGCTAGGAGCGATGGAGCGACGCCTATAAGTAATAGGCGAGCATTGAGCGACAACGTCCCCAACTTCTCATCAATTGACTATAGCTTTTCCGTCATTGCGAGAAGGCGTAAGCCTTTGAAGCAATCAAGGAAACTAGGTGGATTGCTTCGACCACGTAGTGGTCTCGCAATGACGTTTTGTACTTTTCCGGAATTTTTAAATTGTCATGGGGTTTATGCGTAAGGTGAGTTAATCAGGATAGTTAGTTATAAATAAAAAAAATATAGGATTGTTTATTTGAAACAGGATAGTACACAAAGGCTGGCAAAAGCTATTAGTAATGCAGGAGTATGTTCAAGGCGTGCTGCAGAGCTGCTTATCAAAAATAGTGAAGTAAAGGTAAATGGGGTGATCATCGATTCACCTGCCACCCTGGTTGATAATACTAGCATTATTGAAGTATCAGGAAAACTAATAGATCAACAACAAACTCCGCGTTTATGGACATATTACAAACCTGTCGGCTTAATTACCTCACATAAAGATAATTGTGGTAGAGAAACTGTCTTTGAAAATCTGGTATTACAGAATATGCCTAGGGTAATTTCAATCGGGCGACTAGACCTCAATAGTGAAGGATTGCTATTACTTACCAATAATGGTGATTTAGCAAGGAAGTTTGAGTTACCATCAAGTAAACTTGAACGTATATATAAAGTCAGAGCACACGGTAACCCAAGCTCATTGCTTAAAAATTATAAGAATATAGAGATTGATCAAATACGTTATGATCCTAAATTAATTAAATTAATAAAATCAGGAAAAACTAATTGTTGGTTTGAAGTAATTTTAACTGAAGGAAAAAATCGTGAAATTAGGAAGATATTTGAATATTTTGGTCTAAATGTTAACCGGTTAATTAGAATTAGTTATGGGGGGTTTATATTAGGTGATTTGCAACCAAATCAGTATAAAGAAATGCCATTTGAGAAATTTAAGAAATTTTTATGATACGAATTATCGCCGGCAAACATAAAAACCGGGTAATACCCACCTTAAAAAACTCTAATTATCGTCCTTCCACTGGCAAAATTCGAGAAGCGATTTTTAGTATATTAACTTCAGGAGAATTTAGTGATGGTAGGTTATTTACCAAGGAGTCTAAGGTTATCGATTTATTTGCCGGCACTGGTAGCTTAGCTTTTGAGAGCTGTTCTAGAGGAGCAGGGGATATTACAGTAATTGATATAAATGCTGATTATTTGCGGGCAGCAAAAGCATTTGCTAGTAAAATAGGTGAAATGGATAAAATTACTTTCCTAAATATCAATGCTACAGCTTTGCCAAAATGTAAAAACAGCTTTGATCTAATTTTTATTGATCCACCATACTATCAAAATCTTGTATCAAAGGCAGTAAATTCTTTGAAAAAAGGTCAATGGTTAAAAGATGGAACAATTATTGTCGTTGAATCTGCTAAAAATGAGGATCTTACAGATGATTCTTTAGAAATGGTTAAAGAGAAAATATATGGTGATAGTAAATTGCTTATTTTACGCTCCTAGCTATATTTTTGCAAAATGGTTATAGAATATGGATAAAACAGGAGATATATAAATTATACTCGATAATCAAGTTTTTTGCAGAGCTTATAAATAGTAGGTTGTTTGAAGGAAATTTGAATATATCCGAGTCACAACATCTATCTTTAAACGCAAAATTTGTCATATATGGACGAGTGAATTTGTCAACAAAGAAAATAAAAAAATAGAGCCACAAAGGAAGCGGTCATATATTCGGCATCGAGTGCCATAATGGTTTCTGCATTCTTGAGTCTGTCCTATAGTTTGTGTAAGTTGCAAAGAAAGCAGTAAGAGATTACTGTAAAAAAAGTAACTTAAGCAAGCAAGGAGGAATTATGGCTAAAAAATTAGATACAGATAAAGATACATTAAACATCAGTAATCAGCTAGTAGAAGAATTATTATCAAAAGCAGATCCATCGGAGTTATTTGGTCGAGATGGTTTATTTCAACAGCTAAAGAAGCAAATAGTTGAGAAAATATTAGCAAGTGAGTTGGATCATGAATTAGGATATTCAAAACATAGCAAGATGCCAAAAGTAGATAATAATCGTCGTAATGGTAGCTATGAGAAGACAGTAATTGATGGGGATGGTCGTAAGCTGACAGTAGAAGTACCAAGAGATCGGGAAGGAGAGTATAATCCTCAATTAATACCAAAAGGGCTGAGGAGATTTAATGGATTTGATGAGAAAGTGATATCCCTTTATGGTCGCGGTATGACAGTCAGCGAGATCCGAGGGCATTTAGAAGAAATATATCAAACTGATGTATCTGGTGACTTGATATCCACCATAACAGATGGGGTAATAGAAGAAGTAACTAGGTGGCAAAATCGTTGTTTAGATAGGGTGTATCCAATATTATACTTGGACTGTATCTATGTAAAATCTAGAGACAATCACATAGTAATAAATAAAGCAGTATATTTAGCACTTGCTGTAAATATAGAAGGGAAAAAGGAGTTACTTGGCATTTGGATAGGCAAAAATGAAGGTGCTAAATTTTGGATGCAAGTAGTTACTGAGTTAAAGAATGGGCTCTGTACAAATAAGTGTGTAAATTTTTCAAAGGTTATATAAAAATATAATATAACAAAAGGAGAAATTATAATGCGTCACAAACAAAATGAAGCAATGAATCAAGCAATAGATTTATTAATAAATAATGATACAGATATATCAACTTTATTTAAAGAGGATGGTTTATTAAAACAATTAACCAAAAGGCTTGTAGAGAAGGCATTGCAGTCAGAGATGAATAATCACTTAGGATATACGTCAGTTCGGGATAAGATATAGATGAAATAGTAATAGATAAAAGGATTGTCAAAAAGGAGTGCCTGCAGTATTTATATTTTTAAACAAAAAAACAAACTACAGGCATGAAAAAAGATATCACAGAATTATATAGTTTTATAGATGATTTTTGTAAAATTTATTTGGAGTATGAACAGAGAAAGTTATTACCATCAAATAAGCAAAGAAATCGCTGTTGTAGCATGAGTCTAAGTGAAATGTTAACAATAATAATTATGTTTCATACATCCTATGCTAAGAATTTTAAATTTTTCTATAAAAGTTATATAGAGTGCATGCATAAGGATGATTTTCCCAAAGCCTTGAGTTATAATAGATTTGTTGAATTAATGGCACGATTATTCATACCGCTAAATATGTTGATTCATTTGTTGTTTGGTGAGGAAACAGGTATTTATTTTATTGACTCTACAACGATTAAAGCTTGTCACAATAAAAGGCGTTATAGCAATAAAGTTTTTAAAGGATTAGCCAAACATAGTAAATCCTCTATGGGGTATTTTTATGGTTTTAAATTACATGTAATAATCAATAATAAAGGGGAGTTTATGGCATTAAAAGTGACCAAAGGCAATGTAGATGATAGGGTTCCAGTACCGGAGTTAACAAAAAGATTAACTGGAATTATAGCAGCTGATAAAGGTTATATTAAGCAAAATTTGTTCTTAAATTTATATGAAAGAGGCTTAAAAATGATTCATGGAATTAAGAAGAATATGGAAAATAAATTAATGGATTTGAAAGAAAAAATCTTACTTCGAAAGCGTAACTTAATTGAAACAGTTTTTGATTATCTAAAAAATAAAATGAACCTTGAACATACTAGACATAGATCACCAATAAATGCCTTTGTCCATATATTATCTACTCTTGTTGCTTACTCATTAAAGAAAAATAAACCTTCAACAAAATTTGATTTTAATCTACATGTTCACAATATCCTTATCCCGAATTGACGTGATATGATAAATATTGTCATACTGATAGCAATAATGTTCGTAATGGTAGTAAAGTAAAGAATCTAGTAACAAATAATGGAGTTGTAGAGATTGAGGTTCCAAGGGATAGAAGTAGTACATTTGAACCTGCATTAATTCCGAAGCGTCAAAGACGTATTGAAGGATTTGATGATAAAATAATATCGTTATACGCTAAAGGAATGAGCTTATCTGATATTAAGATTCAAATGCAAGAATTGTATGGAGCTGACGTTAGCGAAAGTTTGATAAGTCAAATTACTGATGATGTAATTGAGGATGTCAAGATATGGCAAAGCCGACCATTGGATCGAGTATATGCTATAGTATTTTTTGACTGTTTAGTAGTAAAAGTACGTCAAGATAAACGAATTATCAATAAGTCTGTATATGTAGCATTAGGTATTGATTTATCTGGAAGGAAGGATATTTTAGGATTGTGGAACAGTGAAAATGAAGGAGCTAAATTTTGGCTTGGTAATTTTACTGAGATGAAGAACAGAGGTATGCAAGACATGCTTATTGCTTGCAGTGATAATTTAACCGGTATGTCTGAGGCAATAGAAGCAGTTTTTCCGAAAACCGAACATCAATTATGTATTGTACATCAGATTAGAAATAGTTTAAAATATGTATCATATAAAGACCGAAAAGAATTAGCGGCTGATTTAAAGCCTATATATACTGCTAGCACAGAGGAAGAAGCACATCTTGCTTTAGAATCTTTTGAAGCTAAATGGAGTAAACAGTATCCACAAATTGCTAAATCTTGGTATGTTCATTGGGAAAATTTAATGGTTTTTCTAGAATACCCTGAGGCGATAAGGAAAGTAATATACACAACTAATAGTATAGAATCTGTCAATAGCCAATTACGTAAGGTTACTAAGAATAAACGGGTTTTTCCAAATGATAATGCCGTTTTTAAGACCTTATATTTGGCAATTGATTATATGACCAAGAAATGGGTTATGCCGATTCCGAACTGGAACGCAGCTATGGCTCACTTTTTGATAAAATTTGAAGGTAGAATTTAAGCCCTATGAAAAATTTACACACTTAATTAGAAAGGCTCAAAGAATCGAGGAATTGAACAAATTTATGTTGCTTGTGTGGGGTTTAAAGGGCTTTCCAGAAGCTATAAGCAGTGTATTCCCGAGTACTATAGTACAATTATGTATTGTACATATGGTTCGCAATTCAGTAAAGTATGTGTCATATAAAGATTTAAAAGAGGTCACATCAGATCTAAAACAAATTTATACAGCTAATAATGACGAAATGGCACGTTTAAAACTTCAGCAATTTGGTGTAAAATGGGATAAAAAATATCCGGTAATTTCTGATATTTGGCAACGTAATTGGTCTGGGATAATACCGTTTTTTGCCTTTCCTGAAGAGATCAGAAAGGTAATTTATACTACTAACACTATAGAATCTGTAAATCGTCAAATTAGAAAAATTATCAAAAATAAGGGGTGTTTCCAGATGATAAGTCAATTCAAAAAATAATATTTTTATCCCTACAAAATGCAGCCAAAAAATGGACCATGCCTATTAAAGATTGGTCTTTAGCTTTAAATCAATTTGAAATACTTTGTGGAGATTTTAAATATGATTTATTGGAAAATAAAAAATGAACTTTGTGAGTAGACCTAACCAATTGCTTGGTTAAGCCCCTCCTCAGAACCGGACATGCAGAGCTACCGCATCCGGCTCCCGAAAGGTAAGATAGGCTTGTACCCTATTTTTTTTTGTTGGTTTTAGAACATTGAAATGGTCTTCCACTTATTTGGAAAGTCGACCCTTTTGAGTATTTCAGCTAATCTTTGCCAATTCATCTTACGCTTCCCACCCATTCTATTAAACCACCCATATATTGCTCGCCTAGTTTGGTGAATAAATGAACTTACTCGTCTTTGATTATCTGATATACCATGATAATTGATCCACCCCTTTGTAGCTCTAATGACTTGCAATAATATCTGTTCTTTGCCCCTCTCATTAAGGTGACTTCGTAGATATTCTCTTAGCCCTTTAAGCTTCTCGGTAAATCGATCTTTCCTTGTGGTATATTTTAATCTCCATATGTTACCAAACCTTGATTTACCCCAATAGCAAGTAAAGCCAAGAAAATTATAACTCTTGATCTTCTTACCTTGCTTAGCTAAGTCCTCAGCATGGTATCTACCGGACTGAATCATCTGCGATTTAGCTTCATTGATGTTCAAGCCATACTTGTTTAATCTTTTGGGCAAAACCTCATAAAACTTCCTCGCGTCTTCTTCATTCTCAAAGACGAACACCATATCGTCACAATACCTCACCATTCCAGTTTGCCCTCTTATGTTTTCCTTGCTGATTTTAGCAAACCAACAGTCAATAACATAATGTAGGAAGACATTTGCCAAAATTGGTGATGTTTTAGACCCTTGGCGGCATCCTTCCTTGTTAGTAACTGTAATGCCGTTTTCTATAATTGGTGTTTCCATCAGTTTCATAACTAGTCTTAGGAATCTTTTGTCAGATATTCTCTTTCTTAGGAATCCCATCAACTCAGAATGTTTGATTGAATTGAAGCACTTAGTTATATCAATTTCAACTACAGCTCCTTTATTGAAGTTATACGTAAGTCTATTCAACTCCTTAAGTGCATCATGGGCGTTTAATTTAGGTCGAAACCCGTAAGAACATTTTAAGAATATTGGCTCGAACACTGAGTTTAATATCTTGCTTACTGCCGACTCGATTATCTTGTCTTCAAAGCATGATATTACCAAAGGTCTTTTGCCTCCATCTTCTTTTGGAATCAATGTAATTCGTGCAGGTTTAGCTTGATATTGCCCCTTGCGAATTTTAGTAAGGAGCGAGAGCAAATTTGCTTCCAACTTCTTACCATAAACCGCTTTGGTTATACCATCTATTCCTACAGCTTTCTTGCTATCAAGTTCCTTATATTGTTCTTCTAACATCTTTAAATCAATAATATGTCCAAGATTATTAAACTTTATGTCTTGATTTTGTGATGATAGCAACTTTATACGCTCAAGTTTCGTTGACCATGTATTTCCGTCTATGCTGTGTACGGTCATTGTTTCCCTCTTACGTTCTTACCTTTCTGTCAGCCCTTCGCTCCACTCCCATTACGAAGCTTCATCACTACTACAACTGACTCAGCCATCCTTAACACCATCTCCAAAGCCTTATGTTTCGGCACTTGTACTTTGAATACTTACTTAACTCAGTAAGAGTTATAAGGACTTCTCAAGTTGTGTCATTAATCTCTACAAACTCGCTGACGCCTGAGACCCCGATGGTTGAAAACTTTCGGATTTTCGCTAGTTTGACCTCTAGTTTTCTCTTGTCTACTGCGTTGTGTAGCACATCGACTTCCACTACCAATATCATTTCAGGGCTATCACGTTCACCATTTGGTTTCGGCTCGGATGTTTCGCTGTCTACGCTTTACTACTGTCGTTACCTTCAGCAGCACAAGACTCGCTATATGGTGGAGCTAGCTACTCCTTCCATAACAGGACTTTCACCCGTAAGATTAATGCACCTTATCTTGACGCACACACAAATTAAATGATTGACTCGCATTCTTATAAATATCCTTGAGTGACCTCTCATTCCCACGGCTTCTAGAGTCTCGACATAATTACGGATTTTATTCAGAATACTTATTCATTAACTCTTTAACTTTCGTTCTCTTTATTGTTACTATTCTTTACTCGCAATATTTATCAATTACCAATTTTTATTTAGTTGACATAGTTTCTTCTTTTTTCTCAACTAAACTAATTTGCAACATATTCGCTACCATTGGTGACTACTGCATAAGCAATCCTTGCTAACTTATTTGCTAAACCAACACATATAATATTATATGATTTATTTTCAGCAAATTTCTTCACTGCCCACTGCACGCACTAGTTTATCTTTCGATTCCTTACCACTTTTTGCTCTTATTGCTATTGTCCTTGCGGCTTGAATCAACATAGTTCTAGCATATCTATCTCCCTGTTTGGTAATCCCTCCTAAAACTATCTTATCTCCTGAGCTATGTTGCTTTGGTACCAAACCAAGCGAAGCAGCAAAATCCCTCGGGGTTGGATAACTTTCCATTGGGGCTACACTCAAACAACTAGCATTGATTGCTCCAATGCCAAAAATTGTCTGCAACCTAGTAGCTTTCTCACTTTGCTTATTATTGCTGATAATCAGCTTTTCTAAAGTTTTCTCTTTGTCACATAAATCCTCAATTTCTTTACATTCTAAAAGTAAAATTGACCGTATCCCAGAATTTATATAACCTTTACTATACGCTAACTCTACCTCCAGCCTACATGATTTGCAAAATTTATTTTTACTTAATTTTGTATTATAGCCATATTCACATAAACTTGATATTGTAGAATTAGTTTTTTGCACACGATCTCTGATCGTATTACTTCTAATTTTATGCAAAAATTTTATATCTTGTTCCTCTTTGCTTTTTGGCAGCACAGTTTTTAATTCTGGATCACGAGCCGCTTTGCATATTGCTAACGCATCGTTATAATCATTTTTCTGTTTCGATGTAGCATAAACTTTTACATCTTTTGTTTTCATTAGTTTGACTTGCAAACCAAGCTTAGCAATTTCCTGTGACCAATAATTAGCTCCTCCACATGCTTCCATAGCTAGCAATGAACTTTTATCGAGATTGCTTAAATAGGCTATTAACTCATCTCTTGTAACTTTTTGATAACCTATTTTTTTGCCATTTTGATCGACTTGCACCAAGTGCATACTATTTTTTGCTAAATCTATTCCTATTATAGTATTTTTTATGCTATTATTTATCATGGTATGGACCTATTAATTAAATTATTATTTAATTTGGAGCAGCTGAAAACTATTTTTCAGCTGACTCCGTACAAGTAAAGCATATTTCGCTTCACTCATCCATACCATCATTCCCGCTTCGGTGCGGAATCTATAATACCTCAGGGCATTTTTAGATCCCGCACTGAAGCAGGGATGACAACCATGATCCTATATTTTATTCAAATCTGCAAAAAAACTTGATTATATCCCAATATTTCATAATCCTTTGTAACTAAAGGCATCTTTTCAAATAAACTTTGTGCAATAAGCATTCTGTTGACCTAACTCTTTATTTTTGAATTTATAATTGCTGTTATAAAATACGTTTATTTGCTTTCTCATCCCCAGGTAATATATAACTAGCTCCTTTCCAACTTGATGAAAAATCAAATTCTCTATATGGCTGATCGAGCTTAACTGGCTCATATACTACTTTTGCTAGAGTTTCATCATATTTAACTTGTACATACCCAGTTAATGGGAAATCTTTTCTAAGAGGATGACCAACAAAATCATAGTCTGTTAGAATACGACGAGTATCATGACTCCCAACAAAATTCACCCCAAACATATCATATGCTTCACGCTCATACCAGCAGGCAGCACTAAAGATTTTGGTAATTGAAGGAATTATGTCATTTTCTCCAGCCTCAACTTTTACTAATATACGCTTATTTAATTTAAGACTTAGTAAATTATATACCACTTCAAACCGCTTAGAACGGTCTAAAAAATCGGCAGCAAACAAATCTGTCAGCACAGTAAAACGTAAATTCTCAGATTGCTTAATTGATGATAAAAATGGCACCAAGCTTTCTATAGTAGATTTATAAGCAGCAAAATGTATATTTGAACCATTTGACTGTACAGGTAACACAGCTATTTCAAGCCCTTGATTTTTTATCAAGTTATCAATAATTTCTTCCATATTATACACTAGCACTCTTAAATCTAGTAGTTCTTTTAATTTTCTTTTGTAACTGCATTAAGCCATAAATCAAAGCCTCAGCCGTCGGAGGACAACCTGGTACATATACGTCTACTGGTACTATTTGATCACAGCCACGCACTACTGAGTAGGAATAATGATAATAGCCACCACCATTGGCACAGCTTCCCATTGACAGAACCCACTTAGGTTCAGTCATCTGGTCATAAACTTTTCTAAGAGCCGGAGCCATCTTATTGGTTAAGGTTCCTGCAACTATCATTAAATCAGATTGACGGGGGCTTGGTCTAAACAACATACCAAAACGATCCATATCATAACGGCTGGAAGCAGCTTGCATCATTTCTACTGCACAGCAGGCAAGACCAAAGCTCATAGGCCAAAGTGAATTAGCTCTAGCCCAGCCTAGCAAATCATCAAGTTTAGTTATCAAGAATCCTCGATTTGAGATTTCTTCTGCAAGTAGCTTGTCTTGATCATATAAATCTATTTCTGCTTTCATGTAATTACTCCCAATCTAATGCTCCTTTTTTCCATTCATATATAAAACCAACAGTAAGTACAAATAAGAAAAACATCATTGAAAAAAAACCAAATTTACCAATTTTCCCAAGCGTAATAGCCCATGGCATCAAAAAAGTTACTTCTAAATCAAAAATAATAAATAAAATAGCTACTAGATAAAAACGTACATCAAATTTGCTCCTAGCATCACCGAAAGGGTCAAATCCGCATTCATAACTATCCAGCTTAGCCTTATTATATTTCCGAGGACTCAAAAGCCTCGGTAATGTAACTATTATCAACGACAAAACTGATGCTATAGCAAAAAATACCACTATAGGCAAATATTCTTGTAATATGTGCGATGTTTCCAACATTAGTAATTACCTTAAAAAATATATTAAATAGGTGGCTATCCTCTCCACTTGACTTAATGTTATCCTTGTACGACTTAATGTCATCCCTGCGAAAGTAGGGATAACATAAGAGTGGATTGCTTTGCTCTAGGAGATTTTTGTTATTGTAGGCAGTCTCCTAGGGGTTAGCTCTAAAGCTTAATACGGCTTAAATGCTTCATTAAACACGCATACTATTTTTTTGCCATGACGTATTGACAATTTGTGAAATACCTGTTCAATAATCACCATATTAGCATTATCTTGAGCAAGTCGATAATTTACCATCGATTCTCTAAGAGCTTCATCAACTGCAAAAATAGCTGGTAACTCAGCATTTTTATCTCTGAATTGTAAGTAAGTATACACTCCATCATCAAAAATTCTAATTGGGGCAATTGATTCATTACCACTTATCGAATAATTAAAATTATATTTCTCCGGATGAGATAAATCAAGGTTAGCTGAAGATGTAACATAAGTTTGCAAATAATCCCCTGAATTTTCATCATCAGGATAGATAAATCTTAAATTAAAAACCATTTCTGGATCTCTCATATCCGAAGCTTCTGCAGCATATAGTTCAAAAAAGTAAGTTCGCTTGTTAGTAATAATCGTCATATTAGTTGTAGCATCTTGTTCCATTGGCTTAATGAAAATCCTATGACCAGCTGGTACTATTTGCCAAGAAGTAGTATCCCCCATGGAAATACTAACTATTTCCTCCTCTTTTGCTAGCTCTATACTAGCCTGATAACCGTAGTATCCGGTGAACTTAAATACATCATCGGGACTATACACCATTACCCTGATTCTGCTATCAATCGGCAATGGTCTAGATTCTCTAACAGCTAAAGCAGTATTTACAGAGAATACTACCACAAACAATATTATTAATCGCTTCATCTTATTTCTTACTTTTATCTTCTATTAATTTAAGTCTGTAACCAGTAACCACAAAATTAAAATTTGAGTTAGGAGGTAAATGGATATTAATGGCATCTATTTCAAAATTTATTGTCGCTTGCCAAACCATATTTTCCAAAATATCATTAGCAGAGTTTTTTGCCACCGATGTAAATATAACCTCAGCCTTATTATTCTTATGATAAACCACTGATAATATATTAACAGAACGCCTTAAAGACCTTTGGTAACGCATAACTGGTGACAATGAATTGTCAATATTCATAAAATTGGCAAATTGTCTAAATATTATACGTGTAGAACTATTCTGAATAAACATAAATTGAGGACGAAGAAAATCATAGTCATAAGATTCTCTGTGTATCACATAATTTTTAATCATAATATCTGCAATAGAATTAATTGCATTACTTTTTATATGATTAGCATTAGTTATTGTTGCACTCTTTAGAGATTCAGCACTAATTGCGTATCTTACCTGACGAACTGTTGGTAATAAACTGTTAACACTAACCACTACACCTAGAAATAACGCCAAGAAAACTACCGTAAATATCAACAAAAATGATCTGTGTACAAGCGGATATAAATATTCAAAATTATACCATCTTCTAGCATCAACAAAATATTCCCCGGACTTAATATATTCTTGAACAGAGCTTGATACCTTATCCATTAGCCTAAAATAATTGATTATCTTACTTAGTATCAGATTCTAGCACATATTAGCAAAGAAGTTATTATTTTTTTATAGCTACTCCGAAAAAATTTGATTATATAGTGTTGAGGTTACTGATTGACATTAACAATGATTTATATAATATAGTAACCTACACATATGAAAGGGTTACTATATGTCTAATGAACATCAACTCCATAATACTAATTCTCTAATTACTATTGCAGGGGCTAGTGCTTTGTTAGGAGTATCGTTGGATACTATCAGAAAGTGGGAAAAAAAGGGCTTGTAAAAGCATACAGAAATAAAAATAAACATCGTTTTTTTCAATCTGAAGAATTACAGAGACTAAAATCAAAATTATCCGGGAATTAATAATACCAATTCCCAAATTTAATTTAGTATAAAGATTAGAAAAATAGGTTATAATGTAAAAGATAGATAAAATTAGGAATGTAATGGGTACTCATCAAAAATTAATAACAGAAGATTTACACAAACAGGCTATAGCTCAACTTGCAAGTACGAACAAAGAGAATAGAACCACTATCAGCAATTATCTTTTTTACTTTTTTATAAAAATAAATAATAGTTGATTATCTAATAAATAATTCATATTTCTATTGAACCTATTTATAATAAAATTTAAATGACCTTTATCAGTTAACCGTTTTTATCTGTATTTTATAAAAAAATAATAATTAATTATTTAGTAACAAAACTCCGCTTCTGTTACAATAATTTATGGCAAACTTCAAGTAACTTACGCATACAAGCAACTATCGCAACTTTCTTAGGTTTAAAACTATTAACAAGCCTATCATAACCTCAGTTTGATGTAAGAGGAAGGTTGAGATTGTTTAATTTTCCAAAAGCTACAGAAATTTTATTAGGCTTAAAAACATAGGCAAGCAGTCCAGCTAATACGTTAGTTTGAAAATTCATAACAGATCTATGCCTTGTATGGTCTATATGACAAAGGTTTTTTAGTTGATCGTTAATGGTTTCAATAATATACCTTTTATTTAAAAGCCGCTTTTTAATAGGATCTATTATTCTTTCTTTCATATTACTTTTAATTTTTGTTATTAGTTCTAAAGCTTGATTAGCAAGGGATTGAGTGAGTTTTTTACTGATATACCCACGATCACCAAAAAGCCAGCCTTGTAATTTATCTACTAAATTTTCTACCACTGCTCTATCATCAACATTTCCTGGAGTTAAAGAAAAACTCATAATCTCTCCGCAACTGTTAATGACAATATGTAGCTTACAACCAAAGAACCACCCAGTGGAAGTCTTACCTCTTTTTGCTATGTCTTTGAATACTTTATGTCTATTAATTCTTAAATTATGGCAAGCAGGAAGTTTAGTAGAGTCGATATAATATTGACCAGTTTGTTTTCCTGATAGGCTTTTTAGCAGTAATACCATGGGCATGAAGCTCATTGGCATTAACTGAACAAAACGACTATAGCTCACAAGTTTTGGAAATTCCTTTCTATAACTTTGACATAGGCAGCATAAATAAAAATCTTTAAAGGTACGGTAGTGACTCAAGTGAAACATTACTATAATAGTAATAATCTCTGAGAGTCCTATACTGCAAACTACTTTACGCTTACGGTTAGGATTTGGTAATATATATTTATTTTGCTCCGTATCAAAATGCTTGCAAAAATCATCAATTAAGCAGAAAATCTCCGTAAGAGGGATCATAATATATTCTCCAATTTTGTTGTTATTATTCGAGAACTTTATAATCCCTCCCTTCTTACTTTTCAAATATTCTTTCTCCTAACACACTAGTTTGAAAGAAGGTTTTATTTTTACCATAGCTCACCACCAACAGTTTGTTTATGTTATTACATAATGCTTAGCATTTTGTTTGGTGCTTACGTCAAACTCAGGTTATTATAGCCATATTCACATAAACTTGATATTGTAGAATTAGTTTTTTGCACACGATCTCTGATCGTATTGCTTCTAATTTTATGCAAAAATTTTATATCTTGTTCTTCTTTGCTTTTTGGCAGCACAGTTTTTAATTCTGGATCACGAGCCGCTTTGCATATTGCTAACGCATCGTTATAATCATTTTTCTGTTTCGATGTAGCATAAACTTTTACATCTTTTGTTTTCATTAGTTTGACTTGCAAACCAAGCTTAGCAATTTCCTGTGACCAATAATTAGCTCCTCCACATGCTTCCATAGCTACCAATGAACTTTTATCGAGATTGCTTAAATAGGCTATTAACTCATCTCTTGTAACTTTTTGATAACCTATTTTTTTGCCATTTTGATCGACTTGCACCAAGTGCATACTATTTTTTGCTAAATCTATTCCTATTATAGTATTTTTTATGCTATTATTTATCATGGTATGGACCTATTAATTAAATTATTATTTAATTTGGAGCAGCTGAAAACTATTTTTCAGCTGACTCCGTACCAGTAAAGCATATTTCGCTTCACTCGTCCATACCATCATTCCCGCGTAAGCGGGAATCTAGACCCCCGCACTGAAGCAGGGGTGACACTAAACCACAACTGTTAAAAGTTAAAAATAGGACTAAATTACAACCAAAGATTACGTGTAAATGTAAACTCAGGGTAATTACCATACAAACCCGTCATTGCGAGGAGGTCACCAGACCGACGAAGCAATCCATTTTTATTCACTTTTTCTTAGATTGCTTCGTCGGTCTGGTGACCTCCTCGCAATGACGACTTTTCTACTTTATTTTCTTAAATTGACGCCTATGCACAATGGCGTTGACCACATACGACTTTTAAACTACCCAGTCTAAAACCGCTTCCTATTCTAATTAACTATATAGAAAATACCTGAATAAAAATAATAAAAATATTTTTCATAAAATACTTAGTGTATATCATAATTAGTATATACTAAAATTATCTAAGGATAAGAGTATAGTCAATTGATGAGAATTTGGGGCTAGGAACGATGGAGCGACGCCTATAGAATAGGCAAGCATTGAGTAACAACGTCCCCAACTTCTCATCAATTGACTATATGGATAAAACAATTAAGTTAAGTAAATATGACAAAAAAATATAATATCGCAGTGATTGGGGCAACAGGTAATGTTGGGCGAGAAACTCTAGAAATTTTATTTGAGAGAAGTTTGCCAATTAATAATATCTATGCTATAGCATCGAGTGAATCTAATGGTAAAGAGGTTAGTTTTGGAGATGGTACTATAAAAATATCTGATATAGATAGTGTAGATTTTAGTAAAATTGATATTGCTTTTTTTTCAGCCGGATCAGAAATATCAAAGAAATATATACCCATGGTTACCAAGCAAGGCTGCGTAGTTATCGATAAATCATCATTTTTCAGACTTGATCCTGATGTTCCTTTGATAGTTCCAGAAGCTAATCTGGCTAGCCTAAAAGATTATACTATTAAAAATATTATAGCTAATCCAAATTGTTGTACTGTTCCTATAGCTACCGCGTTAAAGCCTTTGGATAATGCCGTAAAGATTAAGAGACTGGTTATATCAACCTATCAGTCAACTTCCGGAGCAGGCAAAAAAGGAATGGAAGAGCTGTATGAACAAACCAAGGCAAAATATGTTTTTAAGGACATTGAACCTAAAGTTTTTCCACATCAAATAGCTTTTAATTTATTCCCGCATATAGGTAGCTTTAATAAAGATGGTTCTACTAGTGAAGAATCTAAGATTGCCCTGGAATTAGAAAAAATTATAGGAACACATGCTAAAGCTAGTGTAACTTGTGTTAGAGTACCGGTGTTTGTTGGTCATGCTATTTCAGTTAATGTTGAATTTAGTGAGGCAATAAATGCAGAAGAAGTAAAAGAGATTCTTAAAGAATCAGACTCTATTGAGGTTAATTGTCATTTAGATCCAATACAATATGTCGCTCCCAAAGATGTAGTAGGTACGGATATGGTCTATGTCTCACGAATTAGACAAGATCATAGTCAAAAAAACACCATTAATTTATGGATTACAGCCGATAATTTACGTAAAGGAGCAGCTTTAAATGCTGTGCATATTGCTGAAGAGCTAATCAAGTATATTTGACAAATAATCAGAATAAATTGTGGATAAATTTGTGGGTAAATAAAAAATACTTATTTTGGGTAACTATGCTAAGGTCAGTTTTATATGTTATTGATAGCCAAGATATGTTGCCATAATTGCTTAAAGTATAGATTAAATCTCGTTAACATTTTAATTAAAAATATATAAAAAGTCAATATAATTTTCTAATTTTTACTTAGTGCATAACTTTTATGGTGTATAATTAAATTAATTAATCAATAATAAAATAATGAGACAAATACAAATAATTTCCGTTGGTAAACTTAATAATTATTATCAGCCAATTGCCAGAGATTATCAAAAATTGATAAAATATAATATAAAATCCACAGAAATTTGTTATTCAAAAAAATTACCAGCTGAACAAATCAAACAATTTGAAGGTAAATTAATTAATGAATTTTTAGAAGAAAAATCCTGTAAAATAGTACTAAACATTATTGGTAATGGTTATAATAGTCATGAATTTACAAAATTAATAACAAATAATTTGCAATCAGGCAAAAATATACAATTTATTATTGGCGGTGCATTCGGTTTAGATAAATCGATTCTTGAACAAGCAAATATCCATCTTAGCCTTTCAAAGATGACTATGCCCCATCAAATGGCAAAAATAATATTATTAGAGCAAATATATCGGACTCAGACCATAATAGAAAACCATCCATATCATAAATAGGTATACTACTCTATGAAATTTAACAATTATCTTTTACATATTAGGCTCCTAACAATTCATACAATCTTCCTACCAGTTATTTTTATGTCCTTATCAGCATTTGCTAATTCAGAGTTCAACAAGAATAATGCAGAATTTATTAATTTATTAAAAGATACAAAAATTACTGTTGTTGCTCCCGCTTCAGGAGGCAGTAATGAACTATTATCTAATTTGAGAAATATTGCTTCGTTAAAACTAAATATTCCAAATGATTGCTTTAAAGGAAAAAGCCTATTCCATTCTTCCGATGATCAAACAAGATTATTATGTTTGGAAAAGGCCTTAACTGATCAATCAAATAACGTAATATGGGCTCTTCGTGGGGGATATGGTTCAGCCAAATTAATTCCTGACTTGCAACGCTTAAAGAAACCGATAAAGGAAAAGTTTTTTATAGGATTTAGTGATATGACAGCTTTACATATTTTCTTTTCGCAAGAATGGGGGTGGAAGACAATTCATGGTAATGGTATCGTTGAAATACTTAAGCCAACTAAAGATCGTCAAAATTTTATAAAAATAGCAAAAATAATTTCTGGTAAAGAAACTCAAGCTAAAATTAAAGGATTATCAGCACTTAACCTTGCGGCAAAATCCAGTAAAATCGTTACAGGTAATCTTACGGGCGGTAATCTAAGCATTGTACAAACATCTATAGGTACATCATGGCAAATAAAAACGGCAAATAAGATACTTTTCTTGGAAGATGTTTATACAAAGCCGTACCAACTAGATCGTATCTTATATCATTTAAAACAAGCAGGGCTGTTAGAACGAGTAAACGCTATAATATTTGGAACTTGTGGAAATGATAACGAGACCATTATTAGGACTCTTACTGATTTTGCTGCTACCTTAAAAATCCCAATATTTAAGACCAATAGATTCGGTCATGAACGAGTTAATGATCCAATTATCTACAACACTGATACAAAAATTATTGTTACTGATGATAATCAGTTTGAATTAATAATGCAATGCTATTAAATAACCTCAACATAGTTGAGCCATTTTTGTGTCATCTTTGTTCGCCTTAGTGTCATACCTGCTCTCTTGTCACCCCTGCGTAAGTAGGTTCTGTGAACAAAAAATTTAAATTTATGTAAGAAAATGGTAGTCTTCGGTTATTCAAGACAGAAGGACTACCGGAATGAAGTATTACATAGATTCGAACGCATGGGAACAAATTTTAGATTTTTTGCGACAAATAAAAGGTATACATACTGAAGATGAGATAACTTTAAGACAGTTTGTAGAGGGTATATGGTTTATGGCAAGAAGTGGATGTCAATGGCGTCTTTTACCATCTTCTTATGGCTGTTGGCGTTCAGTCCATCGACGTTTCAAATTGATAAAGATTTAGAAGCTATAGTCAATTGATGGGAAGTTGGTGACGTCGTCACTCGTCGCTCGCCTATTACTTATAGGCATCGCTCCATCGTTCCTAGCGCCAAATTCCCCTGAATTGACTATACCATGCTTGATGCCACAATAATACGAGCACATGTCTGCAGTAGTGGTTATAAAAAGGATAGTCATGAACAGGTAGTATATAATTTAGTAATTTATAATGGTAAAGAAGTTTATACTGCCCCTAGGAATTTATGGAGTTTATTTACCGATGTAGTTATAGCCAAGAAAGTGATGACAGAAGATTATCAATTGGTCGATTTACAAAGCATGTCTGATGATGAAATAATGAAGAAGAAGCATGTTGGGATGTTAGAATATATGCTAAAAGTGAGACCTGAAAAGTCGATTAAAGTAATTACGTTAATTCGGGATAAGGATTAGTAAAAATGCTTTAGCTATAACTAATACAAGATTTTGGATATGTATAAATTGCATTTCTGTGAATTCATACATTAATTGCTCTTCGTAGTGTATATATGTCTGCTATTTTTACTAATCCTTATCCCGAATTAACGTTAATTGATTGATAGAATAAAGCGAATGTTTAATTCTAATCAATTCTGTCGTTCCCCCGACTTCCGCAGTTTTTATTAAGAGGAAGTCCTATAAGCCTTAGTTTGTAAGGGTTGTAGATTTTTAGGCACAACATTATTTGCTTATTTTAGATATATTTCTACAGCATCTAAGCGTTTAAGATTGAAGGTTTTATAAATCTTCCTCGCCTCATTTTTCATGTTGCTTGGTAGCCTATACAAATCTCCTGTTGTATTCCTTAAAATTGAAGATTGTACTCCCATTAATAACTCAACTATATTAGTTACACTGATTTTTTGGGTAAGTGCCACTTTATATTCTATAGTCAATTCAGGGGAAGTTGGTGACGTTGTCACTTCTAGGAGGCTGCCTACAATAAGCTAAAGTAATTCTATATTTTACTCTTTTTGGCTGTAAAAAATAGCTCAAAATATAATTAATTAGTTATCGTAGGCAGCCTCCTAGAAGTGACGACGTCACCAACTTCCCCTGAATTGACTATACCAATAGCCGAGCGACAATTAACAAAGCTATGTTACCAAAATTTATCTACTAACGGCTCCATCTAACTCTAACTTATGAAGTTTCTTGTATTGATAATTTTTAGTTGGTTTTGCCAATTTTTCAAAATGAGATAACCCGTGGGCAAAACCGAGCATTGTCGGAATCATAATAAACCATATTCCCCAATTGCCAAAACACTCAATAAGATAGACAAAACCAAAAGAGCTAATAATACCAATTAAAATAATTAACGCGGTATATTATAATATGGGAGTATAAATTTACATAGGGTATTAAAGGATTAATATGCAGCGTTAATTATTTTAATTGGTATCAGAGGAGAATTACAACGTACATAGTAATTCTTTAAAAAACAACATAGAAGCAAGTGGTTTACAGGTAACATCAGTGACTGTACCGAAAAGCCCTTTTAGTAATGCCAGGCAAATAACCTAGGGTTAGTGTATTACTCGATAATCAAGTTTTTTTGCAGATTTGAATAAAATATAGGACAATGGTTGTCATCCCTGCTTCAGTGCGGGATCTAAAAATGCCCTGAGGTATTATAGATTCCGCACCGAAGCGGGAATGATGGTATGGACGAGTGAAGCGAAATATGCTTTACTTGTACGGAGTCAGCTGAAAAATAGTTTTCAGCTGCTCCAAATTAAATAATAATTTAATTAATAGGTCCATACCATGATAAATAATAGCATAAAAAATACTATAATAGGAATAGATTTAGCAAAAAATAGTATGCACTTGGTGCAAGTCGATCAAAATGGCAAAAAAATAGGTTATCAAAAAGTTACAAGAGATGAGTTAATAGCCTATTTAAGCAATCTCGATAAAAGTTCATTGGTAGCTATGGAAGCATGTGGAGGAGCTAATTATTGGTCACAGGAAATTGCTAAGCTTGGTTTGCAAGTCAAACTAATGAAAACAAAAGATGTAAAAGTTTATGCTACATCGAAACAGAAAAATGATTATAACGATGCGTTAGCAATATGCAAAGCGGCTCGTGATCCAGAATTAAAAACTGTGCTGCCAAAAAGCAAAGAGGAACAAGATATAAAATTTTTGCATAAAATTAGAAGTAATACGATCAGAGATCGTGTGCAAAAAACTAATTCTACAATATCAAGTTTATGTGAATATGGCTATAATACAAAATTAAGTAAAAATAAATTTTGCAAATCATGTAGGCTGGAGGTAGAGTTAGCGTATAGTAAAGGTTATATAAATTCTGGGATACGGTCAATTTTACTTTTAGAATGTAAAGAAATTGAGGATTTATGTGACAAAGAGAAAACTTTAGAAAAGCTGATTATCAGCAATAATAAGCAAAGTGAGAAAGCTACTAGGTTGCAGACAATTTTTGGCATTGGAGCAATCAATGCTAGTTGTTTGAGTGTAGCCCCAATGGAAAGTTATCCAACCCCGAGGGATTTTGCTGCTTCGCTTGGTTTGGTACCAAAGCAACATAGCTCAGGAGATAAGATAGTTTTAGGAGGGATTACCAAACAGGGAGATAGATATGCCAGAACTATGTTGATTCAAGCCGCAAGGACAATAGCAATAAGAGCAAAAAGTGGTAAGGAATCGAAAGATAAACTAGTGCAGTGGGCAGTGAAGAAATTTGCTGAAAATAAATCATATAATATTATATGTGTTGGTTTAGCAAATAAGTTAGCAAGGATTGCTTATGCAGTAGTCACCAATGGTAGCGAATATGTTGCAAATTAGTTTAGTTGAGAAAAAAGAAGAAACTATGTCAACTAAATAAAAATTGGTAATTGATAAATATTGCGAGTAAAGAATAGTAACAATAACCTGAGTTTGACGTAAGCACCAAACAAAATGCTAAGCATTATGTAATAACATAAACAAACTGTTGGTGGTGAGCTATGGTAAAAATAAAACCTTCTTTCAAACTAGTGTGTTAGGAGAAAGAATATTTGAAAAGTAAGAAGGGAGGGATTATAAAGTTCTCGAATAATAACAACAAAATTGGAGAATATATTATGATCCCTCTTACGGAGATTTTCTGCTTAATTGATGATTTTTGCAAGCATTTTGATACGGAGCAAAATAAATATATATTACCAAATCCTAACCGTAAGCGTAAAGTAGTTTGCAGTATAGGACTCTCAGAGATTATTACTATTATAGTAATGTTTCACTTGAGTCACTACCGTACCTTTAAAGATTTTTATTTATGCTGCCTATGTCAAAGTTATAGAAAGGAATTTCCAAAACTTGTGAGCTATAGTCGTTTTGTTCAGTTAATGCCAATGAGCTTCATGCCCATGGTGTTACTGCTAAAAAGCCTATCAGGAAAACAAACTGGTCAATATTATATCGACTCTACTAAACTTCCTGCTTGCCATAATTTAAGAATTAATAGACATAAAGTATTCAAAGTATAATGGTTCCAATATTTTGGACAGAAAAATAAGAAAAATGAGATAGAATTCTTTAGCAAACAAGGAGAGCTAGAGATGAAAAAACAAGTAAGGCAATATAGTGCTGAGGAGAAAGCCAAAATTGTCATAGAAGCAATTAAGGGAGAGCTAACAATAGCCCAGATAACCAGTAAGTATGGTGTTCATGCAACACAGATCAGTAACTGGAAAAAACAAGGTCTTGAGTTGTTAGTACAAGGTTTTAAGAATAAAACACAGAGTGCTGATCCAAATCAGCAGGGGTTAATCAAGAATCTATATGAGCAAATTGGTCAGTTAAGCGTTGAGTGTGACTGGCTCAAAAAAAAATCTGCATTGTTTGGAATTAAAGGTTAGGTGTAATATGATAGAGCCTAATCATAATAAGTTAACAATTGTACAACAGTGTAAGTTATTGGATATTAGCAGGTCAACCTATTACTATCAACCTACTGGTATTAGTGAACAAGATATCAAGATTATGGCAATAATTGATGAGACCTATACTATGCATCCATATTATGGTATGCGGCGGATGGCTAAATATTTACAAGCTCAAGGTTTTTCGGTAGGTCGTAAAGCTGTTAGACGTTACTACAAGATAATGGGTCTTGAAGCTGTTTATCCTAAAATAAATTTAAGCAAGAGGAATCAAGCGCATAAAATATATCCTTATTTACTAAAAGGATTAGAAATAGTATTGCCAAACCAGGTTTGGAGTGCAGATATAACGTATATAAGACTGAGCCAAGGGTTCGTATATTTAGTAGCTATTATTGACTGGTATAGTCGTTATATTCTAAGTTGGCGAATCTCCATTAGTTTGGAAAGTGAATTTTGTGTAACAGCCCTTGAAGACGCTATAGAAAAATATGGTATGCCAAAAATATTTAATACTGATCAAGGAGTACAATTTACCTCGGAGAATTTTATTAGTATGCTAAAGCTACATAATATCTTGATTAGTATGGATGGTAAGGGACGAGCCTTAGATAATATTTTTATTGAACGTTTTTGGCGATCATTAAAACAGGAAAAAATTTATCGGATTATTTTAACAACAGTAAAGGAGGCAAAGACAGCAATTAACGAATATATGGACTTTTATAATAGACAAAGGATGCATCAAGCTTTGGATTATAAAACTCCAGAATGTGTATATTTTGAAAAAAATATTGTATAAAAACAACAATTTAATTTTTGTGAATTATATCTCTATTTATCTAAATTTTTGTCTAGACAAAGGGGGCCACCTTAATATGAGTTTTGCTGTGCTTAAACAAATAGAATATAAAGTAGCACTTACCCAAAAAATCAGTGTAACTAATATAGTTGAGTTATTAATGGGAGTACAATCTTCAATTTTAAGGCATACAACAACAGGAGATTTGTATAGGCTACCAGGCAACATGAAAAATGAGGCGAGGAAGATTTATAAAACCTTCAATCTTAAACGCTCAGATGCTGTAGAAATATATCTAAAATAAGCAAATAATGTTGTGCCTAAAAATCTACAACCCTTACAAACTAATGCTTGTAGGACTTCCTCTTAATAAAAACTGCGGAAGTCGGGAAGAAGTATTACAAATAAGGCAACAACGTAAGATGATGCAAATGCAACAGTTACAACAGCAACAACAGATACAAGGGCAATGATCAAATGAAACTATCAATTAACTCCTCATCCCCATCACCTTTATTAAAAAAAGAGCAATTAAAATCAATTTATTGCAAGCTTTTTAGTGGAGAAGATGGTAAAATAATATTAGAGGATTTAGCTCAGATGAGCGGCATATATCGTAGCAATTTCCTTCGGCAGAAAAGTGAGTACACTGCCTTTCTTGAAGGACACCGGGCTTTGTTCCTATATATATGCTCGCAGATTTCGAAAGATGATGGTGCTAAAAATACTAATGAATCAGATAAATAATGGCTATATTTAGTAATAATTAGGAGGTTATATTATATGTTTTTGTCAAAATTTCTTGACCCTAAAAATGATTTTTGTTTTCGCCAAATATTTGGTACTGAAAAGAATAAAGATATACTTGTTCATTTTTTAAATGATGTTCTCAGCCTTGAAGAAAATGAGAAAATAATTAGTGTAACGTTTTTACCAACTAACCAAGACCCAGATATTGCTGCATATAGGCAATCTATTGTTGATGTGCTATGTCAAGATCAAAACGGTAATCAAATAATCGTAGAGATGCAAGTAAGTAAACATAAAGGATTTGAAAAAAGAGCCCAATATTATGCAGCTAAAGCATATTCTCAGCAAATACTTGAGGAAGATGAGGAATACAAGAAAATGGCAGTATACGCCAAATTAAAAGGAGTAATATTTTTAGCAATAGCGGATTTTATGATGTTTGACGATAAAAAACATTGGAAATCAGAACATCGTCTTTTAGATACAAAGACCTATGCCAATGATTTAAAAGATTTTTACTTTGTTTTTTTTGAGTTGACGAAATTTAATAAAACTATAGAAAATCTAAAAACTATTGAAGAAAAGTGGATGTATTTTTTTAAGCATGCAGGAGATAGTGCATTAACATTAACAGAAATAGAGCATTTAATAGGTAAGGATGAAATTATTAGGAGAGCCTTTGAGGCTGTAGACCAAGCTAGCTGGAGTGAAGAAGAATTGCGTACCTATGAGAAAATAACCAAAACTCGTCTTGATAATTTAGCGGTAGAGCAGCAAAAAATTGAAGATGCTGAAGCTAGAGGTAAAGCTGAAGGCAAGGCTGAAGGTGTTAAAGAAAAAGCTATAGCCATGGCAAAAGAAATGTTAATTGATAATGAGCCAATGGAGAGAATAGTTAAATATACAAAACTAACCCTTGAAGAAATAGAGAAGTTAAAAGAAGAAATAGAACAGTCAAAAGAAGAATAACCTATGAGTAAAGAAGTAATTGCTAATAACTATGAAGCTAACAATACTTCCTCTGGTAATGACTGGCTAGCTAATATGCCGGAGGAAATACGTAAAGCTGAGTCACTGGGTAAATTCAAGGATGTATCATCTTTAGCTCAGAGCTATTTGGAAGCAGAGAAAAGTTTAAATCAGCGAATTGCTGTGCCAAAAGATGACAGCTCTGATGATGAATGGCATAAATTCTATTGTCGCTTGGGATTGCCTGAAGATAAGAAATATACTGATAAACGAACCAAAGAAGATGAAGAATATTTAACCCGTTATGAGGACATGTTTTACCAAAGCGGATTATCTAAAAGACAAGGAGAGAAGCTGCTTAATTCTCTGTATGGTTTTTCGCAGGATTTACAAAAACAGCAACAAAGTGTTATCGAGCAAACACGTCACTCTCACATTGATTGGCTAAAAAACAATTATGGTGAAGGTTTTGACAGTAAAATGACAGTGATGCAGGCAGCCTTGTCTAAGTTTGGTAGTAAAGAACTGGCTGGATTAATTGAAGATTCGCATTATGCACCAGCTCTAGTAGATTTATTAGTACGAGTCGGTGAAACTTTAAATCTGACTCGTTAATAACTGGTAAAGAGTTACCTGCCATTAACAGCCGAGAGGCGGCATTGTCAGAGATAGATAAACTTGATTCTGACCCCGAGTTTGTGGTAAAATTAAAGTATAATGGTTCCAATATTTTGGACAGAAAAATAAGAAAAATGAGATAGAATTCTTTAGCAAACAAGGAGAGCTAGAGATGAAAAAACAAGTAAGGCAATATAGTGCTGAGGAGAAAGCCAAAATTGCCATAGAAGCAATTAAGGGAGAGCTAACAATAGCCCAGATAACCAGTAAGTATGGTGTTCATGCAACACAGATAAGTAACTGGAAAAAACAAGGTCTTGAGTTGTTAGTACAAGGTTTTAAGAATAAAACACAGAGTGCTGATCCAAATCAGCAGGGGTTAATCAAGAATCTATATGAGCAAATTGGTCAGTTAAGCGTTGAGTGTGACTGGCTCAAAAAAAAATCTACATTGTTTGGAATTAAAGGTTAGGTGTAATATGATAGAGCCTAATCATAATAAGTTAACAATTGTACAACAGTGTAAGTTATTGGATATTAGCAGGTCAACCTATTACTATCAACCTACTGGTATTAGTGAACAAGATATCAAGATTATGGCAATAATTGATGAGACCTATACTATGCATCCATATTATGGTATGCGGCGGATGGCTAAATATTTACAAGCCCAAGGTTTTTCGGTAGGTCGTAAAGCTGTTAGACGTTACTACAAGATAATGGGTCTTGAAGCTGTTTATCCTAAAATAAATTTAAGCAAGAGGAATCAAGTGCATAAAATATATCCTTATTTACTAAAAGGATTAGAAATAGTATTGCCAAACCAGGTTTGGAGTGCAGATATAACGTATATAAGACTGAGCCAAGGGTTCGTATATTTAGTAGCTATTATTGACTGGTATAGTCGTTATATTCTAAGTTGGCGAATCTCCATTAGTTTGGAAAGTGAATTTTGTGTAACAGCCCTTGAAGACGCTATAGAAAAATATGGTATGCCAAAAATATTTAATACTGATCAAGGAGTACAATTTACCTCGGAGAATTTTATTAGTATGCTAAAGCTACATAATATCTTGATTAGTATGGATGGTAAGGGACGAGCCTTAGATAATATTTTTATTGAACGTTTTTGGCGATCATTAAAACAGGAAAAAATTTATCGGATTATTTTAACAACAGTAAAGGAGGCAAAGACAGCAATTAACGAATATATGGACTTTTATAATAGACAAAGGATGCATCAAGCTTTGGATTATAAAACTCCAGAATGTGTATATTTTGAAAAAAATATTGTATAAAAACAACAATTTAATTTTTGTGAATTATATCTCTATTTATCTAAATTTTTGTCTAGACAAAGGGGACCACCTTACTTCTCTTACCTCGATAAATTCTAGGTAAGTGCTCTGATGAAAGAAAGTTGATTTCCTTAATTCTATGCTTTTCAGGTAAATCAAGAATACTATTAAGAAATTCTTTTAGCCTCTCCAGATCACTAAAGATTTTCTTAAATAGACTATCATTTGTTGGGTCTAAATATTTTTGCATATCAACTACTTCCTTCTATATGCTCGATGTTCTTCAAGAAAGACAGTGTAATCACTTTCCTGCTGAACGAAATCCATAAATACTAAGAGATATGCTGATCGGATAAAATTAAGGTTTGTGATATTTCTCAATCATCCAATCTACAAATGTACTATCAACAGACTGTTTTTTCAGAGCATATTCATATATTTCTTTTATTAGGGCTGTAAGATTAGTAAATGAAAAGTTTAAATTTTTTTCAATTAACATATTAATTGTTATACTAGTAGCCTTGCTAAAGATTTTCATCTGTTCAACAGTTAGCGCCTCAAGGTTTATTTCACTGTCAACAATAAGAGCTTCCAAATTAACATCTAAGGCTTTGGCAATTAATTGCAAATTACTAGCACTAGGATTTTTTGAGCTACCATACAAAATGCTATAAACAGTATTTCTACTTATTCCAGTTTTCTTTTCTATTTCTACAGCATTAATATTTTTTTGAATCATTAATGAGTTAAGTTTGGTCTGTAAGTTTACCATATATAACACTTTATTTGTAAAAATTGATATATGTCAATTGATGAGAAATTGGTGACGCCGCCGCTCAATGCTCGCCTATTACTCATAGGCGTCCTCATAGTTCCTGCTACCCAATTCCCCTAAATTGACTATATTTAAATATTAAGGTATCTCAATCAAAAAGTAAACAAATAATAATTAATTAATTTATATTTGATTATAATAAATACAAATTATCAAAAATCCTATGCAAATTATCCACCAAAAGCAGATTCAGAAGAATTATTTTGCTTTCTAGAACCACCACGAAAGCTACTAAGTTTTTTAGATCTAGTTGGATGTTTCAATTTACGTAGTGCTTTGGACTCTATTTGTCTAATACGTTCCCTAGTAACGTTGAATTGCTGCCCTACTTCTTCCAATGTATGATCAGTATTCATCCCTATACCGAATCTCATTCTTAGAACTCTTTCTTCGCGAGGAGTAAGGGTTGCTAATACTCTAGTTGTGACCTCTCGTAAGTTCGATTGAATTGCCACATCAAGTGGTAATATAGCATTTTTATCTTCAATAAAGTCTCCCAAATAGCTACCATCATCATCGCCTACTGGATTTTCCAAGCTAATTGGTTCTTTAGCTATCTTCATCACTTTACGTACTTTATCAACTGGCATAGAAAGGCGAGCGGCAATTTCTGCTGGAGTTGGTTCATAACCTAACTCATTCAGCATCTGCCTAGAAGTACGGATAATTTTGTTAATGGTCTCAATCATATGCACAGGAATACGTATGGTTCTAGCTTGATCAGCAATAGCTCTAGTAATAGCTTGCCTAATCCACCAAGTAGCATAAGTAGAAAATTTATACCCCCGACGATACTCAAATTTATCAACTGCCTTCATTAACCCAATATTTCCTTCCTGAATTAAATCTAAAAACTGCAATCCACGATTTGCATATTTTTTAGCAATCGAGATAACTAGACGAAGATTAGCTTCTATCATAGCCTTTTTTGCCCGAAGAACCTGTCTTTCACCTTTTTGTATTGTATGCACTAATTTTTTAAATTCAATAATTGGCAAACCGCTAATCACTTCCATGCTTCTTAATTCGCTAATCATTTGATCCGTGACATCAGATTCTTTAGCAAGGAAGTTCCTCCAATTAGCATTCTTATTTTTTTGCATTTGCCTTTTCCAATTCTCATCAATTACTGCCCCCATATATTCACTTAGGAAAGATTGACGAGTTACGCCATATTTTTCAGCTAATTTAAGAAAATTTCCTTCTTTATGCACTAATTCTTTATTCAGACTATATATTCTATTAAGAATTTCCTCCATTCTTTTAGAGTGAAAATGGATAGCAGAAATTTCAACAATTATTAACTGTAAATTTTTGGCATATTTTTTGTTATCTTGCAACCCCTTAGGTTGAGGATAACGTGCATAATGTTTTTTTGCTTCAACTAACAATTCTTCAGAAAGTTTAGCAATTTTTTCCATACGCTTGACAACAGCAGGTAATAACTGTAATTCAATAGTAGCTATTGATAAATTACTAGCTTCTTCATGCTCTTCATGGTCTGATTCCAGATCGTTATTATGATTTTCTTCAGAATTACCACAATATTCGTGAACCATATTAGCTTCTAAATCAATCAAATCTCGAAGTAAGATTTTTTCATTAGCTAAATCCTCATGCCATTTAATAAAGAATTTCATCGATATTGGATTTTCACAAAGTGATTTAACCATTATCTCTTTGCCTTCCTCAATATCTTGAGCTACTTCTATTTCAGCCTCACGAGAAAAGAGTCTTACTCCGCCCATATCTCGTAAATATAATCTTACTGGATCATCGGTTGATCCTATATTTTCTTCTTCACTGTCATCTTCAGGCTCACTATCAACATTATTAGATAGTTTAAATTCTTCATCTACATTAATATCAAGTTTAATCTCATCTTCATCGCCTTCTATAATATCAACTCCAGCCTCAGAAAACTTTGATATTACCTTTTCTAGATCATTTACTGATATATTATTAGTGATTGGAATAACTTTATTTATATCATAATAAGTAACTGCCTTACCTTTTGCTTTGGCTGATTTAACTAAGTTATCAACTGCTTCGCCTTTTTCATCTATATTATTTTTCACTTCTGTCATAATTTATAAACCTTAAGTCAATTAGTAAAAGATTCGTTTAGATTATAAAGTTCTTTAGAGACCCTCATAATTTCTTCTCGGTATAGCATAGCTTTTTTCAATTCTTCATCCGTTCCATTTTGAATAATGGAACTATATTCTTGTTTTAATAGTACTAGGTGATGTTTCTTATGCAACCATTGCCAAAGCAAGTCAGAATCTATATCATTCTTGTTAAATGATAAATCTAGAAATAGATTATTAGATTTTGACAATAGCGAAAAAGTCTCATAAAATCCAGCTTTTTCTGCCAAATCAATAATATTCTCCTGATCTAACATATCATTGCTAATAATCTCTGCAAAATACCAATCACGAAAATCTTCAAGCATTTTGTTTTGAAAATTTAACGTTAATAAAAAATCCTTTATTTCTTGCTTGTTAACTATCTCTGGAAACTTTATTAACATTATACAAAAAACTTGTTCTAACATCTCAATTTCCGAATAATCAGGAGCTGAAAATATTACATTTGAATTTCTTACCCCCCCCTTACTTTGACGTTTAATTAAATTTTGCCATATTTGCTCTTTAAAATATCTATAGTAATTATGGCTAAGTGTCCTATCTTTTATTTGCTTACAGTAATCTTCAAGATTTTTTTCCAAAATAGCTTTATCTTCCGGGGTTACAAAGCTCTTACCTTCATATTCGGAACGCCAAATCATTTCGGATAGATTAATCCTTTTATCAAAAATTTTGGCAAAGACCCCTGCCCCATCTTTATTGATAATATCATTAGGATCACTGCCGCCAGGTAACATCACAAAGGAAATTTTCTTATTACCATTTATCAACGGCAATACTAGGTTAATTACTCGCTGAGTAGCTTTTATCCCCGCCATATCACCATCTAAACAAAGTGCTATTTCATCTCCGGCACGCCATAATTTCTGCAAATGATTCTCTGTAACCGCAGTACCAAGACTTGCTACTGCCCCTTTAAAACCAGCCTGATGCAAGGCAATAACATCTAAGTACCCCTCAACCAAGATTGAATGGTTTTTCTTATAAGCAACACTAATCGCATTATTCTCTCCATATAATGTTTCATTTTTCTGAAATAATATGGTTTCCGGAGAATTTAAATATTTAGGCAATCCATTACCAATTACTCGTCCCCCGAACCCAATTACCTTGTTATAAATATTCCTAATCGGAAAAATTATCCGGTTATAAAATATCTCATACATTGTACCATCATTTCCCTTGCCCACTAAGCCTGCTTTTTGAAGTTTTTTCAAAGATATTGATTTTTTTTCAAAAAACTTCTGCAATTCCTTAGCCGGAGGAGCAAAACCAATGGAAAATTCCTTAATTGCCTCTTTACTAATACCGCGGTCACGTAAATAATTACATACTTCTTGTGACAATTGTGAGGTAAAAAACCTTTCTGCCATCTCTAAGATATCAAGTAGTTCATCCGATTCTTCATGCAATTTTTGTTGCTCTACAGTTAATTTAGGCAATTCAATGCCATAATCATTGGCAAGTTTAATAGCTGCTTCTTTGTAAGATAAACCGTTAAGGCTAGCAACAAATTTTATAACATCTCCGTGAACAGTGCAGCCAAAACAGTAATAGAACCTCTTGGCGTCATTCACAGTAAATGATGGAGATTTTTCAACATGAAAAGGGCATAGACCCAAGTAATTCCCAGATTTTTTAGTTAAAACTACTTTTTGCCGAACAATATCTGATAAATTAATCCGGGTTCTAAGAAGTTCATAAAATTCTAATGGAATTCTCATAAACCTAAAATAAAGGTGAATATAATCGTAGAAAAGCAGTAAGTAAGAGGTATTAATAAATTATCGTTGATCAATAAATCTTTTGCATAAAATTCACCAATAGTAGTAACTACAGAACTAATTATGATAACAGTAAAACTAGTATGATAACCGATGAAAAAATACACCAACATGCTAATAAAAATTGCAGAAATTAGAAAAGCAATAGAACCTTCCAGTGACTTACCATTTTCTAGAGGCTTACCTAGTTTAGTACCAACTAATGCCGCAAGACAATCAGCTATTATTAATATCAACCAAGACGAAATCGCTAAACCTTTTGAAAATAACAGAGCTGTCAAAAAAAATCCAATTGCCATGAAACTACTACCACTTAGCCTGAATGAACCGCTCCGTTCCTCGGGTCTCATAAACTTTCTAAGAAATCTATCTGTAAATTTTTTAATATATAAATTGTAGTTCCTGGCAATATCTATATATAATACACAGGCAGTAAGTAAAAATAATAGTGTAGTAATAATTAATTTAGATGAAAATAAATAAAATAGTGGTATAATCAAGCTGTATAAATGGAAGGTTTTGCGTTGTATCTCAAATTTAAATATTTTAGTTTGCATGATAATCTAAAAGGGCTGTTTGACAAAGTTTAACACAACAAATATACTAGAAAACTTAACTTAGACAAGACATATTATTATGACGAAATTTCCTATTACACATAAAGGGTTCGATAGCTTAGAGAAAGAAATCAAACACCTTAAGCATATAGAAAGACCAAAAGTAATTGAGGCTATAGCAACAGCTAGAGATTTTGGGGATTTATCTGAAAACGCGGAATGGCATGCAGCACGGGACAAACAAAGTTTTATTGAAGGTCGAATTTTAGATCTCGAAGATAAAGTAGCAAGAGCTGAAATTATTGACACATCAAAACTCTCAGGTGACAGCATAAAATTTGGTGCTACAGTTAAGTTGATCGATGACGAAACAGAGGAAGTAGTTGTGTACCATATTGTTGGAGAATACGAAGCAGATATAACTAAAAAGAGAGTATCGATCGTATCGCCAATCGCTAAGGCTCTAATTGGTAAAGGGGTTGGAGATATAGTGGAAGTTACAACTCCTAAAGGTTCAAAATCTTATGAGGTTTTGGAAGTAACCTATCAGGAACTAGTAGATATTTAAGATATAGGAGCAATCCATAAGTTATATATGGACGAGTGAATGTGTCATATATGGACGAGTGAATTTGTCAACAAAGAAAATAAAAAAATAGAGCCACAAAGGAAGCGGTCATATATTCGGCGAGTCTGTCCTATAGTTTGTGTAAGTTGCAAAGAAAGCAGTAAGAGATTACTGTAAAAAAAGTAACTTAAGCAAGCAAGGAGGAATTATGGCTAAAAAATTAGATACAGATAAAGATACATTAAACATCAGTAATCAGCTAGTAGAAGAATTATTATCAAAAGCAGATCCATCGGAGTTATTTGGTCGAGATGGTTTATTTCAACAGCTAAAGAAGCAAATAGTTGAGAAAATATTAGCAAGTGAGTTGGATCATGAATTAGGATATTCAAAACATAGCAAGATGGCAAAAGTAGATAATAATCGTCGTAATGGTAGCTATGAGAAGACAGTAATTGATGGGGATGGTCGTAAGCTGACAGTAGAAGTACCAAGAGATCGGGAAGGAGAGTATAATCCTCAATTAATACCAAAAGGGCTGAGGAGATTTAATGGATTTGATGAGAAAGTGATATCCCTTTATGGTCGCGGTATGACAGTCAGCGAGATCCGAGGGCATTTAGAAGAAATATATCAAACTGATGTATCTGGTGACTTGATATCCACCATAACAGATGGGGTAATAGAAGAAGTAACTAGGTGGCAAAATCGTTGTTTAGATAGGGTGTATCCAATATTATACTTGGACTGTATCTATGTAAAATCTAGAGACAATCACATAGTAATAAATAAAGCAGTATATTTAGCACTTGCTGTAAATATAGAAGGGAAAAAGGAGTTACTTGGCATTTGGATAGGCAAAAATGAAGGTGCTAAATTTTGGATGCAAGTAGTTACTGAGTTAAAGAATCGAGGAATTGAACAAATTTATGTTGCTTGTGTGGGGTTTAAAGGGCTTTCCAGAAGCTATAAGCAGTGTATTCCCGAGTACTATAGTACAATTATGTATTGTACATATGGTTCGCAATTCAGTAAAGTATGTGTCATATAAAGATTTAAAAGAGGTCACATCAGATCTAAAACAAATTTATACAGCTAATAATGACGAAATGGCACGTTTAAAACTTCAGCAATTTGGTGTAAAATGGGATAAAAAATATCCGGTAATTTCTGATATTTGGCAACGTAATTGGTCTGGGATAATACCGTTTTTTGCCTTTCCTGAAGAGAACAGAAAGGTAATTTATACTACTAACACTATAGAATCTGTAAATCGTCAAATTAGAAAAATTATCAAAAATAAGGGGGTGTTTCCAGATGATAAGTCAATTCAAAAAATAATATTTTTATCCCTACAAAATGCAGCCAAAAAATGGACCATGCCTATTAAAGATTGGTCTTTAGCTTTAAATCAATTTGAAATACTTTGTGGAGATTTTAAATATGATTTATTGGAAAATAAAAAATGAACTTTATAATGGTCCCAATATTTTGGACAGAAAAATGAGATAGAATTCTTTAGCAAACAAGGAGAGCTAGAGATGAAAAAACAAGTAAGGCAATATAGTGCTGAGGAGAAAGCCAAAATTGTCATAGAAGCAATTAAGGGAGAGCTAACAATAGCCCAGATAACCAGTAAGTATGGTGTTCATGCAACACAGATCAGTAACTGGAAAAAACAAGGTCTTGAGTTGTTAGTACAAGGTTTTAAGAATAAAACACAGAGTGCTGATCCAAATCAGCAGGGGTTAATCAAGAATCTATATGAGCAAATTGGTCAGTTAAGCGTTGAGTGTGACTGGCTCAAAAAAAATCTGCATTGTTTGGAATTAAAGGTTAGGTGTAATATGATAGAGCCTAATCATAATAAGTTAACAATTGTACAACAGTGTAAGTTATTGGATATTAGCAGGTCAACCTATTACTATCAACCTACTGGTATTAGTGAACAAGATATCAAGATTATGGCAATAATTGATGAGACCTATACTATGCATCCATATTATGGTATGCGGCGGATGGCTAAATATTTACAAGCTCAAGGTTTTTCGGTAGGTCGTAAAGCTGTTAGACGTTACTACAAGATAATGGGTCTTGAAGCTGTTTATCCTAAAATAAATTTAAGCAAGAGGAATCAAGCGCATAAAATATATCCTTATTTACTAAAAGGATTAGAAATAGTATTGCCAAACCAGGTTTGGAGTGCAGATATAACGTATATAAGACTGAGCCAAGGGTTCGTATATTTAGTAGCTATTATTGACTGGTATAGTCGTTATATTCTAAGTTGGCGAATCTCCATTAGTTTGGAAAGTGAATTTTGTGTAACAGCCCTTGAAGACGCTATAGAAAAATATGGTATGCCAAAAATATTTAATACTGATCAAGGAGTACAATTTACCTCGGAGAATTTTATTAGTATGCTAAAGCTACATAATATCTTGATTAGTATGGATGGTAAGGGACGAGCCTTAGATAATATTTTTATTGAACGTTTTTGG
Organism: Rickettsia endosymbiont of Oedothorax gibbosus; assembly: GCF_936269705.1. NCBI lineage: Bacteria > Pseudomonadati > Pseudomonadota > Alphaproteobacteria > Rickettsiales > Rickettsiaceae > Rickettsia > Rickettsia endosymbiont of Oedothorax gibbosus. Next base: position 1,707,725 of record NZ_OW370493.1, read on the forward strand.
CGATCATTAAAACAGGAAAAAATTTATCGGATTATTTTAACAACAGTAAAGGAGGCAAAGACAGCAATTAACGAATATATGGACTTTTATAATAGACAAAGGATGCATCAAGCTTTGGATTATAAAACTCCAGAATGTGTATATTTTGAAAAAAATATTGTATAAAAACAACAATTTAATTTTTGTGAATTATATCTCTATTTATCTAAATTTTTGTCTAGACAAAGGGGACCACCTTACTTATAAATATCCTTGAGTGACCTCTCATTCCCACGGCTTCTAGAGCCTCGACATAATTACGGATTTTATTCAGAATACTTATTCATTAACTCTTTAACTTTCGTTCTCTTTATTGTTACTATTCTTTACTCGCAATATTTATCAATTACCAATTTTTATTTAGTTGACATAGTTTCTTCTTTTTTCTCAACTAAACTAATTTGCAACATATTCGCTACCATTGGTGACTACTGCATAAGCAATCCTTGCTAACTTATTTGCTAAACCAACACATATAATATTATATGATTTATTTTCAGCAAATTTCTTCACTGCCCACTGCACTAGTTTATCTTTCGATTCCTTACCACTTTTTGCTCTTATTGCTATTGTCCTTGCGGCTTGAATCAACATAGTTCTGGCATATCTATCTCCCTGTTTGGTAATCCCTCCTAAAACTATCTTACCTCCTGAGCTATGTTGCTTTGGTACCAAACCAAGCGAAGCAGCAAAATCCCTCGGGGTTGGATAACTTTCCATTGGGGCTACACTCAAACAACTAGCATTGATTGCTCCAATGCCAAAAATTGTCTGCAACCTAGTAGCTTTCTCACTTTGCTTATTATTGCTGATAATCAGCTTTTCTAAAGTTTTCTCTTTGTCACATAAATCCTCAATTTCTTTACATTCTAAAAGTAAAATTGACCGTATCCCAGAATTTATATAACCTTTACTATACGCTAACTCTACCTCCAGCCTACATGATTTGCAAAATTTATTTTTACTTAATTTTGTATTATAGCCATATTCACATAAACTTGATATTGTAGAATTAGTTTTTTGCACACGATCTCTGATCGTATTACTTCTAATTTTATGCAAAAATTTTATATCTTGTTCCTCTTTGCTTTTTGGCAGCACAGTTTTTAATTCTGGATCACGAGCCGCTTTGCATATTGCTAACGCATCGTTATAATCATTTTTCTGTTTCGATGTAGCATAAACTTTTACATCTTTTGTTTTCATTAGTTTGACTTGCAAACCAAGCTTAGCAATTTCCTGTGACCAATAATTAGCTCCTCCACATGCTTCCATAGCTACCAATGAACTTTTATCGAGATTGCTTAAATAACCTCAGTTTGATGTAAGAGGAAGGTTGAGATTGTTTAATTTTCCAAAAGCTACAGAAATTTTATTAGGCTTAAAAACATAGGCAAGCAGTCCAGCTAATACGTTAGTTTGAAAATTCATAACAGATCTATGCCTTGTATGGTCTATATGACAAAGGTTTTTTAGTTGATCGTTAATGGTTTCAATAATATACCTTTTATTTAAAAACCGCTTTTTAATAGGATCTATTATTCTTTCTTTCATATTACTTTTAATTTTTGTTATTAGTTCTAAACCTTGATTAGCAAGGGATTGAGTGAGTTTTTTACTGATATACCCACGATCACCAAAAAGCCAGCCTTGTAATTTATCTACTAAATTTTCTACCACTGCTCTATCATCAACATTTCCTGGAGTTAAAGAAAAACTCATAATCTCTCCACAACTGTTAATGACAATATGTAGCTTACAACCAAAGAACCACCCAGTGGAAGTCTTACCTCTTTTTGCTATGTCTTTGAATACTTTATGTCTATTAATTCTTAAATTATGGCAAGCAGGAAGTTTAGTAGAGTCGATATAATATTGACCAGTTTGTTTTCCTGATAGGCTTTTTAGCAGTAATACCATGGGCATGAAGCTCATTGGCATTAACTGAACAAAACGACTATAGCTCACAAGTTTTGGAAATTCCTTTCTATAACTTTGACATAGGCAGCATAAATAAAAATCTTTAAAGGTACGGTAGTGACTCAAGTGAAACATTACTATAATAGTAATAATCTCTGAGAGTCCTATACTGCAAACTACTTTACGCTTACGGTTAGGATTTGGTAATATATATTTATTTTGCTCCGTATCAAAATGCTTGCAAAAATCATCAATTAAGCAGAAAATCTCCGTAAGAGGGATCATAATATATTCTCCAATTTTGTTGTTATTATTCGAGAACTTTATAATCCCTCCCTTCTTACTTTTCAAATATTCTTTCTCCTAACACACTAGTTTGAAAGAAGGTTTTATTTTTACCATAGCTCACCACCAACAGTTTGTTTATGTTATTACATAATGCTTAGCATTTTGTTTGGTGCTTACGTCAAACTCAGGTTAAATAGGCTATTAACTCATCTCTTGTAACTTTTTGATAACCTATTTTTTTGCCATTTTGATCGACTTGCACCAAGTGCATACTATTTTTTGCTAAATCTATTCCTATTATAGTATTTTTTATGCTATTATTTATCATGGTATGGACCTATTAATTAAATTATTATTTAATTTGGAGCAGCTGAAAACTATTTTTCAGCTGACTCCGTACAAGTAAAGCATATTTCGCTTCACTCGTCCATACCATCATTCCCGCGTAGGCGGGAATCTGGTTCCCTGCTTACGCAGGTATGACATACTATGCAGGAATAACACAAACATTATAGATAAATATTAATCGGGTTAAGAGTCTATTACCATAGTACCCTACAATTTTTGTAAAGATGGTATTAGGATAGAAAAAAGTTTTTGTTTGGGAGGTATTAATAATGTGGATATTAGCTGCGTTATGGCTGTTGTAGATTGATAAAAAGCATTTTTGATATGATCAAAGCCATAGGTAAATAATGAAAACAATTGTCTTTCAATGGTTTTGTACCGTTTTATTCGGATGGGATTTAAGGCATTTTGTATTATTCCATTTTTGACTATTAAAGCTGAAGCAATAGCAGTTATCACTAATAATTTTTCAAATCTATCCAATTTTACAATGTGACTTTTTTCAATATCAAAACCACCGCTTTTTAGGTGCAAAAATAGTCGTTCAACACTCCAACGAAATTTATATAAAGCAAAAATATCTTGCTCTATTTCAATTGAAGACACCAGAACCATCAGCTCGCTCTTATCATTTCTATATGCGGTAAAATTAACCTTTCTATTCCATAATATACCACTACAAGCCCTATACTCTAAGGCTTTAACATCACTAAATATTCTTTCAATGGTTAAAGTTCTTAAACCTTTTGTAAGACGAATTTTATGATCCATTTTTAATGGAATAACAAACTTTAGATGGTTATTTATCAGAAAGTCTAACCATTCTTTATTCATAAATTCTCTATCAGCAAGCAAATATTTTATTCTTTCAACGCCAAAATTATTAATAAATTTCTGTAAAAATTCCTTCATAAATTCTGCAGAACACCCGCCACCATGCGACAAAGTCTTCCAGAATATTGGCACCGATATTTTACCAATTACCATTACTAAAAATAAAATATTAATATCGGATTTACCAAATTTCCAACTTGTCCTATCCATTGCTACGACATAATTTTTTGAAGCAAAAAAGCTTAATAGCAAATAGCCAACCTTCATATAATCAAAATTAAAATCTTTTAAAAAACGATAAATTCTATGAGTTTTTGACGTCGCTTTAGCATCACCTAAAATACCAAGTGCTAAACCTTTTTGATAAATTGAGCTGCCCGTCAGCAAACTAATTACCATACCAACCAAACATTTTAATCTTGATTTATTTCCGTCTATATATAAAATCAATTCTTGAAGTATTATATTATGCATTTTGTTATAAAAATACCTACCTTATACTACTTCACACCACTCTAAATCAACCATTCTTCTTCATCTTCTCAAAATTGTAGGGTACTATAGTCTATTACACCTCTGAATCATAGTCAATATGCTTTCCTGATACATCAACATTATGTTTTCCTGATGGAGCATCAAGACTATCTAAATACTCTAGATTTGTAGCAAGCTGAGTTAGCGTTAACTCACTCAGCATATTTAAGTATTCCTCCCCAGTAACCATACGGACTGGCAAGTACTCATGCTGCAACTTCTGTAATTCTATTAGAGCTTTATCGATATCATCTTTTTCAAAATTAATATATACAGGTACATTAGCTTTTTTAAAACAATCAAATATTTCGTTAATACTAATATCTGGATTATTCAAGAGCTTAACTACTATAGACTGATAATTATTGATTGCTGCCTTATCAGCATTTATTCTGGATGAGTTAAGCTCCTGCTTAAATAAAGCTTCAACTTTCTTATTAGTAAACTCATTAGATTCAACGAGCTTATAAAGGTCACCTTGCAGTCTCTGAGGCACATTAAACAGGGAGCCTATGGTTATCAAGTCTTTATCTCTTAAAGCTACAAGTATCGTAATAGAGTTGCCTATTTCAGTGAGCAAAGGATTTAAAAAAAACTAACCTGGACAGGGGGATTTTCATCTGATTTATATTGTGTATAAACTTTTTTTCTTTTCATAATTATAATCTTTTTTAGTTAAAATCACTAGGCTATGTGAAGGAAATTTGAATAGAACAGAGTAATGATGAGCATCCCTGCTCTAGTGTCACCCCTGCGTAAGCAGGGGTCTTAGATTCCGCACCGAAGCGGGAATGATGGTATGGACGAGTGAAGCGAAATATGCTTTACTTGTACGGAGTCAGCTGAAAAATAGTTTTCAGCTGCTCCAAATTAAATAATAATTTAATTAATAGGTCCATACCATGATAAATAATAGCATAAAAAATACTATAATAGGAATAGATTTAGCAAAAAATAGTATGCACTTGGTGCAAGTCGATCAAAATGGCAAAAAAATAGGTTATCAAAAAGTTACAAGAGATGAGTTAATAGCCTATTTAAGCAATCTCGATAAAAGTTCATTGGTAGCTATGGAAGCATGTGGAGGAGCTAATTATTGGTCACAGGAAATTGCTAAGCTTGGTTTGCAAGTCAAACTAATGAAAACAAAAGATGTAAAAGTTTATGCTACATCGAAACAGAAAAATGATTATAACGATGCGTTAGCAATATGCAAAGCGGCTCGTGATCCAGAATTAAAAACTATGCTGCCAAAAAGCAAAGAGGAACAAGATATAAAATTTTTGCATAAAATTAGAAGTAATACGATCAGAGATCGTGTGCAAAAAACTAATTCTACAATATCAAGTTTATGTGAATATGGCTATAATACAAAATTAAGTAAAAATAAATTTTGCAAATCATGTAGGCTGGAGGTAGAGTTAGCGTATAGTAAAGGTTATATAAATTCTGGGATACGGTCAATTTTACTTTTAGAATGTAAAGAAATTGAGGATTTATGTGACAAAGAGAAAACTTTAGAAAAGCTGATTATCAGCAATAATAAGCAAAGTGAGAAAGCTACTAGGTTGCAGACAATTTTTGGCATTGGAGCAATCAATGCTAGTTGTTTGAGTGTAGCCCCAATGGAAAGTTATCCAACCCCAAGGGATTTTGCTGCTTCGCTTGGTTTGGTACCAAAGCAACATAGCTCAGGAGATAAGATAGTTTTAGGAGGGATTACCAAACAGGGAGATAGATATGCCAGAACTATGTTGATTCAAGCTGCAAGGACAATAGCAATAAGAGCAAAAAGTGGTAAGGAATCGAAAGATAAACTAGTGCAGTGGGCAGTGAAGAAATTTGCTGAAAATAAATCATATAATATTATATGTGTTGGTTTAGCAAATAAGTTAGCAAGGATTGCTTATGCAGTAGTCACCAATGGTAGCGAATATGTTGCAAATTAGTTTAGTTGAGAAAAAAGAAGAAACTATGTCAACTAAATAAAAATTGGTAATTGATAAATATTGCGAGTAAAGAATAGTAACAATAAAGAGAACGAAAGTTAAAGAGTTAATGAATAAGTATTCTGAATAAAATCCGTAATTATGTCGAGGCTCTAGAAGCCGTGGGAATGAGAGGTCACTCAAGGATATTTATAAGAATGCAGAAACCATTATGGCACTCGATGCCGAATATATGACCGCTTCCTTTGTGGCTCTATTTTTTTATTTTCTTTGTTGACAAATTCACTCGTCCATATATGACAAAAAAGTCAGATGTCACCCCTGCTTTGATGCGGGGGCTTAGATTCCGCACCTAAGCACGAATAACAAAGGGACGAACGCGAATGACAAAGATGCAACCATTATCCCATCGTTCAAGCTTTTACTTAGATATCCTTCACATATCCTAACAAAACGGCTTGTACTACTATTTTAGCTAGGACGCAACAAAAATTTCATAAAAGTAAACAAAGATTTACTTTTATTTAATAATTCAGTGGTATTTTTTTAGCAAATAATTAAATTCTGCACCATATATAAAAATCATGTTAATAATATAAAAGAACATTAGGGTTATTATTATACCACCAAGTGAACCATATATTATGCTTAATTGGTTATAACTTCTTATCCAAGTAGATAATAAATATCCACTTATCACCCATAAAATTACTGTTAATAAAGCTCCAGGAACTACATCTGTAAAATTTAATGTTATATTAGGGACGATATAATATAATGATGATGAGGTAATAAATAATGAACAAAAAATTATAACATATCGTAAAATAGTTAGAGCTAGCATATGTTCTTCCATTATTTGTAAAATCATCGGAAGTTTTGTCAATATTATTGGCACTATAATTAAAATGAACATAGCAAAAGTAACGAATATGCTGATTACTAAGAACTGTACTATGCTAAGTAATCTTCGTCTTATGTATGGAGGGGGTGATTTTATTTCATATACCCTATTTAAGATTGTTCTTAAACATTCAACAAAAGATGATGCGGTCCATATACTTCCTACTATCGCTACGGTCATTAGACTTTGAGGTGGAGTTTTACTAAGTTCATTTATCCTAGTTTTTATTGAGTCAGTAGCCAATTCTGGCATACTCTCAAGAAAGATAGTTATAAAATTCTGCCCGAGTTCTGAGGCACCAATAAAACTTGTTAATGCTAATAAAAAAACTAAAAAAGGAAAAAATGCCATGAGTATCATAAATGACATATACCCTGAATGTTCAACCCCATCATGTTCAATTGTTTTTAAAATTGCCTGATATAAACATTTTATAATTCTTTTCATCAACTGACTTTATTTTGCTTTATATTAGTTAAAATAATAACACTCGTCTTAATGTCACCCCCACAACTGTTGAAAGTTAGAAGAGGAAGCGGTTTTAGACCGGATAGTTTAAAAGTCGTATGTGGTCAACGTCATTGCAAGAAAGACCATAGGTCGACGAAGCAATCCATAAAAGTAACCAAAGATGGATTGCCACGACCACTACGTGGTCTCGCAATGACAGAAAACCTATCTAAAACCCGCTTTACCTTCTAACTTTCAACAATTGTGGTGTCACCCCTGCGTAGGCAGGGGTCTTAGATTCCGCACCGAAGCGGGAATGATGGTATGGACGAGTGAAGCGAAATATGCTTTACTTGTACGGAGTCAGCTGAAAAATAGTTTTCAGCTGCTCCAAATTAAATAATAATTTAATTAATAGGTCCATACCATGATAAATAATAGCATAAAAAATACTATAATAGGAATAGATTTAGCAAAAAATAGTATGCACTTGGTGCAAGTCGATCAAAATGGCAAAAAAATAGGTTATCAAAAAGTTACAAGAGATGAGTTAATAGCCTATTTAAGCAATCTCGATAAAAGTTCATTGGCAGCTATGGAAGCATGTGGAGGAGCTAATTATTGGTCACAGGAAATTGCTAAGCTTGGTTTGCAAGTCAAACTAATGAAAACAAAAGATGTAAAAGTTTATGCTACATCGAAACAGAAAAATGATTATAACGATGCGTTAGCAATATGCAAAGCGGCTCGTGATCCAGAATTAAAAACTATGCTGCCAAAAAGCAAAGAGGAACAAGATATAAAATTTTTGCATAAAATTAGAAGTAATACGATCAGAGATCGTGTGCAAAAAACTAATTCTACAATATCAAGTTTATGTGAATATGGCTATAATCATAGCAATTATCTTTTATCTAAATTTTCGAGTCAATCATTTAATTTGTGTGTGCGTCAAGATAAGGTGCATTAATCTTACGGGTGAAAGTCCTGTTATGGAAGGAGTAGCTAGCTCCACCATATAGCGAGTCTTGTGCTGCTGAAGGTAACGACAGTAGTAAAGCGTAGACAGCGAAACATCCGAGCCGAAACCAAATGGTGAACGTGATAGCCCTGAAATGATATTGGTAGTGGAAGTCGATGTGCTACACAACGCAGTAGACAAGAGAAAACTAGAGGTCAAACTAGCGAAAATCCGAAAGTTTTCAACCATCGGGGTCTCAGGCGTCAGCGAGTTTGTAGAGATTAATGACACAACTTGAGAAGTCCTTATAACTCTTACTGAGTTAAGTAAGTATTCAAAGTACAAGTGCCGAAACATAAGGCTTTGGAGATGGTGTTAAGGATGGCTGAGTCAGTTGTAGTAGTGATGAAGCTTCGTAATGGGAGTGGAGCGAAGGGCTGACAGAAAGGTAAGAACGTAAGAGGGAAACAATGACCGTACACAGCATAGACGGAAATACATGGTCAACGAAACTTGAGCGTATAAAGTTGCTATCATCACAAAATCAAGACATAAAGTTTAATAATCTTGGACATATTATTGATTTAAAGATGTTAGAAGAACAATATAAGGAACTTGATAGCAAGAAAGCTGTAGGAATAGATGGTATAACCAAAGCGGTTTATGGTAAGAAGTTGGAAGCAAATTTGCTCTCGCTCCTTACTAAAATTCGCAAGGGGCAATATCAAGCTAAACCTGCACGAATTACATTGATTCCAAAAGAAGATGGAGGCAAAAGACCTTTGGTAATATCATGCTTTGAAGACAAGATAATCGAGTCGGCAGTAAGCAAGATATTAAACTCAGTGTTCGAGCCAATATTCTTAAAATGTTCTTACGGGTTTCGACCTAAATTAAACGCCCATGATGCACTTAAGGAGTTGAATAGACTTACGTATAACTTCAATAAAGGAGCTGTAGTTGAAATTGATATAACTAAGTGCTTCAATTCAATCAAACATTCTGAGTTGATGGGATTCCTAAGAAAGAGAATATCTGACAAAAGATTCCTAAGACTAGTTATGAAACTGATGGAAACACCAATTATAGAAAACGGCATTACAGTTACTAACAAGGAAGGATGCCGCCAAGGGTCTAAAACATCACCAATTTTGGCAAATGTCTTCCTACATTATGTTATTGACTGTTGGTTTGCTAAAATCAGCAAGGAAAACATAAGAGGGCAAACTGGAATGGTGAGGTATTGTGACGATATGGTGTTCGTCTTTGAGAATGAAGAAGACGCGAGGAAGTTTTATGAGGTTTTGCCCAAAAGATTAAACAAGTATGGCTTGAACATCAATGAAGCTAAATCGCAGATGATTCAGTCCGGTAGATACCATGCTGAGGACTTAGCTAAGCAAGGTAAGAAGATCAAGAGTTATAATTTTCTTGGCTTTACTTGCTATTGGGGTAAATCAAGGTTTGGTAACATATGGAGATTAAAATATACCACAAGGAAAGATCGATTTACCGAGAAGCTTAAAGGGCTAAGAGAATATCTACGAAGTCACCTTAATGAGAGGGGCAAAGAACAGATATTATTGCAAGTCATTAGAGCTACAAAGGGGTGGATCAATTATCATGGTATATCAGATAATCAAAGACGAGTAAGTTCATTTATTCACCAAACTAGGCGAGCAATATATGGGTGGTTTAATAGAATGGGTGGGAAGCGTAAGATGAATTGGCAAAGATTAGCTGAAATACTCAAAAGGGTCGACTTTCCAAATAAGTGGAAGACCATTTCAATGTTCTAAAACCAACAAAAAAAAATAGGGTACAAGCCTATCTTACCTTTCGGGAGCCGGATGCGGTAGCTCTGCATGTCCGGTTCTGAGGAGGGGCTTAACCAAGCAATTGGTTAGGTCTACTCACAAAGTTCATTTTTTATTTTCCAATAAATCATATTTAAAATCTCCACAAAGTATTTCAAATTGATTTAAAGCTAAAGACCAATCTTTAATAGGCATGGTCCATTTTTTGGCTGCATTTTGTAGGGATAAAAATATTATTTTTTGAATTGACTTATCATCTGGAAACACCCCCTTATTTTTGATAATTTTTCTAATTTGACGATTTACAGATTCTATAGTGTTAGTAGTATAAATTACCTTTCTGTTCTCTTCAGGAAAGGCAAAAAACGGTATTATCCCAGACCAATTACGTTGCCAAATATCAGAAATTACCGGATATTTTTTATCCCATTTTACACCAAATTGCTGAAGTTTTAAACGTGCCATTTCGTCATTATTAGCTGTATAAATTTGTTTTAGATCTGATGTGACCTCTTTTAAATCTTTATATGACACATACTTTACTGAATTGCGAACCATATGTACAATACATAATTGTACTATAGTACTCGGGAATACACTGCTTATAGCTTCTGGAAAGCCCTTTAAACCCCACACAAGCAACATAAATTTGTTCAATTCCTCGATTCTTTAACTCAGTAACTACTTACGTCAATTCGGGATAAGGATATTGTGAACATGTAGATTAAAATCAAATTTTGTTGAAGGTTTATTTTTCTTTAATGAGTAAGCAACAAGAGTAGATAATATATGGACAAAGGCATTTATTGGTGATCTATGTCTAGTATGTTCAAGGTTCATTTTATTTTTTAGATAATCAAAAACTGTTTCAATTAAGTTACGCTTTCGAAGTAAGATTTTTTCTTTCAAATCCATTAATTTATTTTCCATATTCTTCTTAATTCCATGAATCATTTTTAAGCCTCTTTCATATAAATTTAAGAACAAATTTTGCTTAATATAACCTTTATCAGCTGCTATAATTCCAGTTAATCTTTTTGTTAACTCCGGTACTGGAACCCTATCATCTACATTGCCTTTGGTCACTTTTAATGCCATAAACTCCCCTTTATTATTGATTATTACATGTAATTTAAAACCATAAAAATACCCCATAGAGGATTTACTATGTTTGGCTAATCCTTTAAAAACTTTATTGCTATAACGCCTTTTATTGTGACAAGCTTTAATCGTTGTAGAGTCAATAAAATAAATACCTGTTTCCTCACCAAACAACAAATGAATCAACATATTTAGCGGTATGAATAATCGTGCCATTAATTCAACAAATCTATTATAACTCAAGGCTTTGGGAAAATCATCCTTATGCATGCACTCTATATAACTTTTATAGAAAAATTTAAAATTCTTAGCATAGGATGTATGAAACATAATTATTATTGTTAACATTTCACTTAGACTCATGCTACAACAGCGATTTCTTTGCTTATTTGATGGTAATAACTTTCTCTGTTCATACTCCAAATAAATTTTACAAAAATCATCTATAAAACTATATAATTCTGTGATATCTTTTTTCATGCCTGTAGTTTGTTTTTTTGTTTAAAAATATAAATACTGCAGGCACTCCTTTTTGACAATCCTTTTATCTATTACTATTTCATCTATATCTTATCCCGAACTGACGTTACTTGCATCCAAAATTTAGCACCTTCATTTTTGCCTATCCAAATGCCAAGTAACTCCTTTTTCCCTTCTATATTTACAGCAAGTGCTAAATATACTGCTTTATTTATTACTATGTGATTGTCTCTAGATTTTACATAGATACAGTCCAAGTATAATATTGGATACACCCTATCTAAACAACGATTTTGCCACCTAGTTACTTCTTCTATTACCCCATCTGTTATGGTGGATATCAAGTCACCAGATACATCAGTTTGATATATTTCTTCTAAATGCCCTCGGATCTCGCTGACTGTCATACCGCGACCATAAAGGGATATCACTTTCTCATCAAATCCATTAAATCTCCTCAGCCCTTTTGGTATTAATTGAGGATTATACTCTCCTTCCCGATCTCTTGGTACTTCTACTGTCAGCTTACGACCATCCCCATCAATTACTGTCTTCTCATAGCTACCATTACGACTATTATTATCTACTTTTGGCATCTTGCTATGTTTTGAATATCCTAATTCATGATCCAACTCACTTGCTAATATTTTCTCAACTATTTGCTTCTTTAGCTGTTGAAATAAACCATCTCGACCAAATAACTCCGATGGATCTGCTTTTGATAATAATTCTTCTACTAGCTGATTACTGATGTTTAATGTATCTTTATCTGTATCTAATTTTTTAGCCATAATTCCTCCTTGCTTGCTTAAGTTACTTTTTTTACAGTAATCTCTTACTGCTTTCTTTGCAACTTACACAAACTATAGGACAGACTCAAATTTTCAAAAAAATATTTATCTAAATAATAAAACAACGTTTTTGTTGAATAAGTTTATGGCAAACTTCAAGTAGCTTACGCATACAAGCAACTATCGCAACTTTCTTAGGTTTAAAATTATTAACAAGCCTATTGTATAAAGTTTTTAAATATTGAAAACCATTTTTGCCAGTTAATACCGCCATGTATAAAGCATCCCGTGGTATTTTTCTGCCTCCCCTAATAAATCTTCGTCCTTGCTTATTACCACTATCACGGGCGTACGGAGCTATCCCCACAATTGCTGACAATTCATTACTACTATAATTTTTATCCCCTAATTCAGGTACAAAACTAATTAGTTTTGTAGCCAAACATTTACCAATACCAGGTACAGTCTCTAATATTTTTACCTTCTCTTTTAACTCTTCTGACTCATCTATTGTTTTGTTTAACTTCTTATCAAGCTCAGCTATTTCATTTTGTAAGAATTTAATGTGTTTTTCTATACTATCTTTATCAATACCATCAATACTATGATGTAGTCTTTTCTTTTCATTGCTAAGCATTAATACTAAATCTTCTCGTCTTTGCTTATATCTCTTCAAATTCTCTGATTCAACTTGATATATATTAAGGTGGTCCCCTTTGTCTAGACAAAAATTTAGATAAATAGAGATATAATTCACAAAAATTAAATTGTTGTTTTTATACAATATTTTTTTCAAAATATACACATTCTGGAGTTTTATAATCCAAAGCTTGATGCATCCTTTGTCTATTATAAAAGTCCATATATTCGTTAATTGCTGTCTTTGCCTCCTTTACTGTTGTTAAAATAATCCGATAAATTTTTTCCTGTTTTAATGATCGCCAAAAACGTTCAATAAAAATATTATCTAAGGCTCGTCCCTTACCATCCATACTAATCAAGATATTATGTAGCTTTAGCATACTAATAAAATTCTCCGAGGTAAATTGTACTCCTTGATCAGTATTAAATATTTTTGGCATACCATATTTTTCTATAGCGTCTTCAAGGGCTGTTACACAAAATTCACTTTCCAAACTAATGGAGATTCGCCAACTTAGAATATAACGACTATACCAGTCAATAATAGCTACTAAATATACGAACCCTTGGCTCAGTCTTATATACGTTATATCTGCACTCCAAACCTGGTTTGGCAATACTATTTCTAATCCTTTTAGTAAATAAGGATATATTTTATGCACTTGATTCCTCTTGCTTAAATTTATTTTAGGATAAACAGCTTCAAGACCCATTATCTTGTAGTAACGTCTAACAGCTTTACGACCTACCGAAAAACCTTGGGCTTGTAAATATTTAGCCATCCGCCGCATACCATAATATGGATGCATAGTATAGGTCTCATCAATTATTGCCATAATCTTGATATCTTGTTCACTAATACCAGTAGGTTGATAGTAATAGGTTGACCTGCTAATATCCAATAACTTACACTGTTGTACAATTGTTAACTTATTATGATTAGGCTCTATCATATTACACCTAACCTTTAATTCTAAACAATGCAGATTTTTTTTTGAGCCAGTCACACTCAACGCTTAACTGACCAATTTGCTCATATAGATTCTTGATTAACCCCTGCTGATTTGGATCAGCACTCTGTGTTTTATTCTTAAAACCTTGTACTAACAACTCAAGACCTTGTTTTTTCCAGTTACTTATCTGTGTTGCATGAACACCATACTTACTGGTTATCTGGGCTATTGTTAGCTCTCCCTTAATTGCTTCTATGACAATTTTGGCTTTCTCCTCAGCACTATATTGCCTTACTTGTTTTTTCATCTCTAGCTCTCCTTGTTTGCTAAAGAATTCTATCTCATTTTTCTTATTTTTCTGTCCAAAATATTGGAACCATTATAGTTTGTTTATGTTATTACATAATGCTTAGCATTTTGTTTGGTGCTTACGTCAAACTCAGGTTATTATAGTATTTTTTATGCTATTATTTATCATGGTATGGACCTATTAATTAAATTATTATTTAATTTGGAGCAGCTGAAAACTATTTTTCAGCTGACTCCGTACAAGTAAAGCATATTTCGCTTCACTCGTCCATACCATCATTCCCGCGTAGGCGGGAATCTAGACCCCTGCTTTCGCAGGGGTGACACTAAGTTGAGCAGGGATAACAACCATTGTCCTATATTTTATTCAAATCTGTAAAAAAACTTGATTATCGAGTTATACCTAAGGTAAATGGGTTAAGATAACTTCAAACCTATCATGGAAATTATCATAGTGCTAATAAAGAAAACTCGCATAGCAGAATATGGCTCATTAAAATACACTATTCCTACTATGACTGTTCCTACCGCTCCGATACCAGTCCATAGAAGATAAGCAGTGCCAAGAGGTAGCTTATCTAGAGTTTTACTAAGACAAATAAAGCTTAATATTGAAAAGCCAATAAAAGCTATAATAGGTTTTATTTTGGTAAACCCATCTGATAATTTCAACGATATAGAAAAACCTATTTCAAATAATCCGGCAAATATAAGGAGAATCCAAGTTACTAGCATATTATTACCTTTGTTTAACATGTCCTAAGGATTTGCTATTTTGCAAAGAATTTTTATTAGGCAAGTTGGGCTGTAGCTGAGTCTTTATTGTATTATATTTTTGATTAACTACAGACTTTACCCCACTACTCAATAGATGTTCCTTTGCAACATTATGCTCTACTGATTGTTGTTTGCCAACATCTATTGATTGTGGTTTGGTCAAAAATTCTTTATTATTTTGTAACAAATTAGTTTTTAGAGTAGTAATTTTTTGTTCTTGCTCACTCATCGATTTATCAGCACTAAGAATCATCCCCCCCATCTTCTCTCCTATTTTGGGAGCATATTCTATTGCTAGAATAGAAGCAGGGACTACCATAAAAGCAAATGTAGCCCCAGCTGTTGCAACACTAATCGCCCCAACTGCTAAAACACCAATAGCAGTTATAATTTTGCTGGTTGCTTGTTTAAATATTTCCATTTTCTTATTATGTTTTGCTGCAACAGTTACTATTCTATTAATTTCCAATTGAACATTATCACTTACCTCTTTGGGCTGTTGATATTTTTTTACCGCATGCATTACCGTTGTACGAAATATTTCTGGTTCAACTTGAATAAAGTTTGTTAATTCATAATTATTTTTTGCTGCCAACAAATCTTTTACCACTTGTTTGATTACTCCCCTCTCTTCAGAATTTGTATCACCAAAATTTGTATTTATTAGTGTATCAACTACTATATCTTCTGATTTGTTTAGAATATTATCTCTATCCTGATAGTCTACTGCATCTGCAGAGATTGCTACCGAAAACAATATTAATACTGTTGAAAAACTATCATCAGTAATAACTTTTTGACCAAAAAAAGTTCGTAATTTACCAATGCAATTACCTATATGCACATTAATTTCAGGTATTGATTTAAGTCTAATTTCGTAATCAATAGCTATGACATTAGAAAGTGTTAAACATGTTTGTTTTGTTATATTATTAATTAACTCTTCATATATGCTTTTTCTGCATATAGAAATATTTGTACTGTTGAAGATGTTCATAATTTTATTTATTTGTTGTTATTTCTCTTATACGCATGTTGAGTTTTGTAAAAATTACATCAGGGGTTCTTTCTGTTGATAGTTTATAAATAACCTTGGGCTCCAATACATCTTCTTTTTTGACATCTATAGATAGTACAATAGTATTTTCCGGCATACAAGAGTATATTTCTTTTGTGATTGTCGAGAATGTTACAAAATCTTTGGTAGAGAATCTTATGTAAACATCATAATTCTTTATCTTTATAGTATCTTGCTTTGTTCCCATATCTGATCTAATACCACTTAAGAATTCTTGTTTAATCGATATAGTAATCGGCTCATTTAGGTTGTATTTTTTTGACAAACTATCAATTTCCATTATTAACCTTGCTCTCTCTAAACAACTTTGTCTAGCAGAAATAGATAATAATTTCGCATATCTTGCATATGTCTCTAGTATTTTATTTTTTGAATTTATTATAGAATATAGCTTTAACGTTTCTTGAGCTAGAGATTCTGCAATATTGTGATTCTTGGTAATCGACTCCATATAATCTTTATTAAGACTTTGCAGCAACCATAAAATGCTAGAAATACACAAACAACATATAGCAAACTTAAAAAATATAACATTTTTTAGATGAATAATAAAATTTTTAAGCATCTTTTACCCTTTCTTTTTAGTAATAATAACCGATGCCGGTATTACCACTCTATTAGGTAAATCTAATATTTGGTCAGTAAATATTGTAAATTTAATATCCATATTGCTAAATATTTTACTAAAATTTGCAATTTCTTGTTCTAAAAATTTAGTAGCCTCTTCGACTAATATATCATTAACTATAAGTCTCAATGATATTTCAATTTTTATATACCGATTAGATGATGATAACGTATTATCTAGATCCAACCTTTGCCATTTAACTTCTTCTATATGAATATTAGGTGGTAAATTTGTTACAAACTTTTCTAACAAATCAAATGGTATTGGTACTGGAATTTGTAATAATGATTCAAAGACGTATAAATCAGCTAAATTAGTAGCGTTTTGAAGATATGGATAGGTCTGCTTAACGTTATAATAATCTTGCTCAGTACTAAAATAATGTGAATTTAAAATATCCAACTTTTTGTAATTTGCTACGGTTTTAACTTTGATAATAGATGCAGCAAATATCAATATTATTATTATAGTAATAAGTGGTTTAAAAACTAAAGAGCTTATAAGATTGAGTTTAGCTATCGATTCTAAATATTGATTAGAGGCTAGAAAGCTTTTTTGTTCATTAAATAATTTAACGATCATCCTATCTGAAAATTTATTATCCAATTCCCCTGAATTGACTATACATATTACTGGATGTCCAGCAAAATTGGATTGTTCTAACAGCAACTTTAAATTTTGGTCTACTATGAAAATTATACAAACTTTAAGGGCTAGATTATCAATATAATTTTTACAAGATATCAAACAATCTTCCACTTCTTGTTCGATTATACCCTGAATATATGAATCTGACTTATCAGCTGGATAGTCCAATGTTTGTTTTGAGATTATATTACCTTGGTGTTTAACAACAAGTTTAATGCCGCTGCTATTTAAAATACATACAAAAATTTGTAAATATTCACTATATTTATTATTCTCAACATTTTTTACAATTTTATCGATAATTGTTTGCAACTCTAAAGATAAAAAATAAATCCCACCAAATTTTTGGCTATCACTTGCCAGCAAATTTTCAAGTAGTTTACTTAAAGGGGGAGTATAAGGACTAGAGACAATCAAACTATTCCATACCTCACTAGGCTTGGTATTGATGTTATAAACACTATAACCAACTATATAATCTGCAGGAAAATACTCTTCAATAAATTTTTCCACAGGATTATTTTTTACTATTGAATGTAGTACAGGTACTAGCTCATGGCGTAATTGACATTCAGCCCCGCTTAGTAAGAAAAAAACATAATGTTTCTTGAATTTAGCAAAAAATTCTTTATAGGAACCTAATTTATTTTGCTTTTTATCAGAGACAAATAAACTACCTACAACTTTATCGTGAACCAAAGCACAAAGAAATGTACCTTTATCTCCTATTAGGATAATAATATTTTTTTTATACAAAAAATATGCTATAAGCTTGTGCAACATTTTTATAAAAACTTGCATTTTTAATCGATTGAGTATATTAATCATAGATTAGTACTTAACTTATAGTTAGTTAGATTATATTTTACCTTACGTATAACAAATGCCCCCTGCTCGACTTAATGTCACCCCTGCTTCGGTGCGGGGTCTAGATTCCACACCGAAGCGGGAATTACAATGGAGTCAATGTCATATATCGTAATATATCATAAAAATTAACTACACTAATAGATATATGCAAATTATTTGAAAAATTGTCAGATATAACCATCAGCTTTTATTGTTGCCTGAGCTGCGGCAATCCTTGCTATAGGGATGCGGTATGGTGAACATGATACATAATGCAAACCAACTCTATGGAAGAACTCTATAGAATGAGGATTACCAGCATGCTCTCCGCATACGCCAAGTTTTAATGTAGGGTTGCTCTTTAAACCACGTTTTATAGCAATTTTTATCAACTCCCCTACCCCTTCCTCATCTAATTTACTAAAAGGATCAAATGCAAAGATTTTTTTCTCCAAATAATCAGGAAAAAATGAGGCTACATCATCTCGAGAAATGCCGTAAGTTGTTTGGGTCAAATCATTAGTACCAAAACTAAAATAATCTACCTCTTCAGCAATCCCTCCAGCTTTTAAAGCCGCTCTTGGTAGCTCAATCATCGTACCAAGAGTAAAATCAAACTTGCATTTGTTAATATAGTCAATTGATGAGAAGTTGGAGACGTCGTCCCTCGTCGCTCGCCTATTACTTATAGGCGTCGCTCCATCGCTCCTAGCCCCAAATTCTCCTGAATTGACTATATCTTCCATGTTAGTAATAACATCTTGTATGTGTGTCTTTAAGATTTTTAGTTCATTAACATCACTAATTAAAGGAATCATTAACTCCAGAATAGTATTGATATTTTCTTCAACTTGTAACTCTCTGATAGCAGTAAAAATTGCCCTTATTTGCATTTGATAAATCTCAGGATAAGAAATACCGAGGCGACATCCTCTATGTCCAAGCATAGGGTTTACTTCATATAGTGCATGCAAGCGTTGTTCCACAATAGCTAACGGTAGATTCATCACCTTTGCTAAGTTTCTTTTATCATCCTCTGTTGTTGGTAAAAATTCATGTAGAGGTGGGTCAAGCAATCTGATATTTATCGGTTTACCCTGTATAATCTTAAATAACGCCTTAAAGTCTTGAATTTGTAAGGGCAATAATTTACTGATCGCATGTTTCCTTCTCTCTAGATCAGGAGCAATGATCATTTCTCGTACTAATGGTATTTTATCATGGTCAAAAAACATATGTTCTGTTCTGCATAAGCCAATTCCGCTTGCCCCAAATTTTAGGGAAACACCTGCATCTAAAATAGTTTCGGCATTGGCTCTAACTTTTAAAGTAGCAAATTCATCTGCCCAATCTAGAATTGTTTGAAATTCATTAGTAAAAGTAGGCTGAATCAATGGCACCTCTCCTAAGAAAATTTTCCCCGTTCCACCATCTATAGTTATTAAGTCACCATAGTTGATGATAGTGTCACCTATTTTAAACATCTGTTTTTTCTCATCTATTACCACATCATTTGCCCCGCAAACACATGGTTTTCCCAGCCCTCTAGCAACTACCGCAGCATGAGAGGTCATCCCACCTCTGGCTGTCAGAATACCGGCTGAAACATGCATACCGTTTATATCTTCAGGGCTAGTATCATGGCGTACCAAAATCACTTTATGGTGATGCGACATTTTCTCAGCATCATAAGGAGAAAAAACTACTATACCAGTAGCAGCCCCTGGAGAAGCTGGTAGCCCTTTAGAGATATGGTCTAGAGTATTGCTATAATCAATAGCCGTATGTAAAAGCTGAGTTAACGATTCCGACTCTATACGCATTATTGCTTGTTGTTTAGAAATCAGCCCTTCTTGCACCATATCCGTAGCAATTTTAATGCTGGCTAAAGCTGTTCTTTTGGCGGTACGTGTTTGCAAAATATACAAAACTCCGTTTTGTACGGTGAATTCAATATCTTGCACGTCCAAGTAATGTAACTCTAACTTCTTACAAATCTCTTGTAATTGTTCAAATATTTGTGGCATAACTATTTGCATTGAACAATCTACATCATACTCGTTCATAATAGGGCTTGGGGTTCTTGTCCCTGATACCACATCCTCACCTTGAGCATTTACTAAATATTCACCAAAAAGCTTATTTTCACCGGTTGCAGGACAACGCGAGAATACTACTCCTGTAGCAGAATTACTTCCTTGATTACCAAAAACCATTGACTGGACATTAATCGCCGTGCCCCAGTTATTGGGTATATTATGTAACCTTCTATAAGTTACCGCCCTATCCCCTGCCCAAGATTTTAATACGGCTTTTATTGATTGTTCTAATTGTTGATATGGGTCAAAAAGTGATTCTTTACCATGAGATTCTTCCTCATGATTAAAAATTATTTTTTTAAACTCTTCAACTATTATTCTTAAAAAATCTCCTGTAATTTCTTTCTCTTGATAGATATTACATTTAACCTTATGCATCTCAAATGCATTTTTAAATAAACCATTTGAAATTGATAGCACCATTGATCCATACATTTCTAAGAATCGTCGATAGCTATCAAGAGCAAAAATCTCATTTCCAGTAATATTTGATAGTGCATCGCAAACTTGATCATTATACCCAAGATTAAGTATAGTATCCATCATACCAGGCATCGAAGCTCTTGAACCTGAGCGAACGGATAATAATAATGGATTATTATTATCACCAAAAACCTTGCCAGTAGAGTTTTCTAAATTTTTAATAGCTATCACTAAATCATTATTAAAATTCTCAGGCAAACTGTAATTATTTTTATAAAAATAATTACAGAGTTCTGTAGTAATAGTAAAACCATCAGGAATAGGTAAATTTAAGTTAGACATCTCGGCAAGACCAGCTCCTTTACTGCCAAGCACGTCTTTCATTTGGGCATTACCATCCCCACCTTTAGTACCAAAATAATAGATCCATTTGTTCATAAATACCAAAACAATTTACTTTTTATGTCACCCCTGCCAGACTTTGTGTCATACCTGCGTAAGCAGGGGTCTAGATTCCGCACCGAAGCACATAGGCGTCAATTTAAGGAGTAAGTAAAACAGTATATCTGCACATAAGTGTCATTGCGAGCCACCGTAGGTGGCGTGGCAATCCATAAAAGAGTGGATTGCTTCGTCGGCTAACGCCTTCTCGCAATGACGGTTTTCCAATTATTACCTTCTTAAACTTACACCTATGTACTGAAGCGGGAATAACAGGGAAGCCAAGAACCTGACAAAGTAGCAAGAACGACCAAAGCCCCCTACCCCACCGTCAAAATTTATAGCCATATCGTATACCTAAATTAGTTAAACCAGGGTTAAATTTCCCAATACCAGCATTAGATAAGTGGTCAATAATTACAGCAACACTGTGCTTCTCTTGAATCATTACCCCTAAACTAAGACTTTCTCTAAATAAGAATCTTGTTCCTAAGGCTCGTCTTCTTTGCTTTAATTTTTCTACTTCGCCATTATGAATTCCAAATCCAAAAGTTGCCTCTAAAAATACATATTTCATGATATCAAAATGCCAAGTAATCCCAGTATAGATATTGCTGGTATAGCTATCACTGTTAATATTTGTTCCTACATGAGGATAAGCATATAAAAATTTGTACTCGTTATTAAAAAGATATTCTAAATTAATGTCAGAACCCTTCTCATAACGTTGTCTTAATTTACCCCTTAGTCCAAATTTATACCCTAAATCATGTCTCAATACTCCAATTCTCATTTCGTCAGCCATAGTTCTTGAACCAATTAATAAAAGAATTAAAAAGATTAAGTGATGTATTTTTCTATATTTCATAGAATTCAATGCCCTTTTGCTTTATTAGTTAAAATTAGTCCCATAATCAAATCATAAGCTCTAGCAAATTGATAATCTTTTTTATAAAGATCAGATAGTTGGTCTAGAGTATTTTTCGATTCAGTCGTTTTTGTTTTATCTTTATCTTTTGTAGTATCATCTGTTTTCTTAATAGCCTCTTTATCTTTATTTGTAGAGTCTAGTTTTTTATCATCATTTTTTTTGTTATCGTTTTTTAAGTAATTTTTTAAAGAAGCTTCAGAGAATCTTCCATCTATCATTTTTGTTTCGGGATATTCAACTTTTACCATCTCAACAAATATGTCAGGTTCGATACCCTCTGCCTGAATTGAACGATCATTAGGGGTATAATATTTAGCCGTAGTAAGCTTTACAGCCGCTCTAGGACTGATTACCGAAAAGCTTTGTACAGATCCTTTACCGAAAGATTTTGTGCCAAGTATTATCGCTCTTTTATGATCTTGCAAGCTACCAGCTACAATTTCTGCAGCTGAGGCAGAGCCAACATTAATAAGAACAATCATCGGAACTAATGGAGCTTTTTCTGCAGATTTATTGCTATTAAATACTGAGTTACTATTTTTGGTTCTTCCCTTGGTAGTAACAATTACTCCAGAATCAATAAAATATTCGCTAACAGCAACAGCCTGCTCTAACAAACCACCAGGATTATTACGTAAATCTAGAATAATACCCTCTATGTTATTTTTACTACCATCTTTTAAAGTTTTCATAGATTTTTTTAATTCTTCAATGGTATGTTCATTAAAAGTTCCTATTCTTATATAAGCTATATTATTTCTTTCTAAATGAGCTTTTACTGGGGTAATGGTAACTATTTCGCGGATAAGTTCAATTTCTTTTGGCTTAGATTCACCTTCTGTAATTACCAGTAATTTCACTTTTGTTCCTGGTTCTCCACGCATCTCTTTGACGGATTTATGAAAACCCAAAGTTGATACAAACTCATCATTAACTCCTACTATATAGTCTCCGGCTTTTATACCTGCCTTATAAGCTGCTAGATCATCAATAGGGGAAATGACTTTGATGGCACCATTATCATACTGCACTTGAACACCAATACCGCCAAACTCTCCTTTAGTCTCATTAAGAAAATCTTTTAGATCCTCATCAGTAAAATAGCTAGAATGGGGATCTAGCGAAGTTAACATGCCTTCGATAGCAGCATCAGTCATTTTTTGTTTTTCCGGTTCTTGAACATAGTCTTTATTAATACGCTCAAAGACCTCTTGAAATTGTTTGAGATAAGCTGTATCTGATAATTCGTTCTTTTTCTTTGGTTCTTCAGCAAATGTGATATTGGCACAAAAGATAAAACTTGATAATAACATTATAAAGCGTATGAACATAGTACTCCTAAATATCTAAATTGTTTATAATTGTATCCATCTTAATTAAAGCCTGATTATAAATGAACTGAAAACGTTTTTCTGGTTTTTTGCCCATAAGATCGTCTACTATCTTAGCAATATTATCAAAATCATCTATAGTAACTTTTAAAATGGTTCTATTTTTTGGGTTCATTGTTGTTTCTTTTAACTGAGCTGGCATCATTTCACCTAACCCCTTAAATCGACCAATATCTATTTTAGCCTTACTATTTTTTAATAATTTAGCAGTTAAATCAGTTTTTTGTTGATCATTTACTGCATAATAAGTTTTATTAGATTGGGTTAATCTATAAAGAGGTGGTTTGGCAAGATATAAATGACCTGAAGATATTAACTTCGGCATACGAAGATAAAAGAACGTCATTAACAATGAGGCGATATGAGCTCCGTCAACATCCGCATCTGTCATAATTATTATTTTTTCATAACGTAAATTCTCCTCTCGATAATTTTTAAGACTACCACAGGCTAGTGCCACCTCTAAATCTTGAATTTCTTGGTTGTTAGTAATCTTCTCGAAAGTTGCATTAGCAACATTCAAAATTTTGCCTCTAAGAGGTAAAATAGCTTGTGTTTCTCGATCTCTTGCCTGTTTAGCTGATCCCCCGGCAGAATCTCCTTCAACCAAGAATAATTCTGTCCCATTAGGAGAGGTTCTTGTACAATCTGCTAATTTACCTGGTAGTCGCAATTTTTGTGTAGCAGTTTTACGTGAAATATTTTTTTCGTTACGCTTATTTATTCGGTATTCCGCAATATTAACTATATGTTCAAGTAGCTGGTTGGCTACGAGTTTATTACTACTCAACCAATGATCAAAATGGTCTTTAACAATGTTCTCTACTATTTTATTAATCCCAGGCGAAACCAATTTTTCTTTTGTTTGTCCTTGAAATATTGGCTCTTGGATAAATATAGAAAAAACAATAGAAGAAGTTTCTAGAATATCCTCAATAGTAAGTAAAGTGGTTTTTTTATTACCGGTCATTTCACCATATACCTTTATACCACGCAGTAATGCACTACGCAAACCTTGCTCATGGGTTCCACCAAGAGGGGTAGGAATAGTGTTGCAATAGGATTGAATAAAAGGTTGGTCTTCATTTTTATGCCAAGCAATTGCCCATTCCACTTTTATGTGATCCTGGTCCCACTCAATATTACCACAAAAAATCTCTCCACTAACTAAATCTTCCAAATTTATTTTAGAAATTAAATAATCTTTCAAACCATCTGGAAAATGGATGAGAGCTGTTGCTGGAACATCGCTTTTAGTTTCAATTTCACATTGCCACTCTATCGTTACCCCTCTATACAAATAGGCTTTTGATTTGGCTAATTCATATATTCTTTTTGGTGAAAAGGATGGTTTCTCTCCAAAAATTTCTGGGTCAGGATGAAAATTGATAGATGTTCCCCTTAATTTTTTGGCAATATCTTCACTGGTTAAATCATTCAATTTTTGCCCTTTGGAATAAGATTGCTTGAATAATTTACCCTGCTTATATACTTTAATCTCTAAGTAGTCGGATAAAGCATTAACAACCGAAATGCCAACTCCATGCAAGCCACCTGCTGTTTGATAGACATTATTCGAAAATTTACCACCGGAATGAAGGTGAGTTAAAATTACCTCAAGAGCAGATTTATCAGGAAATTTGGGATGATTATCAACAGGAATTCCTCTACCATTATCAGAGATAGTGATACTATTATTTACATGCATCTTTATGGTGATAACGCTAGCAAAACCAGCAACAGCTTCGTCCATAGCATTATCTAGCACTTCCGAAACAAGATGATGCATAGCATTCTCGTCCGTCCCGCCAATATACATACCAGGACGTTTGCGTACAGGCTCAAGCCCTTCTAATACTTCAATATCTTTTGCTGTATACGAATTATTAGTTTGAGGCTTTTTTTTCTCATTAAAGCTAAATAGATCAAGCATATTATGATGTTAACTTACAAGTTTTTGATGGATATACTATTTTGAAAGATAGAGAAAAGCAAGAACACATACAGCAAATGCTTGAAATATAACCCTTAACGACATTAACTTAGAACTAAATTTTTTGTCAATTTTCCCGCCAATAGCCATAGAGACAACACCTAGCACTAAGACTAATGTAGTCAAGCTTAAAGCAATTAATATATATACCACAAAATTATCTCTAAAAATTACTTTATTATATAGTCAATTAACCTAAATTAGTGCCAAATAAGCCATAGCACCCTACAATTTTTATTCTATAAATATTAAACAGCATAAAAACATCATTGCACATAGGCGTCAGTTTAAGAAAATAAAGTAGAAAAGTCGTCTATTACTCGATAATCACTTTTGTGGATTGCTTCGTAGCCACTAAAAGTGGCGACTTTGCTAAACTTAGTAACGTTGTATACTTTATTTTATAGAAGTTACAGCCCTACGGTTCTGTGCCCAAGCTGCTTCATTATCACCAAGAACAGCTGGTCTCTCTTTACCATAAGAGATAGTATCAAGTTTGTTCCTAACTCCTAGATTAGTTAAGTATTTTAATACAGCGTCTGCTCTTCTTTCACCAAGTGCCAAGTTATACTCTCTTGTCCCTCTCTCATCACAATGCCCTTCAATAGTGGCTTCCGTATTAGGATGACTTTTTAACCAATTAGCTTGTTTACTTAGCTGTTCTTTTGCTTGAGGTGAAATATCTGATTTATTAAGAGCAAAAAACACCCTGTCACCAGCACGTCTTTCAAAATCAGAAGCTAGAGAACTTTCCTCAACTTCATTAGTTATACCCGTATCTATCGGTTTTTTCTTTGCACCACACCCAGAAAGCATAAATAGTGCTAAAAAAGCTATTGTGGTTTTTTTTAGTATCATAACAAACTCCTTAAATTATTAAATAAGCTACTGATTTACATTTGCCTAACAAAAAATTGTTAAACACCCATTGCCTGCATTATATACTATCATATCACTACTTAAAAGCATAAAATTATTCTAATATTACATTCTAAACTCTTTAGTATCTGTGTCAGAAATACCATATATCTAATCTGTTAAAGTTCTGATAACACCCCCTTTATCATATCTGGTAACTTTCCTAATTTACTTACATCTGTACCACCTGCCTGAGCTATATTCGCTTGACCACCACCGCCACTACCGCCAAGGAATATAGATATTTCTTTAGCCAAATTACCAGCATGAACCTTATCACTGATTTTTTTACTAACAGCAACTGTAATCGATAATTTGCAAGCATTATGCCCTGTGCTACCACTAACCTCTTTAGATTTTTCCGGCATAGCTATATATATAACTACAAGATTATCAGACTTATCAACTATTCGTTCAGCAGATAAGCGTAATATTTTACTATCTATATTATGTACTATCTTATAGATCAACTTTATACTCGAATGATTCTGCGAATTGGCTCCGCAAAACTGCGGGGTATTCGCGTGCTCACGTAGGTTTACTACGCTCCGCTCGCTCACCCCTTGTTTTATGTTCCAATTCGCAGAATCATTCGAGTATACATTGACTGATTCTTTGGCAATCTGTTCAATATTCAAATCAAGCATCGAGACCTGCAGAGATACTAACTGATCTTCTAATTGTTTCTTACTAGCAATTAGACTATTAACTTTATCAATAAGTTCATTCTTACCTATTTTTAAGGCGGTAGATATATTTTCAATCATTGCATCATTCTGCCTAATTAGCTTTAAGACAAATTCACCGCAAACCGCTTCTATCCTTCTAACGCCAGCTGCAATAGCACTTTCACTGGTAATTTTAAACATCCCAATATCACCAGTTCTAGTAACATGTGTACCACCACATAACTCAAGTGAATTTAGTTCAAGCGAATTCATCGCTACCACCCGTACTTCAGAATTATATTTTTCACCAAATAAAGCCATAGCCCCTGCTTTAATAGCGTCGTCTGTTGACATTAATGTTGTAGTAACTTTTGAATTATCAGTAATAATCTGATTTACTTTATCTTCTATCAAGATAATTTCTTTTGGGGTTAATGCCGCCATATGACTAATATCAAAACGTAAACGATCATATGCTACCAGCGATCCTTTCTGCGTTACATGTTTACCAAGTACTTGATGTAATACTGCATGTAATATATGAGTTGCCGAATGATGAATTCTTAAATTATTACGATATTTGACATCAATAGCAAAATCGGCACTATCTCCAACCTTAATGCTGGTTCCTTCCTGCCAAATACATATATGAGCAATTATTGAACCAAGATATTTTACAGTATCTACTACTCTAATTTTACTGTTGCTAGATTTGATATAACCTATATCCCCCATCTGTCCACCAGATTCCCCATAAAAAGGAGTTTGATTACTAATTAGAATGAATTTCTCCTGACTAGTTTCTATAGTATCAACTAATTTATTATCTTTAATGAGAGCTAATATCTTACCTTCCGCCTCATTCAAATAATAACCCAAAAATTCGGTACTACCAAATTCTGCTTTAATATCAAACCACATCTTATCTGTTTTAGATTCATTCGAACCTAACCAAGATTTTCTTGCCCTGTCTTTTTGCTCTTGCATCTTATTATTAAAGCCATCAAGATCAATGGAGATTTGTTTAGATTTTAATATATCTTCAGTTAAATCGACAGGAAAGCCGTATGTATCATATAATTTAAAAACTATTTCTCCTGAAAGCTCTGAATTTTTACTAAGATGGTTTGTTTCATCATCAAGTAATTTAAGACCTCTTTCAAGAGTTGCTTTAAATCTTATTTCCTCCTGTTCCAGGATATTACTGGCAAAATCCTCAGCCCTTCTCAGTTCGGAATAAGTTGTTCCCATAATCTCTACTAATTTAGGAAGCAGTCTATACATTAAAGGTTCGCTACTACCAAGTATATGGGCATGCCTCATACTTCGACGCATAATACGCCTAAGTACATATCCTCTACCTTCATTTGAGGGCATGATGCCATCACTAATTAAAAAAGCACAAGCTCGTAAATGATCTGCAATAACCCGGTAAGAAAACTTAGCCTCTCCTTCTACCTTAACTTCTACTATATTCTCGGTATAGGCGATTATTTCCTTAAATAAATCTGTGTCATAATTATTATAGACATTTTGCATCACAGCACTAATACGCTCTAACCCCATACCGGTATCAATGGATTTTTTAGGCAATTCAATCCTAGTATCACTATCGACTTGTTCAAATTGCATAAAGACCATATTCCAAATCTCAATGAAGCGATCACCATCTTGCTCTTGCGTTCCTGGCAACCCGCCTTGTATCTGCTCTCCATGATCATAAAAAATTTCTGAACATGGTCCACAAGGTCCAGTATCTCCCATTGACCAAAAATTATCAGTGGTTTTTATTTTTATAATTCGCTCATCGCTTAAATTAGCAATTTTTTTCCAATATGTAGCTGCTTCTTCATCAGTATGATAAACCGTTACATATAGTTTTTCTTTAGCTATAGCAAATTCCTTGGTTAAAAGATTCCAAGCATGATATATTGCTTCTTCCTTAAAATAATCACCAAAAGAAAAATTGCCCAACATTTCAAAGAATGTATGATGTCTTGCAGTATAACCAACATTCTCAAGATCATTATGCTTACCACCAGCCCGTAGTGATTTCTGACTAGTAACCGCTCTTTGATAATTTCTACTTTCCTGACCGGTAAAAACATTTTTAAATTGTACCATCCCTGAATTAACAAACATTAAACTAGGATCATTATGAGGAATAAGAGAACTAGCTGGAACGTGTAAATGATTATTGGCAACAAAATAACTTATAAATTTATTTCTAATTTCTTCAGTGGTAAGTTTAGTCATGAGTAAATGATCCTTGGAAAATGTTTAGTTTAATGTTTTATTTAATTTTATATCACATAAATATATCTACACTAAGTGTATTAACTCATTTTATTTACAATAAATATATTAGACCTCTTGCATAACCTAATCTAATTGGTAATTTTGTTGTCAAAACTCGTCTCCGTTCCTCACGTACATCTTAGTACGCTGCGGTACTCGACTTCGTTTTTCCTAAAAATTCCTCAATTATCTTTAGGTTATGCAAGAGGTCTATTTTTATTTTGAATATATATAGTCAATTGATGAAAAGTTGGTGACGTCATCACTCGTCGCTCCTGTTACCCAAATTCTCCTGAATTGACTATAAGTGTCTATTACTCGCTAATCAGCTTAGCTATATGGCTAAAAGCTTTTTATCTTAAAAGTTTTTCTATGGTAAGGCGAAAAACCGTGAGAATGTATAGCATTTAGATGTTCTTTTGTCCCATATCCAAAGTTCTTATGCCACATATATTCTGGGAATTCTTTGGCATACTCAATTAATAAACGATCTCTAGTAACTTTTGCAATAATAGATGCTGCTCCAATAGATATTGATAAATTATCACCATTTACTATACTAATAAATCTTGAATCGGCAAATTTCATGTTACCATCTACTAATATTGTATCCGGTTTAACAGAAAGATTTGCTACTGATATAGTACAAGCCTTTTTAGTCGCTTCAAGGATATTAATTATATCTATCTCATCGTGATACACTATACCAACAGACCAAATATAATTCTGTGTTATTTGTTCATATAACAAATTCCTCTTTTCTCTAGTAAGTTTTTTAGAATCTTTGATACCATTTATGATTTTTGTTTGATCAATGATGACAGATGCAGCTACTACAGGTCCCACTAACGGTCCTCTGCCAGCTTCATCTACTCCAGCTACTAACCCAAAATATTTTTGCTCTAATTCAAACATAATATTCTCCTATTTCAATAGTATTTAGCCATAGTATAGTCAATTCAGGAGAATTTGGTGCTAGAAATGATGGAGCGACGCCTATAAGTAATAGGCGAGCGACGAGTGACGACGTCACCAACTTCTCATCAATTGACTATAAAATTTTGTCTATTAGCAAGACCACTGCGTGGTCGTGGCAATTATAAGTTGTCATTCTCACTATTGTCATATATGGACGAGTGAATTTGTCAACAAAGAAAATAAAAAAATAGAGCCACAAAGGAAGCGGTCATATATTCGGCATCGAGTGCCATAATGGTTTCTGCATTCTTATAAATATCCTTGAGTGACCTCTCATTCCCACGGCTTCTAGAGCCTCGACATAATTACGGATTTTATTCAGAATACTTATTCATTAACTCTTTAACTTTCGTTCTCTTTATTGTTACTATTCTTTACTCGCAATATTTATCAATTACCAATTTTTATTTAGTTGACATAGTTTCTTCTTTTTTCTCAACTAAACTAATTTGCAACATATTCGCTACCATTGGTGACTACTGCATAAGCAATCCTTGCTAACTTATTTGCTAAACCAACACATATAATATTATATGATTTATTTTCAGCAAATTTCTTCACTGCCCACTGCACTAGTTTATCTTTCGATTCCTTACCACTTTTTGCTCTTATTGCTATTGTCCTTGCGGCTTGAATCAACATACGTCAGTTCGGGATAAGATATAGATGAAATAGTAATAGATAAAAGGATTGTCAAAAAGGAGTGCCTGCAGTATTTATATTTTTAAACAAAAAAACAAACTACAGGCA
Source organism: Rickettsia endosymbiont of Oedothorax gibbosus (assembly GCF_936269705.1). Taxonomy (NCBI): domain Bacteria; kingdom Pseudomonadati; phylum Pseudomonadota; class Alphaproteobacteria; order Rickettsiales; family Rickettsiaceae; genus Rickettsia; species Rickettsia endosymbiont of Oedothorax gibbosus. Next base: position 1,738,915 of record NZ_OW370493.1, read on the forward strand.
TGAAAAAAGATATCACAGAATTATATAGTTTTATAGATGATTTTTGTAAAATTTATTTGGAGTATGAACAGAGAAAGTTATTACCATCAAATAAGCAAAGAAATCGCTGTTGTAGCATGAGTCTAAGTGAAATGTTAACAATAATAATTATGTTTCATACATCCTATGCTAAGAATTTTAAATTTTTCTATAAAAGTTATATAGAGTGCATGCATAAGGATGATTTTCCCAAAGCCTTGAGTTATAATAGATTTGTTGAATTAATGGCACGATTATTCATACCGCTAAATATGTTGATTCATTTGTTGTTTGGTGAGGAAACAGGTATTTATTTTATTGACTCTACAACGATTAAAGCTTGTCACAATAAAAGGCGTTATAGCAATAAAGTTTTTAAAGGATTAGCCAAACATAGTAAATCCTCTATGGGGTATTTTTATGGTTTTAAATTACATGTAATAATCAATAATAAAGGGGAGTTTATGGCATTAAAAGTGACCAAAGGCAATGTAGATGATAGGGTTCCAGTACCGGAGTTAACAAAAAGATTAACTGGAATTATAGCAGCTGATAAAGGTTATATTAAGCAAAATTTGTTCTTAAATTTATATGAAAGAGGCTTAAAAATGATTCATGGAATTAAGAAGAATATGGAAAATAAATTAATGGATTTGAAAGAAAAAATCTTACTTCGAAAGCGTAACTTAATTGAAACAGTTTTTGATTATCTAAAAAATAAAATGAACCTTGAACATACTAGACATAGATCACCAATAAATGCCTTTGTCCATATATTATCTACTCTTGTTGCTTACTCATTAAAGAAAAATAAACCTTCAACAAAATTTGATTTTAATCTACATGTTCACAATATCCTTATCCCGAATTGACGTAACATAGTTCTGGCATATCTATCTCCCTGTTTGGTAATCCCTCCTAAAACTATCTTATCTCCTGAGCTATGTTGCTTTGGTACCAAACCAAGCGAAGCAGCAAAATCCCTCGGGGTTGGATAACTTTCCATTGGGGCTACACTCAAACAACTAGCATTGATTGCTCCAATGCCAAAAATTGTCTGCAACCTAGTAGCTTTCTCACTTTGCTTATTATTGCTGATAATCAGCTTTTCTAAAGTTTTCTCTTTGTCACATAAATCCTCAATTTCTTTACATTCTAAAAGTAAAATTGACCGTATCCCAGAATTTATATAACCTTTACTATACGCTAACTCTACCTCCAGCCTACATGATTTGCAAAATTTATTTTTACTTAATTTTGTATTATAGCCATATTCACATAAACTTGATATTGTAGAATTAGTTTTTTGCACACGATCTCTGATCGTATTACTTCTAATTTTATGCAAAAATTTTATATCTTGTTCCTCTTTGCTTTTTGGCAGCACAGTTTTTAATTCTGGATCACGAGCCGCTTTGCATATTGCTAACGCATCGTTATAATCATTTTTCTGTTTCGATGTAGCATAAACTTTTACATCTTTTGTTTTCATTAGTTTGACTTGCAAACCAAGCTTAGCAATTTCCTGTGACCAATAATTAGCTCCTCCACATGCTTCCATAGCTAGCAATGAACTTTTATCGAGATTGCTTAAATAGGCTATTAACTCATCTCTTGTAACTTTTTGATAACCTATTTTTTTGCCATTTTGATCGACTTGCACCAAGTGCATACTATTTTTTGCTAAATCTATTCCTATTATAGTATTTTTTATGCTATTATTTATCATGGTATGGACCTATTAATTAAATTATTATTTAATTTGGAGCAGCTGAAAACTATTTTTCAGCTGACTCCGTACCAGTAAAGCATATTTCGCTTCACTCGTCCATACCATCATTCCCGCTTCTTCCCCTTGTCATTCCCACGTAAGCGGGAATCTAGACCCCTGCTTATGCAGGGGTGACACTAAGTCTAGCATGGATGATACAAAACATGATTGCTTTGTCACTACTAAAGTAGCTCCTTGCCATGACGCTTGGTGCAGGAAGTTTATTAATCATAAGCAAAAGTTAATGTTACAGTAGTGCCTACGCCTATTTTACTTTGTAACTCAAATTTACCTTTCATTAATTCAACCAACTTACGAGTAAGTGGTAAACCAAGACCAGTTCCTTGGTATTTTCTGCCAACGGTACTATCAATCTGCCCAAAGGTTGACAGTACTTTTGGAATATCTCTCTCATCAATTCCTATACCAGTATCTATAACCTGTATATAAACTAGCCCTTTAGGGTCATCTTTCTCAGCATAAATTGTTATAGTACCTGATGCTTTGGTAAATTTTATAGAATTAGATAAAAGGTTAAAAAATACTTGTTTAAGTCTTTTAGGATCTGCTTTTATCACGATATGATCTTTTGGTAATTTTTCAATTAATTGCACTGATGCCTGATCAGCTCTTGGCTTCATTATCCTTACAGTAGAAGTAATTAATTTATTGAGATCTAACTCGACAACGTCAACTAATAGCTTGTCAGCCGATGCTTTTGATAAGTCTAATATATCGGTTATTATACTGAGTAAATGCTTACCTGCACTGTTAATATCTTTTATATAATCACCATGCTCTTTATTGTAAGGTGTAGACATCATAATTTCTGAAAAACCTATAATAGCATTTAGAGGAGTACGTAGTTCATGACTAACATTGGCAAAAAATTTAGTATGAGCAGAACTTTCATTTCTAACCTTAATTACCGCTTCCTCTAAAGCTTTATTAGCCTCAAATTGTTGATCTATAATCTTCTGTGCATAATTTGTGTTGCTAATTACGATAATTAAGAATATTAGCATAATGATAAAAAATGTTAGTAATACTTTTTTCTCCAGCTCTATAATACTTGACCATAAACTAGTAATATTAGTATTAATCTCTAACACACCATCAACAGGATACCTAGATAAGTCGCGGTTTATTATTGGAATATAACTTGTTATACAGGATGCTTTCTCTACTTTCCCTGACATATGGAATAGGGCTCTAGGAATTAATATATGACTTGTCATTCCTTTAAAAGCTTTGTTAAAGGCTTGCTCTACAACCAGCTCTTTTAAAAAATATTTGTCAAATTGGCTAATAATTCTTTGATACAAAGTATCTTCAGGAAAATTCACCTGACTTGTTATTTGAATTGGAGAGCTGGTTATAATTTTATGACCTTGTAGATCATATAAAGAAATGTAGGCATTGAGATTAACAAAAATATCAACTGAAGTAGTTGCAAATTTAATAAAATCGGCATCTTGCAATAAATTTATATAACCAAATTCATGTAATTTATTTACAGCCGTTTTATTCCTATTCCAGACATTTTTTGTATAAACACCAGCTATTTTAATATTTGCTTCTCCAACTTGCTTTAAAATCATTTCTTCAATAATGAAGTAACGATAGTAAATCATGTTGACAATGATATTTATAAATAACCCAAAGAATGCCAGTCTAACAATATGCTTATTTTGAATCATTAGATTTGCACATATTCATTTAGATTATACCACGGTTATTCACTAGCACTAAGTTTTTTCTTTGTAGATGATTCCTTAGGCAATTTTTTATCGTTCACTGATTTCAGCTGATCAAAAATACTCAAAGTTTGAGTTATAAAGCTTCCTGGTTCAGAAAGACTTGCCGGCAAAATTACTGTATTACTATCCTTAGCTAACTCACCAAAAGCAGATATATTGTTCAGCGATTTTTAAAGATACTGCATCGTTTCCTCCAGATTTTTGAATAGAGGCTGCTATAAGCTCAATACTTTTAGCAGTAGCCATGGCTACTAATCCTATTGCTTCAGCCCACCCTTAGCCCTATTTACTTGATCAATATAGGAAGCTTCAGAATTTAATACAACTTGAGCCTTCTAGCCTTCCGCATGGTTTATTTTTGCTTGTCTATTGCCTTCTGAGTCTAAAATTTGGGCTCGTTTTTGACGTTCTGCCGCAACTTGTAACTCCATCGCTTTAAGTATTGTTTGTGGTGACTGAATGTCTTTAATTTCATAACGCATACATTGTATCCCCCAATTGACTGCCGCTTGGTTAATAGCAGAAACAATAGCGATATTCAAGGTTTCTCGTTCTTCAAAAGTTCTGTCTAATGGTAACTTACCTATTTCTGAACGCATAGTGGTCTGTGCAAGCTGGGTGATAGCATAATATGGACTATTAACTCCGTAAGATGCAGCAACTGGATCGACAATTTTTACATATAACACACCATCTATTAGTAACGTAACATTATCATTGGAAATGGCTGTTTGAGCACTCACATCAATCGCTTCTTCCTTTAAAGTGTGTTTGTAGGCTACTCTTTGAATCACTGGTATCAAAATATTCAAGCCAGGTTGCAAAACCCTATCAAATTTTCCAAATTTTTCAACAATCCATGCTTGTTGTTGTGGTACAACCTTAACCATCTGTATAATAATAAGGATCGCCACGATACTACAAACTAATAATATATATTCCATATTTTCTCCTTTTAAAATCTATAACTAACCCGATTAGTATTTACCCATACAAACCGTCATTGCGAGGAAGACCGTAGGTCAAAGAAGCAATCCAGGAAAGTGAATAGAAATGGATTGCTTCGACTACTACGTAGTCTCGCAATGACGTTTGAGATGCATACACGTCATTGCGAACAAACGTATGCGAGTGTGGCAATCCATTTTTTATTACTTTTATGGATTGCTTCGTCGCCTTCGGCTCTTCGCAATGACGTCAGTTCACATGGCTAAAATCTCGTTTGAGTAGCTATAATAATTTCACTATGCTACCGTCATTAATCTTAGTAATTCCTTCCACTACTATCATATCTCCCTCTTTGATTTCGTCTGAAATAATCTCTGTTAGACCATTTAGACTAGTACCTAGCTTAACATAAAGTTGCTGCACTTTGTTATCATTAAGTTTATATACAAAATATTCACCTTTACTATTACTCTGTACCGATTGATCCGGTACGGCTAAATTCCGATGTTTGTTAAGAATTAAATCTATAGGTACATAGCTTCTATGTAGCATATTACTATTAAAATCAACAATAACTTTAGCACTTATAGTACCATTATCTGAAACATATTGTGAGATTTCAGCAATTTTTCCATTAATCTTATCACCATTATTATCGGTTATCACTAAATCAGTAGATACTGACACCTGATTATAAAGCCCCTCAGGTAACTCCATTAGAATATTTTTAGTGGTAGAATTTTGAGCAATAATGCTAAAAAGATAATTTTTTTGTTCTACCTTATCCCCTTTTTTTAGCTTTATTATACCAATATTTCCATCAAATGGTGCTACGATAACCATATCGTTGTAACTATTCATTGCTTTGGAAAAAGCAAGCTTAGCTGTTTCTAAATCACTATTTGATTTTTCTAGTACATCACTACTAATATATTTTTTGGCAAATAATGCCTTATCACGTTCATAAGCAGTCATCGCAGTTTTTAAAGAGATTTCTGCTTGTGACTTAGTTGACGTAGCCAAATCTTGGTCAATAATAAGCAGGACATCCCCTTTGTCAACCTTGCCCCCTTGAGAAGTAGATACTACATCAACCGTACCAGAAATATTAGCATAATAATCCCGGCTTGCATCATTTTTACATTGTCCGACAACGCTGAAAACATTGTACATCTCAGCCATTTGTACTTTACTAGCTTTGACCGGAATAATCTGTTGTTTTTCAGCGATAGTACAGCACGAAATGATGCATATACCTACAAAAACAATTAACTTATTCAACATTTCAAATACCCTATTAAAGTTTTAAATCTGTTAGCCAACGATGTTCACTCTCTAAAATTTCAAAACGAATTTTTTCACTTTTTTTATCAAGCTCTGCTTCCGGTACTAAAGAAGCTCCGCTAAATTCAAAACCATAAAAATTAATCTGTAATTTAGTACATATTTTTTCCACCAATTCAATATTTTCTAAAACATCATCAACGAATATTATGGTTTTAGGGTAGTAACTTTTCTTGTGTAAAATATTCTCTAATACTATCCCTTTATCAATATCGGCAGTAAGAATCACCCCTTCTTCCATCATCGGCATACCATTCTCACTATGTAATTCATCAATTAATATTTCCTCTTTTATTGGAGTAGATTTCATAAAATCTATATTTATTCCTTTAAGCTCTTTTAAACGCCAATTGGTAAAATCTTCAATAACCCCGAATCTACCTGTATATAGCTTGGTTAAAGCAACAGTTGGAATTTGCCTCTCCCATAATTTACTCAATATATCATTTATATTGGGGTTCACTAAGCGAATAGTACGATTTTTTAGAATAATACTAAAAAAAAGTTGCCTTTCTTTTCTAGTAAAGCGTTTTTTGCTTTCAACACACCATTCAAGTCTATAAGGATGAGTTAAGCGATATTCATCTTGAGCCATGATCAGTACGTCATCCACATCAAAAAGCACCAAACTATCTTGATCTAGCTTATCTATTACTTCTGCAACTTTTAAAAAATCTGAGACTTTAGCTGTTTTAGCAAATTTATGGTTATTCATTAGTTTTTATATTTTATTATTTCTTCCAAAGAATTAGCAATTATAGCCAAATCTGATTCTCTTGAGAGATTGTGATGCCCATCTTTTATTAATTTCATTACTACTATATCACTAGTAATTTTTTCTACCAACTTACTTGAAATATTATAAGGTACATCAACATCTAACATCCCGTGAATTAAATGAACAGGTTTCTTAAGATTAATACTATTTGAGTTTAGTAACAAGTGATTTTTGGCTTCAAGTATTAATTGATAGCTTATTGGGTATGTATTATTGCAATTACGCCCACCAACATCAAGCCATTTTTGCTGTTGCATTTGTTTTTTTTGACTTTCAGTTAAATTATTCCAAATGTTTTCTGTAAAATCTATTGCTGGAGCAAGAACAATAACGCTACAAATTTTACTAGGAAATTTTATAGCAGCCAGCATAGCAAGCCAGGCACCCATACTAGAACCAATTATAATAGTTGGCTGCAGAACAAGTTTATTTAACACCATCTCAACTCCCATAAGCCAAGAGCCAATAGTTTCATCAAGAAAATCACCTGACGATCTTCCATGACCAAAATTATCAAATGTGATAAAATTATAATCTTGTTTTTTACAGTAATTCTCAAGGAATACAGCCTTGGTACCATTCATATATGACATCAAGCCATGTAAAAACATTACTGAAGGCATATTTTTTTTACTACTTTTATAATGATTATAAGTGATAAATTTTTTATTTTCTGTATTATATATTTTATTCATTTAAATTAGTTAATTAATGATTTCATCAGATTCACCCAAACGATACCATAAACCAACCATTTTGCAAGTAGTTCCAGCTTTATTCTCTGGTGGAGTAGAGCGAGGGACAATTGAAGTGGCTAAAATGTTAAAAAAAGTTGATTATAATGTTATTGTAGTCTCCTCTGGTGGTTCATTAGTTGAAGAGTTAATAGCTGCAGATATACCGCATATTTCTATGAATAGTGCTACTAAAAATCCTTTTTCAATATGGAGACATGCAAGAATTTTATCAGAAATAATCAAAGAATATGACGTAGATATAGTACATGCAAGATCAAGAGCTCCGGCTTGGAGCTGTTATATGGCAGCAAAGGCTACTAATACTAAATTCTTAACAACATTTCATGGCATTTACAACATCTCAAATTTGTTCAAACATTTCTATAATAGCGTAATGATCAAAGGTGAGAAGGTCATAGCTGTATCTAATTTTGTAAAGCAGCATATAGTAACTAATTATAAAATTCTAGAAGAACAAATTGTGGTAATACGTCGAGGGGTAGATTATCGCTATTTTGATCCCCAAAATGTCACAGAAGAAAAGTTAGTAAAATATAAAAAAAAATACGGTCTATCTAATAACACTCCTCCCATAATATTATTACCATCAAGAATTACCAGTTGGAAGGGTCACCTTGCCCTTGTTGAAGCACTTGGTAAACTAAAACATCTAGATTTCTATTGTCTCATGGTTGGGGATTTATCTAAACACCCAAATTTCACAAATCGAATAAAATCTCTTATAAACTTATTGAAACTACAAAGTAAAGTTCAAATTTTTGGTAATGAAATTGATATGCTCGGTCTTTATGGCATTTCAGATATAGTGTTATCTACTTCAATTGAGCCAGAAGCATTTGGTCGTACTATAACTGAAGGGCAATCAATGGAAAAGCTAGTAATTGCTACAAATATTGGTGGAGCTATTGAAACAATATCAGATACAAAAACTGGATTTCATGTTAAACCAAACGATCCAAGCGATTTGGCAGAAAAAATTGAACATTGCTTATCTATACTCAAAACCAATGAAGGTAAAAAGATACAACAAGCAGCAAGAAAAGCAGTAATCGATAACTTTTCCCTTGATTTAATGCTAAGTAAAACCTTAGATTTATACAAGGAAATGCTTAAGAAAACATAATATTTTCTAGGAGACTGTCAAAGATCGCTAATTAGTTATCGCAGGCAGCCCCTAGGCTCTGTGAACAAAATTTAAACAATTAAAATTTTGTTCACAGAGCCTAGCAATGGATCAACTATATTGACTCAGCTGCTAAAACCATTGAAAATTAGACCTCTTTCGAAACTAATCATAATGGTAATGACCCATCAAATTCTTACCAAATTGAAAGACGGGAAGCTAAACTTTAAGCCACGTCCACCGTTTGACATGTTTGCAAAATATAGCAAAATTGAAGAATGGTGAAACCGAAGGGATTCGAACCCCCGACCTAGTGATTAGGAATCACTCGCTCTATCCTGCTGAGCTACGGCTTCTCTTGTTATAGTCAATTGATGAGAAGTTGGGGACGTTGTCGCTCAATGCTCGCCTATTACTTATAGACGTCGCTCCATCGCTCCTAGCCCCAAATTATCCTGAATTGACTATACTATTTTAAAGAATAACCATTATATCAAAATTTTTAACAGTTGCAAGCATGCGATATGAAATCGAATGGATTGACAGGCTTATTATTGAGCCAAATTTCAAAATGCAAATGCTCTCCCGTACTGTTACCACTATTACCTTGCACTCCGATAATCTGACCTTTGGTAACAATATCTCCTTCTTTTACGTGCATTTTTTTTAAGTGAGCATATTTGGTAATAAATTTATCTGAATGTTTTATTTCTATTAAATTTCCATAAGAACTTTTTCGCTTTACGGTAATAATTGTTCCATTAGCAGAGGCATAAATGGAAAAGTCTTGGTACCCTTTTAAGTCTGTTCCGCAATGGAATTTTTTTTGTTTCTTCCTAGGATGTTTACGCATGCCATAGTGACTAGTAACCTTTACATTATATTGTGGTAACATTATAGGAATAGTAGTAGTTAGCTTATCTAATTGTGCCAGCTCCTTAAGATTATAAGAACTATTTTTATTACTAGCTTTTTGAACAAGTTGTAATTGTTCTGGGGATAAAAACTTATACTTACAATTTAATTTTATCAGCAAATCTTTAATCTTGGTTGATTTAATCATTGCCTGATTATTAATTGCTTGGCTATTAATACTCTTAGAGCCGATAGCTTTAAATTTTTGCAAAAAAGCCTTGTTATATTTGTCATTATTAATAACAAGACCAAAATTTTTTGCATAAATGCAGTTATTTTTACTTAGTGCTGCTAAATTATATTGTATAATTAAAGTGCCGTGATTCAGTTTGTAATCTTTTTGTAATTGCTGTGCCGTAACGTCTAAAAATGTCTTGTTGACAGATGAGGTGCTACATCCTTGTAGGAATAATATTATAGTTAATAACATACAGGACTTAAGCATCTATATCCTTATAAGATTTGTTTACATAACCTAAGAAACGATTGCTTTTTATACCAAAGATAAACAGGTATTCCGCTTAATACAAATGAGATAGCTTTTATTGTAACATTTAATGGTGTTTCATAAATAATCCATAGGCAAAAGGTCATTGATCCTAGGGCAATTAACCATTGATATGTTGAAGATTTTTCTGATTTTGTTAGTAGTAACTTTAAAAAAGCTACGCTACAGGCTAGATATACAAATAAAAAAGAGATAACGGAAAAATCAATTATTTCGGTAATTTGTTCTGATAAGTCTTCATTGGTTGTACTAATCAATAATAATAATATTCCAATACAACTTATGACTAAACTCCAAATTGGAGCACCATTTTTATTTTGTTTAGCAAAAAAAGATGGCATTAAGCCGTCTTGGGCAAGTCCCAAAGCAATTTGTCCACTGATTAGTACCCAAGCATTTAACGTTCCAATACAAATAATTGAAGCAATCAAAGAAATAAGTAGATGCCACTGACCACCAAAAATTATTTGGGTGGCATCTACATAAGGAGCTTTAGAATGTATTAAGTCTTCTGGTGGGATTAAACCAATTATTCCAACGCTATTAATGAGATATAAAATAGCAACACAAAGCGTACCTATTACTACAGCTCTTGGTATTGTTTTTGATGGATTCATTACCGAACCAGCTTGAGCAGTTGCTGATTCTAAACCAATGAATCCCCAGAATGTTAATAATGTTACCTTACCAAGAATTTGAGAAAAAGTTAAATTAGTTATTTGCTTATCCATAACAAAATTATTACTATCAAACTGATATAATGCCGCAATTGGCACTACTATTAATGGAATGAATTTTAGAATTGCTAGTATAAATTCAGCTCGCCCTGCTACTTCCACACCTTTAAGGTTTAGCAACATAATAGCAAATAACAATAATATTTGCAAAATTAAGATCACAAAACTATTACTCACCCCAATTAAAGGTGTTAAATATGTAATAGCTGAAATAACAACTACAGCCGTACTAACCCATGAAATAACCCAATAAGTCCAGCCGGTAAAAAATGCTACATCATTACCAAATGCCTTTTTTAAATAAACATGGGGTCCACCTGTTTGTGGTAATCGGCAGCAAAGTATAGCAAATAACAGTGCTAAAATTATAGCACCGCAGGAGGATACTACTCCTCCAACTAAACTAAAAATACCGTATGGTGCTAAACTTGCTGGTAATATTAAGACACTGGTGCCAATTTGACTACCAATAACTAAAGCAAAAACTGACCAAAAACCAAGCTTTTGTGACATATAATCCTGAATTGTATGATAAACCCTGAACTGATTTCATGGGGTAATAATCACAAATTGTACATAAAAAAATAAAAACTTGAAAATTGATAAATCAATTACTCAAGTTTTTGTAAGCTATAGTCAATTCAGAAGAATTTGATACTAGGAGAGATGGAGCGACGCCTATGGTAATAGGCGAGTTACAACGTCACCAACTTCTCATCAATTGACTATATATACTAAATAACACTATTAAGTACTGGTGACCCCTACGGGACTCGAACCCGTGTTTTCACCGTGAAAGGGTAACGTCCTAACCACTAGACGAAGGGGCCATAAACTCTTTAAGCTCGTCTATTAACTCTTTAATTTGCAAGGAGTATATTCGAATGATTTAAGAACTAGTATCGTTCAGTTTATACAGTATTCATGAAATATTGCAAGTATGATTTTATCGTTTCTTTGTCTTTTTTCCCTCAGTAGTTTTATTGAACCTACCAATATTCTTTACAAATTTCTGTAGCCCGTTTAATTCTGTACCATAAGTTTTCGTATATTCTCCCATTATATTTATATCATCTTTATGCGAATCACTAAGTACTAGAACCTCCTCAATTACATCTTTTTTATTAAAAGCAATTTTTATTATTTTTTGTTCAATTACTTTTGGCTCAAACCAGGCTCTCCTAGCTAAAGAACGTTGAACATAATACCAAGTATTAGGAGTATAGTCGGGTATAATTGTTGGCGTACCAACTAAATCTTCTACTTCCGATTTGTTAAGCTTTTTTTCTTCAAGTGTAGTTAATAAATTATCATCAATATACTGCCCCCTTGATTCTATAGTTTTACAACTACACAATGTGAGTAATATAGATGAAATAAGAAAAGTTTGAATTATAATGAATTTCATAAATTTTATGTTTAAAATACCTAGATTTTGTAATGGAAATATAATATACTGCTATATCGATTTGACAAATACTTTTTATTCTAAAGTGTAATTTTTAAGAGGCTATATGGCAGTTCCAAAAAAGAAGACATCAAAATCAAGACGCAATATGAGGCGTTCTCACCTTGCACTTGGTAAAATTAATGTAGTAATAGATTCTCAAACAGGAGAATCTAAGCTTCCTCATCACATATCTTTAGCTGATGGCACATATAATGGTCGTCAAGTTATTGTCCAGAAGCAAGAAAAAGATGAAGAAGTAGCATAAACCACAATGACTTGTAAAATTCTTGGGTGTGGTGCCTATTTGCCGGAGCGTATTATTACTAATGCAGAATTATCGCTATCGGTTGATACTAACGATGAATGGATTCGCTCAAGGACTGGTATATTACAAAGACATATCGCAGCTGATGATGAATATACATCACATTTAGCTATTAAAGCTAGTCAAAATGCTATAGATGATGCTGGATTAAATCCGGCATCTATAGATTTGATAATTACCTGCACCACTACTCCGGATAACAGCTTTCCTTCTACCGCCTCTAAGTTACAAGGTTATCTAGGGCTTGGTAATGTACCTTCATTTGACCTACAGGCAGTATGCTCGGGTTTTATATACGGTTTACATGTTGCTGACTCTTTGATGAAATCTAGAAAATACAAAACCATATTATTAGTTGGTGCTGAAAAAATGTCGTCTCTAATAGATTGGAGCGATAGAAATACTTGTATTTTATTTGGTGATGGTGCCGGTGCGGTAATTTTGCAATATAGCGATTATAACTCCGGTATAATAGATAGTAATATCTATTCGAATGGTCGTTATCACGATATTCTTTACACTGATGGTGGTGTAAGTAGTAATGGCAAAACCGGTAAAATAAAAATGAAAGGACAGGAAGTTTTTAGACATGCAGTAGAAAAGATGAGTAAGGTAGCTGAAGAAATATTGCATAATAATAATTTTACCATAGATGATGTTAATCATTTTATTACACATCAGGCAAATGTAAGAATTATAGATGCCGTTGTAGATCGACTAAAAATCGATCCAAGTAAAGTAGTAAAAACGGTTGCAAAACATGCTAATTGTTCGGCTGCTTCAATTCCTTTAGCCCTTGCTTCTCTAAAATCTTATGGTAATATTAAAAAAGGCGATCTATTGCTTTTTACGACTATTGGTGCTGGAGTAACTTGGGGTTCGGCTCTAATCAGATGGTAAAAACAACAATCTTTTGGTTATCGCAGGCAGCTTCCTAGGAACCTACTTGTTATTTTTCTCTACGATTTTTAAGCTTCGGTGCGGAATCTAAGCCCCCTACTTTCGCAGGGATGACATCTAACTTTTTCGTCATATATGGACGAGTGAATTTGTCAACAAAGAAAATAAAAAAATAGAGCCACAAAGGAAGCGGTCATATATTCGGCATCGAGTGCCATAATGGTTTCTGCATTCTTATAAATATCCTTGAGTGACCTCTCATTCCCACGGCTTCTAGAGCCTCGACATAATTACGGATTTTATTCAGAATACTTATTCATTAACTCTTTAACTTTCGTTCTCTTTATTGTTACTATTCTTTACTCGCAATATTTATCAATTACCAATTTTTATTTAGTTGACATAGTTTCTTCTTTTTTCTCAACTAAACTAATTTGCAACATATTCGCTACCATTGGTGACTACTGCATAAGCAATCCTTGCTAACTTATTTGCTAAACCAACACATATAATATTATATGATTTATTTTCAGCAAATTTCTTCACTGCCCACTGCACGCACTAGTTTATCTTTCGATTCCTTACCACTTTTTGCTCTTATTGCTATTGTCCTTGCGGCTTGAATCAACATAGTTCTGGCATATCTATCTCCCTGTTTGGTAATCCCTCCTAAAACTATCTTATCTCCTGAGCTATGTTGCTTTGGTACCAAACCAAGCGAAGCAGCAAAATCCCTCGGGGTTGGATAACTTTCTATTGGGGCTACACTCAAACAACTAGCATTGATTGCTCCAATGCCAAAAATTGTCTGCAACCTAGTAGGCGGAGTGTTAGGGAACGTGCGATGAAGTGCCACTTTCATTTTAGACGGGAAATCTCTTGATAACATTGTCATATTCTTTCTGGGCATCACCTATAGATAATTTAGAATATATCTCTAAAGATTGACGACTTTCATGTCCTGAATATGGCTGAATTAAAGCATCTTCTACCCCTTGCTTCTTTAACCAAGTGAATAAGAAATGTCTTAATTTATGTGGTGAAATTGATTCTACAATGCCAGCTTCCTTAGTGTACCCAGCTAAGATCTTTCTAATACCTCTATCTGTGTATGCCTTGTTCCATGATGATTCAAATAAATATTTTGCCCCTATTTTTTCCATTGTGTCTATATGTAATGCTAGTATTTCCTTAAAGTTATTGGGAAACGGAACTATTCTGTCTTTTTTTCCCTTACCTTCTATGACTTTTATTTGACATCTATCGACATCAACATCGCTTAGTTTTAGTTTAACCAACTCACTAACTCAATGATAGGTAAGCCACTAGTTTGACTAGTGAGACCATCAAGGCTTGGCCTTTAGATTTAGTATAAAATAAAAAGTTATCATATATAACTTCTTTGGCTTGACGGTCAAAGGAGAAAATATATGACAACATACGAAAGTTTAAATCATTCTAAATGGGATTGCAAATATCATATTGTGTTTATTCCAAAGTGTCGTAAAAAAGAATTGTACGGGAAGGTTAGAAAATATCTTGGGAACGTATTCCATGAGTTAGCTTTTCAACGTGGGAGCAAGATCATAGAGGGGCATATGGTACAAGATCATGTGCATATGCTCATCAAGATTCCTCCTAAATATTCTGTAGCTGAAGTAATAGGCTATATCAAGGGGAAAAGTGCTATAGCCGTTGCTAGGCAGTTTGGTGGAAGAAAACGTAATTTTAATGGAGAAAAGTTGTGGGCTAGAGGTTATGCGGTCTCAACTGTAGGATTTGAAGAGAATCAGATCAAACACTACATTAAGAATCAAGAGCAACTTGATAGTTTAGGCTCTGACGAATCAGGAGAATTTTAATTAACAATGGCAGCCCTTTGGGCTGCTCATAACCGTCAAGCCCCTCGCTTTGCGAGGGCGTTCTGACTCTAACTCCCGTATATAATAATGTTTTAATTATTACTACATGCTTCATATTACGAGATTGCCAGACTACTTTATAATATTTATCTATTTCCTTTTCTGTTGGTACATATGGTAATTTCTTGTCTTTATGGTTCACCTCAACATTTAATTCTTTCCGCAAGTGCCGAAAAAGCTCACGTAAATAATCATAATTAGGATATTCTGACCTTAAGGATTTAGCTAGTTGCTTAGCTTTTTGACGAACAGGGGTACGTTCAATGTTACTAATCATACTGTTACCATTTGTTTTGGCTGTTCTATGATTAGGCGTTGAGTTAAATCTAATGGGAATAAGCCGTATGGATTAATATGGTTATGAATTAAAGGTGTTAATCCTCTTTTATCTTCGTCAGTTAGTTTATGTTGCCAAATTGGCTCAGATAATACTTCTTGAATAATCAATGTGTTAATATATACCATACATACCTGCAATAAATGCAAGCAGACTATAGCTAATTCTTGGTCATCTTTGTTATTGGTAGATATCTCACCTAACTTACCATAAAATATGAACCCCATGATACTATTCAATCTTTCAACAACATTTAATGCTTGATTTATCTCAATACGTAGTGCTTCCGACATTAAATAACGACATAGGAATATTGTCTTTACCGCATGACCAATCTCAGTTAGAGCCTTATAAACAGGATGATCAGCATTATTATTACTAAGGATTTTAAACATTACTTCAGGTTCTACTGTCCCTGTTCTTAGTGCTGCTAGGTATCTTACTACCTCATGATAGTATTGGACAATTAACTGCCAGTTAATTGATGATTTTAAAATAGCAGTTAAATTCTGATAATTATTTTTATCCTTGGTTGCCGAGTAATATAATTTCTGTTTTTTTATGTTCTTAAGTCTAGGTAATAAATCAAAATTTAATAGGTGACTAAAAGCAAAGCCAATAGTACTTTGTCCATGGGTATCTACATAAGTTTTTTGCATATCCATTTTAGTACAATGATCAAGAACTCCTTTAATCATGCTACCTACTTCTGAAGAAGAACAAGTTTTTAGTTGGGAATAGATACAGGTGGAATTTTGATCGACATGCCAATAAATCATCACTCCACGTCCTTTGTAGCGTGTATGCCACTCAGTCATTAAATTTTGATCCCAGCTACTTACCTTAGTTGGACTAGTGTTAAGAACAAGCTCTTTTGCCGCCACTTAGAATTAAATTGGAAAATCTTTAATCCTTTTTTCATACTCAGATTGGCAATCTCCGAGTGATAATTTTGAATACATCTCCAATGATTGACGACTCTCATGTCCTGAATATGGCTGAATTAATGCGTCATCTACGCCTTTTTTCTTCATCCAAGTAAAAAGAAAATGTCTTAATGTATGAGGAGATATTGAATGCTCAATACCCGCTTCTTTTGTATAGTTCATTAATATTTTTCTAATGCCTCGATCAGAATATGCCATCTTCAAACTTGATTCAAATAAATATTTTGAATCATTTCTTTTCATATTTTCTAGATGAACAGCTAATATTTCCTTAAAACTATCAGGAAACGGAACTATTCTGTCCTTCTTTCCCTTACCTTGCACAACTTTTATCTGACAATTATCTAAATCTATGTCAGATATTTTTATATTTACTAACTCAGAAACTCTCACCCCGGTATAAAGCAATGTTTTAATCATTACTATATGCTTCATATTTCTAGATTTCCATACCGTGTTGTAATATTTATTTATTTCCTCTTCCGTAGGCACATACGGCAACTTCCTTTCCTTACCACTCTTTACTTCTACATCAAGATTTTTTCTTATATGCCTGAATAATTCTCTTAAGTAATTATAATCAGGCTTTTCTTTTTTCAGATGTTTGCAAAAATATTTAGCTTTTTCTCTAACTGGCGTACGTTCTAATATCATAATAAGCAATTAAATAGTTATCCCGATTAACAAGCGTTTATTAAAATCTAACGGAAAAAGACCATAAGGATTTATATGACCTGAGAATAACGGTGTTAATGCTCTATAGTCTTCAGGCATAAACCTGTTCTGCCAATGTGGCTGTGATAATATTTGTTGAATAATCAAGGTATTGATATAAACCATACATACCTGCAACAGATGTAAACATAATACCGATAATTCCTGATCTTCAATATTGTTCGTTGCAATGTGACCTAGTTTACCGTAAAAAATAAAATCCATTACATTATTAAGGCGTTCAACAATATTTAGTCCTTCATTAACTTCAATACGTAATTCTTCCGAGGATAAATATTTACACAAAAATATGGTTTTATTGGCTTTGCCTAGTTCTACCAGTGCCTTATATACCGGATGAGCGTAATTATTATTACTAAATCTTTTGATTAATACGGATGGTGTAACTATTCCTAGTTTTAGGGCAACCATATGTTTGACAGTCTCATCGTAATTATCTTCTAATAACTCCCAATTTATACTTCCCTTTAGGATCTCTGAAATATTTTTATATTTATTTCTATCTCTAGAATCAACGTAATACAATTTTTGCTTATTGATTGCCTTTAGTCTCGGGCATAAGGAGAAATCTAGTAAATAACTCACGGCAAAACCTATTACACTTTGTCCATGGGTATCGACAAATACACGATTCATGTCCATGTCCGTATCATGGTCAATAATGCCTTTTATCATGCTACCTACCTCTGATGAGGTGCAATCCTTTAACTGCGAGTAAATACATAATGATTTCTTGTCAACATGCCAATAAATCATTACTCCTTTCTTACCATAACGAAAATGCCATTCGCTCATTAGATTTTGATCCCAAGCAAACAGATGAGTTGAGTCACAGGCCACTGTTGTAGTAGCCTCTCCCCAAACATCAGGATTTCGTGTTTTTAAAACGTTATTAACCATTGTACGAATAGCATTTCTAATGTTTGTAGCATTAATATGGCGTTTTTTTACATAACGTAAATCACTATAATTAACATTATCATTAGCAATGCTGATTCTTTTTAATCCGGTGTTGCTACCAATGCCAAATATACATAGTAATAGTCTTCTTTGTAGATCAGAACTATTGATATTGCTGCTTTTACCAACAGTTTCAAGTTCCTTAGTAAAATTGATTCTTAGATCGCACTCTTTTAAAATATCAATTAAGTGTATACTTGACCACTTATTATTGATTTCTTGCTGTAACTTAATAATATTATCAGGTTCATCCTGTGAGTCTAAGGGAGTAAGCTTTATATTGTTACCAACTTTACTTTGTTGGATCTTTACAAACTGATTATTAGGAATATTTGCATTTAATGCATCTAAGCTGTTAGTAAGTGAAGTCTTTAATTTTTCTACGAACTCCTCGAATTTTAGCGGTAACCCAAGTAACTCATAATATGATTCTCGTTTCTCAATAAAGTCCTTCGGTAAGTCCTTATTCGGATCTCTATAACGGTAACTTTTATTAACCCAAATAGCTTTAAAACCAAGAAGTTCTTTAATCTGTTCTAATATGGCTAGTTCATAATTATATTTATTTATTCGCAATTGACCTTTTTCTATTTTAAAGATCATGCTATACCAGTTCTGTGGGATAGCTCTATTGATTGGTGGGATATTAATATAGTAAGCTAAATCTGATTCATTCCAGTATTGGTTGATAAAACGAATTGCCTTTAAGATAGGTTGATAATCAATATGATCTTCAGAAATTTGTAATATTCTTATTATCGCAAGTAGACTACCTCTATTGCCATAAGCATAGGTGGTATGCATTTTTTCTCGCACCTGAGCCTGATACCACTTACTACCACGATGTTGTAGATCTTCAATTACTTCTTCCAGCTTCTCCTGAGGCACTACCGGATAAACTTTGTCCTCAATAATGCTTTTAGGATTTTTTGCATTTAGTATAGCCAACTTTTCTAGAATATCAAACTTTCCGTCAACACGCTTAACTTCCTGAAGAATATGACGGTCTACATGCTTCTCTGCTCCGGCTCGCATCTTTTTAATTAGTTTAATCATGGTATCTATTAAGGCATCCAACAATAGCTCCAGTCTTACACTACAGAATATTGCCATGGTGGCATATTTTATAGTCGGGGCAAAATCTAGAATATTGCTAGGTGCAAAAACCATCACACGTTCATAATATTTTAATAATAATTTTCTGTCTACTGACTCTATTATGCAGTCAGATAATTTGATTTGACCTAGTAAATTGATTTTATTTATGGCACATTGAATATTCTTAATTTTAGCTCCAGAGATATCTTTTTTAAGTTCTGATAATTCTATAATGTTATTATCCTCATCACTATTTTTACTAAGAATGCGATCTATTAAAAGAAGATTTCCTTGACTTAAATTATCAAATATTTTTCTAAAAAATTGTTGTTCAAATTTTTGTTTAGCTAACGAAATGTAATTTTCTAATTGTTTGGTATTAACAATTTCTATTCTATCTTTGATGAAATATGTACGTATTTGTTCAAGTAGCACTGAATCTGAGAAATGACGCGGTATCAAGTCATCTACAAGATAATTCATTATTAATGTAATATCCTTGGCATTTGCTACACGATATCCTAAATACTGTCTGATATCCTGACGATACCTTTCTCCAGTACGTGTATCCCAGTCAAATGTAATAATTTGTGTTGGATCAATATCTAAATGTTTGGCAACCTGTAACAATAATTGCATCGAAACTGTGTTAGCTTTATTAGAGGGAAATTGTATGTATTTTTTGAAATACACTAACATTATTGCAAAAGTTAACTGATTTGATTGACCTTTCTTTTTCTTGCATAAATTTAAATCCTCTAATGATAAATTATATTGCATTTTTATCTGTTCCTAGAAATCACAGTGTCGGTATTGATTTACTCGATTTTATTCATATTACAATTATTTTGCAATATATTTTTTGCTCTAACAATAAAAAAGTGTAAACATTATTTTTTTAGGAACTGTAAGTGGCGGCAAAAGAGCTTGTTCTTAACACTGGTCCAACAGATGGGGTAATAGAAGAAGTAACTAGGTGGCAAAATCGTTGTTTAGATAGGGTGTATCCAATATTATACTTGGACTGTATCTATGTAAAATCTAGAGACAATCACATAGTAATAAATAAAGCAGTATATTTAGCACTTGCTGTAAATATAGAAGGGAAAAAGGAGTTATACCAATTGCAATAATTAACGCAGTGGTGTAAAATGGGTTTTTAACTGATAAAGGTACTCAAATGGCTAGGTTAATATTACCACAAGGTTTTCATGGTCATGATTTTATAAAAATGATGAAACATGAGCCGCATGGTCGAAATCGTATACGTTTATTGGCGATGTATCACCTTCAATTAGGCAAATCTTTAAAAGCCATATCTGAAATAGTGAAGTCACACTGGAAAACTGTGCAATCATGGCTCAGAAGATTTAGGAATCATGGTTTTGAAGGATTATTTGAATCACAAAGAAGCGGCGCCCCTAGGAAGATTAACACTATACAAGAGTCTGCTCTTTTTGATAAAATCAATACGCTCAGTGAAAGTAAAACTGGTGGGTATATAACTGGAAAGGAGCTACATATCATGTTACTTGAGGAATATGGTGCTAAATGCGCTTTAAAAACAGTCTACAATACTATGCACCGCCTTGGTTTTAGCTGGATTACTTCTCGTTCAATGCATCCAAAGTCAAATCAAGAGACTCAAAATACATATAAAAAAACTTCCCAGACATGTTAACAAAATTATTACCAAAAAATATCGATAGATGTAAAGTTGATATATGGTCTCAGGATGAAACTCGAGTTGGGCAACAAGGTAGCTTAACTCGTATATGGGCTAAGCGTGGCACTAGACCCCGTAAAGTTCGGCAACAGCAATTCATTTCAACATATATTTATGGAGCTGCTTGCCATGATACAGGAGAAGCTTTTGCATTAATTTTACCATATGCAAACACACAGGCAATGAATAAATTCTTAGAAGAGCTTTCTCGCAGTATTCAAGGCAACCGACATATAGCTTTACTAACGGATAATGCAGGTTGGCACACAGCCAAAAAACTAACTGTGCCAAGCAATATCACTTTGATACCGCTTCCGCCCTATGCACCGGAACTTAATGCAATGGAACAAGTTTGGGAATGGATCAAAAATCATTTCTTGTCTAACCAATGTTATGGTGTATATGAAGATATCGTCACTATGGCTTGTTACGCTTGGAATCAATTTGCTCATAATGTAGATTTAGTAAAATCAATTATGTATAGAGACTGGATAAACACACCGTGTTAATTATTGCAATTGGTATTACTTGGCATTTGGATAGGCAAAAATGAAGGTGCTAAATTTTGGATGCAAGTAGTTACTGAGTTAAAGAATCGAGGAATTGAACAAATTTATGTTGCTTGTGTGGGGTTTAAAGGGCTTTCCAGAAGCTATAAGCAGTGTATTCCCGAGTACTATAGTACAATTATGTATTGTACATATGGTTCGCAATTCAGTAAAGTATGTGTCATATAAAGATTTAAAAGAGGTCACATCAGATCTAAAACAAATTTATACAGCTAATAATGACGAAATGGCACGTTTAAAACTTCAGCAATTTGGTGTAAAATGGGATAAAAAATATCCGGTAATTTCTGATATTTGGCAACGTAATTGGTCTGGGATAATACCGTTTTTTGCCTTTCCTGAAGAGAACAGAAAGGTAATTTATACTACTAACACTATAGAATCTGTAAATCGTCAAATTAGAAAAATTATCAAAAATAAGGGGGGTGTTTCCAGATGATAAGTCAATTCAAAAAATAATATTTTTATCCCTACAAAATGCAGCCAAAAAATGGACCATGCCTATTAAAGATTGGTCTTTAGCTTTAAATCAATTTGAAATACTTTGTGGAGATTTTAAATAGAGCCTTTCTAATTAAGTGTGTAAATTTTTCATAGGGCTTAAATTCTACCTTCAAATTTTATCAAAAAGTGAGCCATAGCTGCGTTCCAGTTTGGAATCGGCATAACCCATTTCTTGGTCATATAATCAATTGCCAAATATAAGGTCTTAAAAACGGCATTATCATTTGGAAAAACCCTTTTATTCTTAGTAACCTTACGTAATTGGCTATTGACAGATTCTATACTATTAGTTGTGTATATTACTTTCCTTATCGCCTCAGGGTATTCTAGAAAAACCATTAAATTTTCCCAATGAACATACCAAGATTTAGCAATTTGTGGATACTGTTTACTCCATTTAGCTTCAAAAGATTCTAAAGCAAGATGTGCTTCTTCCTCTGTGCTAGCAGTATATATAGGCTTTAAATCAGCCGCTAATTCTTTTCGGTCTTTATATGATACATATTTTAAACTATTTCTAATCTGATGTACAATACATAATTGATGTTCGGTTTTCGGAAAAACTGCTTCTATTGCCTCAGACATACCGGTTAAATTATCACTGCAAGCAATAAGCATGTCTTGCATACCTCTGTTCTTCATCTCAGTAAAATTACCAAGCCAAAATTTAGCTCCTTCATTTTCACTGTTCCACAATCCTAAAATATCCTTCCTTCCAGATAAATCAATACCTAATGCTACATATACAGACTTATTGATAATTCGTTTATCTTGACGTACTTTTACTACTAAACAGTCAAAAAATACTATAGCATATACTCGATCCAATGGTCGGCTTTGCCATATCTTGACATCCTCAATTACATCATCAGTAATTTGACTTATCAAACTTTCGCTAACGTCAGCTCCATACAATTCTTGCATTTGAATCTTAATATCAGATAAGCTCATTCCTTTAGCGTATAACGATATTATTTTATCATCAAATCCTTCAATACGTCTTTGACGCTTCGGAATTAATGCAGGTTCAAATGTACTACTTCTATCCCTTGGAACCTCAATCTCTACAACTCCATTATTTGTTACTAGATTCTTTACTTTACTACCATTACGAACATTATTGCTATCAGTATGACAATATTTATCATATCCTAAGTGATTATTCATCTCTGACTGCAATGCCTTCTCTACAAGCCTTTTGGTTAATTGTTTTAATAAACCATCCTCTTTAAATAAAGTTGATATATCTGTATCATTATTTATTAATAAATCTATTGCTTGATTCATTGCTTCATTTTGTTTGTGACGCATTATAATTTCTCCTTTTGTTATATTATATTTTTATATAACCTTTGAAAAATTTACACACTTATTTGTACAGAGCCTTTAAATATGATTTATTGGAAAATAAAAAATGAACTTTGTGAGTAGACCTAACCAATTGCTTGGTTAAGCCCCTCCTCAGAACCGGACATGCAGAGCTACCGCATCCGGCTCCCGAAAGGTAAGATAGGCTTGTACCCTATTTTTTTTTTGTTGGTTTTAGAACATTGAAATGGTCTTCCACTTATTTGGAAAGTCGACCCTTTTGAGTATTTCAGCTAATCTTTGCCAATTCATCTTACGCTTCCCACCCATTCTATTAAACCACCCATATATTGCTCGCCTAGTTTGGTGAATAAATGAACTTACTCGTCTTTGATTATCTGATATACCATGATAATTGATCCACCCCTTTGTAGCTCTAATGACTTGCAATAATATCTGTTCTTTGCCCCTCTCATTAAGGTGACTTCGTAGATATTCTCTTAGCCCTTTAAGCTTCTCGGTAAATCGATCTTTCCTTGTGGTATATTTTAATCTCCATATGTTACCAAACCTTGATTTACCCCAATAGCAAGTAAAGCCAAGAAAATTATAACTCTTGATCTTCTTACCTTGCTTAGCTAAGTCCTCAGCATGGTATCTACCGGACTGAATCATCTGCGATTTAGCTTCATTGATGTTCAAGCCATACTTGTTTAATCTTTTGGGCAAAACCTCATAAAACTTCCTCGCGTCTTCTTCATTCTCAAAGACGAACACCATATCGTCACAATACCTCACCATTCCAGTTTGCCCTCTTATGTTTTCCTTGCTGATTTTAGCAAACCAACAGTCAATAACATAATGTAGGAAGACATTTGCCAAAATTGGTGATGTTTTAGACCCTTGGCGGCATCCTTCCTTGTTAGTAACTGTAATGCCGTTTTCTATAATTGGTGTTTCCATCAGTTTCATAACTAGTCTTAGGAATCTTTTGTCAGATATTCTCTTTCTTAGGAATCCCATCAACTCAGAATGTTTGATTGAATTGAAGCACTTAGTTATATCAATTTCAACTACAGCTCCTTTATTGAAGTTATACGTAAGTCTATTCAACTCCTTAAGTGCATCATGGGCGTTTAATTTAGGTCGAAACCCGTAAGAACATTTTAAGAATATTGGCTCGAACACTGAGTTTAATATCTTGCTTACTGCCGACTCGATTATCTTGTCTTCAAAGCATGATATTACCAAAGGTCTTTTGCCTCCATCTTCTTTTGGAATCAATGTAATTCGTGCAGGTTTAGCTTGATATTGCCCCTTGCGAATTTTAGTAAGGAGCGAGAGCAAATTTGCTTCCAACTTCTTACCATAAACCGCTTTGGTTATACCATCTATTCCTACAGCTTTCTTGCTATCAAGTTCCTTATATTGTTCTTCTAACATCTTTAAATCAATAATATGTCCAAGATTATTAAACTTTATGTCTTGATTTTGTGATGATAGCAACTTTATACGCTCAAGTTTCGTTGACCATGTATTTCCGTCTATGCTGTGTACGGTCATTGTTTCCCTCTTACGTTCTTACCTTTCTGTCAGCCCTTCGCTCCACTCCCATTACGAAGCTTCATCACTACTACAACTGACTCAGCCATCCTTAACACCATCTCCAAAGCCTTATGTTTCGGCACTTGTACTTTGAATACTTACTTAACTCAGTAAGAGTTATAAGGACTTCTCAAGTTGTGTCATTAATCTCTACAAACTCGCTGACGCCTGAGACCCCGATGGTTGAAAACTTTCGGATTTTCGCTAGTTTGACCTCTAGTTTTCTCTTGTCTACTGCGTTGTGTAGCACATCGACTTCCACTACCAATATCATTTCAGGGCTATCACGTTCACCATTTGGTTTCGGCTCGGATGTTTCGCTGTCTACGCTTTACTACTGTCGTTACCTTCAGCAGCACAAGACTCGCTATATGGTGGAGCTAGCTACTCCTTCCATAACAGGACTTTCACCCGTAAGATTAATGCACCTTATCTTGACGCACACACAAATTAAATGATTGACTCCATTTTTTGGCTGCATTTTGTAAGGATAAAAATATTATTTTTTGAATTGACTTATCATCTGGAAACACCCCCTTATTTTTGATAATTTTTCTAATTTGACGATTTACAGATTCTATAGTGTTAGTAGTATAAATTACCTTTCTGTTCTCTTCAGGAAAGGCAAAAAACGGTATTATCCCAGACCAATTACGTTGCCAAATATCAGAAATTACCGGATATTTTTTATCCCATTTTACACCAAATTGCTGAAGTTTTAAACGTGCCATTTCGTCATTATTAGCTGTATAAATTTGTTTTAGATCTGATGTGACCTCTTTTAAATCTTTATATGACACATACTTTACTGAATTGCGAACCATATGTACAATACATAATTGTACTATAGTACTCGGGAATACACTGCTTATAGCTTCTGGAAAGCCCTTTAAACCCCACACAAGCAACATAAATTTGTTCAATTCCTCGATTCTTTAACTCAGTAACTACTTGCATCCAAAATTTAGCACCTTCATTTTTGCCTATCCAAATGCCAAGTAACTCCTTTTTCCCTTCTATATTTACAGCAAGTGCTAAATATACTGCTTTATTTATTACTATGTGATTGTCTCTAGATTTTACATAGATACAGTCCAAGTATAATATTGGATACACCCTATCTAAACAACGATTTTGCCACCTAGTTACTTCTTCTATTACCCCATCTGTTATGGTGGATATCAAGTCACCAGATACATCAGTTTGATATATTTCTTCTAAATGCCCTCGGATCTCGCTGACTGTCATACCGCGACCATAAAGGGATATCACTTTCTCATCAAATCCATTAAATCTCCTCAGCCCTTTTGGTATTAATTGAGGATTATACTCTCCTTCCCGATCTCTTGGTACTTCTACTGTCAGCTTACGACCATCCCCATCAATTACTGTCTTCTCATAGCTACCATTACGACTATTATTATCTACTTTTGGCATCTTGCTATGTTTTGAATATCCTAATTCACGATCCAACTCACTTGCTAATATTTTCTCAACTATTTGCTTCTTTAGCTGTTGAAATAAACCATCTCGACCAAATAACTCCGATGGATCTGCTTTTGATAATAATTCTTCTACTAGCTGATTACTGATGTTTAATGTATCTTTATCTGTATCTAATTTTTTAGCCATAATTCCTCCTTGCTTGCTTAAGTTACTTTTTTACAGTAATCTCTTACTGCTTTCTTTGCAACTTACACAAACTATAGGACAGACTCTTGCGAGGAGACCGTAAGGTCGACGAAGCAATCCAAAAAATGACCAGGAATGGATTGCTTCTTGGCTCACGCCTTCTCGCAATGACGTTTTCATGCTGTTTAATACTTATACAATAAAAATTGTAGGGTGCTATGAGCTACACCACCCGATCTTCTTCTTGTGTTAAAAATTCCTCCAGCTTTTCTCTTGTGTAATCTTTTTCTTCTAAGATTACTTCATTGTCAAAAATATGTTGCACTGTTTTTTCTTCTAATAATGGACCTTTTAAGTGCTCAATAGATCGAGGGTTTTCTTGATAGAATTTTAATATTGCTTTTTCTTGACCTGGAAATCTCCTTGCTTGAGTTATAACAGCATTTTTAATATCATCCTGTTCAATACGTAAATTCTTAACTTGCATATATTCGGATAACATCAGACCTACTCTAACACGACGTAAGGCTAGCTTATTATAGTACTCATTAATTTCTGCTTCTGATTTATCTTTAAATATTGAATCTGAGTCGTTACTTTTCTCCGTTTGAGATTTTAAAGTATCTACTTCCTGAGCTATTAAAGATTTGGGAACATTAAACGTTAATATCTCTTCTAATTGATCAAATAATCTCATTTTCATTAAAGTATGTATATGCTCCCTATATTCATCTGCTATACTTTTAGAAATATTAGTACGCAATTCTTCAACTGTCTTACAATTAAATTTCTTAGCAAACTCATCATCAACGACTATTTCATCAGCAGAATGTACCGCCTTTACCTGAACAATAAATTTAGCAGGCTGACCTGCGATTTGTTCCATATGATATTCTTTTGGGAATGTAACATTAACCTCTACCTCATCTCCAGCTTTACTACCAATAAGCTGATCTTCAAACCCATCAATAAAAGCTCCACTACCAATTACTAATTTGTAATCTGTAACTTTACCACCTTCAAAAGGCTCATTATTGACATAACCAATCGCATCAATAGTAACTTCTTGCCCTTTTTCTACTTGTCCTTTGTTTTCTTTAGTATAATTTTTTGATATAGATGCAAGCTTATCTATTTGCTTTTTAAGATCCTCTTCCTCAATGACTAATTTTGGATAAGTGATTTTAATTTTTTTGAAATCTGGTAATTCAACATCAGGTAGCAGCTCAAATTTTAGAGTAAATTCTAGATCCTCATTATCTTTATCACATAAATCTTCTAATTGAGGATTACCTACTGTTTTGAGTTTATGATCTTTAACAATATGCTGTACTGCGTGATTAATTTCATGGCTTACCACATCAGACCTAACAGACTGCCTATATTTTTGATTAACAATGTTAATTGGCACTTTTCCAGCACGGAATCCATTAAGTTTAACTTTTTTTGATAAACTATCTAATTCTTTTTGCACTTTATTGGCAATTTTAGAAGAAGGAAGGACAACTTTCACTTCAAAATCTAGACCTTCATTTTTAAGTTCTGTGACTTGCATACTAAAAACTCATTAGCAATATTAAAATATCATGCAAAAACTTGAAGAATTGCTAAACCAATCACTGCAATTTTTGCGTTATTTATTTGTGGTGCGGATGGAGGGACTTGAACCCCCAAGCCTTGCGGCACTAGAACCTAAATCTAGTACGTCTGCCAATTCCGTCACACCCGCATAGTGTATCTTGACTATTTATCAACTAGTTTCAGCTAGAAATTTTGTCAGAGCATTATAATACACATGATATAAGCTTTGTAAATCTCTAACTTTTGTATATTCATTAATTTTATGTGCTGTATCAGATAATAAACCAAATTCCACAACAGGACAATAATTTTTGATAAACCTCGCATCAGAAGTACCACCACTAGTAGATAATTTTGTAGATATTTGAGTTGTATCGGATACTACTTGAACAAAATCAGCAATTAACCCTGTTGGTTCTTGGATAAAATAATTAGCTGAAGATACACTACTTAATTCATATTTAAATTGGTATTTAGCACAATATTTGGTAACTATCTGCTCTATCAAATCTGTTATGCTAGATGACGAATGAACATCATTAAAACGAACATTAAACTTTGTTGTAACTTTCCCTGCTATTACATTAGTTATATCATTGCCTACATCAATAGAAGTAATTTCTAAATTTGACTGTTGAAAAAATTTACTCCCTTCATCTAATCGATAATTAACCAACTCATTAAGTATTTGAACTAAAGGATGAATCGGATTATTGGCTTGTAATGGATATGCTACATGCCCAGCTGTACCATATAGAGCTAAGTTAAAGTTAATACTTCCACGTCGACCAATTTTTACGGTATCCCCTACTTGATGTTCATTTGTTGGTTCGCCTACAATAGCAAGATCGATCAAATTATTATCATGTTGATGCAAATATTTTAGCATTTCTACAGTGCCATATTTGCCACTTCCTTCCTCATCACTAGTAATTAGAAAACTAATTGAACCATTAGGAACTTTAACACATTCAATGAACTGCAAGCTAGCAGCCAAAAAACATGCTATCGCTCCCTTCATATCAACAGTTCCCCTACCATAAATTTTATCACCCACCTTACTTGCTATAAAAGGATCATTAAGCCATAATGCTCTATCACCTGCTGGCACAACATCAACATGTCCAGCAAAACAAATATTAGGACGAGCCGTACCATAAACAGCATAAAGATTGGTTACTTTATAATTATCTTCACCAAATATTTTGGTTTCAGTCTTAAAACCATTTTTTTCTAATAAATTACCAATATATTCAATACAACCTTTACTCTTAGGGGTTATTGATTGAAAACTAATCAATTTTTCAAGAAGTTGTATATACATATTCCAACTATTCTCGGACAACCAAAACCGACACCCCAGAATGCCGCACAATTTTCGACGCATTAGGACCTAACATATAATCTCTAAGCTGTGGTCGTACTGCTGAAATAATAATTAAATCAGCTTTTACTTCATTAGCGTATTGTATTATTTCATCATAGACCGCCCCTCGACCAATATGTAATTCAACTTCGATCTCCTCAGGCACATATTGTCTAATTAGTTCTGTTACCTGTACCCGATATTTTTCTTTTTGATCTTTTGCCCAGCTTTTAGGCAAATAATCCTCAACCATTTTCATACCAAAATCCGAGATGATATAAAGAAAATGTAATTTGGCATTAAAGATAGTAGCAAAATTTAAAGCTTTGGGTAATATCGCCTTAACCGATTGTTTATCCGACAAATCTAATGGTATTATTATATTTTTAAACACAATTAACAACTACTCCGATGTTTATCTATTTACTTACTTTACGCTTTTAGATTTACCTACGACGTCATTGCGAGGAGACCGTAAGGTCGACGAAGCAATCCAGAAAGTGACTAAAAATGGATTACTTCGCTCACATACGTTCGCTCGCAATGACGTGTTTTAGATTTATCTATTTCTTACTGCTGAATGTTTTGGCAAAATAAAGTTATTAGTATCAGCAAAATGATTAATATCGATATTATATAACATATAATTAGAATGTTTAAAATGTTTTACATTTTTATGAAACATACCAATAAATTTATCCAATAATTTAGCATCCATACTGCTATTAGTAACTAAAATTGCCGTTACTGCCACTGTATTCAAATCTGCAGTAATTCCAGGATATAATCTTTTATCCAGCAATCCCTTATGAAAAGCTTTATTAGTGGCTAGTAATTGTTCAATTTTATCATTTTCCATAGGTATAAAATCAATCCCGCAACTATTAGCCGTAAATCCTACTAAAGCATTAGGATGACCTACCGTCATAATCATCACATCAATTTTACCATTACAAAATTGTTTTATTGACTCTTCGTAACTCATTTCATCGCAATCTATTGGCTCTTTGGTAAAATTATATAACTTCCTGATAGCATTGTAAGTAATGGTATTACTAGACAATGACAAACCATTTGATATTCTCTTCCCTTCAATATCTGAAAAGCCTTTTATTTTATCCTTATCCTGACTTTTTACTACAACAGTAAAAAGCTCGTCATATAAATTAAGCACCTGACGCATTTCTTGCATTTTCTCTGTATTAGCATAATGCCCAACAGCTTCAAACGCTTCCAATGCTATATTGGATTGCACCAAAGCTAAATCTATCTTACCTTCTCTTAGCAAAGTTAAATTTTCAACACCTCCATTGGTAGGTACTACTTCACAATTTACAGTTTTATCAGCTAAAGTAATGGTTCTACACAAATCCAATCCGATAGAGTAATAACCTTTCAAAATCGAACCAGAACCAATTCTTATTGTTTTTTGCGAAGCTAAGACACAATTATTAGTACAAAACAGACAAAAAACTACCAATAAAACTCTAAAATTGTTCATAAATATAATATACACTATAACTAATTGACCACTAATATTTTTTAAGATAAATAATTAAAAAAATTATCTTCTTTACCATATTAGCAACGAAGCAATGTCTCAACGTCATTGCGAGACCGCGTAGTGGTCGAGGCAATCCATTTTTTATTGCTTTTATGGATTGCTTCGTTGACCTACGGTCTTCCTCGCAATGACAGCACGATGTGTGCTTATTCGGTACTAATTCAGGTTAATTGACCATATCACTCTATATAATCATATCAAGTTCAGTTTTTTATACATTTCTTCATAAGATGAATATGTATTTATATTTAGACCTTTACTTGATTCTTTTAACACGTTAACAGATTCTTCGTTTAATTTTTTCTCTTGATCTATTCTAATGTATATAGCTTCTCTTACAAAATTCATTATCGTATCTTTTTTGTACGCAGTATGAATTTTTAAAAACTGATGTAGTTCATTAGGAATATCGATACTTAATCTTGTCATTTTCATACTCACGCTCATTTTTAATAGCCACTTAAGTAAGTATATCAGTAAATTATAAAAACTGAAAACCAAATTTACATTAATTTCTTGGTAAAACCTTAAATTTAGCTAGTTCGTATGAAAAATTCCTATTCCTTATAATATTCTTCTCCAATTTCAATTTCAGCCCGGTTGTTTGACTTACGCCAATTATTGCTGTCCCTTAGTGAGTAGATACAGCCACAATATTCTTGCTTATAAAAATTCTCACGTTTAGCTATTTCGTACATTCTACTACTCCCTCCTGATTTTCGCCAATTATAGGTCCAGTAAGTTATTCCATCGTAATGAGAGGCAGCTTTAATGCCTGATTCATTAATTTGATTCATGTCTCTTAACAAACTTGTGGTAAAGGCTCTATTCTGGTCACCTCAAAACCCAATTTTGCAGCCTGCTTTTGAAGATTTATCACCATCGTTTCCTGGTATTGTTTTTCATAAGCTTCAATTCCCTGTTCTACATAGTCTTGACCATATTTTAACAAGCGATAAAACATACATGCCTGTTTTCTTGCTGTAGCAGTAATAGCTTTTGGAGCATTAGCTCTACTTTTTATTCTTCTGTAAAATCCTGCTAGTGCTGATTTACCTTTACCTAGGTTAAGTGCCGCCATCCTAAATGCCATACTTGCTTTATTTTGTACCTTCTTTGTTCTGGTATCAAATACTTTACCACCAGTAATTTTATTAGTAGGGCTAAAGCCAAGCCAGGATACGAAATGTTTCTCTGTTTGCCACTTACTCATGTCTAATCCCACTTCCGATATTATTGTTTGTATGCTTAATTCGCTAAGTCCTGGAATTTGGCTACAGTCTACTCCCACTGTGTTATATAATGATTGTTGCAAATCAAACTTGGGAGCATTTTTACTCTTGTGTTGCCTTTTACCATTTGGCAAATCATCGTCACTACGTTTATCAAATTTTTTGTAACATTCCTCTATGACGGAGTCACACTCACTAACTTGTTTTAGATAAAATTCGTAACCTTCTAGTTCTTGCTTTAACACCATCAGATGTTCTTTGCGATAATCTCCTTCCAGTGCTTTAA
The DNA here is from genome assembly GCF_936269705.1 of Rickettsia endosymbiont of Oedothorax gibbosus. Classification (NCBI taxonomy): domain Bacteria; kingdom Pseudomonadati; phylum Pseudomonadota; class Alphaproteobacteria; order Rickettsiales; family Rickettsiaceae; genus Rickettsia; species Rickettsia endosymbiont of Oedothorax gibbosus. The sequence continues at coordinate 1,771,622 of NZ_OW370493.1, forward strand.
TTATAGTTTTCTCGTTACTTTTTATACGAGAATCTCTAAATGTTGCTAATTTGTTTGCATCCCTCTCACCAGCTATAATTGCTTTTATTATGTTCATTCCTGTTACACCTGTTATATCACTAATCACATGATGTAATTGGATATTCATTTCATTAAGCGCTTTCTGCATACGGCATACATGTGTTGCAGCATTTTTTATTAATCTATCTCTTTGTCTGGTAAAAGCTCTTAGTTCACATATTTGGTCTTCAGGACGAAATGAAGCATTTAATAATCCAAAATTATGTAATCGCTGTAACCACTGACAGTCCTTAATATCTGTCTTACGTCCTGGTACATTTTTTACATGTCTTGCATTAACTAACATAACTTCAAAGCCACTGGTCTCTAAAATTTGGAATAGAGGAATCCAATAGACTCCTGTTGATTCCATAGCGATTGTTTTAATACCACACTGTTTTAACCAAGTTGCCATTTCTTTTAGATCACTTGTAAAAGCTGCAAATTTTCTAATGTTCTTTTCATCCCTGTCAGCTGGTACGCAAACGTAATGTTCTCTAGAACCAACATCGATACCTGCTGCGTCAGGATTAATTACAGCCAATTTTTGCTCTTTATTATTTGTCATAAAATTACTACTCCATTAAATATTATTTGTCATAAAATTACTACTCCATTAAATTAGACCGAGCTAATTTTAAGTTGGAGTGTTTAGTGAAATTAATCTCTTAAACGAGGTCACTTATGTATTATAGAACACATAATGCCATCAATGATTTTACCAACAGCTCCAAAACCATGCTTTCCAACGGACTTGCATTGCACCAGTGACAGTACCGGTTATATCTCTTTAACCAACTCGGCTGACTTAAACTTTAACACAGGATAACCGCAAACACCACCCCTTGTGGTTGATAGTTCACCGATAACAGTTTGTTTATGTTATTAACCTCAGTTTGATGTAAAAGGAAGGTTGAGATTGTTTAATTTTCCAAAAGCTACAGAAATTTTATTAGGCTTAAAAACATAGGCAAGCAGTCCAGCTAATACGTTAGTTTGAAAATTCATAACAGATCTATGCCTTGTATGGTCTATATGACAAAGGTTTTTTAGTTGATCGTTAATGGTTTCAATAATATACCTTTTATTTAAAAACCGCTTTTTAATAGGATCTATTATTCTTTCTTTCATATTACTTTTAATTTTTGTTATTAGTTCTAAACCTTGATTAGCAAGGGATTGAGTGAGTTTTTTACTGATATACCCACGATCACCAAAAAGCCAGCCTTGTAATTTATCTACTAAATTTTCTACCACTGCTCTATCATCAACATTTCCTGGAGTTAAAGAAAAACTCATAATCTCTCCGCAACTGTTAATGACAATATGTAGCTTACAACCAAAGAACCACCCAGTGGAAGTCTTACCTCTTTTTGCTATGTCTTTGAATACTTTATGTCTATTAATTCTTAAATTATGGCAAGCAGGAAGTTTAGTAGAGTCGATATAATATTGACCAGTTTGTTTTCCTGATAGGCTTTTTAGCAGTAATACCATGGGCATGAAGCTCATTGGCATTAACTGAACAAAACGACTATAGCTCACAAGTTTTGGAAATTCCTTTCTATAACTTTGACATAGGTAGCATAAATAAAAATCTTTAAAGGTACGGTAGTGACTCAAGTGAAACATTACTATAATAGTAATAATCTCTGAGAGTCCTATACTGCAAACTACTTTACGCTTAAGGTTAGGATTTGGTAATATATATTTATTTTGCTCCGTATCAAAATGCTTGCAAAAATCATCAATTAAGCAGAAAATCTCCGTAAGAGGGATCATAATATATTCTCCAATTTTGTTGTTATTATTTGAGAACTTTATAATCCCTCCCTTCTTACTTTTCAAATATTCTTTCTCCTAACACACTAGTTTGAAAGAAGGTTTTATTTTTACCATAGCTCACCACCAACAGTTTGTTTATGTTATTACATAATGCTTAGCATTTTGTTTGGTGCTTACGTCAAACTCAGGTTAGATACAGTCCAAGTATAATATTGGATACACCCTATCTAAACAACGATTTTGCCACCTAGTTACTTCTTCTATCACCCCATCTGTTATGGTGGATATCAAGTCACCAGATACATCAGTTTGATATATTTCTTCTAAATGCCCTCGGATCTCGCTGACTGTCATACCGCGACCATAAAGGGATATCACTTTCTCATCAAATCCATTAAATCTCCTCAGCCCTTTTGGTATTAATTGAGGATTATACTCTCCTTCCCGATCTCTTGGTACTTCTACTGTCAGCTTACGACCATCCCCATCAATTACTGTCTTCTCATAGCTACCATTACGACGATTATTATCTACTTTTGGCATCTTGCTATGTTTTGAATATCCTAATTCATGATCCAACTCACTTGCTAATATTTTCTCAACTATTTGCTTCTTTAGCTGTTGAAATAAACCATCTCGACCAAATAACTCCGATGGATCTGCTTTTGATAATAATTCTTCTACTAGCTGATTACTGATGTTTAATGTATCTTTATCTGTATCTAATTTTTTAGCCATAATTCCTCCTTGCTTGCTTAAGTTACTTTTTTTACAGTAATCTCTTACTGCTTTCTAAGGTGGTCCCCTTTGTCTAGACAAAAATTTAGATAAATAGAGATATAATTCACAAAAATTAAATTGTTGTTTTTATACAATATTTTTTTCAAAATATACACATTCTGGAGTTTTATAATCCAAAGCTTGATGCATCCTTTGTCTATTATAAAAGTCCATATATTCGTTAATTGCTGTCTTTGCCTCCTTTACTGTTGTTAAAATAATCCGATAAATTTTTTCCTGTTTTAATGATCGCCAAAAACGTTCAATAAAAATATTATCTAAGGCTCGTCCCTTACCATCCATACTAATCAAGATATTATGTAGCTTTAGCATACTAATAAAATTCTCCGAGGTAAATTGTACTCCTTGATCAGTATTAAATATTTTTGGCATACCATATTTTTCTATAGCGTCTTCAAGGGCTGTTACACAAAATTCACTTTCCAAACTAATGGAGATTCGCCAACTTAGAATATAACGACTATACCAGTCAATAATAGCTACTAAATATACGAACCCTTGGCTCAGTCTTATATACGTTATATCTGCACTCCAAACCTGGTTTGGCAATACTATTTCTAATCCTTTTAGTAAATAAGGATATATTTTATGCACTTGATTCCTCTTGCTTAAATTTATTTTAGGATAAACAGCTTCAAGACCCATTATCTTGTAGTAACGTCTAACAGCTTTACGACCTACCGAAAAACCTTGGGCTTGTAAATATTTAGCCATCCGCCGCATACCATAATATGGATGCATAGTATAGGTCTCATCAATTATTGCCATAATCTTGATATCTTGTTCACTAATACCAGTAGGTTGATAGTAATAGGTTGACCTGCTAATATCCAATAACTTACACTGTTGTACAATTGTTAACTTATTATGATTAGGCTCTATCATATTACACCTAACCTTTAATTCCAAACAATGCAGATTTTTTTTGAGCCAGTCACACTCAACGCTTAACTATCCCAAATGCTAAGCCACCGCTTTCAGCGGTGGAATCATAGTGTTTGACATATACTAAAGATATCCCTAAATGATTTTGCCGCTCAAAGCAGAATCAAGAAGGATAATGTATATGCCAAACTATAATAGTTTAAACCACTGTACATGGGAATGTAAGTACCATGTTGTTTTTACACCCAAATATCGCAAGAAAACAATATTTGGATTTATTAGGAAAGAGTTAAAAGAAGTATTCCATCGTTTAGCGGGTCAAAAGGAATGTAAGATAGAGGAAGGATATTTAATGCAGGATCATGTGCATATGCTAATATCCATTCCACCCAAACATTCTATTTCAACCATTGTGGGTTTTATTAAAGGTAAAAGTTCTATATGGGTAGCACAAAATATAGCGAATAAACAGCAAAATTTTGCTGGTCATAAATTTTGGGCAAGAGGATATTTTGTGAGTACCGTAGGAGCGAATGAAGAGGTAGTACGTAAATACGTTCAAAACCAAGAATCTGAGGATAAAAGAGCTGATCAACTTAACCTGTTTTACAGGTCAAAATAAGTAATATTAACCCGCTTTGAGCGGTTCTATAACAAACTCCCACTTCTAGTGGGAGTAATTGGCTGACCAATTTGCTCATATAGATTCTTGATTAACCCCTGCTGATTTGGATCAGCACTCTGTGTTTTATTCTTAAAACCTTGTACTAACAACTCAAGACCTTGTTTTTTCCAGTTACTGATCTGTGTTGCATGAACACCATACTTACTGGTTATCTGGGCTATTGTTAGCTCTCCCTTAATTGCTTCTATGACAATTTTGGCTTTCTCCTCAGCACTATATTGCCTTACTTGTTTTTTCATCTCTAGCTCTCCTTGTTTGCTAAAGAATTCTATCTCATTTTTCTTATTTTTCTGTCCAAAATATTGGAACCATTATAATAGGACAGACTCTGATTTTTTGAACATGTGAGTGTTCTTTTATTTTAGCCTCATATTGTTTTTTTGCTATTTGATCTAGCCCTTCTTTGGCAACAGATTACGTCAGTTCGGGATAAGATATAGATGAAATAGTAATAGATAAAAGGATTGTCAAAAAGGAGTGCCTGCAGTATTTATATTTTTAAACAAAAAAACAAACTACAGGCATGAAAAAAGATATCACAGAATTATATAGTTTTATAGATGATTTTTGTAAAATTTATTTGGAGTATGAACAGAGAAAGTTATTACCATCAAATAAGCAAAGAAATCGCTGTTGTAGCATGAGTCTAAGTGAAATGTTAACAATAATAATTATGTTTCATACATCCTATGCTAAGAATTTTAAATTTTTCTATAAAAGTTATATAGAGTGCATGCATAAGGATGATTTTCCCAAAGCCTTGAGTTATAATAGATTTGTTGAATTAATGGCACGATTATTCATACCGCTAAATATGTTGATTCATTTGTTGTTTGGTGAGGAAACAGGTATTTATTTTATTGACTCTACAACGATTAAAGCTTGTCACAATAAAAGGCGTTATAGCAATAAAGTTTTTAAAGGATTAGCCAAACATAGTAAATCCTCTATGGGGTATTTTTATGGTTTTAAATTACATGTAATAATCAATAATAAAGGGGAGTTTATGGCATTAAAAGTGACCAAAGGCAATGTAGATGATAGGGTTCCAGTACCGGAGTTAACAAAAAGATTAACTGGAATTATAGCAGCTGATAAAGGTTATATTAAGCAAAATTTGTTCTTAAATTTATATGAAAGAGGCTTAAAAATGATTCATGGAATTAAGAAGAATATGGAAAATAAATTAATGGATTTACGTCAGTTCGGGATAAGATATAGATGAAATAGTAATAGATAAAAGGATTGTCAAAAAGGAGTGCCTGCAGTATTTATATTTTTAAACAAAAAAACAAACTACAGGCATGAAAAAAGATATCACAGAATTATATAGTTTTATAGATGATTTTTGTAAAATTTATTTGGAGTATGAACAGAGAAAGTTATTACCATCAAATAAGCAAAGAAATCGCTGTTGTAGCATGAGTCTAAGTGAAATGTTAACAATAATAATTATGTTTCATACATCCTATGCTAAGAATTTTAAATTTTTCTATAAAAGTTATATAGAGTGCATGCATAAGGATGATTTTCCCAAAGCCTTGAGTTATAATAGATTTGTTGAATTAATGGCACGATTATTCATACCGCTAAATATGTTGATTCATTTGTTGTTTGGTGAGGAAACAGGTATTTATTTTATTGACTCTACAACGATTAAAGCTTGTCACAATAAAAGGCGTTATAGCAATAAAGTTTTTAAAGGATTAGCCAAACATAGTAAATCCTCTATGGGGTATTTTTATGGTTTTAAATTACATGTAATAATCAATAATAAAGGGGAGTTTATGGCATTAAAAGTGACCAAAGGCAATGTAGATGATAGGGTTCCAGTACCGGAGTTAACAAAAAGATTAACTGGAATTATAGCAGCTGATAAAGGTTATATTAAGCAAAATTTGTTCTTAAATTTATATGAAAGAGGCTTAAAAATGATTCATGGAATTAAGAAGAATATGGAAAATAAATTAATGGATTTGAAAGAAAAAATCTTACTTCGAAAGCGTAACTTAATTGAAACAGTTTTTGATTATCTAAAAAATAAAATGAACCTTGAACATACTAGACATAGATCACCAATAAATGCCTTTGTCCATATATTATCTACTCTTGTTGCTTACTCATTAAAGAAAAATAAACCTTCAACAAAATTTGATTTTAATCTACATGTTCACAATATCCTTATCCCGAATTGACGTAATATGTAAGGACTCGCTTCTCTATAACCTAAAATTAATAAGGTTAGTTCTTAATTTAAGAGGGGTAACAGCTTAACCGAATGCCATTGATATGGTACTGTCCCCGGTACAATAAAAAATGGGGGTAAGGGGGGATTCTATCTTAAATCAGGAAGAATTGCATATCTAGACATAATTTAAGTGAAAATTAACATATCACGTCAATTCGGGATAAGGATATTGTGAACATGTAGATTAAAATCAAATTTTGTTGAAGGTTTATTTTTCTTTAATGAGTAAGCAACAAGAGTAGATAATATATGGACAAAGGCATTTATTGGTGATCTATGTCTAGTATGTTCAAGGTTCATTTTATTTTTTAGATAATCAAAAACTGTTTCAATTAAGTTACGCTTTCGAAGTAAGATTTTTTCTTTCAAATCCATTAATTTATTTTCCATATTCTTCTTAATTCCATGAATCATTTTTAAGCCTCTTTCATATAAATTTAAGAACAAATTTTGCTTAATATAACCTTTATCAGCTCCTATAATTCCAGTTAATCTTTTTGTTAACTCCGGTACTGGAACCCTATCATCTACATTGCCTTTGGTCACTTTTAATGCCATAAACTCCCCTTTATTATTGATTATTACATGTAATTTAAAACCATAAAAATACCCCATAGAGGATTTACTATGTTTGGCTAATCCTTTAAAAACTTTATTGCTATAACGCCTTTTATTGTGACAAGCTTTAATCGTTGTAGAGTCAATAAAATAAATACCTGTTTCCTCACCAAACAACAAATGAATCAACATATTTAGCGGTATGAATAATCGTGCCATTAATTCAACAAATCTATTATAACTCAAGGCTTTGGGAAAATCATCCTTATGCATGCACTCTATATAACTTTTATAGAAAAATTTAAAATTCTTAGCATAGGATGTATGAAACATAATTATTATTGTTAACATTTCACTTAGACTCATGCTACAACAGCGATTTCTTTGCTTATTTGATGGTAATAACTTTCTCTGTTCATACTCCAAATAAATTTTACAAAAATCATCTATAAAACTATATAATTCTGTGATATCTTTTTTCATGCCTGTAGTTTGTTTTTTTGTTTAAAAATATAAATACTGCAGGCACTCCTTTTTGACAATCCTTTTATCTATTACTATTTCATCTATATCTTATCCCGAACTGACGTGTATACGATTTCGACCATGCGGCTCATGTTTCATCATTTTTATAAAATCATGACCATGAAAACCTTGTGGTAATATTAACCTAGCCATTTGAGTACCTTTATCAGTTAAAAACCCATTTTACACCACTGCGTTAATTATTGCAATTGGTATAATATCTTTTTGCCCAGTCTTAGGATTGATCATTTCAAATTGATGCATATGATAATTTTCCCATCCCATAACATCTTGAATGGCTAAATGCAAATCTTTAAAACTGTATTTTTCCGGTACTTGGATGCGACGCCAAATTTTGGGTTTGCTATATTTTAAGGTAATTTTAAACTGATAAATATTTGAGATTTTTGCTATCATATTTAGTTGTTCCATAAATTTTTAGAAAGTTCTTAGAATGGTCAATGTCGGTACTTAATGATCAAAATAGACTATAGCAATAATTTTGCAAGCTTATAAATGCGTTCTATTATAAAAATAATTTATTTGCTTTTTAGTGCTATTCTATCACCGAATTATATTCGGCACTTTGTAAATTGCAACATTTTTTAGCATATTTTGCCAAAGTATAATGGTTCCAATATTTTGGACAGAAAAATAAGAAAAATGAGATAGAATTCTTTAGCAAACAAGGAGAGCTAGAGATGAAAAAACAAGTAAGGCAATATAGTGCTGAGGAGAAAGCCAAAATTGTCATAGAAGCAATTAAGGGAGAGCTAACAATAGCCCAGATAACCAGTAAGTATGGTGTTCATGCAACACAGATAAGTAACTGGAAAAAACAAGGTCTTGAGTTGTTAGTACAAGGTTTTAAGAATAAAACACAGAGTGCTGATCCAAATCAGCAGGGGTTAATCAAGAATCTATATGAGCAAATTGGTCAGTTAAGCGTTGAGTGTGACTGGCTCAAAAAAAAATCTGCATTGTTTGGAATTAAAGGTTAGGTGTAATATGATAGAGCCTAATCATAATAAGTTAACAATTGTACAACAGTGTAAGTTATTGGATATTAGCAGGTCAACCTATTACTATCAACCTACTGGTATTAGTGAACAAGATATCAAGATTATGGCAATAATTGATGAGACCTATACTATGCATCCATATTATGGTATGCGGCGGATGGCTAAATATTTACAAGCCCAAGGTTTTTCGGTAGGTCGTAAAGCTGTTAGACGTTACTACAAGATAATGGGTCTTGAAGCTGTTTATCCTAAAATAAATTTAAGCAAGAGGAATCAAGTGCATAAAATATATCCTTATTTACTAAAAGGATTAGAAATAGTATTGCCAAACCAGGTTTGGAGTGCAGATATAACGTATATAAGACTGAGCCAAGGGTTCGTATATTTAGTAGCTATTATTGACTGGTATAGTCGTTATATTCTAAGTTGGCGAATCTCCATTAGTTTGGAAAGTGAATTTTGTGTAACAGCCCTTGAAGACGCTATAGAAAAATATGGTATGCCAAAAATATTTAATACTGATCAAGGAGTACAATTTACCTCGGAGAATTTTATTAGTATGCTAAAGCTACATAATATCTTGATTAGTATGGATGGTAAGGGACGAGCCTTAGATAATATTTTTATTGAACGTTTTTGGCGATCATTAAAACAGGAAAAAATTTATCGGATTATTTTAACAACAGTAAAGGAGAGTCAATCATTTAATTTGTGTGTGCGTCAAGATAAGGTGCATTAATCTTACGGGTGAAAGTCCTGTTATGGAAGGAGTAGCTAGCTCCACCATATAGCGAGTCTTGTGCTGCTGAAGGTAACGACAGTAGTAAAGCGTAGACAGCGAAACATCCGAGCCGAAACCAAATGGTGAACGTGATAGCCCTGAAATGATATTGGTAGTGGAAGTCGATGTGCTACACAACGCAGTAGACAAGAGAAAACTAGAGGTCAAACTAGCGAAAATCCGAAAGTTTTCAACCATCGGGGTCTCAGGCGTCAGCGAGTTTGTAGAGATTAATGACACAACTTGAGAAGTCCTTATAACTCTTACTGAGTTAAGTAAGTATTCAAAGTACAAGTGCCGAAACATAAGGCTTTGGAGATGGTGTTAAGGATGGCTGAGTCAGTTGTAGTAGTGATGAAGCTTCGTAATGGGAGTGGAGCGAAGGGCTGACAGAAAGGTAAGAACGTAAGAGGGAAACAATGACCGTACACAGCATAGACGGAAATACATGGTCAACGAAACTTGAGCGTATAAAGTTGCTATCATCACAAAATCAAGACATAAAGTTTAATAATCTTGGACATATTATTGATTTAAAGATGTTAGAAGAACAATATAAGGAACTTGATAGCAAGAAAGCTGTAGGAATAGATGGTATAACCAAAGCGGTTTATGGTAAGAAGTTGGAAGCAAATTTGCTCTCGCTCCTTACTAAAATTCGCAAGGGGCAATATCAAGCTAAACCTGCACGAATTACATTGATTCCAAAAGAAGATGGAGGCAAAAGACCTTTGGTAATATCATGCTTTGAAGACAAGATAATCGAGTCGGCAGTAAGCAAGATATTAAACTCAGTGTTCGAGCCAATATTCTTAAAATGTTCTTACGGGTTTCGACCTAAATTAAACGCCCATGATGCACTTAAGGAGTTGAATAGACTTACGTATAACTTCAATAAAGGAGCTGTAGTTGAAATTGATATAACTAAGTGCTTCAATTCAATCAAACATTCTGAGTTGATGGGATTCCTAAGAAAGAGAATATCTGACAAAAGATTCCTAAGACTAGTTATGAAACTGATGGAAACACCAATTATAGAAAACGGCATTACAGTTACTAACAAGGAAGGATGCCGCCAAGGGTCTAAAACATCACCAATTTTGGCAAATGTCTTCCTACATTATGTTATTGACTGTTGGTTTGCTAAAATCAGCAAGGAAAACATAAGAGGGCAAACTGGAATGGTGAGGTATTGTGACGATATGGTGTTCGTCTTTGAGAATGAAGAAGACGCGAGGAAGTTTTATGAGGTTTTGCCCAAAAGATTAAACAAGTATGGCTTGAACATCAATGAAGCTAAATCGCAGATGATTCAGTCCGGTAGATACCATGCTGAGGACTTAGCTAAGCAAGGTAAGAAGATCAAGAGTTATAATTTTCTTGGCTTTACTTGCTATTGGGGTAAATCAAGGTTTGGTAACATATGGAGATTAAAATATACCACAAGGAAAGATCGATTTACCGAGAAGCTTAAAGGGCTAAGAGAATATCTACGAAGTCACCTTAATGAGAGGGGCAAAGAACAGATATTATTGCAAGTCATTAGAGCTACAAAGGGGTGGATCAATTATCATGGTATATCAGATAATCAAAGACGAGTAAGTTCATTTATTCACCAAACTAGGCGAGCAATATATGGGTGGTTTAATAGAATGGGTGGGAAGCGTAAGATGAATTGGCAAAGATTAGCTGAAATACTCAAAAGGGTCGACTTTCCAAATAAGTGGAAGACCATTTCAATGTTCTAAAACCAACAAAAAAAAATAGGGTACAAGCCTATCTTACCTTTCGGGAGCCGGATGCGGTAGCTCTGCATGTCCGGTTCTGAGGAGGGGCTTAACCAAGCAATTGGTTAGGTCTACTCACAAAGTTCATTTTTTATTTTCCAATAAATCATATTTAAAATCTCCACAAAGTATTTCAAATTGATTTAAAGCTAAAGACCAATCTTTAATAGGCATGGTCCATTTTTTGGCTGCATTTTGTAGGGATAAAAATATTATTTTTTGAATTGACTTATCATCTGGAAACACCCCCTTATTTTTGATAATTTTTCTAATTTGACGATTTACAGATTCTATAGTGTTAGTAGTATAAATTACCTTTCTGTTCTCTTCAGGAAAGGCAAAAAACGGTATTATCCCAGACCAATTACGTTGCCAAATATCAGAAATTACCAGATATTTTTTATCCCATTTTACACCAAATTGCTGAAGTTTTAAACGTGCCATTTCGTCATTATTAGCTGTATAAATTTGTTTTATACCAATTGCAATAATTAACACGGTGTGTTTATCCAGTCTCTATACATAATTGATTTTACTAAATCTACATTATGAGCAAATTGATTCCAAGCGTAACAAGCCATAGTGACGATATCTTCATATACACCATAACATTGGTTAGACAAGAAATGATTTTTGATCCATTCCCAAACTTGTTCCATTGCATTAAGTTCCGGTGCATAGGGCGGAAGCGGTATCAAAGTGATATTGCTTGGCACAGTTAGTTTTTTGGCTGTGTGCCAACCTGCATTATCCGTTAGTAAAGCTATATGTCGGTTGCCTTGAATACTGCGAGAAAGCTCTTCTAAGAATTTATTCATTGCCTGTGTGTTTGCATATGGGGGGAGTAGACGTAATAGTCACCTATTACGCCCCTCGTTAGAACCGCATCGTGCCCTATTAAGGCAATGGGCTCAAGATATCATCATTTACACGGTATGCTCACTGAAACATGACATGATATACTTTTACCTTTGGCAAAGGATGGCGTGTAATAAAAAGTCTAAATTGTTCCCAGTTAAATGATTTCTTCTGACTGCGTCTATTTAGCCATTTGAACATTATTTTAACCGCCTTCCATATGAAACCATTTACGGCATCGCAATTGTGCGACACTCCATAATATTGGATATGTCCTCTAAGCTTACTGCAAAAGATTGTCCATATGATAGGTAGTTTGTATTTGTTTCTAATGCCTTTACACCAATCATTAACTTTCTTTAACTTGGTGCTTATCCTTTTTCCACTGCTCTTTAACTTAGGTATTATTCTACCATTCCTAGACTTTCCCAGATAAAAGGTAAATCCTAGAAAATCAAAGGACTCCTGTTTTATGCCTCGAGACAACTGGTTCTTTGAAAATCTGACCAATTTGGTCTTTTCTTCATTAAGTTTAAGTTTGTACTTTTCAAGTCGTTTCACAAGAACTACTTTAATCTTCTTTGCATCCTCTTCATATCTACAGCATATCACTGCATCGTCACAGTAGCGAAATAATTCTACCGTACCACTGCAATGCTGGGTTACTACTTTTTTAATCCATTCATCTAGTACATAGTGAGCAAATATATTCGCAAGTATGGGGCTTACAATACTTCCTGCAATTACCCCTTCTTCTAGGATAGTTAACTCTCCATCAGATAATACTCCCGCCTTAAACATACGGATTAAATACCTAATTAGCCTCTCATCCTGAACCTTCTCCCGTAATATTTCGATCAATATCTTCCTATCCAATGTACCAAAAAAAGTTCGCTAAGTCTAAGTCTATTATGCTCTCAACCTCATTTTCATAAAGATGTTTAGAAAGCTCCCTTACTGCATCATGACATCCAATCCCTGCCCTGAAACCGTAGGAACACTTAAGGAATAATGGCTCATAGATATTTTCAAGTACCTTCTTCATCATCTTTTGGCAAAGCTTATCTTCAAAATTGCTAATCCCTAAAGTCCTATACTTACCCGGGCTTCCTTCCTTTGGTATCTTTACCTCTAGTATATTCCCTGGTTTATATACCATGTTCTTTAGTTTCTTAACCAATTCTCTGATATTTTCTGTAAGGTTTAAGCTATAGCTCGATTTGTCCATACCATCTGTTCCCACCGCTCTATTTACATCAAGCTCTTGGTAACATTTGGTAAGTGCTTCTTCATTAAATAAATGCATGAGATTGTTAAATCTCTTGCCCTTATCCTGTGAGGATAACCATGCTATTCTTTTTAGTTTCGTTTCTGTATTTATTTGATATTCTGTTGTTATCATAACATTTCCCTAAAAAGATCGATTTTACCCAGGATCCTTCGCTCCACAAACTTTCCTCTGCTTCAACACTACTATGATCCATCCGACTTCCTATATCCCCTCTCAGCTCCCTTGGGTTTTACTCTTGTCGGCTGATACTTCAAAAAAAATGGAAGAGAATATAGGATATCCCACGTTCATAGATAAACTTTTATTACATGCCATGCTCTCCGACCCCGGAAACCTAAACCTATATCTGCCTAATTTACGATATAGATAATGTTGCATTCCTTTATCTTAACAAAGTCTGCGATCTCATATAACATTTTTAACGTGGCTCAATCACTACGGCCTGTAATATCTCTGCCTACGCTTAGCATAATTGTTGCCAATTTCTGCCCAAGGCTCGATACTTAGTGTGCTAGGTCAACACTTCTAAGACTGTTCTTTCAACAACTAGTTTATCTACACTTCGTGGCGCACTAAAATTAATGCAAAAGCTTCTCCTGTATCATGGCAAGCAGCTCCATAAATATATGTTGAAATGAATTGCTGTTGCCGAACTTTACGGGGTCTAGTGCCACGCTTAGCCCATATACGAGTTAAGCTACCTTGTTGCCCAACTCGAGTTTCATCCTGAGACCATATATCAACTTTACATCTATCGATATTTTTTGGTAATAATTTTGTTAACATGTCTGGGAAGTTTTTTTATATGTATTTTGAGTCTCTTGATTTGACTTTGGATGCATTGAACGAGAAGTAATCCAGCTAAAACCAAGGCGGTGCATAGTATTGTAGACTGTTTTTAAAGCGCATTTAGCACCATATTCCTCAAGTAACATGATATGTAGCTCCTTTCCAGTTATATACCCACCAGTTTTACTTTCACTGAGCGTATTGATTTTATCAAAAAGAGCAGACTCTTGTATAGTGTTAATCTTCCTAGGGGCGCCGCTTCTTTGTGATTCAAATAATCCTTCAAAACCATGATTCCTAAATCTTCTGAGCCATGATTGCACAGTTTTCCAGTGTGACTTCACTATTTCAGATATGGCTTTTAAAGATTTGCCTAATTGAAGGTGATACATCGCCAATAAACGTATACGATTTCGACCATGCGGCTCATGTTTCATCATTTTTATAAAATCATGACCATGAAAACCTTGTGGTAATATTAACCTAGCCATTTGAGTACCTTTATCAGTTAAAAACCCATTTTACACCACTGCGTTAATTATTGCAATTGGTATTAGATCTGATGTGACCTCTTTTAAATCTTTATATGACACATACTTTACTGAATTGCGAACCATATGTACAATACATAATTGTACTATAGTACTCGGGAATACACTGCTTATAGCTTCTGGAAAGCCCTTTAAACCATCCACACAAGCAACATAAATTTGTTCAATTCCTCGATTCTTTAACTCAGTAACTACTTGCATCCAAAATTTAGCACCTTCATTTTTGCCTATCCAAATGCCAAGTAACTCCTTTTTCCCTTCTATATTTACAGCAAGTGCTAAATATACTGCTTTATTTATTACTATGTGATTGTCTCTAGATTTTACATAGATACAGTCCAAGTATAATATTGGATACACCCTATCTAAACAACGATTTTGCCACCTAGTTACTTCTTCTATTACCCCATCTGTTATGGTGGATATCAAGTCACCAGATACATCAGTTTGATATATTTCTTCTAAATGCCCTCGGATCTCGCTGACTGTCATACCGCGACCATAAAGGGATATCACTTTCTCATCAAATCCATTAAATCTCCTCAGCCCTTTTGGTATTAATTGAGGATTATACTCTCCTTCCCGATCTCTTGGTACTTCTACTGTCAGCTTACGACCATCCCCATCAATTACTGTCTTCTCATAGCTACCATTACGACTATTATTATCTACTTTTGGCATCTTGCTATGTTTTGAATATCCTAATTCATGATCCAACTCACTTGCTAATATTTTCTTAACTATTTGCTTCTTTAGCTGTTGAAATAAACCATCTCGACCAAATAACTCCGATGGATCTGCTTTTGATAATAATTCTTCTACTAGCTGATTACTGATGTCTAATGTATCTTTATCTGTATCTAATTTTTTAGCCATAATTCCTCCTTGCTTGCTTAAGTTACTTTTTTTACAGTAATCTCTTACTGCTTTCTTTGCAACTTACGCAAACTATAGGACAGACTAGTAAAGGAGGCAAAGACAGCAATTAACGAATATATGGACTTTTATAATAGACAAAGGATGCATCAAGCTTTGGATTATAAAACTCCAGAATGTGTATATTTTGAAAAAAATATTGTATAAAAACAACAATTTAATTTTTGTGAATTATATCTCTATTTATCTAAATTTTTGTCTAGACAAAGGGGACCACCTTAGACTGTCATACCGCGACCATAAAGGGATATCACTTTCTCATCAAATCCATTAAATCTCCTCAGCCCTTTTGGTATTAATTGAGGATTATACTCTCCTTCCCGATCTCTTGGTACTTCTACTGTCAGCTTACGACCATCCCCATCAATTACTGTCTTCTCATAGCTACCATTACGACTATTATTATCTACTTTTGGCATCTTGCTATGTTTTGAATATCCTAATTCATGATCCAACTCACTTGCTAATATTTTCTTAACTATTTGCTTCTTTAGCTGTTGAAATAAACCATCTCGACCAAATAACTCCGATGGATCTGCTTTTGATAATAATTCTTCTACTAGCTGATTACTGATGTCTAATGTATCTTTATCTGTATCTAATTTTTTAGCCATAATTCCTCCTTGCTTGCTTAAGTTACTTTTTTTACAGTAATCTCTTACTGCTTTCTTTGCAACTTACGCAAACTATAGGACAGACTCCTCTATGGCTTTTTGTGGCAAGGAAGTGGCATTAGAATACCAAATATAGTTAATTGACTATAATATTCCAAGGAAGTAGTTTTATCTATTATTACTAGGTTTTTGCCTAATTACTGGTGGTTTCGTTGGTGCCTTTGTTGGTGAAATTGTGGATAATTTTGAAGTACTAGAAGGGGCTTTTCCTTGCCTAACCTTTTGTAGACTTTGTCTTAATCTATCTGTCCTTAATTCTTGTCTCTTTTTAAATGCTACTAATGGTTCATTTAGCTTCTTAATATCTACTTGCACTTTCTCTAACGGCATTTGTTGACTCTGCTGTTTAGTAGTATCTTGAATTTGTGGTTTACCAAGGAGTCCTTTAATATTATCAACAATAACCTCTATAATAGCGTTTATAATTTTTGCAAACCAACCTGTTGTTTGTTCAGGTTTGGTCATTGATGGTGGCAAAGTATCTTTATCTCTCTTATCGGATTCAGACGCTTCCCTAATTACCGGTTCTGGCAATGCTGCAGGAACGTTATTCTGTAACTTATTATCCTTTGAGCTGGTAGCTGCTTTATTAACTGCTTTTTTTATTGGTTTTATCGACTTAGACTGTTTAATCTCATTATCTTTTAGTTTTTCATTTAATTTTCCAACTTTCTTTTGCGGTTTTTCGGCAGTTTGCTTTTCAACAATTTTTGTTGAATCTTTTAACTTTTTCAGTCTATCCTCTAATTCTTTGACAGTTGGTATTGGTGCAGGATTTTTTAACGCTTCTTCCGTAGGTCTTGGGTCTCTTATAGCCTTAAGCCTATCTGCTAATTCTTGATCTTTTTGTTTGCCTAATGCTGCACTTTTCTTATCTAAATTCACTTCAGATTGCATTTGTTCTAGCAATTTATCTACTTCCTGATCGGAAACGGAACCAGCCATCCTATCTAATGAATCATTGAAGATATCTCCCACTTTTTCAAACTTAGATAATTCTTTATCTAAATCATTAGATACTTTTTCAAATTCTTCATTAATATCACGTTTCTCAGACATATTATAACCAGTTAGTTATTGAATATACTTATCTTATATTATAATATATTCTGTTGGTTCCTACTAGCAATTTTACTAAATACATATTTTTTTAAGTCCTTATGCTTGTAATGTTGTTGCTTTTGTGATATATATACTATGCTATGCTATAATGGGTGATTTTTAATGCCCACACAACAAGTTCTTCCTTCTCTCCCATTATCCAGCACTTATAGTCAATTATCGGATGATAGAGTGGTTGATTCAGCAAAGGTTTCGTATCGTTTGTTAGCTAATAATATAAATCAAAGAAGCATTTATCATTGCGATAAATAGTATATTTGGTATTATAAGTGCGTTATTTTTTATGGTAATGCTCTTTCTACATTAGCGGGATAAAATGATATGATGCACACTAGAATCTTTACTTTAATTATGTTGTTATTGATATTGTTTGGTCTAATAGGCTTGCCTACAGATATTTTTACGTTGTTGATTTCCTCGATTATTGTCAGTATAACTTATCTTTTTGCGATAAAACTCAATTTAATGCCCCGTAGGGTTTATTTAAATTATCATTCTATACTATATTTTACTTGGCTAATTAAAGAAATACTGCTATCTAGCTTAAGGGTAATAAAGATTATATGGCGGAAGAATCTTAATTTACAACCAGTTTTTGAGTGGATTGATTCAGAGCAGAAAAACGATACTAGTTTTGTAGTATATGGTAATTCTATTACCCTTACGCCAGGAACTGTAACGCTTGACATAGCAAATAATATGTTATTGGTGCATACTCTGGAACAATCATCAATTGACAATTTAAAGTTTGGTGATTCTACTATGAGAAAAAGGGTACAGCAGATTTGCTGTCGTTGCAAAGAGGCATGAGCCAACGAAGCAATATAACAAGCTTCATGGATTGCCCCCATAACTGTTGAAAGTTAGAAGAGGAAACGGTTTTAGACCGGATAGTTTAAAAGTCGTATGTGGTCAACGTCATTGCGAGAAAGACCGTAGGTCGACGAAGCAATTCATAAAAGTAACCAAAGATATATTACCACGACCTACTTGCGTGGTCTCGCAATGACAGAAAACCTATCTAAAACCCGCTTTACCTTCTAACTTTCAACAGTTGTGGGATTGTCACGTTTACGTATGTTTGCTTGCAATGACGTATAAGCGTTAGTTTAAGAAAACAATAATTGAGAAACCGTCATTGCGAGGAGACCGTAAGGTCGACGAAGCAATCCAGAAATGATTAAAAATGGATTGCCACGCCACCTACGGTGGCTCGCAATAACGTATGTGCCTATAGCAAGACCAGGTAGTGGTCAATGAAAAAAAAATAAGCAATACCGCAAAAAAAAATGAACACAGCTATTAGTGGAGCAAAAAAATCTGTTATGTTTATAGACATAACCTAATCAGGAATAAGGAGTTATGGACAAAAACTTTAAACAAACCAGCTTTTTATTTGGTAGCAATGCTATCTTTATAGAAGAATTATATCAACTATATTTATCAGATCATACAGCAGTTGATAAAAGCTGGCAAAATTATTTCCAAAATATTGAAAATAATAATAGCCATCAGGTTACAAAAAGCATTGCTCATATTATCACTTCGCCTTGTGAAAGAGGGGAGGAGCTTGATACGGATTTTTCTACTGTTACTAACAAGCTCAGAGTAAAAATGCTGATTGCCAGCTATCGCAAATATGGACATTATTTAGTAAAACTAGATCCATTGAATCTTGAAGTTCTTAAAACGAAAAGTCATTTGAAGCTTAATATAGAAGATTTTGGTTTTACTAAAGATCAGTTGAATAATATTATAGAAATTGATGATCAATTTTTTGGAATAAAATCATGTACAGTTAGTGAACTGGTTAATTTGCTCGATCAAACTTATGCTAAAGATATTGCTATAGAGTTTGATCATGTGACAAATGAAGATGAAAGAACCTGGCTTTGTGAACAAATGGAAAGCAACACTTTTAATGTATACTCAAATGATTTGAAGAATTGGAGCGTAAAACAAAGGGTGAGCGAACACAGCGTACATTTAGTACGTGAGTACGCGAATGCCCCGAAGTTTTACGAAGCCAATTCTTTAAAGCATTTGAGTATATTAGAACAAGATAAGAAGGATATACTACAAGATTTAGTGGAAATTGAGGGATTTGAACAATATCTACACACAAAATTTCCTGGAGCAAAGCGTTTCTCAGTAGAGGGGGGAGAGGCAGCTGTAGTAGCTATAGATAAAGCTATAGATATGTCTATTGTTCATGGAGTAGAAGATGTCGTAATAGGTATGGCACATCGAGGAAGACTTAGTACCTTAACTAAGGTACTGACTAAACCTTATAAAGCTATTCTATCTGGATTTATGACTGGCAGTATCTTGTCAAATAATTTAGGTATTTCGAGTGATGTAAAATATCATATTGGCTATTCGTCAGATCGAATAAGAGGTCAATCTAAGGTTCACCTCTCTATGGCAGATAATCCTTCGCATTTAGAAGCGATAAACTCAGTGGTAGCTGGTAAAGTACGAGCAAAACAGGACAACATTCAAGATGTTAATCGTCAAAAAGTAATGGGTATTTTAGTGCATGGTGATACTGCTTTTTGTGGTCAAGGTGTAGTAGCTGAAAGTTTATTTATGTCGAATTTAAAGGCTTATCATGTTGGTGGAACTATTCACTTTGTTATTAATAATCAGCTTGGCTTTACAACAAATAGTTATGATACCAGACCAAGTAGATATTCTACTGAATTTGCTAAAATAATTAATAGTCCAATTTTACATGTAAATGGTGATAATATTCAAGCTGTACTCAAAGCTACTAATATGGCAGTGAATTACCGACATAAATTTGCTAGAGATATAGTCATTGAGATCATATGCTATCGTAAATACGGTCATAATGAAGGTGATGAGCCTATGTATACTCAAGGTGCTATGTATAATGTAATAAAAAATAAACAATCCCCAGCAACAGTTTTTGCCAATGAACTGATGGCAGAAGGAATAATTGACCAAAATCATTTTCCTACGTTAAAAGAACAATTTAAACTAAAATTAGACCAAGAATATGAACATGCCAAAAATTATCAACCACAAGCTCAGTACTTAGAGGGGTTATGGTCTGGTTACACTAGGTCAAATGCTACAATACTCTCTACTGGTGTTAGTAAAAATACTTTAAAAGAGCTTGGTATAAGGCTTTGTCAAATACCAAAAGATTTCCCTTTAAATCCTAAACTTATAAAATTATTTGAATTAAGAGCAAATACTTTAAAGCAAGATAAACCCATCGATTGGGCAACTGCAGAGCAATTAGCATTTGCCAGTCTATTAAATTCAGGTACCAGAATACGTTTTACTGGTCAGGATTCTGAGCGTGGCACTTTCTCTCACCGCCATGCAATATTGCATAGTCAGGTAGATGGTAGTACTTATACACCATTAAATAATTTATCGCAAAGTCAAGCAAACCTTGAAATTGCTAACAGTAATTTATCTGAATATGCGGTTTTAGGTTTTGAGTATGGCTATTCATTAGTTAATCCAAAAAATTTAGTAATTTGGGAAGCTCAGTTTGGCGATTTCGCTAACGGAGCTCAAATAATTTTTGACCAATTCATTTCCAGTAGTGAAAACAAATGGCTCAGAATGAGTGGTATAGTAGTGCTACTACCACACGGATTGGAAGGACAAGGTCCAGAGCATAGTTCTGCAAGATTTGAGAGATTTTTACAGCTTGCTGCTGAAGATAATATTCAAGTTACCTATCCTACAACCCCAGCCTCATTTTTTCATTTATTACGTCGTCAAATATACAGTAATATTCGTAAACCACTAATAGTAATGTCACCAAAATCTTTATTAAGACATAAAATGGCTGTATCCCCTCTATCGCATATTGATGAGAATACAAGTTTTATACCTGTACTAGACGAAATTAATGAGACGATAAATGCCAAGGAAGTAACACGAGTTATATTATGTAGTGGCAAGGTATACTATGATTTATTAGAAAAAAGAGAAGCAAAAACTATTTCAGATATGGTAATTATTAGAGTTGAGCAATTATATCCGTTTGAAAAAGATGTTATCATTAAAATATTAGGTAAATATAATAAGGCTAAGAAGTTTATTTGGTGTCAAGAAGAATCTAAAAATATGGGAGCGTGGAATTTCATTAAAGACCACTTAAATGACACCCTAAAAGATATGTCAATTAATAATCAATTTAAATATGTTGGTAGAAATGAATCTGCTTCACCTGCCGTTGGTGCACTTAACATACATAATGAGCAGCAAGAAAAATTACTTGAAGAAGCCTTGGCAAATATAGCTAACCAGACTATAGTTAATTCAGGAAAAATTGGGGCTAGGAGCGATGCCCACAATTGTTGAAAGGTAGAAGAGGAAGCAGTTTAGACCGGGTAGTTTAAAAGTCGTATATGGTTAACGTCATGGCTCAGAGTTACTTCAGTAGCGACGAAGCAATCCATTTTAATCGTTTTTTTGGATTGCTTCAATGCCACTAAAGTGGTTCTGAGCTATGACGCTGAGGCTAAATACTAATCTGATTTATAGCGTTGCCAATTCAAGTTACGTCAATTCGGGATAAGGATATTGTGAACATGTAGATTAAAATCAAATTTTGTTGAAGGTTTATTTTTCTTTAATGAGTAAGCAACAAGAGTAGATAATATATGGACAAAGGCATTTATTGGTGATCTATGTCTAGTATGTTCAAGGTTCATTTTATTTTTTAGATAATCAAAAACTGTTTCAATTAAGTTACGCTTTCGAAGTAAGATTTTTTCTTTCAAATCCATTAATTTATTTTCCATATTCTTCTTAATTCCATGAATCATTTTTAAGCCTCTTTCATATAAATTTAAGAACAAATTTTGCTTAATATAACCTTTATCAGCTGCTATAATTCCAGTTAATCTTTTTGTTAACTCCGGTACTGGAACCCTATCATCTACATTGCCTTTGGTCACTTTTAATGCCATAAACTCCCCTTTATTATTGATTATTACATGTAATTTAAAACCATAAAAATACCCCATAGAGGATTTACTATGTTTGGCTAATCCTTTAAAAACTTTATTGCTATAACGCCTTTTATTGTGACAAGCTTTAATCGTTGTAGAGTCAATAAAATAAATACCTGTTTCCTCACCAAACAACAAATGAATCAACATATTTAGCGGTATGAATAATCGTGCCATTAATTCAACAAATCTATTATAACTCAAGGCTTTGGGAAAATCATCCTTATGCATGCACTCTATATAACTTTTATAGAAAAATTTAAAATTCTTAGCATAGGATGTATGAAACATAATTATTATTGTTAACATTTCACTTAGACTCATGCTACAACAGCGATTTCTTTGCTTATTTGATGGTAATAACTTTCTCTGTTCATACTCCAAATAAATTTTACAAAAATCATCTATAAAACTATATAATTCTGTGATATCTTTTTTCATGCCTGTAGTTTGTTTTTTTGTTTAAAAATATAAATACTGCAGGCACTCCTTTTTGACAATCCTTTTATCTATTACTATTTCATCTATATCTTATCCCGAACTGACGTAAGTTAATTCACTATAATGGTGCAACAATTTAAAAACCCTGCATGCGATGTAATTTACTGTAATCTACTATCTAGCCTGGATATTGCATGAAGGTGGTATTTATAAAAATAAAATGGCAATATCGCTTATAAGTGGTAATGGATATGTTAATTTTCACTTAAATTATGTCTAGATATGCAATTCTTCCTGATTTAAGATAGAATCCCCCCTTACCCCCATTTTTTATTGTACCGGGGACAGTACCATATTAGCTTATTCTATAGCTAATTTTTTCATAACACTATCCCATATATGTTGGTAAGGATAAGATGAAGACAACAAGAATTTAATGCTCCTAGTATTTCTAATAATTACTGCTCCAATTTTGAACAATTTTAAACGCACCGTTCCTACCAAGGCTTTAGCTAATTCAGTACCTTGTGAGTCAATCATTTAATTTGTGTAAGTTCATTTTTTATTTTCCAATAAATCATATTTAAAATCTCCACAAAGTATTTCAAATTGATTTAAAGCTAAAGACCAATCTTTAATAGGCATGGTCCATTTTTTGGCTGCATTTTGTAAGGATAAAAATATTATTTTTTGAATTGACTTATCATCTGGAAACACCCCCTTATTTTTGATAATTTTTCTAATTTGACGATTTACAGATTCTATAGTGTTAGTAGTATAACCTCAGTTTGATGTAAGAGGAAGGTTGAGATTGTTTAATTTTCCAAAAGCTACAGAAATTTTATTAGGCTTAAAAACATAGGCAAGCAGTCCAGCTAATACGTTAGTTTGAAAATTCATAACAGATCTGTGCCTTGTATGGTCTATATGACAAAGGTTTTTTAGTTGATCGTTAATGGTTTCAATAATATACCTTTTATTTAAAAACCGCTTTTTAATAGGATCTATTATTCTTTCTTTCATATTACTTTTAATTTTTGTTATTAGTTCTAAACCTTGATTAGCAAGGGATTGAGTGAGTTTTTTACTGATATACCCACGATCACCAAAAAGCCAGCCTTGTAATTTATCTACTAAATTTTCCACCACTGCTCTATCATCAACATTTCCTGGAGTTAAAGAAAAACTCATAATCTCTCCGCAACTGTTAATGACAATATGTAGCTTACAACCAAAGAACCACCCAGTGGAAGTCTTACCTCTTTTTGCTATGTCTTTGAATACTTTATGTCTATTAATTCTTAAATTATGGCAAGCAGGAAGTTTAGTAGAGTCGATATAATATTGACCAGTTTGTTTTCCTGATAGGCTTTTTAGCAATAATACCATGGGCATGAAGCTCATTGGCATTAACTGAACAAAACGACTATAGCTCACAAGTTTTGGAAATTCCTTTCTATAACTTTGACATAGGCAGCATAAATAAAAATCTTTAAAGGTACGGTAGTGACTCAAGTGAAACATTACTATAATAGTAATAATCTCTGAGAGTCCTATACTGCAAACTACTTTACGCTTACGGTTAGGATTTGGTAATATATATTTATTTTGCTCCGTATCAAAATGCTTGCAAAAATCATCAATTAAGCAGAAAATCTCCGTAAGAGGGATCATAATATATTCTCCAATTTTGTTGTTATTATTCGAGAACTTTATAATCCCTCCCTTCTTACTTTTCAAATATTCTTTCTAACAAACTGGTTTGAAAGAAGGTTTTATTTTTACCATAGCTCACCACCAACAGTTTGTTTATGTTATTACATAATGCTTAGCATTTTGTTTGGTGCTTACGTCAAACTCAGGTAGTATAAATTACCTTTCTGTTCTCTTCAGGAAAGGCAAAAAACGGTATTATCCCAGACCAATTACGTTGCCAAATATCAGAAATTACCGGATATTTTTTATCCCATTTTACACCAAATTGCTGAAGTTTTAAACGTGCCATTTCGTCATTATTAGCTGTATAAATTTGTTTTAGATCTGATGTGACCTCTTTTAAATCTTTATATGACACATACTTTACTGAATTGCGAACCATATGTACAATACATAATTGTACTATAGTACTCGGGAATACACTGCTTATAGCTTCTGGAAAGCCCTTTAAACCCCACACAAGCAACATAAATTTGTTCAATTCCTCGATTCTTTAACTCAGTAACTACTTGCATCCAAAATTTAGCACCTTCATTTTTGCCTATCCAAATGCCAAGTAACTCCTTTTTCCCTTCTATATTTACAGCAAGTGCTAAATATACTGCTTTATTTATTACTATGTGATTGTCTCTAGATTTTACATAGATACAGTCCAAGTATAATATTGGATACACCCTATCTAAACAACGATTTTGCCACCTAGTTACTTCTTCTATTACCCCATCTGTTATGGTGGATATCAAGTCACCAGATACATCAGTTTGATATATTTCTTCTAAATGCCCTCGGATCTCGCTGACTGTCATACCGCGACCATAAAGGGATATCACTTTCTCATCAAATCCATTAAATCTCCTCAGCCCTTTTGGTATTAATTGAGGATTATACTCTCCTTCCCGATCTCTTGGTACTTCTACTGTCAGCTTACGACCATCCCCATCAATTACTGTCTTCTCATAGCTACCATTACGACGATTATTATCTACTTTTGCCATCTTGCTATGTTTTGAATATCCTAATTCATGATCCAACTCACTTGCTAATATTTTCTCAACTATTTGCTTCTTTAGCTGTTGAAATAAACCATCTCGACCAAATAACTCCGATGGATCTGCTTTTGATAATAATTCTTCTACTAGCTGATTACTGATGTTTAATGTATCTTTATCTGTATCTAATTTTTTAGCCATAATTCCTCCTTGCTTGCTTAAGTTACTTTTTTTACAGTAATCTCTTACTGCTTTCTTTGCAACTTACACAAACTATAGGACAGACTCAAATTTTCAAAAAAATATTTATCTAAATAATAAAACAACGTTTTTGTTGAATAAGTTTATGGCAAACTTCAAGTAGCTTACGCATACAAGCAACTATCGCAACTTTCTTAGGTTTAAAATTATTAACAAGCCTATTGTATAAAGTTTTTAAATATTGAAAACCATTTTTGCCAGTTAATACCGCCATGTATAAAGCATCCCGTGGTATTTTTCTGCCTCCCCTAATAAATCTTCGTCCTTGCTTATTACCACTATCACGGGCGTACGGAGCTATCCCCACAATTGCTGACAATTCATTACTACTATAATTTTTATCCCCTAATTCAGGTACAAAACTAATTAGTTTTGTAGCCAAACATTTACCAATACCAGGTACAGTCTCTAATATTTTTACCTTCTCTTTTAACTCTTCTGACTCATCTATTGTTTTGTTTAACTTCTTATCAAGCTCAGCTATTTCATTTTGTAAGAATTTAATGTGTTTTTCTATACTATCTTTATCAATACCATCAATACTATGATGTAGTCTTTTCTTTTCATTGCTAAGCATTAATACTAAATCTTCTCGTCTTTGCTTATATCTCTTCAAATTCTCTGATTCAACTTGATATATATAATTCGCTGAAAGCTGCATCTTATCACCATAATATGCTAATTTAAATGCATCCTTCCTATCAGTTTTACACAAATTTACCGATTTACTAAAAGAATTAAAACTATATGTATTGACCTTATGTATTTGTTGCTTATTATTATACAGCTTTTGACAAATCTCAGCTTCGTATCCTCCAGTGGGTTCACATATTATTAGCTTAATCTCTTGCTCTTTTGCTAATTTAATCACCTCTTCATGACCAGCTGCATCATTGGCAAAACGATGATATTTAGGTTTATCGCTTGTATTATATACACATATATCAAGCCATTGTTTACTTACATCTAGACCTATTATTTTACTCATGATATAATCTCCTTCGTCTTATTGTGCAAGGCTGCTACTTCCAACACTTTCTGCAATTTGTTCAAAGCAAACTTTGTAAGAGGGTACTTATTCTATGCTCGATTATCTCAATCAAGTACCCCTCAAATCACCCTCTTACCATTACTTATATCATAATTTAAAGATATAAGTACCCTACAATTTTTGTAAAGATGGTATTAGGATAGAAAAAAGTTTTTGTTTGGGAGGTATTAATAATGTGGATATTAACTGCGTTATGGCTGTTGTAGATTGATAAAAAGCATTTTTGATATGATCAAAGCCATAGGTAAATAATGAAAACAATTGTCTTTCAATGGTTTTGTACCGTTTTATTCGGATGGGATTTAAGGCATTTTGTATTATTCCATTTTTGACTATTAAAGCTGAAGCAATAGCAGTTATCACTAATAATTTTTCAAATCTATCCAATTTTACAATGTGACTTTTTTCAATATCAAAACCACCGCTTTTTAGGTGCAAAAATAGTCGTTCAACACTCCAACAAAATTTATATAAAGCAAAAATATCTTGCTCTATTTCAATTGAAGACACCAGAACCATCAGCTCGCTCTTATCATTTCTATATGCGGTAAAATTAACCTTTCTATTCCATAATATACCACTACAAGCCCTATACTCTAAGGCTTTAACATCACTAAATATTCTTTCAATGGTTAAAGTTCTTAAACCTTTTGTAAGACGAATTTTATGATCCATTTTTAATGGAATAACAAACTTTAGATGGTTATTTATCAGAAAGTCTAACCATTCTTTATTCATAAATTCTCTATCAGCAAGCAAATATTTTATTCTTTCAACGCCAAAATTATTAATAAATTTCTGTAAAAATTCCTTCATAAATTCTGCAGAACACCCACCACCATGCGACAAAGTCTTCCAGAATATTGGCACCGATATTTTACCAATTACCATTACTAAAAATAAAATATTAATATCGGATTTACCAAATTTCCAACTTGTCCTATCCATTGCTACGACATAATTTTTTGAAGCAAAAAAGCTTAATAGCAAATAGCCAACCTTCATATAATCAAAATTAAAATCTTTTAAAAAACGATAAATTCTATGAGTTTTTGACGTCGCTTTAGCATCACCTAAAATACCAAGTGCTAAACCTTCTTGATAAATTGAGCTGCCCGTCAGCAAACTAATTACCATACCAAACAAACATTTTAATCTTGATTTATTTCCGTCTATATATAAAATCAATTCTTGAAGTATTATATTATGCATTTTGTTATAAAAATACCTACCTTATACTACTTCACACCACTCTAAATCAACCATTCTTCTTCATCTTCTCAAAATTGTAGGGTACTATACTCCGTTCCTCACGTACATCTTAGTACGCTACGGTACTCGACTTCGTTTTTCCTAAAAATTCCTCAATTATCTTTAGGTTATGCAAGAGGTCTAATGTTTATGGTCATGATGATGGACGTAAAAACCAATTGCTGACAAGGTGTTTAGGAATTCTTGGTTTTCTGCTAAATCATTTGGTTTGCCACTACAGCAGATATGACCATTTAAACATATTACTTGGTCGGAATTTTTCATTACCGTAAATAAATCATGTGAGATCATAAAAATTGTAATATTTAGACGTTTTTTTATTTGATTAATGATTCGGTAAAATTCTTGTTGGCTAGTAACATCTAATGATTGAGTTGGTTCATCTAAAATAATTAGATCAGGATTGTTCAGTAAGCTAGCAGTTAGCATTAACTTTTGAAATTGACCACCAGAAAGTTCAGAAATATCATGGTGCTTATAATTATCAAAATCAATAAAATTGCTCAATTCTTGCCAATCCTTGTTAGTACTATTTGAAGCTAATAAATACAAAAATTTTTCAGCTGTAATTGGTAAATCTGAAGCAAAATCTAACCTCTGAGGGACATAGCCAATTTTTAGATTAGGGTGAATTATTATGTTACCAGAGGAAGGGCGATCTAAACCTAAGATTAACCTAGCTATTGTTGTTTTGCCAGCACCATTTGGACCAATTAAAGTCGTCACTTCGCCTTTTTTGACAGTAAAATTAATATTGGTAAGGGGAATTTTTTTTCCAAATTGCTTAGATACATTATTGAACTTTATTAATATAGTATCTTCTGATTTAGAGATAGGCATTAGAATCCTTGCAAAACTTTACAAATGGCGTCATTGCAAGGAAGATCGTAGATCGACGAAGCAATGACGATGTGTTGCTAAATTTATGATAGTCTACTTAACAATTTCCCACTGCCCATCTGGTTTACGACAAGCTTTGCCATAAGCTTTCTCCTGCTTACCACCGACAACGACGGTTTGAGTATACTCACGACAATATTGCCCTTGATCGTTTTTAAAAGCTCTTTCTGGTGTTACATATCCGTAATTACCACTATCCGGATTACGCCACTCTACACTCTGACCACTAGAGCCAGTCTCCAATGCTTTTTGAGAGCTTAATTGTGCCAATTTCTTGTCATGCTCATCCATAGTTTGACCAATATGACCACCAACAAGTGCCCCAATTAGAACACCTGCACCAGTTGCTACAAGTTGTCCTGTGCCTTTGCCAAATTGAGAGCCTAAAAGCCCACCAGCTACACCACCAATTAATGTTCCACCACCTTGTTTATTCATGCCAGAACAGCCGTGCAACATTGTTGTTGCCAAAATAATTGCCGTAATTTTGAATGTTAAATTCATAAAAACCATATAATTTTAAATTAAATATATACAAAAAATCTTATTAAGTGTCGTTAAATTTGATACACCCCTTGACTATAGTACACTAGCTGGATAATAATGTATTTTATATTATAAAACAATTGAAATTTTATATGACGACTTCAGAGCATCAAAATTTAATTAAATCGGCATCTTATGTATCTTTTATTTTAGCTGCATTCATCTTATTTATTAAATCTTATGGATGGATTGTGACTGATTCTCAGTCTATTTTAGCATCTTTAATTGATGCTATACTTGATATTTCATCGTCTTTTATTAATTTGATTGCTATTCGTTTTGCACTGCAACCCCCTGATTATCACCATAGATTTGGGCATGAAAAAATCCAAGATTTAGCAATTTTTTCACAATCAGTATTCTTTTGTGTTTCTGGTTTATTTATTTGTTTCTCTTCGATAAAATCTCTTATTGATAAATCTGTTCCAGGCAATATAGAGTCTGGTATCAATGTAATGTATTTGTGTATTATACTAACTTTTATTTTGGTAGCTTATCAAACTTATGTGATAAAAAAGACTAGTTCGGAAATAATAAAAGTAGATAAATTACATTATTTTACAGACTTACTAACAAATATTGCGGTAATCTTTTCTATAAACTTAACTACTCGTTTTTGGTTTATAGATTCATTATTTGGTATAGGTATTTCATTATACATAATATATGCTTCTTATGCTTTATTCAGAAAAGCTTTAAAAAATCTTATTGATGAAGAGTTACCGGAAAAAGATAGAAGAAAAATTATATCAATAATTAGTAGCTTTAAGGAAGTAAAAGGTATCCATGAAATGAAAACTAGATATGCTGCAAGTAAGCCGTTTATACAATGTCACATAGAAATGGATGCAGATATGTCATTATATAATTCTCATTATCATAGTGATCAAATTTGTAGTGAATTGCTATTAGAGTTTCCAGGGGCAGAAATAATTATTCATCTAGATCCATATGGTTATGAAGAAAAAGTTAATTACCGTGAAAAGATCAACAGAATTTAACAATTTTTTTATGGAGGAAGCTCTAAAGCAAGCACAACTTGCTTTAGATGAAAATGAAATTCCAGTAGGGGCTATTATAGTCAATAGAATAACTAACAAAGTTATTGCAAAGGCTCATAATATTGTTGAGAAAACCAAAAATCCGATATTGCATGCTGAAATTGTAGCGATAAATCAATCTTGTCAGATTCTATCTAGTAAAAATTTATCAGATTGTGATATGTATGTTACTTTAGAGCCATGCGTTATGTGTTCTGGTGCAATATCTTTCGCTAGAATAGGTAGATTATTTTATGCAGCAAATGATCCAAAACAGGGGGCGATTGAAAATGGTGGACGTTTTTTTAATAGCAAATCTTGTTTTTACCGCCCTGAAATATATAGTGGCTTTTCGGCAAAAATTTCTGAAAATCTAATCAAAGAGTTTTTTTACAAGGTAAGATATCAAAAATGTAATCCTTAATTTTATATTGCATGAAATGATGTAGGCAAAACCCTCGTAATAATGTATAATGTACATGAGCAAAATAAAGATAGTAATGCAACTTTTCTGAAACCTTTTATTAGCAAAATACAATGAATAAATATTTGATACTATTAATATTATTAATAATGCCTCTTAACTCATTAGCTCAACAACAAATAGCTAACCAGATATCTAATTTTGTTGCACCAGTTACTTATTTTGTCGATCATGTTAAACAACTAGCTTTGCTTACAAAGAACTTAATTAAATATCGACAAACAAGCATAGTAGGAACTAGTGGCATGGGAAAAACCCAACTTGCTAGAATGTATTGTTATGAAAATCAAAATAACTATAAGCTTATTTGGTTTATTGACTGTAATTTAGATATTAATCAAGAACTACTAAAGCTAGCAAAAGTTATTAATAGTACTGCTAAATCTAATCTAATATCAGAAGATATAAGATTAGTATGAAAAGAACTAATGAACCATTTATCGAATCAAGATAAATGGTTACTAATATTTGATAATCTAAAAGTAAGTAAAAATAAGAAAGTTAAAGAATTCGTTGATTGGGAACATAATGGACATGTTATATTTGGTTCTCAATATAGTGAAATACTACCGAGTATAGTCAAAATGACTGCCTTTGGAAAAAATGATGCAATTATCCTTGCTAATAATATTCTAGAAAATCATGATTCCAAATTAGCAAAGTTCTTGAACAAAGAGTTTGCTGGTTATCCTATCATGATAGTACAAGGGGCACAATTATTAAATAATGTAAAAGGTTTAGATAAAGCCGAATATAAGAAAAAAATTCATAAATCAGCAGATAGAATTAAATTAAATGTTACATTAGCTATCAAGGAATTAAAGCCAAATGCTAAAAAATTGCTAAATAAAATAGCCTTAATAAATAATCAAGGTTTTTCGAAAGAACTTTTAAAAATTATCACTGATGATCCGAATACTCTGGATGCTGATCTTTATCAACTGTCTAAATTTGCCTTAATATCTAACATTGATTCTCATGAAACTAATCCTATCTTTGAAATGCATGATGTTATTGCTCAGAAAATAAAAGAGATAAGCGGAAATAGAAATAATAAAATATTATTAGAAGATATTATTTTAAAGTTACCTAACCTGAATATTGCATGAAAGAATAGAGACAAAACCCTTGTAATACTATATAATATCAGTGTTAAAAGAAGATTACATAGAGGGTTTTGCCATGACAAATTGTACAGGATTAATTTACCAATCGAAAGTAAAAAATCGTCAAATAGAAATAAATTTCACAGGAGGTAATATTAGTAGCGATGGAGGTGTATTATTGCTAAGAGAAGCAGATAAAAGACTTGGTCTAACTAATGAACTGGCTAAGATTTTTCCTGATAAGCGAGATTCTGATAAAATTACTCATACTATTTTAACAATGCTCAAACAGCGTATTTATGGTATTGCTCTTGGTTATGAAGATTTAAATGATCACGATAATTTAAGAAAATGTCCAGCTTTGCAAACAAGTATAGACACACTGGACGATATGGCTAGTAGCTCTACTTTATGCCGTTTAGAAAATAAAGCAGATCGTGGATTTGCTCTTAAAGCTCATAAGGTGATGATTGACAAGTTTGTCGAATCTCATAAAACCGTGCCGAAACAATTAATACTTGATTTTGATGCCACTGATGATGAAATTTATGGCAATCAAGAGGGGAAGTTTTATCATGGATATTATCGTCATAATTGCTTTCTACCTTTATATGTTTTTTGTGGAAAAAAGCTGTTAGTAAGCAATCTTCGCAGCTCAAAGCTAGAACAAGCAAAGCATAGCTGGGCAATATTATCTCTATTAGTCAAGCGTTTTCGTCAATCGTGGCCTGAAGTAGAGATTATTTTTCGTGGTGATGGTGGATTTTGTCGTCATCAGATGCTGGATTGGTGTGATGAAAATAATGTAAAATATATAGTCGGAATAGCCCAAAATACTAGACTCAACAAGCTGCTTGAGCCATTGATGCAACAATCTAACGAAGCCTTCACAATTAGCAAAGAGAAGCAACGCTTTTTTAGTGAATTTAAATAACCTGAGTTTGACGTAAGCACCAAACAAAATGCTAAGCATTATGTAATAACATAAACAAACTGTTGGTGGTGAGCTATGGTAAAAATAAAACCTTCTTTCAAACTAGTGTGTTAGGAGAAAGAATATTTGAAAAGTAAGAAGGGAGGGATTATAAAGTTCTCGAATAATAACAACAAAATTGGAGAATATATTATGATCCCTCTTACGGAGATTTTCTGCTTAATTGATGATTTTTGCAAGCATTTTGATACGGAGCAAAATAAATATATATTACCAAATCCTAACCGTAAGCGTAAAGTAGTTTGCAGTATAGGACTATAGTACCCTACAATTTTGAGAAGATGAAGAAGAATGGTTGATTTAGAGTGGTGTGAAGTAGTATAAGGTAGGTATTTTTATAACAAAATGCATAATATAATACTTCAAGAATTGATTTTATATATAGACGGAAATAAATCAAGATTAAAATGTTTGGTTGGTATGGTAATTAGTTTGCTGACGGGCAGCTCAATTTATCAAAAAGGTTTAGCACTTGGTATTTTAGGTGATGCTAAAGCGACGTCAAAAACTCATAGAATTTATCGTTTTTTAAAAGATTTTAATTTTGATTATATGAAGGTTGGCTATTTGCTATTAAGCTTTTTTGCTTCAAAAAATTATGTCGTAGCAATGGATAGGACAAGTTGGAAATTTGGTAAATCCGATATTAATATTTTATTTTTAGTAATGGTAATTGGTAAAATATCGGTGCCAATATTCTGGAAGACTTTGTCGCATGGTGGCGGGTGTTCTGCAGAATTTATGAAGGAATTTTTACAGAAATTTATTAATAATTTTGGCGTTGAAAGAATAAAATATTTGCTTGCTGATAGAGAATTTATGAATAAAGAATGGTTAGACTTTCTGATAAATAACCATCTAAAGTTTGTTATTCCATTAAAAATGGATCATAAAATTCGTCTTACAAAAGGTTTAAGAACTTTAACCATTGAAAGAATATTTAGTGATGTTAAAGCCTTAGAGTATAGGGCTTGTAGTGGTATATTATGGAATAGAAAGGTTAATTTTACCGCATATAGAAATGATAAGAGCGAGCTGATGGTTCTGGTGTCTTCAATTGAAATAGAGCAAGATATTTTTGCTTTATATAAATTTCGTTGGAGTGTTAACGACTATTTTTGCACCTAAAAAGCGGTGGTTTTGATATTGAAAAAAGTCACATTGTAAAATTGGATAGATTTGAAAAATTATTAGTGATAACTGCTATTGCTTCAGCTTTAATAGTCAAAAATGGAATAATACAAAATGCCTTAAATCTCATCCGAATAAAACGGTACAAAACCATTGAAAGACAATTGTTTTCATTATTTACCTATGGCTTTGATCATATCAAAAATGCTTTTTATCAATCTACAACAGCCATAACGCAGCTAATATCCACATTATTAATACCTCCCAAACAAAAACTTTTTTCTATCCTAATACCATCTTTACAAAAATTGTAGGGTACTATGGTATAGGACTCTCAGAGATTATTACTATTATAGTAATGTTTCACTTGAGTCACTACCGTACCTTTAAAGATTTTTATTTATGCTACCTATGTCAAAGTTATAGAAAGGAATTTCCAAAACTTGTGAGCTATAGTCGTTTTGTTCAGTTAATGCCAATGAGCTTCATGCCCATGGTATTACTGCTAAAAAGCCTATCAGGAAAACAAACTGGTCAATATTATATCGACTCTACTAAACTTCCTGCTTGCCATAATTTAAGAATTAATAGACATAAAGTATTCAAAGACATAGCAAAAAGAGGTAAGACTTCCACTGGGTGGTTCTTTGGTTGTAAGCTACATATTGTCATTAACAGTTGCGGAGAGATTATGAGTTTTTCTTTAACTCCAGGAAATGTTGATGATAGTATAATGGTTCCAATATTTTGGACAGAAAAATAAGAAAAATGAGATAGAATTCTTTAGCAAACAAGGAGAGCTAGAGATGAAAAAACAAGTAAGGCAATATAAGGTGGTCCCCTTTGTCTAGACAAAAATTTAGATAAATAGAGATATAATTCACAAAGTATTTCAAATTGATTTAAAGCTAAAGACCAATCTTTAATAGGCATGGTCCATTTTTTGGCTGCATTTTGTAGGGATAAAAATATTATTTTTTGAATTGACTTATCATCTGGAAACACCCCCTTATTTTTGATAATTTTTCTAATTTGACGATTTACAGATTCTATAGTGTTAGTAGTATAAATTACCTTTCTGTTCTCTTCAGGAAAGGCAAAAAACGGTATTATCCCAGACCAATTACGTTGCCAAATATCAGAAATTACCGGATATTTTTTATCCCATTTTACACCAAATTGCTGAAGTTTTAAACGTGCCATTTCGTCATTATTAGCTGTATAAATTTGTTTTAGATCTGATGTGACCTCTTTTAAATCTTTATATGACACATACTTTACTGAATTGCGAACCATATGTACAATACATAATTGTACTATAGTACTCGGGAATACACTGCTTATAGCTTCTGGAAAGCCCTTTAAACCCCACACAAGCAACATAAATTTGTTCAATTCCTCGATTCTTTAACTCAGTAACTACTTGCATCCAAAATTTAGCACCTTCATTTTTGCCTATCCAAATGCCAAGTAACTCCTTTTTCCCTTCTATATTTACAGCAAGTGCTAAATATACTGCTTTATTTATTACTATGTGATTGTCTCTAGATTTTACATAGATACAGTCCAAGTATAATATTGGATACACCCTATCTAAACAACGATTTTGCCACCTAGTTACTTCTTCTATTACCCCATCTGTTATGGTGGATATCAAGTCACCAGATACATCAGTTTGATATATTTCTTCTAAATGCCCTCGGATCTCGCTGACTGTCATACCGCGACCATAAAGGGATATCACTTTCTCATCAAATCCATTAAATCTCCTCAGCCCTTTTGGTATTAATTGAGGATTATACTCTCCTTCCCGATCTCTTGGTACTTCTACTGTCAGCTTACGACCATCCCCATCAATTACTGTCTTCTCATAGCTACCATTACGACGATTATTATCTACTTTTGCCATCTTGCTATGTTTTGAATATCCTAATTCATGATCCAACTCACTTGCTAATATTTTCTCAACTATTTGCTTCTTTAGCTGTTGAAATAAACCATCTCGACCAAATAACTCCGATGGATCTGCTTTTGATAATAATTCTTCTACTAGCTGATTACTGATGTTTAATGTATCTTTATCTGTATCTAATTTTTTAGCCATAATTCCTCCTTGCTTGCTTAAGTCAGAACGCCCTCGCAAAGCGAGGGGCTTGACGGTTATGAGCAGCCCAAAGGGCTGCCATTGTTAATTAAAATTCTCCTGATTCGTCAGAGCCTAAACTATCAAGTTGCTCTTGATTCTTAATGTAGTGTTTGATCTGATTCTCTTCAAATCCTACAGTTGAGACCGCATAACCTCTAGCCCACAACTTTTCTCCATTAAAATTACGTTTTCGTCCACCAAACTGCCTAGCAACGGCTATAGCACTTTTCCCCTTGATATAGCCTATTACTTCAGCTACAGAATATTTAGGAGGAATCTTGATGAGCATATGCACATGATCTTGTACCATATGCCCCTCTATGATCTTGCTCCCACGTTGAAAAGCTAACTCATGGAATACGTTCCCAAGATATTTTCTAACCTTCCCGTACAATTCTTTTTTACGACACTTTGGAATAAACACAATATGATATTTGCAATCCCATTTAGAATGATTTAAACTTTCGTATGTTGTCATATATTTTCTCCTTTGACCGTCAAGCCAAAGAAGTTATATATGATAACTTTTTATTTTATACTAAATCTAAAGGCCAAGCCTTGATGGTCTCACTAGTCAAACTAGTGGCTTACCTATCATTGAGTTACTTTTTTTACAGTAATCTCTTACTGCTTTCTTTGCAACTTACACAAACTATAGGACAGACTCCAACAATTTAATTTTTGTGAATTATATCTCTATTTATCTAAATTTTTGTCTAGACAAAGGGGACCACCTTACAGTTAGTTTTTTGGCTGTGTGCCAACCTGCATTATCCGTTAGTAAAGCTATATGTCGGTTGCCTTGAATACTGCGAGAAAGCTCTTCTAAGAATTTATTCATTGCCTGTGTGTTTGCATATGGTAAAATTAATGCAAAAGCTTCTCCTGTATCATGGCAAGCAGCTCCATAAATATATGTTGAAATGAATTGCTGTTGCCGAACTTTACGGGGTCTAGTGCCACGCTTAGCCCATATACGAGTTAAGCTACCTTGTTGCCCAACTCGAGTTTCATCCTGAGACCATATATCAACTTTACATCTATCGATATTTTTTGGTAATAATTTTGTTAACATGTCTGGGAAGTTTTTTTATATGTATTTTGAGTCTCTTGATTTGACTTTGGATGCATTGAACGAGAAGTAATCCAGCTAAAACCAAGGCGGTGCATAGTATTGTAGACTGTTTTTAAAGCGCATTTAGCACCATATTCCTCAAGTAACATGATATGTAGCTCCTTTCCAGTTATATACCCACCAGTTTTACTTTCACTGAGCGTATTGATTTTATCAAAAAGAGCAGACTCTTGTATAGTGTTAATCTTCCTAGGGGCGCCGCTTCTTTGTGATTCAAATAATCCTTCAAAACCATGATTCCTAAATCTTCTGAGCCATGATTGCACAGTTTTCCAGTGTGACTTCACTATTTCAGATATGGCTTTTAAAGATTTGCCTAATTGAAGGTGATACATCGCCAATAAACGTATACGATTTCGACCATGCGGCTCATGTTTCATCATTTTTATAAAATCATGACCATGAAAACCTTGTGGTAATATTAACCTAGCCATTTGAGTACCTTTATCAGTTAAAAACCCATTTTACACCACTGCGTTAATTATTGCAATTGGTATCACTTAACGAGTTATAAAAATAATCTTTTATCCAATCAAATCCATAAGTAAATAATGAGTATAATTTACGACCATGTTTTTTGATCTTTATAGGATAAATTTTGTTCTTAATGTCACCAGCAAGCACGCAAATAGCTAAGGATAAAGATACTATTGCAAATAGTTTTTCTAGCTTTTTTTGATCTGTAATGTGGGTATCTTCAATATTAAATCCAGATGATTTGAGAGACAGAAAAGATCGCTCAATGCTCCACCTTTGCTTATATGCTAGCAAAGCACATTCACCAATAAGGACATTACTAGCAATAAATAGTTGCTCTCTTTCTAATTGCAAACAAGTTATTTTAATTGCCATACCATTGTAAATTTTGCTTTCTATAGTTTTAGTGTTACCTATTTGCATATCGGCAAAACATTTATTCAACTTTATCTTGCCACCGTTGAAATGCTTGACTTTCTCGCTTTTTCTTAGCCTAATAGCAAAAGGTAATTTTTGGATTCCAACCATATATTGCAACCATTCTTCTCCAACAAATTCCCGATCGGCAAGGATAAGCTCTATCATTTCCTTAGGTATAATTGTTAAAATTTGCTCAATCAATTTCTTTCTTTCATTAGTAGAAGAGTTGCCTTTTTTATCAAGTAACAACCATGCTATAGGAATTGAAATATTACCATATACAATGGTTGCAACAAAAAAATTCAAATTTTTAATACCAAATTGCCAGCTGGTTCTATCTATGGCAAGGCTAATTTTACCTGTTAGACAGAGCAATTTAACAATAATTTTTCCTAAACTTATAAAGCACATATTTTGTTCTAAAAGCAAACGCTCAACTTTAACAATCTTGGCATGCAAATTGCCTTTAGAAGCGACATACAGTGCTAATTCTTTGATTCTCACAGTTTTAGCTTTTACTACTGCACAAATTAATTCTGCAAATGTTTTAATTCGTGCTGGGTGCCAATCTAAAAATATGTATAATATTTGGTATAGTGATTGAGAGTCCATTAATACCTCCTGTTGCTTATTCTCAGCGGAGATTAGTAACTCTCAGTCACTTATTCAATTTATTATTTTAACCCTCCTGTAAAATCTGTGGGGTACTATGATGTTTTCTATATATTTACTGCTATGTTCCTGATGATACCAAAGTTTTTCTTCAGGACTCATCTCTTTACATTGATGTTCATTGTGGTAAATCCCTCGTGTTTGTTTGAGAAAATATCCGCATTCTTCAGGGTAATATAGTTCATTCTCTGTAAATTTTCTCTGACCATGTGACAAACAATTGATCATCACTATTATTGCCAGTAATTCTTGATCTGCTTCTGATAATACCGGGTTATTATTATTACTTGCGTCAGTCATTAATTGGATAGAATCTGTTCTATTCTTACGATTCTTTAGTACGTTACCTATATTTTCTCCACCATGCCTATTACCGGTAAAATATAAAACTATCACCTCATTATTTGCAGTCTTAGCACATATTGTAGTAGTATAACAGCTGCGTCCTTTCTTATTTTGAGTACGTAATTTCTTATTGGCTATAGTAATTTCTAAAATCCTAGCTCTAGTATCATCAAGGTTCAGTGAACTACATTCGGCAGCCATTTCCAATAATACCCCGTAAATTTCAGCTCCACCACCTTCTTGCCAAACATCTAAATATTGTTGCCAGAGCGAGCTATATGCCACAGGAACACCACTTAAACTTTGCAGCCTAGATAAACGGTAGAAAGGAGTGCCATAGGTCTTTTGTAACACTATTGCACTTCTGCTACTATTTGTCCATTTGTTGATATTTTTATTGTTCATAACTATATAATCACAAGCATTACAACGTAGCGTTTTCTTTACATATCTGTTGACTGTAATTGGAGCATTACCTGTAAATTGTAGCAATTTTCTAGCTTCACTATTATATAGTTTGCCATTACAACAGTGAGGACAGCTATCACCACTACAAAAATTCTCAGGAGTTAAATAGCTGGTATTCGCATCCTTATAATCATCAAACCCATATTTACCTTGCCAATTACTACGATCTATCTTTTTGGGCTTATCGCACTCTTCTTCATTACCACCATTCCCGTTATCAGATTCACTTGGCGGTTCTTTTAATGAATCTGAACTATCTTTTTTTTGTTATCTGCCTTAAAACCAATCAGCATTTCCTTAAGCTTATTTATACTGATATTTGATGATGCTAGCTTGTCTATTAGCTCATTACAAAATTTCACAAGTTCTACTATCGTTTGCTGTTCATCTCCCGTTAATGAACTTTCCTTGACGTGTTGTATTAGTTCTTCTCGTTCTTCAGCACTTAAGGTCGCTACTTTTGGTTTTTTCATTTGATTAATTATCATTATTATTAATATTTCAAATGTTATAATATAACTGGTACTTTTTCAACTAGTTTTTATTAATCGGTGATATTTGCATAGTAGAAACCCAAATTTATACAATAAATTCGTACTAGCAAAAAAATTAGATAGTGTTACGCAGTTTTGCTGCAAGTATACGAAAAAGTAGCCAGTTCGCAAATTGGTGATTGTAAAGATTTCTCTGCAAGTACTGCTGCTATCTTGCAAAAACTTGATTATAAGGTTCAACCTATTATAGTAATGCGAGGTATTACTAATTTTTCTAACCCAGATGCCTTACCTAACATGGGAAATTTTAATCATGTGATGCTCAAAGTAACTAACAAAAAAGGTAAAGTATATTGGATTGATCCAACAAATCTTGTTAGTATGGCACAAGGAATTTTCCCAGATATTGCTAATAAGATAGCATTGCTATTAGATACTCAAGAAGCTGGTTATACCAAAGTTGCCAATATACAGCCTGAGACTTCACAAACTATATCATGCGAGGAATTAGTTATAAAAAATAATATTGTAGAACTGTCTGGTCAGTTTGATCTGAAGGGAGAAGTGGCATCAGGCATGAGTGGTTGGGGATTATATTATTCAACTGAACAGTTAAAGGATTTTACTTTCCGTAGGTTGAGTGGAGAATATCTTAATGAAGAAGACAAAAAATTCTTAGAATTACCTGATCTTACTTCTCGTATTACGTCAGTTCGGGATAAGATATAGATGAAATAGTAATAGATAAAAGGATTGTCAAAAAGGAGTGCCTGCAGTATTTATATTTTTAAACAAAAAAACAAACTACAGGCATGAAAAAAGATATCACAGAATTATATAGTTTTATAGATGATTTTTGTAAAATTTATTTGGAGTATGAACAGAGAAAGTTATTACCATCAAATAAGCAAAGAAATCGCTGTTGTAGCATGAGTCTAAGTGAAATGTTAACAATAATAATTATGTTTCATACATCCTATGCTAAGAATTTTAAATTTTTCTATAAAAGTTATATAGAGTGCATGCATAAGGATGATTTTCCCAAAGCCTTGAGTTATAATAGATTTGTTGAATTAATGGCACGATTATTCATACCGCTAAATATGTTGATTCATTTGTTGTTTGGTGAGGAAACAGGTATTTATTTTATTGACTCTACAACGATTAAAGCTTGTCACAATAAAAGGCGTTATAGCAATAAAGTTTTTAAAGGATTAGCCAAACATAGTAAATCCTCTATGGGGTATTTTTATGGTTTTAAATTACATGTAATAATCAATAATAAAGGGGAGTTTATGGCATTAAAAGTGACCAAAGGCAATGTAGATGATAGGGTTCCAGTACCGGAGTTAACAAAAAGATTAACTGGAATTATAGCAGCTGATAAAGGTTATATTAAGCAAAATTTGTTCTTAAATTTATATGAAAGAGGCTTAAAAATGATTCATGGAATTAAGAAGAATATGGAAAATAAATTAATGGATTTGAAAGAAAAAATCTTACTTCGAAAGCGTAACTTAATTGAAACAGTTTTTGATTATCTAAAAAATAAAATGAACCTTGAACATACTAGACATAGATCACCAATAAATGCCTTTGTCCATATATTATCTACTCTTGTTGCTTACTCATTAAAGAAAAATAAACCTTCAACAAAATTTGATTTTAATCTACATGTTCACAATATCCTTATCCCGAATTGACGTGTATTGTTAAAGATCTTACAATCAAATATGCATTACAGCAAAGAAATAGAATTTCTAAAACAAATATGGGGGTTGCTTTAACTTCAAAGTCTAGTAGATCGGATGATATCACCCATACAGCTTCTGATCAAATATCAGACATCTTTATAGGTATGCCTGATACCAATTGCAATAATTAACGCAGTGGTGTAAAATGGGTTTTTAACTGATAAAGGTACTCAAATGGCTAGGTTAATATTACCACAAGGTTTTCATGGTCATGATTTTATAAAAATGATGAAACATGAGCCGCATGGTCGAAATCGTATACGTTTATTGGCGATGTATCACCTTCAATTAGGCAAATCTTTAAAAGCCATATCTGAAATAGTGAAGTCACACTGGAAAACTGTGCAATCATGGCTCAGAAGATTTAGGAATCATGGTTTTGAAGGATTATTTGAATCACAAAGAAGCGGCGCCCCTAGGAAGATTAACACTATACAAGAGTCTGCTCTTTTTGATAAAATCAATACGCTCAGTGAAAGTAAAACTGGTGGGTATATAACTGGAAAGGAGCTACATATCATGTTACTTGAGGAATATGGTGCTAAATGCGCTTTAAAAACAGTCTACAATACTATGCACCGCCTTGGTTTTAGCTGGATTACTTCTCGTTCAATGCATCCAAAGTCAAATCAAGAGACTCAAAATACATATAAAAAAACTTCCCAGACATGTTAACAAAATTATTACCAAAAAATATCGATAGATGTAAAGTTGATATATGGTCTCAGGATGAAACTCGAGTTGGGCAACAAGGTAGCTTAACTCGTAT
Organism: Rickettsia endosymbiont of Oedothorax gibbosus; assembly: GCF_936269705.1. Lineage (NCBI taxonomy): Bacteria > Pseudomonadati > Pseudomonadota > Alphaproteobacteria > Rickettsiales > Rickettsiaceae > Rickettsia > Rickettsia endosymbiont of Oedothorax gibbosus. Next base: position 1,814,594 of record NZ_OW370493.1, read on the forward strand.
ATGGGCTAAGCGTGGCACTAGACCCCGTAAAGTTCGGCAACAGCAATTCATTTCAACATATATTTATGGAGCTGCTTGCCATGATACAGGAGAAGCTTTTGCATTAATTTTACCATATGCAAACACACAGGCAATGAATAAATTCTTAGAAGAGCTTTCTCGCAGTATTCAAGGCAACCGACATATAGCTTTACTAACGGATAATGCAGGTTGGCACACAGCCAAAAAACTAACTGTGCCAAGCAATATCACTTTGATACCGCTTCCGCCCTATGCACCGGAACTTAATGCAATGGAACAAGTTTGGGAATGGATCAAAAATCATTTCTTGTCTAACCAATGTTATGGTGTATATGAAGATATCGTCACTATGGCTTGTTACGCTTGGAATCAATTTGCTCATAATGTAGATTTAGTAAAATCAATTATGTATAGAGACTGGATAAACACACCGTGTTAATTATTGCAATTGGTATGAAACTAACAAGAAATATATGACTATCAAAAATATTATAGTTAAAGATTGTAAAAAATTAAACTTTGAGATTGATACTCCCTGGATATATGTGAATAGATCATGTAAATATCATGATAAAGATACTGTATTCACAGATATAATAACCATAAAAAAGAGCTTGATTACCCAGGAAGAATTAAAAACTTCTCAGTATAAAAATCTTAAAACTAAGTTAGAAAATGAATTTGCTCGAGTTGCGATAATATTAGAGTAAGCTGATCTATTTTGTTTTTTTATAGTCCTACGGACTCATCAATTGACTATAGCGGAAAAGCTATCTAAAATCAGCTCTACCTTCTATAGTCAATTCAGGAGAATTTGAGGCTAGGAACGATGGAGCGACGCCTATAAGTAATAGGCGAGCATTGAGCTACGACGTCACCAACTTCTCATCAATTGACTATAACTTTCGATAGCTGTAAAGTAGAGTTGTACAAGAAATCTATTCTAATCTAATCTAGATAAATTTTTACTATCTTTTCGTCATTTTGTTATTATACTACAAGTTATGATTATAATGAACTATAATAACCATATATGAATCAACATATTGTAAATTCCTTTGCCAATTCCTTTGATTTTCTTGATGAAAAGCGTAATAACGCCCGTCAAGGAGGAGGGGGGGGAAGAATTGCATTGCAACATAAGAAAGGTAAACTTACTGCAAGAGAAAGGATAGAAGCATTGCTAGACCCTGAGAGTTTTGAAGAAACAAGAATGTTCGTTGAACATAGATGTGATAATTTTGGAATGGAAGAAAAGAAATTTCTAGGGGATGCTGTAATAACTGGACATGGTACCATAAATGGCAGGTTAGTTTTTGTGTATAGCCAAGATTTTACGGTATTCGGTGGCTCCCTTGGTGAGTATCATGCTAAAAAAATATGCTCTATACTCGATTCTGCTCTGGAGGTAGGAGCCCCAGTTATTGGGATAAATGACTCAGGAGGGGCAAGAATCCAAGAAGGAGTCGATGCTCTTGCTGGTTATGGTGAATTATTTCAACGCAATGTAATTGCTTCCGGTATTATTCCACAAATCACCTTAATTATGGGACCTTGTGCTGGAGGAGCTGTTTATTCTCCTGCTTTAACAGATTTTATATTTATGGTTAAAAATACTTCCTATATGTTTGTAACAGGACCGGAGGTAGTTAAAACTGTTACAGGTGAAGAAGTAACCCAAGAACAGCTTGGTGGGGCAAGAATGCATACTACCAAGAGTGGTGTTGCTGACTTTGCTTTTAAAAATGATATAGAGCTACTTCTAGAAACTAGAAGATTTTTTAATTTTTTACCTCTATCAAATCGTAGCCCACTACCATGTCGTCGTACTGAAGATCCAGCCGATCGAGTTGATATGTCTCTAAACACCTTAGTCCCAAATATTCCAAACAAAGCTTACGATATGAAAGAATTAATTGAGCGTATTGTGGATGAAGGAGACTTTTTTGAGTTGCAACCAGATTTTGCTAAAAACATTATAATCGGCTTTGGTTATATGGAAGGAAGATCTATAGGATTTGTTGCGAACCAACCATTACATTTAGCTGGCTGTTTAGATATTAATGCATCAAGAAAGGCAGCAAGATTTGTACGTTTTTGCGATGCATTTAATATTCCGATAGTGACTTTAGTTGACGTACCAGGTTTTTTACCTGGTGTCTCTCAAGAGCATAATGGAATTATCAAACATGGAGCAAAATTATTATATGCGTACGCTGAAGCAACTGTACCGAAAATTACCATAATTACTAGGAAAGCTTATGGCGGAGCTTATATAGTGATGAACTCAAAGCATCTTCGAGGTGATGTTAATTATGCGTGGCTCAACTCAGAAATTGCAGTACTTGGAGCTGAGGGGGCTGCTGAAATAATATTTAAAGAAGAATGTAAAGACCCAGAATCAAAAAAGCAAAAGATTCAGGAATATAAAGATACTGTTACTTCTCCTTTTGTTGCAGCATCTAGAGGGTATCTAGATGATATTATAAAACCTCAAAACACTAGATGGCGTATATGTAAAGCACTAAACTTTCTTCAAAACAAAAAAGTACAGTTACCATGGAAGAAACATGACAATTTACCACTTTAGTAGGCTCTTTTTCTAAAAAAATTAACTAAGAATGCAAATGCTGAGCAAGTGGGGTAGGGCTTAGTAGGAAATGTATGCAGCTATAGTCAATTGATGAGAAGTTGGGGACGTTGTCGCTCAATGCTCGCCTATTACTTATAGGCGTCGCTCCATCGCTCCTAGGCTCTGTGAACAAAATTTAAATATATCCGAGTCACAACATCTATAGTACCCTACAATTTTGAGAAGATGAAGAAGAATGGTTGATTTAGAGTGGTGTGAAGTAGTATAAGGTAGGTATTTTTATAACAAAATGCATAATATAATACTTCAAGAATTGATTTTATATATAGACGGAAATAAATCAAGATTAAAATATTTGGTTGGTATGGTAATTAGTTTGCTGACGGGCAGCTCAATTTATCAAAAAGGTTTAGCACTTGGTATTTTAGGTGATGCTAAAGCGACGTCAAAAACTCATAGAATTTATCGTTTTTTAAAAGATTTTAATTTTGATTATATGAAGGTTGGCTATTTGCTATTAAGCTTTTTTGCTTCAAAAAATTATGTCGTAGCAATGGATAGGACAAGTTGGAAATTTGGTAAATCCGATATTAATATTTTATTTTTAGTAATGGTAATTGGTAAAATATCGGTGCCAATATTCTGGAAGACTTTGTCGCATGGTGGCGGGTGTTCTGCAGAATTTATGAAGGAATTTTTACAGAAATTTATTAATAATTTTGGCGTTGAAAGAATAAAATATTTGCTTGCTGATAGAGAATTTATGAATAAAGAATGGTTAGACTTTCTGATAAATAACCATCTAAAGTTTGTTATTCCATTAAAAATGGATCATAAAATTCGTCTTACAAAAGGTTTAAGAACTTTAACCATTGAAAGAATATTTAGTGATGTTAAAGCCTTAGAGTATAGGGCTTGTAGTGGTATATTATGGAATAGAAAGGTTAATTTTACCGCATATAGAAATGATAAGAGCGAGCTGATGGTTCTGGTGTCTTCAATTGAAATAGAGCAAGATATTTTTGCTTTATATAAATTTCGTTGGAGTGTTGAACGACTATTTTTGCACCTAAAAAGCGGTGGTTTTGATATTGAAAAAAGTCACATTGTAAAATTGGATAGATTTGAAAAATTATTAGTGATAACTGCTATTGCTTCAGCTTTAATAGTCAAAAATGGAATAATACAAAATACGTCAGTTCGGGATAAGATATAGATGAAATAGTAATAGATAAAAGGATTGTCAAAAAGGAGTGCCTGCAGTATTTATATTTTTAAACAAAAAAACAAACTACAGGCATGAAAAAAGATATCACAGAATTATATAGTTTTATAGATGATTTTTGTAAAATTTATTTGGAGTATGAACAGAGAAAGTTATTACCATCAAATAAGCAAAGAAATCGCTGTTGTAGCATGAGTCTAAGTGAAATGTTAACAATAATAATTATGTTTCATACATCCTATGCTAAGAATTTTAAATTTTTCTATAAAAGTTATATAGAGTGCATGCATAAGGATGATTTTCCCAAAGCCTTGAGTTATAATAGATTTGTTGAATTAATGGCACGATTATTCATACCGCTAAATATGTTGATTCATTTGTTGTTTGGTGAGGAAACAGGTATTTATTTTATTGACTCTACAACGATTAAAGCTTGTCACAATAAAAGGCGTTATAGCAATAAAGTTTTTAAAGGATTAGCCAAACATAGTAAATCCTCTATGGGGTATTTTTATGGTTTTAAATTACATGTAATAATCAATAATAAAGGGGAGTTTATGGCATTAAAAGTGACCAAAGGCAATGTAGATGATAGGGTTCCAGTACCGGAGTTAACAAAAAGATTAACTGGAATTATAGCAGCTGATAAAGGTTATATTAAGCAAAATTTGTTCTTAAATTTATATGAAAGAGGCTTAAAAATGATTCATGGAATTAAGAAGAATATGGAAAATAAATTAATGGATTTGAAAGAAAAAATCTTACTTCGAAAGCGTAACTTAATTGAAACAGTTTTTGATTATCTAAAAAATAAAATGAACCTTGAACATACTAGACATAGATCACCAATAAATGCCTTTGTCCATATATTATCTACTCTTGTTGCTTACTCATTAAAGAAAAATAAACCTTCAACAAAATTTGATTTTAATCTACATGTTCACAATATCCTTATCCCGAATTGACGTAAAATATACACATTCTGGAGTTTTATAATCCAAAGCTTGATGCATCCTTTGTCTATTATAAAAGTCCATATATTCGTTAATTGCTGTCTTTGCCTCCTTTACTGTTGTTAAAATAATCCGATAAATTTTTTCCTGTTTTAATGATCGCCAAAAACGTTCAATAAAAATATTATCTAAGGCTCGTCCCTTACCATCCATACTAATCAAGATATTATGTAGCTTTAGCATACTAATAAAATTCTCCGAGGTAAATTGTACTCCTTGATCAGTATTAAATATTTTTGGCATACCATATTTTTCTATAGCGTCTTCAAGGGCTGTTACACAAAATTCACTTTCCAAACTAATGGAGATTCGCCAACTTAGAATATAACGACTATACCAGTCAATAATAGCTACTAAATATACGAACCCTTGGCTCAGTCTTATATACGTTATATCTGCACTCCAAACCTGGTTTGGCAATACTATTTCTAATCCTTTTAGTAAATAAGGATATATTTTATGCACTTGATTCCTCTTGCTTAAATTTATTTTAGGATAAACAGTAAGGTGGTCCCCTTTGTCTAGACAAAGGGGACCACCTTAATTCATCAACTTCTGCTTGAGTAAAACCATAGAACTTAGAATATTTTTCATCAAGCAAGCTATACTCACTAACATTATTCAAATCCGAAAATAAATTAGCTTTAGCAACTCGTAATATGCCAGTAATTACGCCTTTCTCTAAATAAGGATTAGTTTTTAAACTACTGCCAAACATCCCGCGGAATATTTTTAGTACATCATCAAATTCTTTTAATTTATCACCAAATTCAATGTATGAACTATTGATCGGTGTATCATATTCATCGATTAAGATGTATACTTTTTGATTAAAATGTTTGTACAACACTTCACTCAAAAAACTTAAACTATTTTTTAAATCGTTCTTCTCAAGTTTCCCATCAAAATATCTCCTTAGTTTTTCTTTTTGTGCATTATTTAATAGTCCTGTATCTTCTGTTACATGATGATTTAAGTAATGATGACTTGCAAATAATTCTATAACCTGATCCTTAATACTTAGTTCTATTTCCTGATAACTACTGCCTTTTACATCTTTAAGATTGAGCAAAATTACCGGAAATTGACCCTGACGTTTCATGCTACTTGCATCACTCGCAATTTTCAAAGGTTTTAGCTCTTTAGTTTCGTCAAATCCTAAATCTACTGTACCACCAGTAAATAGCTTGTTATTTACTCTACCTTCTTCAGCTAAAGACATACCTCTCTCATCTACCTCTATCTCAAAAAATTTCTGGAGCATGTTCATATTCAAACTTTTCCCCCAACGCCTTGGTCTGGTGATTAGGATGACTTCACCACTATCTTCTAGTAATTCTTTAATCATTAGGCTTTTATCAACAAATACATCACTATTTAACAATAACGTCTTAAAATCATCAGTACCTGTTCTCATTCTTGGTGGCGTATTACTTTCCATATAAATATCTTGATTGGTTGTATTATGATTAGAAAGTTTAATAGTCATATTATTTGATCATATTTGAAAATAAATATTTAACCTGGATATTGCATGGTAGATAATAAATCAATTGCTCTATCCCTTGTCTTATAAGGGCTACAAGCTAAAATATAATAAATTTTAATATACAATTTGTATTTTTGTATAATCCCTCCTAATTCCTTATATTACAAGGAGTTCAGAGGTGAATTTTACTATCTTCATGCAATATCCAGGCTAGGAGGCTGCCTGCGATAAATTGATTATGCAGAAAGTTTAATTAACATATGTTTCTTCTTACCCGCAGATATCTTAATAACTTGGTTGTCCTGCATAAAAGTCAAGTCAACCATCATATTTTCATCTTCGATTAGTTGATTATTGATTTTAGCCCCAGCCCCTCTAATGAGTCTACGCCCCTCAGATTTTGATTCAACAAGACCCAACTCATGAAGCAATTCATATACTGAAATGCCTAGAGTTAACCGACTATGTTCAATATAGATAGTTGGTAAATTTACGTCGATTTCCCCTTGTTCAAAAACCTTTGTAGCTGTTTCTAAGGCTGCTATAGCCGCTTGTTCACCATGACAAAGTTTTGTTAAATTAAATGCTAATTGCTTCTTGGCACCATTAATATCAGACTCAGCAAGTACTATAAACTCTTGCATTTTATCTTCCTCTAACTCGCTATATAATTTAGCAAATTTGACTACATCTTGATCTTCACAATTCCGCCAATATTGATAATAATCATATGGACTTAACATATCTTCATTTAGCCACACTGCTCCACCAATAGACTTACCCATCTTATTGCCAGAAGCAGTTGTTAATAATGGTGTAGTCATACCAAAAACTTCATTACCTGTTAGTTTCCTAGTAAAATCAACGCCCATTATGATATTACCCCATTGGTCGCTACCACCTATTTGCAAAGAACAGCCATATACTTTGTTTAAATGATAAAAATCGTAGGCTTGTAGCAACATATAGTTAAATTCTAAAAAACTCATATGCTGTTCTCTTTCCAAACGTAATTTCACCGAATCCATAGATAACATACGATTCACAGAAAAAAAACTACCAAAATTGCCAAGAAAATCTAAGTAACTTAACGATCCGAGCCACTCTGAATTATCAACTAATATTGCATCATTTGTCCCAGTACCGAATTTAATAAATTTTGATAATGATTTTTTTATACCTTCAGCATTTTTGGCAATTTCTTCTTTTGTTAAAGATTTTCTTGCCTCATCTTTACCAGTAGGATCACCAATTTTACTAGTCGCCCCTCCCAGGATTACTATTGGTTTATGACCATATTGTTGCAATAGACGCAAAATCATAATTTGCATCAGACTCCCAACATGTAAAGATTGAGCTGTACAATCAAAGCCAATATAAACAGATATTTTACTATTGTTCATTAGCGTCGTTAGTTTTTCTAAATCAGTACATTGATATAAAAAGCCTTTATTCTCAAAATCTTTAATAAACATAATGATTTACAAAATAATAAAATTAAACAAAAAACTATATAGCTAACCCCTTCGTCATTGCGAGAAGCTACTTTAGCGACAATAAAGCAATCTATAAATGTGGTCTCACTAATAGCAGATATAGTTACTTACTCATTGATTGTTGAGTCCCTTTACCCATAGCAGCCTCTTTTATTGCCGAACCTAGATTAACAACACTCTTGGCAACGTCTCCCATGGCTATAGCATTGTTTAAACTACTTTTAACTATAGTACTAACTGCCTTACATGAACATTTTATTACATTCACCACCGCATTTAAAATCTTATTATCTTTGATGGCATTAATGGGTGCCTCAAATATTTTTTCAACTTTTTTTAATTGTTCTGTAGCAAAATCTTTTAAGCGACCTGTAAGAGTTAGTGAAGAGCTTAATTTATCTAGAGGTTTTTTATGATCTACATTATCAGCGAATTCCTTGAGTTTTTCAAATGAACTCATAAATTCCTCAAACACCTTTCCTGCTTTCTCAAATTCTAATTTCTTTACCCCAGAAAAAGCCTTACTAGCAGTACCAGAAAAACATTTCCGTGCTTCCTCCAGATTCTTTTTTACTTCTTCTAGTTGTTGCAAGGCTAGAAAAGTACCAGGCATTTCTCCTATATGACTCTTTAGTTCTTCTGCAGGCAAACTCTCTTGAACTTCATCTACTTTTTTACCCATAATTTCCTCTGATTATTTAATTAAATTTTTTATCCATGGACTTCACTAGAAATTGTAGCAGAAAATTCCCCTTATCTCAATCATTAAAAATCTAAATCGGCGTAGCATGTGGGTGGAGTAAAACCTGGTATTTTGTCTTGTAGTAGGGAGCGAAAGCTAGGTCTGGATTTGACTATTGCATACCAATGACGAATAGATGACCATTTATCCCAGTTAACTTCACCGAAATAATCTAGAACGGAGATATGACAGGCGGCAGCTATATCTGCACAGCTTAAGGAATTTGATGCAATAAAGCTACGTAACTCCAATAAATTGGACATATAGTTCAAGTGATGTGACAAATTAGTCTTTGCTGCTCTAAGAAAATCGGTTCTAGGTCCCCCTAATTGACAGGATGGTCTTACTACTTTTTCATCGATAATAATTTTTGTTACTTCGCGGTAAAATTTTTCATTAAACCAACTGAGTAATCGACGGATTTCGCATCTAATATCAAAATCTTCGTCCATAAAATTAAAATTTGGATATTTTTCATGAAAATACTCAGTGATCGGATAAATTCCTGCTATAATTAAATTGGATGCCTCTTGTAAGACCGGTAAAGTACCCGCCTGATTTAAAGACAAAAATTCCTGATTCCTCTGCCAATAATCCTCTTTAACCATAGTAAATTGAGCATCTAGTTCTTTTAGCAACACCCGAACCTGACGTGATAATGGACAAATAGGATAATGGTATAATTTTCTCAATTAACTACCCTTGATTTAAACATTAAACCTAAAATGCACTACATCTCCATCTTGCATTTTATACTCTTTACCTTCTAAACGCATTTTACCCATTTCTTTGGCTTTTACTTCCCCATTAAACTTTATATAATCCTGATAGCTAATGACTTCAGCCCGAATAAAACCTTTCTCGAAATCAGTATGAATAATACCAGCTGCTTTAGGAGCCAGTGTACCATTACTAAAAGTCCAGGCATGTGTTTCTTTAGGTCCAACAGTAAAAAAGCTTTTTAGATCTAATAAATTATACATTTCTCTTATAATTTTACTCAGACCTGTTTCCGCAAGCCCTATACTATTTAAGAACTCAATTTTTTCCTCTTTACTTTCCAAAACTGCAATATCCGCTTCAATTTTCGATGAAATGAGGACATGTTTTGCCCCTTCTTCTTCAGCTTTTTTTGCTACAAGCTCGGTAAATTTATTACCAGTAATCGCCTCATTTTCCAAGACATTACAAGCATATAAAACTGGCTTAGAAGTCAATAATTGCAATTGATCTAACATTTCTTTGCTATAAGCCTTGCTGATGCTGCGTATTGGCTTACCTATCGCTAGAGTTGCTTGAATTTCTTTTAATAACTCTACTTGATCTTTTAAAGCTTTATCACCTGTTTTTAAACGTTTCTCAGCATTCGTTAAACATTTTTCTACCGATTCAAGATCGGCTAAAATTAATTCTGTTTCTATTATTTCAGCATCATATATTGGATCAATTTTATTATGCACATGAGTAATATCTATATCCTCAAAACAACGTAATACGTGCAAAATAGCATCGACCTCCCGTATATGAGATAAAAACTTATTACCAAGCCCCTCACCTTTACTAGCCCCTTGTACCAAGCCAGCAATATCGACGACTTCTATATAAGTAGGAATAATTTTAGTAGAATTAGCAACAACTGCCAACTCATTTAGCCTAATATCCGGTACTGATACTATAGCCGAATTTGGCTCTATAGTGCAGAAAGGATAATTAGCCGCTTCTGCTGCAACACTGGAAGTTAAAGCATTAAACAAAGTTGATTTTCCTACATTTGGCAAACCAACAATACCACATCTTAATGTCATAAATCTTTCCTTAAATAATATACTTCCGAATCTTTATCATAGCCACTTCTTACAAACTCTAATTTAAAGCCTAATTTTTCATAAAATGGTTTGGCCTGCCAATCGGTAGTGCATACAGTCATAAATTTACAATTACGCTCTCGTGCTACATCTTCCACCTTTGCCATCAGTAAAGTGCCATAATTCTGACCACGAAAATTTTCGGAAACCCATAACATGTCAACAGATAAACAACCATAGAAGATCTTGCCATCTACACCAGCAACAAAATTTTTATCATTATCAAAACAGGTGAAGGAAAATGATTTTATAACATCAAGCCCCTTCTTGACTTTAGCCTGCTCATTTAAACCATCTTCCATTATCTTCATATATTGTGCATCTATGCTATTATCTGCATAGATTATCTGTAAATTTAATGGTTTCTCCATAACTCCTGTTAAATTCTTCTACTTTACCTGAAAGTAATAAATGGAAATTATTGGTTATTACTTCAATGGAACTGATAATAATTTTATATTCTTCTTTAGAAAAAGGAGCTAAGACGTAATCCGATACATCATCATATGCCGCTGGTCTTCCTACCCCAATTCTGATACGGTGATAATCATTCCCTACACACTGATCCAATGATTTTAAACCATTATGCCCTCCGCTACCACCAGCTAATTTATATTTTATTCGACCAATTTCTAAATCTATATCATCATGTAAAATGAAAATATTTGGTGGATTGATATTATAGTAAGAACATATGGCTTGTACTGCTTTACCGGACAGATTCATATAAGTTACAGGTTTTACCAATAGTAACTTCTGTCCGTTCACTATCCCTTGAGCCAGTTCTGCATGAAGTTTGGATTTTGTATTCCAAGAAATTTTATAGTATTCTGATAAATAATCGACAGCTATGAAGCCAACGTTATGACGAGTATTTTGATACTCCTTGCCTATATTCCCCAAACCTACAACGAGTACACTCTTCTGATTTGAGTATATATTTGAAGGCTTTGAAGAATTGGCTTCGCCAATAATTGAGGGATATTCACGCGTTTTTGATAATGTCATTATTACGACCTTTTGTCATTTCACACCACTTCATCATTTCCACCCACTATTGTCATATATGGACGAGTGAATTTGTTATTCCCGCGTAGGCGGGAATCTAGACCCCGCACCGAAGCAGGTATGACACAAAAATGGATTGCTTCGTCGACCTACGGTCTTCCTCGCAATGACGGCTATATAATTATTTTGCTTTCACTTCGTCAGTTGCAGTTTCTTCACTTTCTGCCTTACTACCCTTACGCCCAATGATAGTAGCAATAATAAAATCACTTTTACTAGCTAGCTGAGTTCCTTCAGGTAATTTAATGCCTTTAGCTTTTAAAGACTGACCTATTAGCATATTGCTAACATCAATATTAATATTTTTAGGTATATTATTGACATCACATAAAAGAGTCATAGTTCTTTTGATGATATTAAAGAATCCACCCCTTTTAACTCCTAAAGCTCTTTCTTTACCTTCGTAAACTACTGGAACTTCCATTGTTTGGGTTTTTTCTTCTAAATGGACAAAATCAACATGCCTAACTATGTCAGTAATAGGGTGCAATTCTACAGCTTTTGGTAATACTTTATGAGTTTTGTTCCCCACTTTAATTTGAACAATGGATGATATAAAACCAGGCTTTCTATAGTGCTTAGTTATTTCTTTTTCTTCAATAGAAACGGCAAGTGGCTGTTTATTTGCTCCATAAACCACAGCAGGAACCATACCTCTTCTGCGTAGGTCTCTTGCAGCTCCTGTCCCAAATTTCTCCCGCATTTCCGCTGCAAGTTCTAATAGTTCACTCATCTTTTTCTCCCAAGAGATTTTAATAATATTAGGTAATGATAGTACTAAATGCTAAAAAATTCAAGTATTAATTTGACAAGTTGTTTGTCAATTGGTTACTATAGAAGTTCATAGTAAAGTTATATAGGGAGTATTTGCATGTCAAAAGATCAAGGTCAACAACAAATAGAAGCTGTGTTATTAAAAGAAACCACTGCATTAACAAAGATGCAGAATGCTATAGGTGGACTCCTAGAGGCTAATAAACAACTGGAGGACAGTATACAGTTAAAACAAAAAGTGGAAAAGCTAAAAAAAGAAGCACCATCTTTACCTTGGTTTAAAAGACTTGTGCAAATTATTCCACAGGTAAAATATCTTTTTATAAAAAATGATGAGCAGATCTCTGCAGAGAAAAGAGAAATTAACAGAGAGATACTTACAGATGTTGACGATACATTAAAAAAAATAGGAAAAAAATCTTCATCGTTACAAGTAATCATCGATAAAGAATTGCAAAAAGGGTTGGATAAGATTTTGCAAAAAGAGTTATCGGATAAACAAAAAGAAAAAGCAGCAGAATTACAAGAACAGTTGAACAACTTGGCTGTATCCCAAGAAAATTTTAGGGAAATTGTACCAAAAGTTTATAATGCTAATGAAGCTGTGGCATTAATGCACGAAAGAACACAACTAACCCAAATACAAAAAGACATCACCAAACTGGTAAATGCTAATGATAAAGTGCAAGGGCTGCTTACTATAAAACAACAATTAGCAGAATTGCGGCAAGAATTACCATCAACTTGGTTAGATGGTCTTAAACAAATTGTAACAAAAATCAAGCACATTTTTGTAAGTACTCCGGAAGAAATTCTAAAAAACACCGTAACCAAAAACAATGAAACGTTACATCATATTGATAATGCTTTAAAATTCACTGGTAAGAACATAGAGAGTTCAAAACTAGCTAGAAAAGATAAGTTACATAAAGAATTAGAGAATTTGACAAAAAGAAAGTTATCAGATGAGCAGTTAAATTCAGTGGAAGCTTTAAGTAGTAAAATTGATTTGACTTTTTCCAAAATAATTTCCACTTCAGAACCATTACTAACTACGATTGGTCAAGAGCAGACTCAGTCACAAGCCTTGCACTCATCAATGCCTAATCTACAGACGGAGCCACTACGTCCAGCCCCGCCACCACCTCCTTTAGCTAACGCCTCATTACCAAACCAAGCTGTTCAGCAACAAAACACAATACCACAAGCACCACCTCTACCTCCTGGGGATATAGGTCTTCAGCAAGCAGCCGGCTCTATACCACGACCAACACGTCCAGCTCCACCGCCGCCTCCTCCACTAACGCCTACTACTTCGTTGCCGGATATAAATGCTCCACAACCAGAAGAACATGCTAGACGAGCATCTATGCCATCGTTAACAAAACGGCATGCTCCACCTCCACCTGTACGTACTACGTCGTTGCAGAATCTAGCTGACCCACAACCAAATATTGCAGCGGAAATACCTCCAGCACCGCCACCACCACATGTGATACCAGGCTTACAACAAGGGGCTCATCAAGAACCCCAAATAATACCACCGCCACCACCATTGCCACCTACAGCAACCCAACCAGTTCCGCCGCCTCTACCAGGAGGGTTTGATCAACCGCTACCACCTCCACCACCGCCACCACCTGGTCAAACTAACAACCCGGCAGCAGCAAACCCAATAGAAGGGCAGGATAATGCTCATGGGCAACTATTAGATGAAATTAATAAGGGAATACAACTTAAACCAGTGGCAGTAGCTGGGGAGAAACAGCCGGCAGTAGCAGTGCATGAGGAAAAACCGGTAGATACAAGGGGCGATCTATTAGCTGCAATTAAGGCTAGCAAGGATGGTGGCTTTAAACTAAAGACAAAAGAAGAAAGAGACAGAATAGAAGAAGCAAGAGTAAAAAAAGCAGGAGTAGAAAAAGACGGTGATAAGGGTGAAACTGAAACACAAAACGACCTGCAAGCTATACTGGAAAAAGCAATTGCTAATAGAAGACCTGCGTTCCAAGATAATGACGACGATGATGAACACCCACATGCTGAGCTTGTGGAGTTTATTGAAAACAAAAAAGTTAATGAATCTACTCTTATTGATACACTTCATGCTGAACTTCCGGAGACTAAAGATATTAAGAACAAAGAAAAGCTAATTGAATTTATTGGGAAAGATTTTAGTTTTGATGATGATGATAGTGATGAAAAACAAACAAATATCGTTAACAAGCTAAATGAACTTAAAGAGAAATATGAGAACAAGAAGCTTGACTTATCAGCTAAGCCTGTTGTTGAAGTGGTAGCAACAAAGGAAGAGCTCCCTAAAGAGCTTCAGGCAGAAGCAAAAGCTATTGCAGCCGCTATCCCTAAACCCGAGAATGTTACAGGAGCCAATAAGCCCCCTCCTCCACCACCTCCTCTCCCTAAACGACCTGTGGGAAGTCATGGTAAATAGGCTAACAACCATAATACAGTCTAGGATTGGATTGCCTTCAATGGCACTAAAGTGGCTCTGAGCCATGAAGCTGAGGCTAAAAGGATTGTGAGTTGTCATATATGGACGAGTGAATTTGTCATATATGGACGAGTGAATTTGTCATTCCCGCTTCTCTTTGTCATTCCCGCTTCTCTTTGTCATATATGGACGAGTGAATTTGTCAACAAAGAAAATAAAAAAATAGAGCCACAAAGGAAGCGGTCATATATTCGGCATCGAGTGCCATAATGGTTTCTGCATTCTTATAAATATCCTTGAGTGACCTCTCATTCCCACGGCTTCTAGAGCCTCGACATAATTACGGATTTTATTCAGAATACTTATTCATTAACTCTTTAACTTTCGTTCTCTTTATTGTTACTATTCTTTACTCGCAATATTTATCAATTACCAATTTTTATTTAGTTGACATAGTTTCTTCTTTTTTCTCAACTAAACTAATTTGCAACATATTCGCTACCATTGGTGACTACTGCATAAGCAATCCTTGCTAACTTATTTGCTAAACCAACACATATAATATTATATGATTTATTTTCAGCAAATTTCTTCACTGCCCACTGCACGCACTAGTTTATCTTTCGATTCCTTACCACTTTTTGCTCTTATTGCTATTGTCCTTGCGGCTTGAATCAACATAGTTCTGGCATATCTATCTCCCTGTTTGGTAATCCCTCCTAAAACTATCTTATCTCCTGAGCTATGTTGCTTTGGTACCAAACCAAGCGAAGCAGCAAAATCCCTCGGGGTTGGATAACTTTCCATTGGGGCTACACTCAAACAACTAGCATTGATTGCTCCAATGCCAAAAATTGTCTGCAACCTAGTAGCTTTCTCACTTTGCTTATTATTGCTGATAATCAGCTTTTCTAAAGTTTTCTCTTTGTCACATAAATCCTCAATTTCTTTACATTCTAAAAGTAAAATTGACCGTATCCCAGAATTTATATAACCTTTACTATACGCTAACTCTACCTCCAGCCTACATGATTTGCAAAATTTATTTTTACTTAATTTTGTATTATAGCCATATTCACATAAACTTGATATTGTAGAATTAGTTTTTTGCACACGATCTCTGATCGTATTACTTCTAATTTTATGCAAAAATTTTATATCTTGTTCCTCTTTGCTTTTTGGCAGCACAGTTTTTAATTCTGGATCACGAGCCGCTTTGCATATTGCTAACGCATCGTTATAATCATTTTTCTGTTTCGATGTAGCATAAACTTTTACATCTTTTGTTTTCATTAGTTTGACTTGCAAACCAAGCTTAGCAATTTCCTGTGACCAATAATTAGCTCCTCCACATGCTTCCATAGCTACCAATGAACTTTTATCGAGATTGCTTAAATAGGCTATTAACTCATCTCTTGTAACTTTTTGATAACCTATTTTTTTGCCATTTTGATCGACTTGCACCAAGTGCATACTATTTTTTGCTAAATCTATTCCTATTATAGTATTTTTTATGCTATTATTTATCATGGTATGGACCTATTAATTAAATTATTATTTAATTTGGAGCAGCTGAAAACTATTTTTCAGCTGACTCCGTACAAGTAAAGCATATTTCGCTTCACTCGTCCATACCATCATTCCCGCGTAGGCGGGAATCTAAGACCCCGCACCGAAGCAAGGGTGACATTGAGCCAAGCAGGGGTGACACTAAATCACAACTGTTAAAAGTTAAAAAGAGAGCCAATCACAACTAAAGGTTGTGTATAAATATAAACTCAGGGTAATTATAGTCAATTGATGAGAAGTTGGTGACGTCGTTGCTCAATGCTCGCCTATTACTTATAGGCGTCGCTCCATCGTTCCTAGCCCCAAATTCTCCTGAATTAACTATACCATACAAACCCGTCATTGCGAGCTGATGTATCCCCACGAAATTAAGCACGACAAAGCTCCGTCTTTATAATAGATGCCAGGGGTTCTACCAATGGTTTTATGGCATGCAAATAATTAAATTCAATAATAAATTTCCCAAGGGTAAAATACGGCTCTGTACAAATAAGTGTGTAAATTTTTCAAAGGTTATATAAAAATATAATATAACAAAAGGAGAAATTATAATGCGTCACAAACAAAATGAAGCAATGAATCAAGCAATAGATTTATTAATAAATAATGATACAGATATATCAACTTTATTTAAAGAGGATGGTTTATTAAAACAATTAACCAAAAGGCTTGTAGAGAAGGCATTGCAGTCAGAGATGAATAATCACTTAGGATATGATAAATATTGTCATACTGATAGCAATAATGTTCGTAATGGTAGTAAAGTAAAGAATCTAGTAACAAATAATGGAGTTGTAGAGATTGAGGTTCCAAGGGATAGAAGTAGTACATTTGAACCTGCATTAATTCCGAAGCGTCAAAGACGTATTGAAGGATTTGATGATAAAATAATATCGTTATACGCTAAAGGAATGAGCTTATCTGATATTAAGATTCAAATGCAAGAATTGTATGGAGCTGACGTTAGCGAAAGTTTGATAAGTCAAATTACTGATGATGTAATTGAGGATGTCAAGATATGGCAAAGCCGACCATTGGATCGAGTATATGCTATAGTATTTTTTGACTGTTTAGTAGTAAAAGTACGTCAAGATAAACGAATTATCAATAAGTCTGTATATGTAGCATTAGGTATTGATTTATCTGGAAGGAAGGATATTTTAGGATTGTGGAACAGTGAAAATGAAGGAGCTAAATTTTGGCTTGGTAATTTTACTGAGATGAAGAACAGAGGTATGCAAGACATGCTTATTGCTTGCAGTGATAATTTAACCGGTATGTCTGAGGCAATAGAAGCAGTTTTTCCGAAAACCGAACATCAATTATGTATTGTACATCAGATTAGAAATAGTTTAAAATATGTATCATATAAAGACCGAAAAGAATTAGCGGCTGATTTAAAGCCTATATATACTGCTAGCACAGAGGAAGAAGCACATCTTGCTTTAGAATCTTTTGAAGCTAAATGGAGTAAACAGTATCCACAAATTGCTAAATCTTGGTATGTTCATTGGGAAAATTTAATGGTTTTTCTAGAATACCCTGAGGCGATAAGGAAAGTAATATACACAACTAATAGTATAGAATCTGTCAATAGCCAATTACGTAAGGTTACTAAGAATAAAAGGGTTTTTCCAAATGATAATGCCGTTTTTAAGACCTTATATTTGGCAATTGATTATATGACCAAGAAATGGGTTATGCCGATTCCGAACTGGAACGCAGCTATGGCTCACTTTTTGATAAAATTTGAAGGTAGAATTTAAGCGAGTCTGTCCTATAGTTTGTGTAAGTTGCAAAGAAAGCAGTAAGAGATTACTGTAAAAAAGTAACTTAAGCAAGCAAGGAGGAATTATGGCTAAAAAATTAGATACAGATAAAGATACATTAAACATCAGTAATCAGCTAGTAGAAGAATTATTATCAAAAGCAGATCCATCGGAGTTATTTGGTCGAGATGGTTTATTTCAACAGCTAAAGAAGCAAATAGTTGAGAAAATATTAGCAAGTGAGTTGGATCATGAATTAGGATATTCAAAACATAGCAAGATGCCAAAAGTAGATAATAATCGTCGTAATGGTAGCTATGAGAAGACAGTAATTGATGGGGATGGTCGTAAGCTGACAGTAGAAGTACCAAGAGATCGGGAAGGAGAGTATAATCCTCAATTAATACCAAAAGGGCTGAGGAGATTTAATGGATTTGATGAGAAAGTGATATCCCTTTATGGTCGCGGTATGACAGTCAGCGAGATCCGAGGGCATTTAGAAGAAATATATCAAACTGATGTATCTGGTGACTTGATATCCACCATAACAGATGGGGTAATAGAAGAAGTAACTAGGTGGCAAAATCGTTGTTTAGATAGGGTGTATCCAATATTATACTTGGACTGTATCTATGTAAAATCTAGAGACAATCACATAGTAATAAATAAAGCAGTATATTTAGCACTTGCTGTAAATATAGAAGGGAAAAAGGAGTTACTTGGCATTTGGATAGGCAAAAATGAAGGTGCTAAATTTTGGATGCAAGTAGTTACTGAGTTAAAGAATCGAGGAATTGAACAAATTTATGTTGCTTGTGTGGGGTTTAAAGGGCTTTCCAGAAGCTATAAGCAGTGTATTCCCGAGTACTATAGTACAATTATGTATTGTACATATGGTTCGCAATTCAGTAAAGTATGTGTCATATAAAGATTTAAAAGAGGTCACATCAGATCTAAAACAAATTTATACAGCTAATAATGACGAAATGGCACGTTTAAAACTTCAGCAATTTGGTGTAAAATGGGATAAAAAATATCCGGTAATTTCTGATATTTGGCAACGTAATTGGTCTGGGATAATACCGTTTTTTGCCTTTCCTGAAGAGAACAGAAAGGTAATTTATACTACTAACACTATAGAATCTGTAAATCGTCAAATTAGAAAAATTATCAAAAATAAGGGGGTGTTTCCAGATGATAAGTCAATTCAAAAAATAATATTTTTATCCCTACAAAATGCAGCCAAAAAATGGACCATGCCTATTAAAGATTGGTCTTTAGCTTTAAATCAATTTGAAATACTTTGTGGAGATTTTAAATATGATTTATTGGAAAATAAAAAATGAACTTTGTGAGTAGACCTAACCAATTGCTTGGTTAAGCCCCTCCTCAGAACCGGACATGCAGAGCTACCGCATCCGGCTCCCGAAAGGTAAGATAGGCTTGTACCCTATTTTTTTTTTGTTGGTTTTAGAACATTGAAATGGTCTTCCACTTATTTGGAAAGTCGACCCTTTTGAGTATTTCAGCTAATCTTTGCCAATTCATCTTACGCTTCCCACCCATTCTATTAAACCACCCATATATTGCTCGCCTAGTTTGGTGAATAAATGAACTTACTCGTCTTTGATTATCTGATATACCATGATAATTGATCCACCCCTTTGTAGCTCTAATGACTTGCAATAATATCTGTTCTTTGCCCCTCTCATTAAGGTGACTTCGTAGATATTCTCTTAGCCCTTTAAGCTTCTCGGTAAATCGATCTTTCCTTGTGGTATATTTTAATCTCCATATGTTACCAAACCTTGATTTACCCCAATAGCAAGTAAAGCCAAGAAAATTATAACTCTTGATCTTCTTACCTTGCTTAGCTAAGTCCTCAGCATGGTATCTACCGGACTGAATCATCTGCGATTTAGCTTCATTGATGTTCAAGCCATACTTGTTTAATCTTTTGGGCAAAACCTCATAAAACTTCCTCGCGTCTTCTTCATTCTCAAAGACGAACACCATATCGTCACAATACCTCACCATTCCAGTTTGCCCTCTTATGTTTTCCTTGCTGATTTTAGCAAACCAACAGTCAATAACATAATGTAGGAAGACATTTGCCAAAATTGGTGATGTTTTAGACCCTTGGCGGCATCCTTCCTTGTTAGTAACTGTAATGCCGTTTTCTATAATTGGTGTTTCCATCAGTTTCATAACTAGTCTTAGGAATCTTTTGTCAGATATTCTCTTTCTTAGGAATCCCATCAACTCAGAATGTTTGATTGAATTGAAGCACTTAGTTATATCAATTTCAACTACAGCTCCTTTATTGAAGTTATACGTAAGTCTATTCAACTCCTTAAGTGCATCATGGGCGTTTAATTTAGGTCGAAACCCGTAAGAACATTTTAAGAATATTGGCTCGAACACTGAGTTTAATATCTTGCTTACTGCCGACTCGATTATCTTGTCTTCAAAGCATGATATTACCAAAGGTCTTTTGCCTCCATCTTCTTTTGGAATCAATGTAATTCGTGCAGGTTTAGCTTGATATTGCCCCTTGCGAATTTTAGTAAGGAGCGAGAGCAAATTTGCTTCCAACTTCTTACCATAAACCGCTTTGGTTATACCATCTATTCCTACAGCTTTCTTGCTATCAAGTTCCTTATATTGTTCTTCTAACATCTTTAAATCAATAATATGTCCAAGATTATTAAACTTTATGTCTTGATTTTGTGATGATAGCAACTTTATACGCTCAAGTTTCGTTGACCATGTATTTCCGTCTATGCTGTGTACGGTCATTGTTTCCCTCTTACGTTCTTACCTTTCTGTCAGCCCTTCGCTCCACTCCCATTACGAAGCTTCATCACTACTACAACTGACTCAGCCATCCTTAACACCATCTCCAAAGCCTTATGTTTCGGCACTTGTACTTTGAATACTTACTTAACTCAGTAAGAGTTATAAGGACTTCTCAAGTTGTGTCATTAATCTCTACAAACTCGCTGACGCCTGAGACCCCGATGGTTGAAAACTTTCGGATTTTCGCTAGTTTGACCTCTAGTTTTCTCTTGTCTACTGCGTTGTGTAGCACATCGACTTCCACTACCAATATCATTTCAGGGCTATCACGTTCACCATTTGGTTTCGGCTCGGATGTTTCGCTGTCTACGCTTTACTACTGTCGTTACCTTCAGCAGCACAAGACTCGCTATATGGTGGAGCTAGCTACTCCTTCCATAACAGGACTTTCACCCGTAAGATTAATGCACCTTATCTTGACGCACACACAAATTAAATGATTGACTCATTTAAGCCCTATGAAAAATTTACACACTTAATTAGAAAGGCTCTCCACACAAGCAACATAAATTTGTTCAATTCCTCGATTCTTTAACTCAGTAACTACTTGCATCCAAAATTTAGCACCTTCATTTTTGCCTATCCAAATGCCAAGTAACTCCTTTTTCCCTTCTATATTTACAGCAAGTGCTAAATATACTGCTTTATTTATTACTATGTGATTGTCTCTAGATTTTACATAGATACAGTCCAAGTATAATATTGGATACACCCTATCTAAACAACGATTTTGCCACCTAGTTACTTCTTCTATTACCCCATCTGTTATGGTGGATATCAAGTCACCAGATACATCAGTTTGATATATTTCTTCTAAATGCCCTCAGATCTCGCTGACTGTCATACCGCGACCATAAAGGGATATCACTTTCTCATCAAATCCATTAAATCTCCTCAGCCCTTTTGGTATTAATTGAGGATTATACTCTCCTTCCCGATCTCTTGGTACTTCTACTGTCAGCTTACGACCATCCCCATCAATTACTGTCTTCTCATAGCTACCATTACGACTATTATTATCTACTTTTGGCATCTTGCTATGTTTTGAATATCCTAATTCATGATCCAACTCACTTGCTAATATTTTCTCAACTATTTGCTTCTTTAGCTGTTGAAATAAACCATCTCGACCAAATAACTCCGATGGATCTGCTTTTGATAATAATTCTTCTACTAGCTGATTACTGATGTTTAATGTATCTTTATCTGTATCTAATTTTTTAGCCATAATTCCTCCTTGCTTGCTTAAGTTACTTTTTTTACAGTAATCTCTTACTGCTTTCTTTGCAACTTACACAAACTATAGGACAGACTCGGGTAATGGAAAAAGTAAAAAAGATAATTGCTGTGCCTCCATATCCTCTTTTACCATCTTTCAACATTTTCTTGCGGAAGTTGGGAGAGAATTGACTATATAGAATTCTTTAATTATCTCCGACAGCAGCTTCTGGTCTCTGCTGTTACTCCTGTACAAGGTGCAATACTTTAAACAATAGTCCCATTTTATTGGGAGCAATTAGTCTATCAACTTGCTTGGCTATGATATTTGCCTCTATAATAGGTAATTTACTTTGTAACAGTTGACTTCGTAATAATATACCATTGCTAATTAAGAAATCACGTTGAGTTATTGATCCATACACATTTATTCCTATATTTTTGCTTACTGTCTTTAAGGCATAAAAGTCAACATGTGCTGATAAATCGGCTTCTCCTAAAGTTTCAAGTAGTGGATAATATTTATGATTTTTTATCGCTTGTAAAGTAGGATTATATTGGTTACGCGTCCTCTTTATTGGATCTATATCATAACCGTAATCGATAATTAAGCTAGCCCCACCGAATTGCATTATATGCTTGCTGATAAATTTTACGATTTCTAATGATTTAGGGGATTCTTCTATTACTGCTCCATCATGTGCGTTTGAGTGTTCTTGCAGTAAATAACGCTGTAACTCCTTACTAACCTCTATCTTATCGAATTTAATCTTACCATCAGCTGGGTCAATAATAAGTGTTAGCTCGTACCAAAGCTTTTTGCTTTTAATATATTGCTTAATTGGCATAGCATCAAAAAATTCATTAGCTATTATAATAGAAGGAATTTTAGATATATATTGTATGGATGTATAGTGTTTGATAGGTAGAGCTGTTAACTTTAGGTTTGTTTTTTGTTTTTTGATAAAATGAGGATTAATATCAATTAATTCTATAGAGAGAGTGCGGTAAAATTCTGGAACTAATTTAGCAACATTTAGCAAATCTCGCATTAACACTCCCTGCCCAGGACCCAATTCAACTAAATTAGTTTTCTGTGGGCAACCCATTTTATACCATTGGTCAATAGTCCATAAAGCTATCATTTCACCAAAAAGCTGAGAAATTTCTGGAGCTGTTGTAAAATCTCCTAAGCAACCTAGCTTATCTTGTTTTTGGTAATAGGAAGAAGGGGCTACAGATGTTACTTGGAGCATCATTTCATCAAGCTTAATACTACCATTTTGCTCAATAAGTTTTCTTATTTTGGAGTCGACTGGCATTTAATTCGTATTATTAAATAAATTCCTAGTATTAGCATAGGTAATGACAAAATTTGCCCCATAGTTAAATTATTAAAAATAAAACCTATGTGAAAGTCTGGCTCACGAAACATTTCTATAATAATTCGAAATACCGAATAGAATATTAAAAATATAGCAAAATTTAACCCATGGATATTTATAGTTTTGTATTTAAAAGTGGCGTAAGCTAGAATTAGGAATAATACAATTCCTTCAAAAAATGCCTCATAGAGTTGGCTAGGATGTCTTAGTTGTAGATCACTATTTGGAAAAATCATGCCCCAAGGCATTGTAGTCACTCTGCCATATAATTCCCCATTAATAAAATTGGCAATTCTACCTAAAAATAAACCAATAGACCCAACCGTAGCTAATATATCACACATAAGCAAGAAGTTAACTTTATGCTTATAGCAGAAAAAATAACTAGAGATGATTAAACCAATCACACCACCATGAAATGACATACCTCCTTCATAAGTCTTTAAAATGAGAATAGGATCAGAAAAATATTGAATCGGATTATATAGGAACACATAGCCTAATCTTCCACCTATTACGATACCAAGAATAGCCCAAGTAACAAAATTTTCTAAGTGTACTGTAGTAACACCAACTTCGAATTTTTTTATAATTTTATAAGCATAGAACCACCCAGCTATTATACCCAAAACGTAAGCCATAGAGTACCAATAAACAGTAAATGATCCGATAGAAAAAATAACAGGATTGATATTTGGAAAGAGCATACGTTTATTATATACACAGACTTTATCGATTGCAAGTAGTAGTAGGAAAAAATGTTAGGTGTTATGGCGAGGAGTGCGGAAACCGCACGACTAAGAAATCCATATAGTCTTGATGTATCTATACTAATTCTTATGGATTGCTTTGTCGCTACTATAGTCAAGTCAGAAGAATTGGGGGCTAGGAGGTTGCCTGCAATAACTAATTAATTATATTTTGAGCTATTTTTCGGCGAGAATACATATGATTCTTTGCAAGAATAGGCTATCTATTTCAAGAAAATCATGTTTATTCGTAGCCAAAAAGAGCCAAATATAGAATTACTTTCGTTATCGCAATAAGCTTCCTAGGGCATTTTAGCTTTCTTGCCCCAACTAATAATCCTTTCATATAATATTCGGGTTAATGGGTTATACATAAGAAACAACAAAAACATAGTTGAATTATATTCAAAATATATTATAAGTTTTAGTTACAAGAAAAATAATATAGTCAATGTCAAAATTAAAAAATTGTATATACAAAATTTTTTCCAAAAAAGAAAATAAAGCAAATACTATACTGGTATGTTGGGATTTTGATTGCACTGTAGTAAACGGGCATATTCATTCTTTATTAAAACACAAAGATTTTAAACCTATAACATATGAAAATTGCCTTATTATAAACGGTAGCATAGAAGAAGGGCATACACTAAATAGTACTTATGATCCACATCAAATTCAAGAGATAATGAAACCATTATTACGTTCTGATAAGTTTGGATTAAACCATCGCGATCAATTAAAAGATACGTTTAATTATTTATTAAACAAAGGTCATAAAGTGGCTATTACTTCTCATACCCGATATCCTGATACAATCAAACCAGCATTAAAGAAAATGGGCTTAACTGAGAAACAAATTGAAAAAATTGATATAATAACAGGCGTTCCTACAGGCGGAATAAAAATGGGAAAGAACTTACATATTGAAAAGGCAATGAAGCTTAATGGTATTACAAACTACTTCAATGTAGTATTAGTAGATGATGATGTACGTAATTTAAACGAAGCACAAAAAATAGGTGTGCATGCTATTTTAGTAGGTCCAGATATTAAAAACAATATGTTATCACTTATTAAAGGGATAAAGTATCAACAAGTTACTGATATTGGAGAATTTAATAATATATCTGAGGCACATCAACCGAATCAAATCAAAGATAACTCGAACATATTAGATTCTGAAATTCCTAAATCACGTCAGTTCGGGATAAGATATAGATGAAATAGTAATAGATAAAAGGATTGTCAAAAAGGAGTGCCTGCAGTATTTATATTTTTAAACAAAAAAACAAACTACAGGCATGAAAAAAGATATCACAGAATTATATAGTTTTATAGATGATTTTTGTAAAATTTATTTGGAGTATGAACAGAGAAAGTTATTACCATCAAATAAGCAAAGAAATCGCTGTTGTAGCATGAGTCTAAGTGAAATGTTAACAATAATAATTATGTTTCATACATCCTATGCTAAGAATTTTAAATTTTTCTATAAAAGTTATATAGAGTGCATGCATAAGGATGATTTTCCCAAAGCCTTGAGTTATAATAGATTTGTTGAATTAATGGCACGATTATTCATACCGCTAAATATGTTGATTCATTTGTTGTTTGGTGAGGAAACAGGTATTTATTTTATTGACTCTACAACGATTAAAGCTTGTCACAATAAAAGGCGTTATAGCAATAAAGTTTTTAAAGGATTAGCCAAACATAGTAAATCCTCTATGGGGTATTTTTATGGTTTTAAATTACATGTAATAATCAATAATAAAGGGGAGTTTATGGCATTAAAAGTGACCAAAGGCAATGTAGATGATAGGGTTCCAGTACCGGAGTTAACAAAAAGATTAACTGGAATTATAGCAGCTGATAAAGGTTATATTAAGCAAAATTTGTTCTTAAATTTATATGAAAGAGGCTTAAAAATGATTCATGGAATTAAGAAGAATATGGAAAATAAATTAATGGATTTGAAAGAAAAAATCTTACTTCGAAAGCGTAACTTAATTGAAACAGTTTTTGATTATCTAAAAAATAAAATGAACCTTGAACATACTAGACATAGATCACCAATAAATGCCTTTGTCCATATATTATCTACTCTTGTTGCTTACTCATTAAAGAAAAATAAACCTTCAACAAAATTTGATTTTAATCTACATGTTCACAATATCCTTATCCCGAATTGACGTATAAACAGTATTTTGTCGGTTTCGACTATAGCATTTATACAAGAGTTAAAAAAATCACCATATTTGCTAAAGGAAGTAATGGATAAAGTGGATTTGAAACAGCTGGATGATTATGTAACAAATATCAAGATATTTAGGCTATATATAAAAGAATATTTGATAAATCACCCGATGATTTATCAACAAAATTTCACCTTTCTGGTGCGTCAGTTGACTCCAACCCCTAATGGTCTGCCAATAGAGTTATGTGTCTTTACCCATGAGACGAGGAAGGGGCTATTTGAAGATATCCAATCAGATATTTTTGATCATTTGATGGCGGTGCTGCCTGATCTCAAATTAAAAATATTTCAAAATAGTAATAATTAAAACTGGATATAACAATGACTTTAGAAACCAAATTCAATTTAGCTTCTGCCTACCAAATTCTTGCAATTTTGGGCTTCGATGATCATACATATACCCATCTATCTGCAAGACCTAAAGGGGCTGACTATTACTATATTTATCCTTTTGGGTTAAGGTTTGAGGAAGTAACTAGCGATAATTTACTGCAAGTTAGTTTAGATGGAACAATTATAAAGGGCAATGAATATAATTATAGTAAAACCGGCTACGTTACTCACGGTAATATATACAAAGAAAGGTCGGATATTTTATCTATCTTTCATCTGCATACTCCAGCAATTGTTGCTGTATCATCTATGCGAGTAGGATTGTTGCCAATAAGTCAGTGGGCACTGCATTTTTATGAAAAACTATCTTATCATGAGTATAACTCTCTTATACTGACCTCCAATCAAACTAGTAAAATACTAGACGATCTTGGGCAGAATTATGTTATGTTTCTACGTAATCACGGAATATTAGCCTGTGGCAGGACAATACATGAAGCGATGTTTTATACTTATCATTTAGAGCAAGCATGTAAAACCCAATGTTTAGCATGTTCAACAAATCAGGAATTAATTATACCGTCTCCAGAAACTTGCAAGAAATCAGTGCAAGATTTATTGTCATTTGAGGAAGATTTAGGCAAACGTGACTGGATAGCTTGGCTTAATTTGCTCAAGACGGCTAAGAAAAATTTTTAACAGGTTTATGGTGAGCAATGAAAAAAATATTGAGAGAATAAAGCTACACTCTTAAAATTAGATAGCCAGTTTAACTGAGGATGAATATATTTTATAATATAGTGAAATTAATATGACAGTAGAATTTTTTGATAATATATCAACCAAAAAAACTAATATTGTTAAAGATAACAATAAGCCACCAAGAATGAGGGTAGGTACCGATGAATTCTATGACCTGCTAGTTAATAGTGATGTCTTTGTTGATAAAAGCTTAATGATCAAAGAATTATTGGAAGATAGTGGTAAGGTTATATTGATCACCAGACCAAGACGGTGGGGTAAGAGCTTGAATATGAACATGCTCCATAAATTTTTTGAAATAGAGGTGGATAAGAGAGGTACACCTTTACCTGAAGAGGATAGAGTAAATAGCAAGCTATTTACAGGTGGTACAGTAGATTTAGGCTTTGACGAAACTAAAGAACTCAAGTCTTTAAAGATTGTTCATGACGCAAGTAGCATGAAACGTCAAGGTCAATTTCCAGTCATCTCTATAAATTTTAAGGATGTTAAAGGCAGTAACTACCAGGAAATTGAAAATGGAATAAAAAATCAAGTAACTAATTTATTTACAAATCATCGATACTTAAAGCGTTATATAACAACAGATGAAAAATTACTAGATGATGCACAAAAGGAAAAGTTAAATCGATATTTTACAGGAAAGCTTGATAAGGAAGACTTAAAAGATAGTTTACGGGTTTTGAGTGAAGTATTGTACAAACATTTTGGTCAGAAAGTTTATATATTGATCGATGAATACGATACGCCGATCAATAGTTCGTACATTGAATTTGGTGATAAATTAAAAGAATTTGATGATGTACTAAAAATATTCCGTGGGATGTTTGGCAGTAGTTTAAAAACTAATCCTTATTTAGAGAAAGGGGTAATAACTGGCATATTACGGGTTGCTAAAGCTAATTTATTTTCGGATTTGAATAATGTTCGTGAATATACTCTGCTAGATGAAAAATTTGCTGAGTTTTATGGCTTCACTCAAGCAGAGGTTGATGAGTTATTAACAAAAGTACCACTTGACACAAGTCCTGAAAAAATTAAAGCTTGGTATAATGGTTATAGTTTTGGTGGTGAGGTAATTTATAATCCATGGTCAATTATGTTATGCCTAGATACTAGAGGCAAGCTTGACCATTATTGGCTTGATAGTGGGGGGACGGGTCTTGTTGATAAAGCATTATTGTCAGATGGAATGCAGGAAGATTTACAGAGCTTAGCTGCCGGAAAGGCTATTATCTCACCGATTGTCAAACAAATTAGTTTTGCTGATATCAACAAACCAGTAGGATTATTTAGCTTGTTGTTATTTAGCGGTTATTTAAACCCTGTTGCTAAAAAACCAGAAGAAGATATTTACGAATTGTCGGTACCAAATAAAGAGGTACGATATATAATGCCAGAATGCTCCAATGGGTAACTGATCAGTTACAAATCGATCACTCTCGATATTATTCTTTTGCTACTTTGCTGCCGGCAGGTAAAATAGAACAATTTAAAGAAAGATTGCAAGAATTATTACTCAATGCTACTAGTTTTTACCAAACTGGCGAGAAAAAAGCCGAGCTATTTTATAGTGGTTTTATGCTAGGTTTGATTAATACTTTAGCTTCCGACTACATAATAGACAGCGAAAGAGAGACTGGTAGCGGTAGGGCTGATATTATGTTGATACCTAGAGCTGGAAAGCAAGACAATGCCATTATTATTGAATATAAAATATGCAAGTCTGCTGATATTTTAGAATCTACGTCAATTCGGGATAAGGATATTGTGAACATGTAGATTAAAATCAAATTTTGTTGAAGGTTTATTTTTCTTTAATGAGTAAGCAACAAGAGTAGATAATATATGGACAAAGGCATTTATTGGTGATCTATGTCTAGTATGTTCAAGGTTCATTTTATTTTTTAGATAATCAAAAACTGTTTCAATTAAGTTACGCTTTCGAAGTAAGATTTTTTCTTTCAAATCCATTAATTTATTTTCCATATTCTTCTTAATTCCATGAATCATTTTTAAGCCTCTTTCATATAAATTTAAGAACAAATTTTGCTTAATATAACCTTTATCAGCTGCTATAATTCCAGTTAATCTTTTTGTTAACTCCGGTACTGGAACCCTATCATCTACATTGCCTTTGGTCACTTTTAATGCCATAAACTCCCCTTTATTATTGATTATTACATGTAATTTAAAACCATAAAAATACCCCATAGAGGATTTACTATGTTTGGCTAATCCTTTAAAAACTTTATTGCTATAACACGTCAATTCGGGATAAGGATATTGTGAACATGTAGATTAAAATCAAATTTTGTTGAAGGTTTATTTTTCTTTAATGAGTAAGCAACAAGAGTAGATAATATATGGACAAAGGCATTTATTGGTGATCTATGTCTAGTATGTTCAAGGTTCATTTTATTTTTTAGATAATCAAAAACTGTTTCAATTAAGTTACGCTTTCGAAGTAAGATTTTTTCTTTCAAATCCATTAATTTATTTTCCATATTCTTCTTAATTCCATGAATCATTTTTAAGCCTCTTTCATATAAATTTAAGAACAAATTTTGCTTAATATAACCTTTATCAGCTGCTATAATTCCAGTTAATCTTTTGTTAACTCCGGTACTGGAACCCTATCATCTACATTGCCTTTGGTCACTTTTAATGCCATAAACTCCCCTTTATTATTGATTATTACATGTAATTTAAAACCATAAAAATACCCCATAGAGGATTTACTATGTTTGGCTAATCCTTTAAAAACTTTATTGCTATAACGCCTTTTATTGTGACAAGCTTTAATCGTTGTAGAGTCAATAAAATAAATACCTGTTTCCTCACCAAACAACAAATGAATCAACATATTTAGCGGTATGAATAATCGTGCCATTAATTCAACAAATCTATTATAACTCAAGGCTTTGGGAAAATCATCCTTATGCATGCACTCTATATAACTTTTATAGAAAAATTTAAAATTCTTAGCATAGGATGTATGAAACATAATTATTATTGTTAACATTTCACTTAGACTCATGCTACAACAGCGATTTCTTTGCTTATTTGATGGTAATAACTTTCTCTGTTCATACTCCAAATAAATTTTACAAAAATCATCTATAAAACTATATAATTCTGTGATATCTTTTTTCATGCCTGTAGTTTGTTTTTTTGTTTAAAAATATAAATACTGCAGGCACTCCTTTTTGACAATCCTTTTATCTATTACTATTTCATCTATATCTTATCCCGAACTGACGTGTTATATTAAGAGGAGATATATCAATACAGCTAATGTTAGGGAAGCGATAGTTGAGGTTGTTAATGCAATTTTAGAAACAAGAGATTCAAGGATTTGGGGTTTTGCTACAACTGGTTGTGCTTGTGATTCAACTAGGACCAGTGTTAAGAACAAGCTCTTTTGCCGCCACTTACAGTTCCTAAAAAAATAATGTTTACACTTTTTTATTGTTAGAGCAAAAAATATATTGCAAAATAATTGTAATATGAATAAAATCGAGTAAATCAATACCGACACTGTGATTTCTAGGAACAGATAAAAATGCAATATAATTTATCATTAGAGGATTTAAATTTATGCAAGAAAAAGAAAGGTCAATCAAATCAGTTAACTTTTGCAATAATGTTAGTGTATTTCAAAAAATACATACAATTTCCCTCTAATAAAGCTAACACAGTTTCGATGCAATTATTGTTACAGGTTGCCAAACATTTAGATATTGATCCAACACAAATTATTACATTTGACTGGGATACACGTACTGGAGAAAGGTATCGTCAGGATATCAGACAGTATTTAGGATATCGTGTAGCAAATGCCAAGGATATTACATTAATAATGAATTATCTTGTAGATGACTTGATACCGCGTCATTTCTCAGATTCAGTGCTACTTGAACAAATACGTACATATTTCATCAAAGATAGAATAGAAATTGTTAATACCAAACAATTAGAAAATTACATTTCGTTAGCTAAACAAAAATTTGAACAACAATTTTTTAGAAAAATATTTGATAATTTAAGTCAAGGAAATCTTCTTTTAATAGATCGCATTCTTAGTAAAAATAGTGATGAGGATAATAACATTATAGAATTATCAGAACTTAAAAAAGATATCTCTGGAGCTAAAATTAAGAATATTCAATGTGCCATAAATAAAATCAATTTACTAGGTCAAATCAAATTATCTGACTGCATAATAGAGTCAGTAGACAGAAAATTATTATTAAAATATTATGAACGTGTGATGGTTTTTGCACCTAGCAATATTCTAGATTTTGCCCCGACTATAAAATATGCCACCATGGCAATATTCTGTAGTGTAAGACTGGAGCTATTGTTGGATGCCTTAATAGATACCATGATTAAACTAATTAAAAAGATGCGAGCCGGAGCAGAGAAGCATGTAGACCGTCATATTCTTCAGGAAGTTAAGCGTGTTGACGGAAAGTTTGATATTCTAGAAAAGTTGGCTATACTAAATGCAAAAAATCCTAAAAGCATTATTGAGGACAAAGTTTATCCGGTAGTGCCTCAGGAGAAGCTGGAAGAAGTAATTGAAGATCTACAACATCGTGGTAGCAAGTGGTATCAGGCTCAGGTGCGAGAAAAAATGCATACCACCTATGCTTATGGCAATAGAGGTAGTCTACTTGCGATAATAAGAATATTACAAATTTCTGAAGATCATATTGATTATCAACCTATCTTAAAGGCAATTCGTTTTATCAACCAATACTGGAATGAATCAGATTTAGCTTACTATATTAATATCCCACCAATCAATAGAGCTATCCCACAGAACTGGTATAGCATGATCTTTAAAATAGAAAAAGGTCAATTGCGAATAAATAAATATAATTATGAACTAGCCATATTAGAACAGATTAAAGAACTTCTTGGTTTTAAAGCTATTTGGGTTAATAAAAGTTACCGTTATAGAGATCCGAATAAGGACTTACCGAAGGACTTTATTGAGAAACGAGAATCATATTATGAGTTACTTGGGTTACCGCTAAAATTCGAGGAGTTCGTAGAAAAATTAAAGACTTCACTTACTAACAGCTTAGATGCATTAAATGCAAATATTCCTAATAATCAGTTTGTAAAGATCCAACAAAGTAAAGTTGGTAACAATATAAAGCTTACTCCCTTAGACTCACAGGATGAACCTGATAATATTATTAAGTTACAGCAAGAAATCAATAATAAGTGGTCAAGTATACACTTAATTGATATTTTAAAAGAGTGCGATCTAAGAATCAATTTTACTAAGGAACTTGAAACTGTTGGTAAAAGCAGCAATATCAATAGTTCTGATCTACAAAGAAGACTATTACTATGTATATTTGGCATTGGTAGCAACACCGGATTAAAAAGAATCAGCATTGCTAATGATAATGTTAATTATAGTGATTTACGTTATGTAAAAAAACGCCATATTAATGCTACAAACATTAGAAATGCTATTCGTACAATGGTTAATAACGTTTTAAAAACACGAAATCCTGATGTTTGGGGAGAGGCTACTACAACAGTGGCCTGTGACTCAACTCATCTGTTTGCTTGGGATCAAAATCTAATGAGCGAATGGCATTTTCGTTATGGTAAGAAAGGAGTAATGATTTATTGGCATGTTGACAAGAAATCATTATGTATTTACTCGCAGTTAAAGGATTGCACCTCATCAGAGGTAGGTAGCATGATAAAAGGCATTATTGACCATGATACGGACATGGACATGAATCGTGTATTTGTCGATACCCATGGACAAAGTGTAATAGGTTTTGCCGTGAGTTATTTACTAGATTTCTCCTTATGCCCGAGACTAAAGGCAATCAATAAGCAAAAATTGTATTACGTTGATTCTAGAGATAGAAATAAATATAAAAATATTTCAGAGATCCTAAAGGGAAGTATAAATTGGGAGTTATTAGAAGATAATTACGATGAGACTGTCAAACATATGGTTGCCCTAAAACTAGGAATAGTTACACCATCCGTATTAATCAAAAGATTTAGTAATAATAATTACGCTCATCCGGTATATAAGGCACTGGTAGAACTAGGCAAAGCCAATAAAACCATATTTTTGTGTAAATATTTATCCTCGGAAGAATTACGTATTGAAGTTAATGAAGGACTAAATATTGTTGAACGCCTTAATAATGTAATGGATTTTATTTTTTACGGTAAACTAGGTCACATTGCAACGAACAATATTGAAGATCAGGAATTATCGGTATTATGTTTACATCTGTTGCAGGTATGTATGGTTTATATCAATACCTTGATTATTCAACAAATATTATCACAGCCACATTGGCAGAACAGGTTTATGCCTGAAGACTATAGAGCATTAACACCGTTATTCTCAGGTCATATAAATCCTTATGGTCTTTTTCCGTTAGATTTTAATAAACGCTTGTTAATCGGGATAACTATTTAATTGCTTATTATGATATTAGAACGTACGCCAGTTAGAGAAAAAGCTAAATATTTTTGCAAACATCTGAAAAAAGAAAAGCCTGATTATAATTACTTAAGAGAATTATTCAGGCATATAAGAAAAAATCTTGATGTAGAAGTAAAGAGTGGTAAGGAAAGGAAGTTGCCGTATGTGCCTACGGAAGAGGAAATAAATAAATATTACAACACGGTATGGAAATCTAGAAATATGAAGCATATAGTAATGATTAAAACATTGCTTTATACCGGGGTGAGAGTTTCTGAGTTAGTAAATATAAAAATATCTGACATAGATTTAGATAATTGTCAGATAAAAGTTGTGCAAGGTAAGGGAAAGAAGGACAGAATAGTTCCGTTTCCTGATAGTTTTAAGGAAATATTAGCTGTTCATCTAGAAAATATGAAAAGAAATGATTCAAAATATTTATTTGAATCAAGTTTGAAGATGGCATATTCTGATCGAGGCATTAGAAAAATATTAATGAACTATACAAAAGAAGCGGGTATTGAGCATTCAATATCTCCTCATACATTAAGACATTTTCTTTTTACTTGGATGAAGAAAAAAGGCGTAGATGACGCATTAATTCAGCCATATTCAGGACATGAGAGTCGTCAATCATTGGAGATGTATTCAAAATTATCACTCGGAGATTGCCAATCTGAGTATGAAAAAAGGATTAAAGATTTTCCAATTTAATTCTAAGTGGCGGCAAAAGAGCTTGTTCTTAACACTAGTCCCTGTTATGGTGGATATCAAGTCACCAGATACATCAGTTTGATATATTTCTTCTAAATGCCCTCGGATCTCGCTGACTGTCATACCGCGACCATAAAGGGATATCACTTTCTCATCAAATCCATTAAATCTCCTCAGCCCTTTTGGTATTAATTGAGGATTATACCATAGTACCCTACAATTTTTGTAAAGATGGTATTAGGATAGAAAAAAGTTTTTGTTTGGGAGGTATTAATAATGTGGATATTATACCAATTGCAATAATTAACGCAGTGGTGTAAAATGGGTTTTTAACTGATAAAGGTACTCAAATGGCTAGGTTAATATTACCACAAGGTTTTCATGGTCATGATTTTATAAAAATGATGAAACATGAGCCGCATGGTCGAAATCGTATACGTTTATTGGCGATGTATCACCTTCAATTAGGCAAATCTTTAAAAGCCATATCTGAAATAGTGAAGTCACACTGGAAAACTGTGCAATCATGGCTCAGAAGATTTAGGAATCATGGTTTTGAAGGATTATTTGAATCACAAAGAAGCGGCGCCCCTAGGAAGATTAACACTATACAAGAGTCTGCTCTTTTTGATAAAATCAATACGCTCAGTGAAAGTAAAACTGGTGGGTATATAACTGGAAAGGAGCTACATATCATGTTACTTGAGGAATATGGTGCTAAATGCGCTTTAAAAACAGTCTACAATACTATGCACCGCCTTGGTTTTAGCTGGATTACTTCTCGTTCAATGCATCCAAAGTCAAATCAAGAGACTCAAAATACATATAAAAAAACTTCCCAGACATGTTAACAAAATTATTACCAAAAAATATCGATAGATGTAAAGTTGATATATGGTCTCAGGATGAAACTCGAGTTGGGCAACAAGGTAGCTTAACTCGTATATGGGCTAAGCGTGGCACTAGACCCCGTAAAGTTCGGCAACAGCAATTCATTTCAACATATATTTATGGAGCTGCTTGCCATGATACAGGAGAAGCTTTTGCATTAATTTTACCATATGCAAACACACAGGCAATGAATAAATTCTTAGAAGAGCTTTCTCGCAGTATTCAAGGCAACCGACATATAGCTTTACTAACGGATAATGCAGGTTGGCACACAGCCAAAAAACTAACTGTGCCAAGCAATATCACTTTGATACCGCTTCCGCCCTATGCACCGGAACTTAATGCAATGGAACAAGTTTGGGAATGGATCAAAAATCATTTCTTGTCTAACCAATGTTATGGTGTATATGAAGATATCGTCACTATGGCTTGTTACGCTTGGAATCAATTTGCTCATAATGTAGATTTAGTAAAATCAATTATGTATAGAGACTGGATAAACACACCGTGTTAATTATTGCAATTGGTATTAGCTGCGTTATGGCTGTTGTAGATTGATAAAAAGCATTTTTGATATGATCAAAGCCATAGGTAAATAATGAAAACAATTGTCTTTCAATGGTTTTGTACCGTTTTATTCGGATGAGATTTAAGGCATTTTGTATTATTCCATTTTTGACTATTAAAGCTGAAGCAATAGCAGTTATCACTAATAATTTTTCAAATCTATCCAATTTTACAATGTGACTTTTTTCAATATCAAAACCACCGCTTTTTAGGTGCAAAAATAGTCGTTCAACACTCCAACAAAATTTATATAAAGCAAAAATATCTTGCTCTATTTCAATTGAAGACACCAGAACCATCAGCTCGCTCTTATCATTTCTATATGCGGTAAAATTAACCTTTCTATTCCATAATATACCACTACAAGCCCTATACTCTAAGGCTTTAACATCACTAAATATTCTTTCAATGGTTAAAGTTCTTAAACCTTTTGTAAGACGAATTTTATGATCCATTTTTAATGGAATAACAAACTTTAGATGGTTATTTATCAGAAAGTCTAACCATTCTTTATTCATAAATTCTCTATCAGCAAGCAAATATTTTATTCTTTCAACGCCAAAATTATTAATAAATTTCTGTAAAAATTCCTTCATAAATTCTGCAGAACACCCGCCACCATGCGACAAAGTCTTCCAGAATATTGGCACCGATATTTTACCAATTACCATTACTAAAAATAAAATATTAATATCGGATTTACCAAATTTCCAACTTGTCCTATCCATTGCTACGACATAATTTTTTGAAGCAAAAAAGCTTAATAGCAAATAGCCAACCTTCATATAATCAAAATTAAAATCTTTTAAAAAACGATAAATTCTATGAGTTTTTGACGTCGCTTTAGCATCACCTAAAATACCAAGTGCTAAACCTTTTTGATAAATTGAGCTGCCCGTCAGCAAACTAATTACCATACCAACCAAACATTTTAATCTTGATTTATTTCCGTCTATATATAAAATCAATTCTTGAAGTATTATATTATGCATTTTGTTATAAAAATACCTACCTTATACTACTTCACACCACTCTAAATCAACCATTCTTCTTCATCTTCTCAAAATTGTAGGGTACTATAATATAATACAAGCGATAAACCTAAATATCATCGTTTTGCCAATGATGCAGCTGGTCATGAAGAGGTGATTAAATTAGCAAAAGAGCAAGAGATTAAGCTAATAATATGTGAACCCACTGGAGGATACGAAGCTGAGATTTGTCAAAAGCTGTATAATAATAAGCAACAAATACATAAGGTCAATACATATAGTTTTAATTCTTTTAGTAAATCGGTAAATTTGTGTAAAACTGATAGGAAGGATGCATTTAAATTAGCATATTATGGTGATAAGATGCAGCTTTCAGCGAATTATATATATCAAGTTGAATCAGAGAATTTGAAGAGATATAAGCAAAGACGAGAAGATTTAGTATTAATGCTTAGCAATGAAAAGAAAAGACTACATCATAGTATTGATGGTATTGATAAAGATAGTATAGAAAAACACATTAAATTCTTACAAAATGAAATAGCTGAGCTTGATAAGAAGTTAAACAAAACAATAGATGAGTCAGAAGAGTTAAAAGAGAAGGTAAAAATATTAGAGACTGTACCTGGTATTGGTAAATGTTTGGCTACAAAACTAATTAGTTTTGTACCTGAATTAGGGGATAAAAATTATAGTAGTAATGAATTGTCAGCAATTGTGGGGATAGCTCCGTACGCCCGTGATAGTGGTAATAAGCAAGGACGAAGATTTATTAGGGGAGGCAGAAAAATACCACGGGATGCTTTATACATGGCGGTATTAACTGGCAAAAATGGTTTTCAATATTTAAAAACTTTATACAATAGGCTTGTTAATAATTTTAAACCTAAGAAAGTTGCGATAGTTGCTTGTATGCGTAAGCTACTTGAAGTTTGCCATAAACTTATTCAACAAAAACGTTGTTTTATTATTTAGATAAATATTTTTTTGAAAATTTAGATAAAAGATAATTGCTATGATAAAAGGTATATTATTGAAACCATTAACGATCAACTAAAAAACCTTTGTCATATAGACCATACAAGGCATAGATCTGTTATGAATTTTCAAACTAACGTATTAGCTGGACTGCTTGCCTATGTTTTTAAGCCTAATAAAATTTCTGTAGCTTTTGGAAAATTAAACAATCTCAACCTTCCTCTTACATCAAACTGAGGTTAATATAACAAAATTAAAGCTAATCGCTGAACAATATTTAGCAAATAATTCTAAATTGACACAAGATATATGTGATAGATCATAGTACCCCACACTTTTATAAAAGCCTATCCTGATGCGGTAAACAGACATTTCTTATTACTACTCTAACTAACTATTTAATTGGACTTTGGACAAAATACCCTATTTTTTTACAAAATACGTCAATTCGGGATAAGGATATTGTGAACATGTAGATTAAAATCAAATTTTGTTGAAGGTTTATTTTTCTTTAATGAGTAAGCAACAAGAGTAGATAATATATGGACAAAGGCATTTATTGGTGATCTATGTCTAGTATGTTCAAGGTTCATTTTATTTTTTAGATAATCAAAAACTGTTTCAATTAAGTTACGCTTTCGAAGTAAGATTTTTTCTTTCAAATCCATTAATTTATTTTCCATATTCTTCTTAATTCCATGAATCATTTTTAAGCCTCTTTCATATAAATTTAAGAACAAATTTTGCTTAATATAACCTTTATCAGCTGCTATAATTCCAGTTAATCTTTTTGTTAACTCCGGTACTGGAACCCTATCATCTACATTGCCTTTGGTCACTTTTAATGCCATAAACTCCCCTTTATTATTGATTATTACATGTAATTTAAAACCATAAAAATACCCCATAGAGGATTTACTATGTTTGGCTAATCCTTTAAAAACTTTATTGCTATAACGCCTTTTATTGTGACAAGCTTTAATCGTTGTAGAGTCAATAAAATAAATACCTGTTTCCTCACCAAACAACAAATGAATCAACATATTTAGCGGTATGAATAATCGTGCCATTAATTCAACAAATCTATTATAACTCAAGGCTTTGGGAAAATCATCCTTATGCATGCACTCTATATAACTTTTATAGAAAAATTTAAAATTCTTAGCATAGGATGTATGAAACATAATTATTATTGTTAACATTTCACTTAGACTCATGCTACAACAGCGATTTCTTTGCTTATTTGATGGTAATAACTTTCTCTGTTCATACTCCAAATAAATTTTACAAAAATCATCTATAAAACTATATAATTCTGTGATATCTTTTTTCATGCCTGTAGTTTGTTTTTTTGTTTAAAAATATAAATACTGCAGGCACTCCTTTTTGACAATCCTTTTATCTATTACTATTTCATCTATATCTTATCCCGAACTGACGTAAAATAGTAAGTTTTATAAAAAACTAGTATTTTTAGCTAACTTTTTAAAAAGTTTATTAATCTATAGTTAATATTTTTACAATTTTAGATAATTATTTTATATAATAGATAAATTATAAGTTGCTAAATATAGGCTAAATTATTTTGTCCAAAGTCCAATATTTAAGATATTATACCAATTGCAATAATTAACGCAGTGGTGTAAAATGGGTTTTTAACTGATAAAGGTACTCAAATGGCTAGGTTAATATTACCACAAGGTTTTCATGGTCATGATTTTATAAAAATGATGAAACATGAGCCGCATGGTCGAAATCGTATACGTTTATTGGCGATGTATCACCTTCAATTAGGCAAATCTTTAAAAGCCATATCTGAAATAGTGAAGTCACACTGGAAAACTGTGCAATCATGGCTCAGAAGATTTAGGAATCATGGTTTTGAAGGATTATTTGAATCACAAAGAAGCGGTGCCCCTAGGAAGATTAACACTATACAAGAGTCTGCTCTTTTTGATAAAATCAATACGCTCAGTGAAAGTAAAACTGGTGGGTATATAACTGGAAAGGAGCTACATATCATGTTACTTGAGGAATATGGTGCTAAATGCGCTTTAAAAACAGTCTACAATACTATGCACCGCCTTGGTTTTAGCTGGATTACTTCTCGTTCAATGCATCCAAAGTCAAATCAAGAGACTCAAAATACATATAAAAAAACTTCCCAGACATGTTAACAAAATTATTACCAAAAAATATCGATAGATGTAAAGTTGATATATGGTCTCAGGATGAAACTCGAGTTGGGCAACAAGGTAGCTTAACTCGTATATGGGCTAAGCGTGGCACTAGACCCCGTAAAGTTCGGCAACAGCAATTCATTTCAACATATATTTATGGAGCTGCTTGCCATGATACAGGAGAAGCTTTTGCATTAATTTTACCATATGCAAACACACAGGCAATGAATAAATTCTTAGAAGAGCTTTCTCGCAGTATTCAAGGCAACCGACATATAGCTTTACTAACGGATAATGCAGGTTGGCACACAGCCAAAAAACTAACTGTGCCAAGCAATATCACTTTGATACCGCTTCCGCCCTATGCACCGGAACTTAATGCAATGGAACAAGTTTGGGAATGGATCAAAAATCATTTCTTGTCTAACCAATGTTATGGTGTATATGAAGATATCGTCACTATGGCTTGTTACGCTTGGAATCAATTTGCTCATAATGTAGATTTAGTAAAATCAATTATGTATAGAGACTGGATAAACACACCGTGTTAATTATTGCAATTGGTATTACGGCTTCTTATTTATCTAAAAATGTTTTTATATCTTTCTTTTTAAGATTTTTGATCTTGAATTTACCCCATCAGGATCGGCTTTTATAAAAGTGTGGGGTACTATGGTGATAGATTAGTGGCTAATTACAAAGCTAATCTTGAAGAGGATGAAGGTTTAAATACAGATTCAAACGCAATGATAGATGATAAAATTAATGACGAAGGATATGGAAGTGGTACTATAGTAAATTCAGAGAAATTTGGGGCTAGGAACGATGGAGCGACGAGTGCCAACGTCAGCAATTTTTCATCAATTGGCTATATCTCATTTCCCTATGCTCAAGACATGATGGAACTTGAAGGGGTAGAGACCGACTATATCTCCCAACATTAACCATAACCTAAACTATTTTAGCATAAATATAATAGTCCCTATGTATTCCTTGCACAATCTCATATTTTTTGAGCAATCCCTCTTTAACAAAATTACATCGTTCCAAAACATTAATTGAGCGAGTATTGTCAGTTATAACAGTTGCTTGGGTGCGAACAATTCCAGCATATTCGATAAACCTTAAAATAGCTTTGATAGATTTCAGCATAATTCCTTTACCCCAAAATTCCGGATCAAGATCGTAACTTATTTCTGCTTTGAAGTGCATTGCAGAAACACTATTAAACCCAGCAGTCCCTATAAGTTTATTAGTATCTTTGAGGGAAATAGCCCAGTAAAATCCCCGATGATTATGAAATAAGCTGGACCAATATCTTATCTCATCAGTAGCTTGAGCTGTGTCCGATGGACAATTTTGTTCGGTCAGGAATGGTAGCATTTCTGGCTTATTCATATAGGTAAAATAGTTTTCGGAATCATCACTAGTTAATTCCCTAAGCACTATATTACCTAGGTCTAATACAGGAAATTGATGATATATAGAGTGGTTTAGCATATGTTAGAAGATAATTTATTCTTTATAATTAGTGGGGTCAGTTACATTATTCTCTTCAAAGGCTTTAAGTCTAGTTAAGCATGAATGACATGTACCACAAGACAACCCCTCATCTGATGGATCATAACAAGAAATCGTTTTAGAATAATCTACCCCTAATTCTAGACCAGCCTTGATAATTTCTCCCTTTGACATATTTATTAAGGGAGCATGAATGGTAATTTGTTTACCTGATACTCCTACAGCAGTTGCAAGATTTGCCAGATTATTAAAAGCTACTAAATATTCCGGGCGGCAATCTGGATAATTAGCGGAATCAGTTGCGTGTATCCCTATAAAAATATCAAAAGCTCCTATTATTTCACTAAATCCTAAAGCATAACTTAAAAATATGGTGTTACGTGCTGGTACATAAGTAACTGGTATATTGTCCGACAATTCACTATGATCTTTATATTTTGGTACGTCTATGGCATTGTCAGTGAGAGCTGATCCGCCAAAGTTACGTAAATCAATATTTACAATTTTATGCTGTTTGATGTTATAGTTGTTAACTAATTGTTTAATCTTCTCCAGTTCAACATTATTGCGTTGAGAATAGTTGAAACTTATGGCATAAATTTCGTAATTCATTTTTTCCATCATGGCTAGTACGGTAGCTGAATCTGCACCACCACTAACTAAAGCTACTGCCTTTTTCATAATAATCTGCATCCGTTTATCATTAGTATATATAGCTAATCCGATTAGCATTACTCTACCTATTAGCGAGCCGTAGTATCGCTCGATTAAGCACTTGCAAGTTATCACTCCCGCTTCCCGTTGTCATATATGGACGAGTGAATTTGTCAACAAAGAAAATAAAAAAATAGAGCCACAAAGGAAGCGGTCATATATTCGGCATCGAGTGCCATAATGGTTTCTGCATTCTTATAAATATCCTTGAGTGACCTCTCATTCCCACGGCTTCTAGAGCCTCGACATAATTACGGATTTTATTCAGAATACTTATTCATTAACTCTTTAACTTTCGTTCTCTTTATTGTTACTATTCTTTACTCGCAATATTTATCAATTACCAATTTTTATTTAGTTGACATAGTTTCTTCTTTTTTCTCAACTAAACTAATTTGCAACATATTCGCTACCATTGGTGACTACTGCATAAGCAATCCTTGCTAACTTATTTGCTAAACCAACACATATAATATTATATGATTTATTTTCAGCAAATTTCTTCACTGCCCACTGCACTAGTTTATCTTTCGATTCCTTACCACTTTTTGCTCTTATTGCTATTGTCCTTGCAGCTTGAATCAACATAGTTCTGGCATATCTATCTCCCTGTTTGGTAATCCCTCCTAAAACTATCTTATCTCCTGAGCTATGTTGCTTTGGTACCAAACCAAGCGAAGCAGCAAAATCCCTCGGGGTTGGATAACTTTCCATTGGGGCTACACTCAAACAACTAGCATTGATTGCTCCAATGCCAAAAATTGTCTGCAACCTAGTAGCTTTCTCACTTTGCTTATTATTGCTGATAATCAGCTTTTCTAAAGTTTTCTCTTTGTCACATAAATCCTCAATTTCTTTACATTCTAAAAGTAAAATTGACCGTATCCCAGAATTTATATAACCTTTACTATACGCTAACTCTACCTCCAGCCTACATGATTTGCAAAATTTATTTTTACTTAATTTTGTATTATAGCCATATTTACATAAACTTGATATTGTAGAATTAGTTTTTTGCACACGATCTCTGATCGTATTACTTCTAATTTTATGCAAAAATTTTATATCTTGTTCCTCTTTGCTTTTTGGCAGCACAGTTTTTAATTCTGGATCACGAGCCGCTTTGCATATTGCTAACGCATCGTTATAATCATTTTTCTGTTTCGATGTAGCATAAACTTTTACATCTTTTGTTTTCATTAGTTTGACTTGCAAACCAAGCTTAGCAATTTCCTGTGACCAATAATTAGCTCCTCCACATGCTTCCATAGCTACCAATGAACTTTTATCGAGATTGCTTAAATAGGCTATTAACTCATCTCTTGTAACTTTTTGATAACCTATTTTTTTGCCATTTTGATCGACTTGCACCAAGTGCATACTATTTTTTGCTAAATCTATTCCTATTATAGTATTTTTTATGCTATTATTTATCATGGTATGGACCTATTAATTAAATTATTATTTAATTTGGAGCAGCTGAAAACTATTTTTCAGCTGACTCCGTACAAGTAAAGCATATTTCGCTTCACTCGTCCATACCATCATTCCCGCCTACGCACATAGGCGTCAGTTTAAGGAAAATAAGATGAAAAATATGTAGGAAGATACGACTTAAGATTGTATAAATGAGGATTCACAAACAACTAATAAGGCATCCTCAAAATAAGTATACAAGAAATAGTCAAAAAAATAAAAGGTTTTTTAATACCAGCTCAATTAAAAAAACTTGCTAAAGAACAGAAAATGATAATAAGAGAACGTAAAATTACAGCAGAGTCAGTAGTACAAGCTACTCTTCTTGCATCTGTTACTCGATAATCAAGTTTTTTGCAGAGCTTATAAATAGTAGGTTGTTTGAAGGAAATTTGAATATATCTCTTGCCTAAAACTCGCCTACCTATTATTTATTGTTCTTATTTCCCAAATTATTTGAGTATACTATACAAATAGTATATGTTAGAATGAAAGATAAAAATAGCAACAAAATCAACTAATTTATAATATGGAATTTGATC
Source organism: Rickettsia endosymbiont of Oedothorax gibbosus (assembly GCF_936269705.1). Lineage (NCBI taxonomy): Bacteria > Pseudomonadati > Pseudomonadota > Alphaproteobacteria > Rickettsiales > Rickettsiaceae > Rickettsia > Rickettsia endosymbiont of Oedothorax gibbosus. Next base: position 1,859,292 of record NZ_OW370493.1, read on the forward strand.
CTAATCTACTATCTCGTATACAATTTGCTTTTACTATAAGCTTCCATATAATTTTCCCGTCTTTCACAATTGGTCTTGCTAGCTGGCTGGCTGTAGTAGAAGGGTTATGGCTCAAAACTGGCAATAATATTTACCAAGAAATATATAAATTTTGGATTAAGATTTTTGCTATTACCTTTGGTATGGGGGTAGTATCCGGCGTTGTTCTGTCTTACCAAATTGGTACTAATTGGTCAGGTTTCTCTTATAAGGTAGGTAATGTACTTGGACCACTTCTCGGTTTTGAAGTGCTTACTGCCTTCTTTTTGGAATCATCTTTTCTTGGAGTAATGTTGTTTGGTTGGAATAAAGTTAGTAAAAAAATGCATTTTGCTGCTACTTTAATCGTGGCAATTGGTACAATTATCTCTGCCTTTTGGATTCTGTCAGCTAATAGCTGGATGCAAACTCCTAGTGGTTATGAAGTACGAGCCGATAATATTTTATATCCGATAAATTGGTTAGAAATTATTTTTAATCCTTCATTTCCATATCGTTTCTGCCATATGATTGTTGCATCATACTTAACTACAGCCTTTGTCATTGGTGGCATCGCTGCTTGGTATCTTGTACAGAAAAAATTTGTTGCCCATGCTAAAATCATGTTTGGTATGGCAATGTTGATGGCAGTATTTGTTGCTCCAATACAGCTTTTTATTGGTGACCAACACGGGTTAAATACTCTAGAACATCAGCCTGCAAAAATTGCTGCTATGGAAGGTATTTGGGATACAGAAAAAGGTGCTGCCCTTAGGGTCTTTGGCTGGCCATCAGCTCAAGAAGAGACAACAAAATATACGATAGATATTCCAAAAATTGCTAGTTTAATACTGACCCATAGCTTAGATGGAGAAGTACAAGGGCTAAAAGAATGGTCAAAAGAAAATCGCCCCCCGGTATTAATAGTATTTTTATGTTTCCGAATAATGGTAGGAATCGGTATGTTAATGATAATTACTGGGGTAATTGCCGTAGTCTTATATTTACGTAAAAGATTGTTTGATACTAAATGGTTCCAATATTGGTGTATGTTGATGACGCCAACTGGCTTTGTAGCCGTGCTATCCGGATGGTTTGTTACGGAAATTGGTAGGCAACCTTATATAGTATATAATATAATCAGAACATCTGAAGCATCTTCACCAATACTAGGGCAATATATCTTTACTTCATTAATTGCCTTTGTGATAGTTTATGTTTTTATATTTGGCAGTGCCACTTATTATATTATAGATTTAATAAAGAAAGGACCTACTATAATAACAAAAGAAGAGACATATGGTTTCCACAGTTTAGGAAATCCAATAGAGGATACTGCCTACGATAACTAATTAATTATATTTTGAGCTATAGTCAATTGATGAGAAGTTGGGGGACGTTGTCGCTCAATGTTCCTAGCCCCAAATTCTCCTGAATTGAATTGACTATAAGTCAGAATGGGTATAAGAGGCTAAAACAATGATAGGTAGGAGCTTATATGTGTAAATTCATCAGAACACCAATGCACCCACACGAGAATGACATTAAATGGCTACCAAATCTTTTTCTTATTAATAAAATCACCAAAGATACCAAACAAAATTATTCGGTCAATTCTCCTCTTATAGTTAATGATCATTTGGAATATGGTAGAATATTTCATAAGATTCTAGAAGATGCCGTAAAGATTAATGATTTTTCTAGTATGAACACCCACCCATTTATTGGTAAATTACCAACAATGTTACAAGAAAAAATTCACAAAAATATTGACAAGTTACTGAATAATCTAGAATTTATGGCACTTATTTCTCAAGAGCTAAAAACCGAAGTACCGATAGGGATAAATCTAAATGATGGTGTTAAGATAGGAAGGATTGATTTACTTGCCATCGATAAGGGAAAGTTAACCATTATTGATTATAAATCCGATGCTAATCCACCTAAAAATTGTCAACTAGTTAAGGAATCTTATATCGATCAATTGAATTTTTACCGACATCTATTAGCCAAGTTGTATCCTGACAATGAAATTATTTGCAAAATTTTATGGCTAGAAGATGCCAGTTTTATGGCTATTATGTAAGACATATAGCAAAGGTGGAGTTCATACCCTACAATTTTTTATTTATTTCCTTATGATGAATAAAAAAGCTGACTGCTAAGCGTCATGGCTCAGAGCTACTTTAGTAGCGACAAAGCAATCTATAAGAATTTAGTATAGATAACTATATGGTTTCATCTATGTGTCATCAAGACAAAAATACCAATTTTGTTACTATTTTTGTGTTAGTTTACTTATGAGTTTATAAAAACAAAAAATTATAAAAAATTTACTAATTAGCTATTAGTGGAGAATAAAAAAGTAGTATAATGGATATTATAGTTGGAAGGAACAGGTGAAAACAATGATAGAAGAAAAAATAAAAATAATATTAATTACCAACCAAGAATGTTTGTTGGTACCGATGACTTCTACGATTTGTTGCTTAATAGCGACATATTTGTTGACAAAAGTCTGATGATCAAGGAGTTGTTAGAAGATAGTGGTAAAGTCACCTTAATCACCCGCCCAAGGCGGTGGGGGAAAAGCCTGAATATGGATATGGTTCGGAGATTCTTTGAGATAGAGGTGGATGAGCATGGGATACCCTTGCCGCAAGAACAAAGAGTTAATTATAAGTTGTTTAGTGGAGGAGAGGTGGATTTGGGTTTTGATGAAACTAAAGAACTAAAGCCATTGAAAATTGCTAATGTAGAAAACTCTATGAAACGTCAAGGTCAATTCCCAGTTATTATTATAAGTTTCAAGGGCGTTAGGGGCAGTAGTTATGAGGAGATTGAAAGTAAAATCAGCTATCAAATAATTAAGTTATTTAGCAATTATCGTTATTTAAAACGTTATGTAAGTGAAACAGAACATTTATTGGAAGAAGCGGAAAAAGAGCAATTAACTAGATATTTTTCTGGAAAGATTAACAAAGTAGATCTTGAGAATAGTTTAAAATTTTTAAGCGATTTACTTTTCAAATATTTCAATCAAAAGGTCTATATACTAATTGACGAGTATGATACGCCAATTAATAGTGCATATATGAAATTTGGCAATAATTCAGAAGAATTTGAGGAAGTATTATCTCTATTCCGGGCAATATTTGGCAATAGTCTTAAAACCAATGATTCATTACAAAAAGGTGTTATTACCGGCATATTACGGATTGATAAGGCTAATTTGTTTTCAGATTTGAATAATTTAACTGAATGTAGTTTACTAGATGAAAGATTTTCTAGCAGTTACGGATTTACTCAAGCAGAAGTTGATGAACTATTAACTAAAGTACCAACCACTACAAAGCCAGAAGAAATTAAAAATTGGTATAATGGCTATAATTTTGGTGGAGAAGTCATTTATAATCCATGGTCGATTATGCAATGTTTGGCAAGTAAAGGCAAGCTTGATCATTATTGGATTGATAGTGGCGGGACTGATTGGATTGATCATATACTGCTCTCAGATGAGATGCAACAAGAGTTAGATCAATTGTTAGCAGGAAAATCTATAGTGAAAAAAAAGAGTCTGTCCTATAGTTTGTGTAAGTTGCAAAGAAAGCAGTAAGAGATTACTGTAAAAAAAGTAACTTAAGCAAGCAAGGAGGAATTATGGCTAAAAAATTAGATACAGATAAAGATACATTAAACATCAGTAATCAGCTAGTAGAAGAATTATTATCAAAAGCAGATCCATCGGAGTTATTTGGTCGAGATGGTTTATTTCAACAGCTAAAGAAGCAAATAGTTGAGAAAATATTAGCAAGTGAGTTGGATCATGAATTAGGATATTCAAAACATAGCAAGATGCCAAAAGTAGATAATAATCGTCGTAATGGTAGCTATGAGAAGACAGTAATTGATGGGGATGGTCGTAAGCTGACAGTAGAAGTACCAAGAGATCGGGAAGGAGAGTATAATCCCATAGTACCCTACAATTTTTGTAAAGATGGTATTAGGATAGAAAAAAGTTTTTGTTTGGGAGGTATTAATAATGTGGATATTAGCTGCGTTATGGCTGTTGTAGATTGATAAAAAGCATTTTTGATATGATCAAAGCCATAGGTAAATAAGAGTCAATCATTTAATTTGTGTAAGTTCATTTTTTATTTTCCAATAAATCATATTTAAAATCTCCACAAAGTATTTCAAATTGATTTAAAGCTAAAGACCAATCTTTAATAGGCATGGTCCATTTTTTGGCTGCATTTTGTAGGGATAAAAATATTATTTTTTGAATTGACTTATCATCTGGAAACACCCCCTTATTTTTGATAATTTTTCTAATTTGACGATTTACAGATTCTATAGTGTTAGTAGTATAAATTACCTTTCTGTTCTCTTCAGGAAAGGCAAAAAACGGTATTATCCCAGACCAATTACGTTGCCAAATATCAGAAATTACCGGATATTTTATAATGGTCCCAATATTTTGGACAGAAAAATAAGAAAAATGAGATAGAATTCTTTAGCAAACAAGGAGAGCTAGAGATGAAAAAACAAGTAAGGCAATATAGTGCTGAGGAGAAAGCCAAAATTGTCATAGAAGCAATTAAGGGAGAGCTAACAATAGCCCAGATAACCAGTAAGTATGGTGTTCATGCAACACAGATCAGCAACTGGAAAAAACAAGGTCTTGAGTTGTTAGTACAAGGTTTTAAGAATAAAACACAGAGTGCTGATCCAAATCAGCAGGGGTTAATCAAGAATCTATATGAGCAAATTGGTCAGTTAAGCGTTGAGTGTGACTGGCTCAAAAAAAAATCTGCATTGTTTGGAATTAAAGGTTAGGTGTAATATGATAGAGCCTAATCATAATAAGTTAACAATTGTACAACAGTGTAAGTTATTGGATATTAGCAGGTCAACCTATTACTATCAACCTACTGGTATTAGTGAACAAGATATCAAGATTATGGCAATAATTGATGAGACCTATACTATGCATCCATATTATGGTATGCGGCGGATGGCTAAATATTTACAAGCCCAAGGTTTTTCGGTAGGTCGTAAAGCTGTTAGACGTTACTACAAGATAATGGGTCTTGAAGCTGTTTATCCTAAAATAAATTTAAGCAAGAGGAATCAAGCGCATAAAATATATCCTTATTTACTAAAAGGATTAGAAATAGTATTGCCAAACCAGGTTTGGAGTGCAGATATAACGTATATAAGACTGAGCCAAGGGTTCGTATATTTAGTAGCTATTATTGACTGGTATAGTCGTTATATTCTAAGTTGGCGAATCTCCATTAGTTTGGAAAGTGAATTTTGTGTAACAGCCCTTGAAGACGCTATAGAAAAATATGGTATGCCAAAAATATTTAATACTGATCAAGGAGTACAATTTACCTCGGAGAATTTTATTAGTATGCTAAAGCTACATAATATCTTGATTAGTATGGATGGTAAGGGACGAGCCTTAGATAATATTTTTATTGAACGTTTTTGGCGATCATTAAAACAGGAAAAAATTTATCGGATTATTTTAACAACAGTAAAGGAGGCAAAGACAGCAATTAACGAATATATGGACTTTTATAATAGACAAAGGATGCATCAAGCTTTGGATTATAAAACTCCAGAATGTGTATATTTTGAAAAAAATATTGTATAAAAACAACAATTTAATTTTTGTGAATTATATCTCTATTTATCTAAATTTTTGTCTAGACAAAGGGGACCACCTTACTACTAACACTATAGAATCTGTAAATCGTCAAATTAGAAAAATTATCAAAAATAAGGGGGTGTTTCCAGATGATAAGTCAATTCAAAAAATAATATTTTTATCCTTATAAAATGCAGCCAAAAAATGGACCATGCCTATTAAAGATTGGTCTTTAGCTTTAAATCAATTTGAAATACTTTGTGGAGATTTTAAATATGATTTATTGGAAAATAAAAAATGAACTTTGTGAGTAGACCTAACCAATTGCTTGGTTAAGCCCCTCCTCAGAACCGGACATGCAGAGCTACCGCATCCGGCTCCCGAAAGGTAAGATAGGCTTGTACCCTATTTTTTTTTTGTTGGTTTTAGAACATTGAAATGGTCTTCCACTTATTTGGAAAGTCGACCCTTTTGAGTATTTCAGCTAATCTTTGCCAATTCATCTTACGCTTCCCACCCATTCTATTAAACCACCCATATATTGCTCGCCTAGTTTGGTGAATAAATGAACTTACTCGTCTTTGATTATCTGATATACCATGATAATTGATCCACCCCTTTGTAGCTCTAATGACTTGCAATAATATCTGTTCTTTGCCCCTCTCATTAAGGTGACTTCGTAGATATTCTCTTAGCCCTTTAAGCTTCTCGGTAAATCGATCTTTCCTTGTGGTATATTTTAATCTCCATATGTTACCAAACCTTGATTTACCCCAATAGCAAGTAAAGCCAAGAAAATTATAACTCTTGATCTTCTTACCTTGCTTAGCTAAGTCCTCAGCATGGTATCTACCGGACTGAATCATCTGCGATTTAGCTTCATTGATGTTCAAGCCATACTTGTTTAATCTTTTGGGCAAAACCTCATAAAACTTCCTCGCGTCTTCTTCATTCTCAAAGACGAACACCATATCGTCACAATACCTCACCATTCCAGTTTGCCCTCTTATGTTTTCCTTGCTGATTTTAGCAAACCAACAGTCAATAACATAATGTAGGAAGACATTTGCCAAAATTGGTGATGTTTTAGACCCTTGGCGGCATCCTTCCTTGTTAGTAACTGTAATGCCGTTTTCTATAATTGGTGTTTCCATCAGTTTCATAACTAGTCTTAGGAATCTTTTGTCAGATATTCTCTTTCTTAGGAATCCCATCAACTCAGAATGTTTGATTGAATTGAAGCACTTAGTTATATCAATTTCAACTACAGCTCCTTTATTGAAGTTATACGTAAGTCTATTCAACTCCTTAAGTGCATCATGGGCGTTTAATTTAGGTCGAAACCCGTAAGAACATTTTAAGAATATTGGCTCGAACACTGAGTTTAATATCTTGCTTACTGCCGACTCGATTATCTTGTCTTCAAAGCATGATATTACCAAAGGTCTTTTGCCTCCATCTTCTTTTGGAATCAATGTAATTCGTGCAGGTTTAGCTTGATATTGCCCCTTGCGAATTTTAGTAAGGAGCGAGAGCAAATTTGCTTCCAACTTCTTACCATAAACCGCTTTGGTTATACCATCTATTCCTACAGCTTTCTTGCTATCAAGTTCCTTATATTGTTCTTCTAACATCTTTAAATCAATAATATGTCCAAGATTATTAAACTTTATGTCTTGATTTTGTGATGATAGCAACTTTATACGCTCAAGTTTCGTTGACCATGTATTTCCGTCTATGCTGTGTACGGTCATTGTTTCCCTCTTACGTTCTTACCTTTCTGTCAGCCCTTCGCTCCACTCCCATTACGAAGCTTCATCACTACTACAACTGACTCAGCCATCCTTAACACCATCTCCAAAGCCTTATGTTTCGGCACTTGTACTTTGAATACTTACTTAACTCAGTAAGAGTTATAAGGACTTCTCAAGTTGTGTCATTAATCTCTACAAACTCGCTGACGCCTGAGACCCCGATGGTTGAAAACTTTCGGATTTTCGCTAGTTTGACCTCTAGTTTTCTCTTGTCTACTGCGTTGTGTAGCACATCGACTTCCACTACCAATATCATTTCAGGGCTATCACGTTCACCATTTGGTTTCGGCTCGGATGTTTCGCTGTCTACGCTTTACTACTGTCGTTACCTTCAGCAGCACAAGACTCGCTATATGGTGGAGCTAGCTACTCCTTCCATAACAGGACTTTCACCCGTAAGATTAATGCACCTTATCTTGACGCACACACAAATTAAATGATTGACTCCATTACCCCCATATACTAAACCTCAATTGGTCCAGTAGTTAAACCATTAACAAATTGTTGCAAATAGGGATTATCACTATTTTTTATCTCATCTTTTGTTCCAAACCATAAAATCTTCCCTTGATAAATCATAGCAACCTCTTTAGCTATCATATAAGCACTATTCATATCATGGGTTATGGTAATGGTAGTAGCTTTTAGCTCTTCTTGAACTTTAATTATTAATTCATTAATAACATTAGCCATGATAGGATCAAGACCGGTAGTTGGTTCATCAAGAAAAAGAATCAAAGGATTACCACAAATAGCCCTAGCTAAAGATACTCTTTTCTGCATCCCCCCAGAAAGTTCAGATGGATAAAGATTGAGTATCTTACTAGATAAACCTACCGAATTAAGTTTAGATGCCGCTAACTCTTGTTTATTTTTGGGAGATAATTTATACAATTTTTCAGCAAAAAACGTAATATTATCTTGAACAGTTAGAGAATCAAATAAAGCTCCCCCCTGGAATAGAAAGCCTATAGTTTCCATCATTTTAAATCTATCTTTATTTGAGATATTGACAGTCTCTACCCCATCAACAACTATACTACCTTTATCAGGCTGCATTAACCCAACTATCGTCTTAATTAGTACTGATTTACCAGTTCCTGAACCGCCAAGGATTACTATCGAACTATCCTGCTTTATATCCAAGTCTATACCATCAAGTACCTTTCGGTTACCGAAAGATTTATATAATGAACGTATTTTTATTTTTAATTGGTTATTCATAACTTTAAAAAAAACATGCTGTTATTAAGTAATTACTGATTAAAATCAGCACCGAGGAACTTACTACCGCCGAAGTTGTAGCAGTTCCAACTCCTTTTGCTCCTGTTCCAGAGCAATATCCACTATAGCAACTTATTATTGAAATAATAAAACCAAAAGCTACTGCTTTTACCAACCCAGAAATAACATCTATTGATTGTAAAAACTTAAAGCTATTTACCATATAACTAGAGCTATTAAAATTAAGCTTATAAACACTTACCAAATAGCCACCCATTACTCCTAATACATCACCTATTAATACTAAACATGGTAAGGTAATAACTGCAGCTAGCACCCTTGGCAAAACTAAATATTTTATTGGATCAGTTGACAAAGTATAAAGAGCATCTATTTGTTCCGTCACTCTCATTGTAGCTATTTCAGCGGCAATTGATGCACCAACCCTACCAGCCACCATGAGACCTGCAAGAACTGGTCCAAGTTCTCTAGTTATTGACAGAATTACCACCGTAGCTATTGAACTTTCAGCCGAGAAACGAGAAAAACCTGTATAACTTTGTAATGCCAGTACAGCCCCAGAAAAAAAGGTAGTCATCGCAACAACTGGTAGGGAGTAAAAGCCTATAGATAACAACTGCTTGAATAGTAAGTTGCCATATAAGGGACGCCTAAAAATACTAGTAACTACCGCTATAGTAAATAGAGAAAAAGCTCCTATAGTTTTTGCGAAAGCAATAGTATGTTTGCCGAATAAATTAACTATATTAATAATCATTTTTATATACTCTCTTATATCTGTCACCGAGCATGGTAAGAATTTCATAACCAATGGTGTTTATTACACTAGCTATTTTATCTGGGGTACAATAATCCCCTATAATCTCCACTTGTTGCCCTAAAAATATTTCATTTGGTGGTAGTTCAGTAACATCAATGGTAATTAAGTCCATCGACACTCTACCAACTACAGGAGCTAAGTAGGAACCAATACAAACTTCTCCACAATTGCTAAAAGCCCTAGAATAACCATCAGCATAACCAAGAGGCAAGGTAGCAATCAATCTATTACGCTTTGTTTTAAAAATCATATTATAACCAATATAATTTTCTGGCGGTAATTCTTGTAATTGTATTATCGGAGCAGTCAGCCTAATTGGGTTATGCATCGGATTTTTCGAGGAAATTCCCAAAGGATTAATCCCATATAATGCCGCACCAGGACGTATTAAGTCAAAATGATATTCTTGTCCTAGAAATATACTACTAGAATTAGCTAAGCTAGCTTTAGCTGTTGGTAAATAGTTTAGATAATATCTAAATTTTGTTAATTGTTGTAAATTATAAGGATTATCCGCTATTTCAGAGGCAGATAAATGACTTATAACATATTGTAATTCAAGACCAGATAATAGGTTAGGGTTATCTATGATACGTTGCATCTCTATGTCAGCCATTCCCAAACGATGCATACCAGTATCAACATGGATTGTACAGCGTAATACTTGTTGTTTTTCAGCAGCAAACTTTTGCCATATGGCAATTTGTTGTAAACTATTAAGTACCGGAATTAAGTTGCTATTGCCAAATTCCTCAACATCATTGTAAAATACACCATGAAACACAAAAATATTAGATTTTTCTCCTAACACTTTACGTAATTCTACCCCCTCATTAACTGAGTTTACAAAAAAATTCTGACAATTCTCCATCTGTAATGCTGGTGCGATAATATCGGCTCCAAGTCCATAGCTGTTAGCCTTTACCACAGCAGCAATTTTTGAATTTTTGCAAATTTCAGAAATAATACGATAATTAGTACGAATTTTTGCTAAATCTATTTCAAGAGTACAACGAGCATTGTGCATAATAAAATCCTAAATCCTCATAATTTTGTCATAATCTTGCATAGGTTGTAATGCTGCTACAATAATTGGAGTAACGGATATTATATGAAATTTAGAAGGTAAATCAGTAGTTTCTATAGTATCAGTTATATAAATGTTCATTATATCAGAATTCTCAATATTTTTCTTAGACGCCCCAGAAAGCACAGGGTGAGTTACAAAAGCATCAACAGATAATACCCCTACTGCCATTAATAGCTTAGCCCCCTTACAAAGGGTTTTACCACTATCAACAATATCATCAATTAATAGACAATGCTTGCCTGAAACGTTACCTATTATTTCTGACATTTGGCATTGATCCTTGCTATCCCTGCTTTTATTAATAACCGCCATATTCATGTTAAAAAGCTTATTAACTGCACCTATACGTACAAAACCACCAATATCTGGAGACACAATAATAGCATTATTATAGTTCTTAATAATCGGAGCAAATAAACTGATTGGCTCAAGATTTTGTATAGCAATTTTAAAAAATCCTTCTAATTGCTGTGAATGCAAATCAACAGTTATTATGCGATCAACCCCAGCAATTTCCAACATATTTGCTACCAAACGAGCAGGGACTGGAGAAAAATTATCATATCTACGATCTTGGCGACTATAGCCCAAATAGGGTATAACCGCAGTCACTTTTGAGGCTCCTGCCCTTTTCACCGTATCCACTAATAATAAAAGCTCCATCAAGTGGTTATTAGTTGGTCTAGAAATAGATTGCACTATAACAACATCACACCCTTGTACGTCCTCAAGGATTTGTACTTTTGTCTCACTATCGTCAAAAGTTGTAATGTAAGTTTCCACATATTGACAATTTAGCTCCTTAGCTAAATGTCTAGCTAATTTTTTGTGACTAAGACCTGCAAGAATTTTCATGCTAATTAACCTCAGTTTGATGTAAGAGGAAGGTTGAGATTGTTTAATTTTCCAAAAGCTACAGAAATTTTATTAAGCTTAAAAACATAGGCAAGCAGTCCAGATAATACATTAGTTTGAAAATTCATAACAGATCTATGCCTTGTATGGTCTATATGACAAAGGTTTTTTAGTTGATCGTTAATGGTTTCAATAATATACCTTTTATTTAAAAACCGCTTTTTAATAGGATCTATTATTCTTTCTTTCATATTACTTTTAATTTTTGTTATTAGTTCTAAACCTTGATTAGCAAGGGATTGAGTGAGTTTTTTACTGATATACCGTATACCTGCAGCAAAACTGCATAACTTTATCTAATGTTTTTGCTAGTATGAATTTTTTATACATTTGGATTCCATACTATGCAAATACCATCAATTACTATTGAGCAAGTAGCTCAGCAATTTAAAGCCTGGCGTCAAACTAAAACTAATAAGTTTGATCCTATACCAAACCATCTAAAGGAATTAGTTTACCAATTACTCCATCATTATTCTTACCAAGAGATAGCTAAACATCTTAATATTAATAAAGCAACAATCAGTTCAATTAAAAAAGCCCATGAGCCTACCCTCAAAACTTCTCCTGTCTCAACTTCAAATCAAGCTCTACAACAAAATATTAATTTTCTCCCATTTCAACTATTATATTCTATAGATACCGATCCTGTAGCTGCCCCCAAACAAAATCACTATACTTGTCACATTATTAAACCAAATGGTACCAAACTTATTATCCAAACACTAGAACCAAAAACCATAATTCAGACATTTTTATGTTGCAACTAACCCCGGCGTCAGTTATTTTTGTTACCACTATTGCCATCGATTTTCGCAAGGGTATCGATGGCTTAATCGCTGTTTGTAGACAAAAACTTTCTTCTGACCCTCTTAATGGTTCCTTGTTTTTATTCTATAATAAAAACAGAACTGCCATTAAAATTTTGTCCTTTGACGGTCAAGGCTTTTGGCTATGCTCTAAACGCCTATCCAAAGGTAAATTTACCGCAAAACTTTTCCCATCTGATAATTCATCTTATCAAATTTGTTATAGAACCTTACACATTCTTATTCATAATGGTAATCCTAGTTCTGCCAAATTCTCTAATGATTGGCTTCCTGTCGTTTAAGCTGCTGTCTCGATTAATTCCGTATTATTCATATATCTTGCATAGGCAAAAGGCGTATAATTCGCAGGACTCTTCTTTGCTTTGCTACTCTGCTCTTGTAGCCAATTTAAATATTTAAAGGCATTGATCTCGTTCTCACTACAAGTCTTTACTATACTATACAGACCACTATGTATCTCAGCACTATTGATTGTTTTAAAGAATAATGAATTCTTCCTTTGTAAAATAATGGTACGCAGTGATCTCTCAGCCCAATTATTATCAAGATTGCTAACTGGCATTTTGAGTCAAACCTTCTTTATTATTTATCCAATATTTCATAGCTTGTCCAAGCCTACTATTAGGCTCAACTTTCTTGTCGTTAAATAATTCGTCTATTTTGTTATATATGTTTTCTATATATTTACCGCTATGTTCCTGATGATACCAAAGTTTTTCTTCAGGACTCATCTCTTTACATTGATGTTCATTGTGGTAAATCCCTCGTGTTTGTTTGAGAAAATATCCGCATTCTTCAGGGTAATATAGTTCATTCTCTGTAAATTTTCTCTGACCATGTGACAAACAATTGATCATCACTATTATTGCCAGTAATTCTTGATCTGCTTCTGATAATACCGGGTTATTATTATTACTTGCGTCAGTCATTAATTGGATAGAATCTGTTCTATTCTTACGATTCTTTAGTACGTTACCTATATTTTCTCCACCATGCCTATTACCGGTAAAATATAAAACTATCACCTCATTATTTGCAGTCTTAGCACATATTGTAGTAGTATAACAGCTGCGTCCTTTCTTATTTTGAGTACGTAATTTCTTATTGGCTATAGTAATTTCTAAAATCCTAGCTCTAGTATCATCAAGGTTCAGTGAACTACATTCAGCAGCCATTTCCAATAATACCCCGTAAATTTCAGCTCCACCACCTTCTTGCCAAACATCTAAATATTGTTGCCAGAGCGAGCTATATGCCACAGGAACACCACTTAAACTTTGCAGCCTAGATAAACGGTAGAAAGGAGTGCCATAGGTCTTTTGTAACACTATTGCACTTCTGCTACTATTTGTCCATTTGTTGATATTTTTATTGTTCATAACTATATAATCACAAGCATTACAACGTAGCGTTTTCTTTACATATCTGTTGACTGTAATTGGAGCATTACCTGTAAATTGTAGCAATTTTCTAGCTTCACTATTATATAGTTTGCCATTACAACAGTGAGGACAGCTATCACCACTACAAAAATTCTCAGGAGTTAAATAGCTGGTATTCGCATCCTTATAATCATCAAACCCATATTTACCTTGCCAATTACTACGATCTATCTTTTTGGGCTTATCGCACTCTTCTTCATTACCACCATTCCCGTTATCAGATTCACTTGGCGGTTCTTTTAATGAATCTGAACTATCTTTTTTTTGTTATCTGCCTTAAAACCAATCAGCATTTCCTTAAGCTTATTTATACTGATATTTGATGATGCTAGCTTGTCTATTAGCTCATTACAAAATTTCACAAGTTCTACTATCGTTTGCTGTTCATCTCCCGTTAATGAACTTTCCTTGACGTGTTGTATTAGTTCTTCTCGTTCTTCAGCACTTAAGGTCGCTACTTTTGGTTTTTTCATTTGATTAATTATCATTATTATTAATATTTCAAATGTTATAATATAACTGGTACTTTTTCAACTAGTTTTTATTAATCGGTGATATTTGCATAGTAGAAACCCAAATTTATACAATAAATTCGTACTAGCAAAAAAATTAGATAGTGTTACGCAGTTTTGCTGCAAGTATACGATATACCCACGATCACCAAAAAGCCAGCCTTGTAATTTATCTACTAAATTTTCTACCACTGCTCTATCATCAACATTTCCTGGAGTTAAAGAAAAACTCATAATCTCTCCGCAACTGTTAATGACAATATGTAGCTTACAACCAAAGAACCACCCAGTGGAAGTCTTACCTCTTTTTGCTATGTCTTTGAATACTTTATGTCTATTAATTCTTAAATTATGGCAAGCAGGAAGTTTAGTAGAGTCGATATAATATTGACCAGTTTGTTTTCCTGATAGGCTTTTTAGCAGTAATACCATGGGCATGAAGCTCATTGGCATTAACTGAACAAAACGACTATAGCTCACAAGTTTTGGAAATTCCTTTCTATAACTTTGACATAGGCAGCATAAATAAAAATCTTTAAAGGTACGGTAGTGACTCAAGTGAAACATTACTATAATAGTAATAATCTCTGAGAGTCCTATACTGCAAACTACTTTACGCTTACGGTTAGGATTTGGTAATATATATTTATTTTGCTCCGTATCAAAATGCTTGCAAAAATCATCAATTAAGCAGAAAATCTCCGTAAGAGGGATCATAATATATTCTCCAATTTTGTTGTTATTATTCGAGAACTTTATAATCCCTCCCTTCTTACTTTTCAAATATTCTTTCTCCTAACACACTAGTTTGAAAGAAGGTTTTATTTTTACCATAGCTCACCACCAACAGTTTGTTTATGTTATTACATAATGCTTAGCATTTTGTTTGGTGCTTACGTCAAACTCAGGTTAATTAATATAATTTATCAAACTCATCGTAGTATATACTAATTATGATGTGCACTAAGCATTTTATGAAAAATATTTTTATTATTTTTATACTAACCTAAATATCATTATTTTATACGTCGTTACGAGGAGCTACTTTAACGAAGCAATCCAATCCAGAAAAGCGATTAGAAATGGATTGCTTCGACCACTATGTGGTCTCGCAATGACCTTTTACCCAAACTTCATTGCGAGAGGGCATAAGCCTCCGAAGCAATCTATTTTTCGTTTTTCTTGTCGGTACTATAGTCAATTCAGGTTAATTGACTATATAATATTACTTCCGTAATCTTTCATTTTTTCTAAATAAATCATTACCAATGATAGACCACTATGTACCTCTATAGAAACAGTTTCGCAAATAGTTCTATTAAAAGAAGAATTAGTACCTGGAAATGACATCTGATAATGCTCTAATTCCCATTTTAAGCCTTTAGTAGAAATTTGTGCTGATGAAAATCCAAGTAATGAGATTTTGGTATCTACAGACAATGTAAAAACCCTACTCTCTCCAGCCTTAATTACGTACCCTACAATAGACGGGGCATAAAAAATGCTACCATTTTTAAGAAAAATACTAATATTATTTAATATATGATCAATATATCCTCCACTCATTCCTACAATTATAGCCGGTAACAGATTTTTATTCTCAAGATATTGTAGAGATTTTTTAAAATCACAGCTGTTTTGATCTGGTACACGAATCATTTCAGTAGTATACAGTAAATCGACTTTTGCAGAATCTAAATCACCAATCACAACTTTTGGTATTATACCCATCTTGTACAAAGAATTTATTGCTCCATCAGCAGCTATAATAGGCAAGCCAATGTCAAAAAATGACTTATCAGGCAAGTCACCATTTAAAGCCAATATAGAATGGTATAGACTGGTATCTATATGTTCATAAAAAGCTCTGTATCTATCTTGCATCGTAGTAACATTTTTGAATAATAGATATTATACTGATTATGAGTCCGGCAACATTGCTAAGAACGACAAATATTGAACCTTGGCAATAGCCATGAACAATCCATGCAACTGAGCAAATAAGGTAATTTATTAGCATCAGCATAGATATATCATGTGTGGATTTTGTTATATATGCTTTATAGACCTGCGGCAATAGACCTATTAGAGATGTAATTAAGGCAATATAGCCAAAAAATTCTTCAATACTGTACACATTTCCCTCCGTTTGTATTAACAATATCAGGTTCAAAGGGTTGTTTATTAACTCTCAGCCTTAGTCTCCTATGGCACCCCTAATGTGAGTAAAATTATATATTTAAAGTAGATTAGTTGTCAAGATGTTTACAACAGTATTATTTAAGATTTGAGGGCTATAGTCAATTGATGAGAAGTTGGTGACGTCGTCGCTCAATGCTCGCCTATTACTTATAGGCGTCGCTCCATCGTTCCTAGCCCCAAATTCTCCTGAATTGACTATATATCCGAGTCACGACATCTATCTTTAAACGCAAAATTTTTCATCCCTGCTTCGGTGCGGAATCTATAATACCTTAGGGTATTTTTAGATCCCTGCTTTCACAGGGATGACAACCATGATCCTATATTTTATTCAAATCTGCAAAAAAACTTGATTATCGAGTATAAAGAACAATAATATAAACAAAAAAGGCTTCCTCTTGGAGAAGGAAGCCCTTTTTGTAGTAATAGATAAGTAAACTTAAATGATTAGTTTAGAAGTTTACACGAACTTTTAAAGTACCTTGATGACCAACATATTTATTGGCTAAATATGCATCATAACCAGCTCCATACTCCATAACACCAGCTTTAGCAATAACGCCTAAACCAACATTAAATGATGTTTTTGCAGCTTTTTCAGACTTAGTAATAAAGGAATCAGTCATACCCTCTAATCTAACATCAACTTTTCCTAACGAATTAGCACCTAACTTTTGTGAAACAAAAGCATGTAATTCAGGAGTCACTACAACACCATCAGTATCTATAGAGGTTGAAGCTTTAGCACCAATTATAGCCTCAATGTTATTAATACTTCTCTCACCAACAATCTTATTTTGATTTGTTGTACCAGCTTCCTTATAACTTTCATCGTTAAATCTTGTATAACGAATTCCAGCCATCGGAGTTAGTAATGCTGAGTCAGCTATTTTAGCGTTGTAACCAAATAACACCTCTCCGCCGTAAGACATAGTACCATAATCAGCTTTAGCAGTTTCCTGACCACTAGAATGAGTCTTAGTAGAAACTATTCTAGGATCAGTACCTTTAATTTTACTTGAACCTAAAGAAGCCACAGCTTGTACAAAGAAGTTTTGAGGAAGTGATTGTGCTGCATAAATAGAACCCATGAAAGTACCTATTTCAGTTTTTCCAGCGTAATCACCTTTGTACTTCATGTCACTCTTAACAAAGCTAACAGCAGCACCAATCGTTAGATCATCATTGACTAAAGTATCAAAACCAACGACTCCACCAAAAGATTTTACTCCATACCCAGCATCATCACCGCTCTTATTCTGAGTAGCTTGACTATAATATGGCATAGCCCATGCACCCATTGAAGAATCATCAGAACCAGCAGCAACTACAACATTAGACATTCTGTTACGAAGAGCAGCATTAAACATTTCACCAACCTTTGCAACTTGACCTGTTACTTTATCATTGTCATTTGACTCTATTTTTTTCATTGCAGCAAAACGTTTTTTCTGACATTCTGATTGCTTTTCCTCGTCATCCTGGTTATCTTGGTCTGGATAAATAAAGCTTAGGTCATTCATAAACTTTTTCGCCTTAACAAAGTTATCAATATTTGCTAAATATTGATAACTAGCACCAGCCTTTTTCATGTCCTCTGTAATACCAGCTTTTACATCAACTTTACGCTCAAACACTAATTGATCACCTTCAGTTTTAATAATCCAATCTATATATGCCCGATCTTTTATTAATCCGTCTTTTACTAGATTGACTGCACCACCCTCTAGAACTAAGTTATTATTACCATCTATAAGTATAAATTTCTTGTTACTAAACTTGTCTAAGTCAGCTTTGTCAGAAATTCTAACAACAATTCCTAAACCGCTATTAACAGTAACTTTGTCCTTAAGCACTATATTACCAAATGAACCTTCTTCAGTTAAATCAGTATGAATACTAGTTTTTTCTCCCCAAGTTCCAGATTTTTTGAGGCTCAACTGATTAGATTCTAGATCAATATTTGCATTATTCTGTGAAATACCATGAAGTGCTACCTTTTTAGCAGCAATTTTAATATTTTCATTACCAAAGTTAATATTTTTCGCATGCAAATCAGAAGATTTCAAAGTTGCAGTATGTGTATTATCACCAGTAAAGTTAATCGTCTCAAAGGCATTTTTAGCTGTACCAAAAGTCTTGCTACTAATTTCAGCATTACCTGCAAAGGCGATGGTATTTTTAGCTCCCATACTGGTCATATCAGCTTTCAGAATAACGTTATCTCTGAATTCAACAGAAGCAACACCACCAGCGTCAGTCTCAGTATGACCAAGCTGTATTGCCCCGTCTACTGTTCCACCAGCTGCATAATATACATTATCATGAACAACAACCTTATTAGCAAAGGTATCGCCATAGTTTGTGACTTTTGATTTTAAATTTACTAGTTTTAAGTTGTAATTCTCACTACCTAAACCATAAATAGCACCATCAACTCCTTTACCCAAATCATAGTTAACAGTACCTTTCTCTTTAACTACAGTAGTTACACCAACAAAGGCTTTTTGACTCTTAACATCTAAAATAGTATCTGCAGTAAATGCTAAATTAACAGGATGATCACCGCTCCCAATATTTTGACCTGAGATAATTTCATCTTGATTTATTGCACTTGCTAACCGAATTGTAGGTCTTTTATCTGCAACAGTACTTTCAACCTCTATCCCACTAAGTTTCATATCATTAGGTAAAATTAAGGTTGAACCCTTGCTAAAAGCAATTTTTTTGAATTTAAGACCATTACCTTTTAATGTAACATTACCATCGCCTTGTAACTCTAATGCCGCTAGTGCCTTAACACCAACAGGAGCACGAACACGACCAGCAGGAGCAGTAATAGTATTTGTTTCGAATGTTGCTGCACCATTATTGGTAAATCTTAGTATTCCACTACCATCAGTTTTAACAGCAAATTTTTTAACCTTATAGTCATTATCTACAACTAATATAGAACTATCCCCCAAGGCTATATCTGTGAGGTAGGCTTTACCAGAGGTAGTTGCTTCAACACTATCATTTACTTGAAGTGCGTTAAAAATCCTACTATATGTTCCTATATTTCCTTTCAAAGCACTAGTTTCATCAAAAATTATCTTACCTTGATTATCCTTGTGAGTTGTTATAGAGCCAACAGTAATATCCATACCCCCTTTAAGAGTTAAAGTCTTATCTCCTTTAAAGTTAATTTCCTCTAGCTTATCGTCACCGGTTGTTTTGGTATTAAGTAATGAGACATCTTCAGAAATTTCAATTTTCGCTTTATTCGCCTTCTTCAATTCTCCCAAAGCATAATCAATACCAACAGTTTTTAAAACAATTGTTGAAGCTTTTTCATTAAATTCCATTCCAGCAATATTAACCGATTTTCCATTTGCAGGCTGTAAACTAAGATTTTGTCCACTCAGTAATATTTTATCTAAAGGCATATTACCAGCAATAGCAGGATCAGTTCCTATATTACCAATAATCGTTAAAGTTTTCTTATCTGCCATTTTAGTTGCATCAATATTACCACCAGATTCACCGATTTGCACTGATTTAATGAGTACGTTACCTGCTGAATTAAGAGATAATGTTCCTTTGGCATTACCAAATAAGATAGTATTAGCCTCAATATGAGTACCGCCTACCATTAATGTTTTATCCTGTGCAATATTAATCCCATTAACATCTGTAATATTACCAGCAACTTCAGCGTTTTCGAAATTTAAGGTTCGAGCACGTTCAATATTACCAATTAATTTATAATCGTTAACAAAATCAAATATGCTGCCACCACCACCTACTGCTCCCTGTATTTTAGTGACAATATTAGTACCAGCTTTTGTGAATTTCAAAGTACCAGCCGCCGTATGCTCAATCAAAGCCAAGTCAGTTACAGTACCATCAAATTCACTATTACCGCTAAAACTTAGTGTTCCGATTTTGTTTTTGAGTCTTTTATTAGCATCACCATAAAAATTCCCAGAAAGATTTTTGTTAGCTCCTATGATAATTGTACTATTAGCCTGGAAGTCTACTTTACCAAGATTAGCATCATCATTAAAAGTTACTGTTGATGCAGCAGTAAAATTCGTGATTCCATCATTACCAACATAAACTGCATCGGTAAAAGTACTTATTCCACCGTTTAATTCAAGCTCCTTAGTATATACTTTACCTTGAATTGTTGCATTATTACCAACAACCGTAATAACTTTGAGTTTCTTGGCTCTATTATCTTCATCACGACCTATCACGGTTTTATTAACTGCACTAAGAGTACCAGCTACTGCTGTAGTTTTAAAATGGATTACACCATAATCGTCAATAGCCCCACCAAGTGAACCATTCATAACTTGAAAGTTAGTAGCAGCACCAACCTTAGAGGTAAGTAACAATCTACCAGTACCAGTATCACCAAAGTTGATAACATCATCTCTTGCTTGTTGAAGATTTAATGCATTACCACCAGTCACACTAGAGTCAAATTGAAGAGTACTACCATCATTAATATTAATTGTCTTAGCTGTGGCAACTTCTGCTTTATTAAATGTTGTAACATGCCCAATATTAGTAATATCCAATGTCGCATTTTGACCATTAAGTATTACCAAATCAGCAAAAACGATATCGCTTGAAGTAGTAGGAGCAATATGTAAAGTACGAGCATAAGCGTTAGCTACACCAAAATCAATATTTCTTACACCTGAAAAATCATTAACAGCAGCATTAAAACCATGTGTACCAGCAACTGCACTCTCTCCGGTTAAGGTAAGAGTGACATTACGATCAACAGCTGCATCAAAAGTAAAGTCTACATGCTTATTAGCAGCACCACCGCCACCACCAACAAAATTAACGACAGAACCAGTAATCAAGTTTGCACTAAGAAGTACAGTATTATCATTCTTACCACCAGCACTTATTGCCCGAACTGTCCGATCAACATTAATCTTAACAGTAGTACCATTACGCCCAAACGTAAATGCTTGCTCACGACTTGGTCCATCAACGGCAACAGGACCAGCGATAAGCGTACCATTATTATCAATTCGATGCCAATTTCCTGTAGCAGCATTGTCACCAATATTGACTGCAACTTGAGCAGCATTAGTAATTACACCATTAGGAGTCGCAACACCAAACGCTGAACTACTTGCCCCAACTATTACCGAAGCAACAGAAGCGGTAGTCAGCAAACTTCTTAAAAAATTGCTTTTTTTTCTTTCTTTATTCATAAATTTTTCCTAATTTAAGTTAATTTTCTAAATCGGTTTTTATGTCATTCCCGCGTAGACGGGAATCTAAGACCCCCCTACCTTCGCAGGGATGACACAAAACCTTATGCCATTCTTGTGTTCTAATCACGCCCTTCCTACCCGAGTCTTTGGTCATTTTCCCTCATCTTATGTCATTGCCGCTTCGATGTGAAATCTAAGGTTTTTTAGCTCCACGCCGTTGCCAGGAATGACATCATTTTTGTGGGAATGACGCATTTTTCGTGTAGATGACAGCCTTTTACAGGAATGACATACCTATTCTATATAAAACCTTTTAGAATATCTAGCACGCAGAATACTATATATGCAAAACTAATTAATTACAAGCTACTTAGACTATTTTTTTTGATAAATCCTTATCTATTGTGTTATATTTGAAACAGTACTAATTTAGAGAGGTTGTAATTTAATTATACGTAGTGTCACCCCCGCTTCCCGTTGTCATATATGGACGAGTGAATTTGTCAACAAAGAAAATAAAAAAATAGAGCCACAAAGGAAGCGGTCATATATTCGGCATCGAGTGCCATAATGGTTTCTGCATTCTTATAAATATCCTTGAGTGACCTCTCATTCCCACGGCTTCTAGAGCCTCGACATAATTACGGATTTTATTCAGAATACTTATTCATTAACTCTTTAACTTTCGTTCTCTTTATTGTTACTATTCTTTACTCGCAATATTTATCAATTACCAATTTTTATTTAGTTGACATAGTTTCTTCTTTTTTCTCAACTAAACTAATTTGCAACATATTCGCTACCATTGGTGACTACTGCATAAGCAATCCTTGCTAACTTATTTGCTAAACCAACACATATAATATTATATGATTTATTTTCAGCAAATTTCTTCACTGCCCACTGCACTAGTTTATCTTTCGATTCCTTACCACTTTTTGCTCTTATTGCTATTGTCCTTGCAGCTTGAATCAACATAGTTCTGGCATATCTATCTCCCTGTTTGGTAATCCCTCCTAAAACTATCTTATCTCCTGAGCTATGTTGCTTTGGTACCAAACCAAGCGAAGCAGCAAAATCCCTCGGGGTTGGATAACTTTCCATTGGGGCTACACTCAAACAACTAGCATTGATTGCTCCAATGCCAAAAATTGTCTGCAACCTAGTAGCTTTCTCACTTTGCTTATTATTGCTGATAATCAGCTTTTCTAAAGTTTTCTCTTTGTCACATAAATCCTCAATTTCTTTACATTCTAAAAGTAAAATTGACCGTATCCCAGAATTTATATAACCTTTACTATACGCTAACTCTACCTCCAGCCTACATGATTTGCAAAATTTATTTTTACTTAATTTTGTATTATAGCCATATTCACATAAACTTGATATTGTAGAATTAGTTTTTTGCACACGATCTCTGATCGTATTACTTCTAATTTTATGCAAAAATTTTATATCTTGTTCCTCTTTGCTTTTTGGCAGCACAGTTTTTAATTCTGGATCACGAGCCGCTTTGCATATTGCTAACGCATCGTTATAATCATTTTTCTGTTTCGATGTAGCATAAACTGAGTTTGACGTAAGCACCAAACAAAATGCTAAGCATTATGTAATAACATAAACAAACTGTTGGTGGTGAGCTATGGTAAAAATAAAACCTTCTTTCAAACCAGTTTGTTAGAAAGAATATTTGAAAAGTAAGAAGGGAGGGATTATAAAGTTCTCGAATAATAACAACAAAATTGGAGAATATATTATGATCCCTCTTACGGAAATTTTCTGCTTAATTGATGATTTTTGCAAGCATTTTGATACGGAGCAAAATAAATATATATTACCAAATCCTAACCGTAAGCGTAAAGTAGTTTGCAGTATAGGACTCTCAGAGATTATTACTATTATAGTAATGTTTCACTTGAGTCACTACCGTACCTTTAAAGATTTTTATTTATGCTGCCTATGTCAAAGCATAGTACCCTACAATTTTTGTAAAGATGGTATTAGGATAGAAAAAAGTTTTTGTTTGGGAGGTATTAATAATGTGGATATTAGCTGCGTTATGGCTGTTGTAGATTGATAAAAAGCATTTTTGATATGATCAAAGCCATAGGTAAATAATGAAAACAATTGTCTTTCAATGGTTTTGTACCGTTTTATTCGGATGGGATTTAAGGCATTTTGTATTATTCCATTTTTGACTATTAAAGCTGAAGCAATAGCAGTTATCACTAATAATTTTTCAAATCTATCCAATTTTACAATGTGACTTTTTTCAATATCAAAACCACCGCTTTTTAGGTGCAAAAATAGTCGTTCAACACTCCAACGAAATTTATATAAAGCAAAAATATCTTGCTCTATTTCAATTGAAGACACCAGAACCATCAGCTCGCTCTTATCATTTCTATATGCGGTAAAATTAACCTTTCTATTCCATAATATACCACTACAAGCCCTATACTCTAAGGCTTTAACATCACTAAATATTCTTTCAATGGTTAAAGTTCTTAAACCTTTTGTAAGACGAATTTTATGATCCATTTTTAATGGAATAACAAACTTTAGATGGTTATTTATCAGAAAGTCTAACCATTCTTTATTCATAAATTCTCTATCAGCAAGCAAATATTTTATTCTTTCAACGCCAAAATTATTAATAAATTTCTGTAAAAATTCCTTCATAAATTCTGCAGAACACCCGCCACCATGCGACAAAGTCTTCCAGAATATTGGCACCGATATTTTACCAATTACCATTACTAAAAATAAAATATTAATATCGGATTTACCAAATTTCCAACTTGTCCTATCCATTGCTACGACATAATTTTTTGAAGCAAAAAAGCTTAATAGCAAATAGCCAACCTTCATATAATCAAAATTAAAATCTTTTAAAAAACGATAAATTCTATGAGTTTTTGACGTCGCTTTAGCATCACCTAAAATACCAAGTGCTAAACCTTTTTGATAAATTGAGCTGCCCGTCAGCAAACTAATTACCATACCAACCAAATATTTTAATCTTGATTTATTTCCGTCTATATATAAAATCAATTCTTGAAGTATTATATTATGCATTTTGTTATAAAAATACCTACCTTATACTACTTCACACCACTCTAAATCAACCATTCTTCTTCATCTTCTCAAAATTGTAGGGTACTATAATGTCAAAGTTATAGAAAGGAATTTCCAAAACTTGTGAGCTATAGTCGTTTTGTTCAGTTAATGCCAATGAGCTTCATGCCCATGGTGTTACTGCTAAAAAGCCTATCAGGAAAACAAACTGGTCAATATTATATCGACTCTACTAAACTTCCTGCTTGCCATAATTTAAGAATTAATAGACATAAAGTATTCAAAGACATAGCAAAAAGAGGTAAGACTTCCACTGGGTGGTTCTTTGGTTGTAAGCTACATATTGTCATTAACAGTTGCGGAGAGATTATGAGTTTTTCTTTAACTCCAGGAAATGTTGATGATAGAGCAGTGGTAGAAAATTTAGTAGATAAATTACAAGGCTGGCTTTTTGGTGATCGTGGGTATATCAGTAAAAAACTCACTCAATCCCTTGCTAATCAAGGTTTAGAACTAATAACAAAAATTAAAAGTAATATGAAAGAAAGAATAATAGATCCTATTAAAAAGCGGTTTTTAAATAAAAGGTATATTATTGAAACCATTAACGATCAACTAAAAAACCTTTGTCATATAGACCATACAAGCCATAGATCTGTTATGAATTTTCAAACTAACGTATTAGCTGGACTGCTTACCTATGTTTTTAAGCCTAATAAAATTTCTGTAGCTTTTGGAAAATTAAACAATCTCAACCTTCCTCTTACATCAAACTGAGGTTAATGTATAGGCAAGGCTTGACAAAATTAGTCTGAGTTGATTAGCCCACCATTTATGGCATGAAGTGCGATCGGCAAATAGCTCTAACTGTTGCTCTTTTATACGATTTTCCATATCTCCACGTGCACAGTAATTTTTATCATATAAATCTTCTGGCTTACCTGCTAAATTAGTTACTATATATCTTGGATTCTCACCAAGGCTAGTTACTTCTGCTTTACCAACTATCTTACGATGACGACTCCAGCTATCAGCTTTATATTTAAATTCACTAAAAAAGCGTTGCTTCTCTTTGCTAATTGTGAAGGCTTCGTTAGATTGTTGCATCAATAGCTCAAGCAGCTTGTTAAGTCTAGTATTTTGGGCTATTCCGACTATATATTTTACATTATTTTCATCACACCAATCCAGCATCTGATGACGACAAAATCCACCATCACCACGAAAAATAATCTCTACTTCAGGCCACGATTGACGAAAACGCTTGACTAATAGAGATAATATTGCCCAGCTATGCTTTGCTTGTTCTAGCTTTGAGCTGCGAAGATTGCTTACTAACAGCTTTTTTCCACAAAAAACATATAAAGGTAGAAAGCAATTATGACGATAATATCCATGATAAAACTTCCCCTCTTGATTGCCATAAATTTCATCATCAGTGGCATCAAAATCAAGTATTAATTGTTTCGGCACGGTTTTACGAGATTCGACAAACTTGTCAATCATCACCTTATGAGCTTTAAGAGCAAATCCACGATCTACTTTATTTTCTAAACGGCATAAAGTAGAGCTACTAGCCATATCGTCCAGTGTGTCTATACTTGTTTGCAAAGCTGGACATTTTCTTAAATTATCGTGATCATTTAAATCTTCATAACCAAGAGCAATACCATAAATACGCTGTTTGAGCATTGTTAAAATAGTATGAGTAATTTTATCAGAATCTCGCTTATCAGGAAAAATCTTAGCCAGTTCATTAGTTAGACCAAGTCTTTTATCTGCTTCTCTTAGCAATAATACACCTCCATCGCTACTAATATTACCTCCTGTGAAATTTATTTCTATTTGACGATTTTTTACTTTCGATTGGTAAATTAATCCTGTACAATTTGTCATGGCAAAACCCTCTATGTAATCTTCTTTTAACACTGATATTATATAGTATTACAAGGGTTTTGTCTCTATTCTTTCATGCAATATTCAGGTTAGCTCCTCCACATGCTTCCATAGCTACCAATGAACTTTTATCGAGATTGCTTAAATAGGCTATTAACTCATCTCTTGTAACTTTTTGATAACCTATTTTTTTGCCATTTTGATCGACTTGCACCAAGTGCATACTATTTTTTGCTAAATCTATTCCTATTATAGTATTTTTTATGCTATTATTTATCATGGTATGGACCTATTAATTAAATTATTATTTAATTTGGAGCAGCTGAAAACTATTTTTCAGCTGACTCCGTACCAGTAAAGCATATTTCGCTTCACTCGTCCATACCATCATTCCCGCGTAGGCGGGAATCTAAGACCCCCTACCTTCGCAGGGGTGACATCTAAGGCAAGCAGGGGTGATACTGAATTAAGCAAGAGTAAAATATTACAGGGCATTTTAAATTATTAGTTGACTTATTGGAAATTTGGTATTGTAATAGGTTATAATTTTGTGTATCATAATAAATGTTTTTAATCATTATTAATTGGAGAATTTTAATGCAAGTGTTCGTTGGAAAAGCTGCTCCGGATTTTACAGCTAAAGCTATTATGCCTGATAATAGTATAGAATCTGAATTTAATCTTAGAAATTATGCTAAGGATCATAAAGTGGTGTTGTTTTTTTATCCGCTTGATTTTACTTTTGTTTGTCCGTCAGAAATTATAGCTTTTAATAATAGGTTAGGAGAATTTACTGAGAGAAATACAAAATTAGTGGCAATAAGTGTTGATTCGCATTTTTCGCATTTAGCTTGGAAAAATACTCCTTACAATAAAGGCGGGGTTGGTAATATCCAGATTCCTATGGTGTCAGATCTTAAAAAGATTGCCTCACATAGTTATAATGTACTGCACGATGATGGAATATCACTGCGTGGTACTTTTGTTATTGATGAAGCATTTATAGTTCGGCATTTGCTAGTTAATGATTTGCCAATTGGTAGAAATATTGATGAAGTAATAAGAGTGATCGATGCTATAGACTATAATACCAAACATGGCGAAGTATGTCCAGCTGGATGGCATAAAGGTGATGAGGGTATTACTCCTTCACATAAAGGAGTGGCAGATTACTTAGCTTCTAATGCAGAAAAGTTATAATAAAAGTTATAATATATAAAAATTTGAATCATAGCCCACTAACATTACTTCATTCTATTGGTAAGGAGTAATGTTAATCAGGTTAGTTATAAAATAAAAAACTCACCTTACGCATGGCATTTAAAAGTCATAGGAAAAATATCCTGGTGTCATTGCGAGGAGCCATTTTGGTGGCGACGAAGCAATCTAATGAATGTGGATTGCCACGACCACTACGTGGTCTCGCTAATAGCATCTTATACTTTTCTGCAATTTTTAAATTGTCACAGGATTTATGCGTAAGGTGAGTTGCTAATAGATACTTGGCGTTCAGACTTTTTATTCATCATGAGAAAACAGTAAAAAAAAATGTAGGGTACTATGGGAAAAAATACGCAATATTACAAGAATAATGAAAACAGCTATTAGTGTAGCAAAAAAATCTGTTATATTATAGATATAACCGAATTTGGAATAATTTGTTATATCGAATTCAGGGGAATCGGGCAGCAAAAACGATGCCTATAAGTAATAGGCGAGTGACGATGAGTGATGACGTTACCAACTTCTCATCAATTGACCATATAAAGCAGCCGAAGGGGTTTGATGCTGAAGGAGCTATTTTTGGATACTAACCCAGTATCTTATACAAAAGAAACTATTGATATTCTAAGACTAATTAGGAGCGAAAATGTTGGTTCAAGAACTTTTTGGAGCTTAATAAAGCTATTTGGTAGTAGTAGTGTTGCAATTGACAACATACAAGAATTTTCTGTGCGAGGTGGGCGTTCTAAGCCAGTAAAGGTATTTTCTCAGAGTGATGCAAGTAAAGAACTTGAATTGTTGCAAAAACATAATGATCAGATTATTACCTATAAATCTCCAGAATATTCAAGGTTATTGTTAGAGATTTTTGATTGCCCACCGATACTAAGTTATAAGGGTAATATTGGGTTATTATCACACGAAAGATGTTTAGCAATTGTTGGAGCAAGAAATGTTTCAGTAAATGGTCGTGCCTTTGCTGCTAAAATTGCTAAGGAATTGACTGATGCAAATTATATAGTGGTTTCTGGACTTGCCAGAGGTGTTGATACAGCAGTGCATCAAGTAAATACCTCTAAAACAATAGGAGTTATAGCTGGAGGAATTGATTATGTTTATCCCCCAGAGAATGTTAGATTATTTGAGCAAATCCAGCAAGATGGCTTGATAATTGCTGAATTACCAGTAGGTTCAAAACCTCTAGGGCAACATTTTCCACAGCGTAATCGATTAATTTCTGGTATATCTCTTGGAACAGTAGTGATTGAAGCAAGTCTAAAATCTGGATCGTTAATAACAGCACGGTTTGCTTTAGAACAGAATAGAGAAGTATTTGCCGTACCAGGATTTCCGCTGGATCCTAGGTGTCAGGGTACTAATAAACTTATCAAGGAAGGAGCTCATATGTGGAATCTACTCAGGATATAGTGACTAATTTACCACCTTTTAACAAAATTATCAATAAATCTAAGGATGTAGCAAATGATTCAACCGAAAATAATCAGTTTAGAACGTTAGATATCAAATATGATAATGTAATTACCAATGATATGCGTATGAGGGTTAAGGAGCTTTTATCTTCAACTCCTATAGATTTTGATTGTTTACATCAAACACAGCTACCTTTGCAGGCTATATATATGATAATATTAGAGCTAGAATTGGCTGGAAAAATAACCAGATATCCTGGCAACAAGATATCTTTAATTTATAAATAAATATGAAATTAGTAATAGTAGAATCGCCGGCAAAGGCGAAAACAATAAATAAGTATCTGGATAGTGATTTTAAGGTTATTGCTTCGTTTGGACATATTAGAGATTTACCATCTAAAAATGGTTCAGTTCTGCCAAATGAAGATTTTGCCATGAAATATGTTATATCAGATAAAGCAGAAAAATATGTTGAAGCAATAACTAAGGATGCTGCCAAAGCTGAAATGGTTTATCTAGCAACAGATCGAGACCGAGAAGGAGAAGCAATTGCCTGGCATGTTGCAGAAATAATAAAAGAAAAAAACTTGATTAAATCTAATGATTTCTTTAAGAGAGTAGCATTTGATGAGATTACCAAAAAAGCTATTTTACATGCAATGGACAACCCAAGAAATATTGATATTGATTTGGTTAATGCTCAACAAGCAAGGAGAGCATTGGATTATTTGGTAGGATTTACTTTATCACCGATATTATGGCGTAAATTGCCGGGATGTAGATCAGCAGGTAGAGTTCAGTCTGTAGCACTCCGACTTATTTGTGAGCGAGAAGATGAAATTGAGCATTTTAAATCGCAAGAATATTGGGATATTACCCTTAATGTTCTGAATAGTAATAAGGAACCGTTTTTAGCGAGATTAACTCATGTCAATGGTAATAAATTAGAGAAATTCTCAATTATTAATGAATCGGCAGCTAATGATCTAGTCAAAGAAATAAAATCAAAGAATTTTCACATTGCAGCTTTAGAAAAAAAGCAGCAAAAACGTCAGCCTCAACCGCCTTTCATTACTTCTTCGTTACAGCAAGAAGCAGCTCGAAAATTAGGGTTTACTGCTAAAAAAACTATGCAAATTGCTCAAAAGCTTTACGAAGGCATGGATATAGGTAATGAAACGATAGGTTTGATTACCTATATGAGAACTGATGGTACTACCCTTGCTAGTGAGGCTGTTGAACAAATACGTCAGTTGATACATAAGAATTTTGGTGATAAATATCTACCAGCTAGCCAGCGAGTTTATAAATCTAAAGCCAAGAATGCTCAAGAAGCTCATGAAGCTATTAGACCAACCAATGTTACTCTGTTACCAGAAAAATTAAAGGATACACTAGATAAAGATTATTATAGGCTTTACGACTTGATTTGGAAAAGGACGATAGCCTGTCAAATGGAAAATGTTATTATTGATTTGGTGGTCGCTCAGCTTGATACAGAAAATAAAGAATTCACCGCCAGGGCAACTGGTTCAATTATTGCCTTTGATGGTTTTTATAAAATTTATCGTGAGGGTCTAGATGATGAAACGGAAGAAGAAAATAGGCTTCTACCATTACTACAAGAAGGAGAAAAATTAACTACAACTTCAGTGAATCCAGCACAGCATTTCACCGAACCACCACCAAGATATTCTGAAGCCAGTCTCGTCAAGAAGCTTGAAGAACTTGGGATTGGTCGTCCTTCTACTTATGCTTCTATTATATCAGTATTGCAAGATAGGAACTATGTGGTTGTTGAGAAAAAACGTTTCTTTCCAGAGGAATTAGGGCGTTTAGTGACAACATTTCTGACAGGGTTTTTCAAAAAATATGTTGAATATGATTTTACAGCTGATCTGGAGAATGATTTAGATGAAGTGGCAGAAGGTAAAATAGAATGGAAAAATTTACTAAAAAAATTCTGGGATGGGTTTAATAATAACGTAGAAATAGTTAGTGATAAGAAAATATCTGATATAATTCTTTATGTTGAACAAGCATTAGATTATCACCTATTTGGAGAAAAATCAGAAAGTAACAATTCGAAAAATTGCCCATCCTGTTCTACAGGGCAATTAGGTCTGAAACTTGGTAAGTTTGGAGCGTTTTTAGCTTGCAGTAACTATCCTGAATGTACTTTCAAAAAACAAATTACTTCGAAGAATAGTGATATTGTTGATATGGCTGAAGAGAACAAATTATTAGGAGTAGATAAAGAGGGTCATGATGTTTTATTAAAGAAAGGTCCATATGGTTTTTATGTACAGACTAGCAAACCAGTTGCCAAGGGTGAAAAACCAAAGCGTGTGTCATTGCCACCGTCAGTAGCACAAAATGACGTGACTCTTAGTTTGGCTCTAAGGCTTCTTGAGTTACCGGTTAAGTTATGCCTGCACCCTGAATCTCATCAAGAGATTATACTGGGTATAGGTAGATATGGTCCGTATCTTAAATATCTTGATAGGTTTATTTCGATACCGAAAAGATACGATCCTTTTACCATCACATTAGAAACTGCTGTGGAAATAATTGAGGCTAGTAATAATAGGCTGAAGAATAAACCGGAAAAAGATACTGATAAGTCAGGAGTAGTGGTAACAACAATTCCTAAAAAGAATATTAGGACAAGGACTGGTGCTGCAAAAAAAATAACAAAAAAGAAAAGACACCCTGCATAAGTCAATTTAGTTGGTGATTTTGTCGTCGAAACTCGCCTCCGCTCCGAACAATCGTCTATGTACGCTGCGGTACTCGGCTTCGTTTCTCCTAAAAATCCCTCAACTATCTTTGACTTATGCAGGGTGTCTAAAAAAGCAAAATAAGCAGTTAGAAAATTATGAGAAAAGTTATCACAAGATTTGCCCCTTCACCAACTGGTATGTTGCATATAGGTAATAGTAGGACAGCTCTGATAAATTGGTTATATGCTAGAAAGCATAATGGCATATTTATTTTAAGGTTTGATGATACCGATCTTGAACGTAGCAAACAACAATATAGACATGCCATTGAAGAGGATTTTAAATTTTTAGGACTTAACTGGGATCAAACTTTTTGCCAATCTGATAGATTTGATAAGTATGAAGCGGTAAAAGCATTATTATTACAAAAAAATAAATTATATCCTTGTTTTGAGACCCAGGAAGAGCTGGAATTAAAGCGTAAGTTACAACTATCTAGAGGGCTTCCTCCAATATATGATCGTGCGGCTTTGAACCTTACTGAACAACAAATAAATGACTATATTAGTCAAGGAAGAAAACCGCATTATCGATTCTTGGTATCGCATACTCCAATTATTTGGCAAGATATGATTAAGGGTGAAGTCAAATATGAAGGCAAGAATATTGGTGATCCGATAGTTATCAGAGAAGATAACAGTATGACTTATATGCTTTGTTCGGTTGTTGATGATATTGATTATGGCATTACCGATATTGTTCGGGGCGAGGATCATGTAACTAACACTGCCATTCATGTGCAAATGTTTGAAACTCTAGAGGCAGAGGTACCAAATTTTGCTCATCTTAGCCTAGTTATCAGTCGGGATGAAAAAATATCTAAAAGAATAGGGGGATTTGAGATTGCCTCTCTAAAGGATGAAATTGGATTAGAACCAATGGCAATTAATAGTTTCTTTAGTTTGCTTGGCTCATCATCGCCTATTATACCATTTAAAAATTTAGATGGGCTAATAAAAGAGTTTGACATTAATAATTTTTCTAAAAGTCCAACAACTTATTTACCAGAAGAGCTAGAGCGTTTAAATCATAAATTACTAATTAGCTTGAGTTTTGATGAAATAAAAGATCGCTTAAAAGAGATTAAAGCTGAACAAATAAATAAGCAATTCTGGTTGGCAGTTAGAGGTAATTTACAAAAATTATATGAAATAAAAGATTGGTGGAATATTTGTTATTCCCCCTCTAAAGTTGAAGGATTAGATAAAGAGTTTTTAAAACAAGCAGCTACCTTATTAATAGACGAACCAATAACCATCGATAGTTGGAGCATATGGACTAAAAGAATTATGGAAATAACTGGTAAAAAAGGTAAAGAAGTATTCCTACCTTTAAGACTTGCTATAACGGGAATGACATCTGGACCAGAAATGTCAGTAATATTACCTCTGCTCAATAAAGATGAAATTACAAAAAGACTAACAAGTTGATTTATGCAAATATAGTCAATTCAGAAGAATTTGGGGCTAGGAGCGATGGAGTGCATAAGCGTCAGTTTAAAAAACAATAATTGAGAAACCGTCATTGCGAGGAGACCTTAGATCCATAACTGTTGAAAGTTAAAAAGAGAACCAAATTGCAACTAAAGGTGGCGTGTAAATATAAACTCAGGGTAATTACCACACAAACCCGTCCCGACTTCAGTGTTGTTGTGCCAAAAAATGGCTGACAGAAGAGGAAATGATAAAATTTGTAGGCACAACAAATTATTTATTTTAGTTGTCGCTACACATATTTGTTCGAATATAAAAATTTCAAAATAATCCTATAATAATTATTAGCTTTACTACTTGATTATTTCTTTTACTCTCCTGATGATATTAAATAAGGAATAGTGCTAATCGGTAAATTCATTGCTTTATAAATAATCTTTGCCTCATCTGATACCGGGGATGGAATGCCAAATACTCTTTTATCTTTAATGTGTACTACACTGGTAATCTCCACCCCAATTAGTGCCTTACGTAATCGTTCCGGTGATAGTTTAATTGACTGTAAATTTACTCGATATTCTAAATGCCTGATACATACTAACCATAGTACCCTACAATTTTTGTAAAGATGGTATTAGGATAGAAAAAAGTTTTTGTTTGGGAGGTATTAATAATGTGGATATTAGCTGCGTTATGGCTGTTGTAGATTGATAAAAAGCATTTTTGATATGATCAAAGCCATAGGTAAATAATGAAAACAATTGTCTTTCAATGGTTTTGTACCGTTTTATTCGGATGGGATTTAAGGCATTTTGTATTATTCCATTTTTGACTATTAAAGCTGAAGCAATAGCAGTTATCACTAATAATTTTTCAAATCTATCCAATTTTACAATGTGACTTTTTTCAATATCAAAACCACCGCTTTTTAGGTGCAAAAATAGTCGTTAACACTCCAACGAAATTTATATAAAGCAAAAATATCTTGCTCTATTTCAATTGAAGACACCAGAACCATCAGCTCGCTCTTATCATTTCTATATGCGGTAAAATTAACCTTTCTATTCCATAATATACCACTATAAGCCCTATACTCTAAGGCTTTAACATCACTAAATATTCTTTCAATGGTTAAAGTTCTTAAACCTTTTGTAAGACGAATTTTATGATCCATTTTTAATGGAATAACAAACTTTAGATGGTTATTTATCAGAAAGTCTAACCATTCTTTATTCATAAATTCTCTATCAGCAAGCAAATATTTTATTCTTTCAACGCCAAAATTATTAATAAATTTCTGTAAAAATTCCTTCATAAATTCTGCAGAACACCCGCCACCATGCGACAAAGTCTTCCAGAATATTGGCACCGATATTTTACCAATTACCATTACTAAAAATAAAATATTAATATCGGATTTACCAAATTTCCAACTTGTCCTATCCATTGCTACGACATAATTTTTTGAAGCAAAAAAGCTTAATAGCAAATAGCCAACCTTCATATAATCAAAATTAAAATCTTTTAAAAAACGATAAATTCTATGAGTTTTTGACGTCGCTTTAGCATCACCTAAAATACCAAGTGCTAAACCTTTTTGATAAATTGAGCTGCCCGTCA
Organism: Rickettsia endosymbiont of Oedothorax gibbosus; assembly: GCF_936269705.1. Lineage (NCBI taxonomy): Bacteria > Pseudomonadati > Pseudomonadota > Alphaproteobacteria > Rickettsiales > Rickettsiaceae > Rickettsia > Rickettsia endosymbiont of Oedothorax gibbosus. The sequence goes on from NZ_OW370493.1 coordinate 1,894,531, forward strand.
GCAAACTAATTACCATACCAACCAAACATTTTAATCTTGATTTATTTCCGTCTATATATAAAATCAATTCTTGAAGTATTATATTATGCATTTTGTTATAAAAATACCTACCTTATACTACTTCACACCACTCTAAATCAACCATTCTTCTTCATCTTCTCAAAATTGTAGGGTACTATAGTTGATGATAGAGCAGTGGTAGAAAATTTAGTAGATAAATTACAAGGCTGGCTTTTTGGTGATCGTGGGTATATCAGTAAAAAACTCACTCAATCCCTTGCTAATCAAGGTTTAGAACTAATAACAAAAATTAAAAGTAATATGAAAGAAAGAATAATAGATCCTATTAAAAAGCGGTTTTTAAATAAAAGGTATATTATTGAAACCATTAACGATCAACTAAAAAACCTTTGTCATATAGACCATACAAGCCATAGATCTGTTATGAATTTTCAAACTAACGTATTAGCTGGACTGCTTGCCTATGTTTTTAAGCCTAATAAAATTTCTGTAGCTTTTGGAAAATTAAACAATCTCAACCTTCCTCTTACATCAAACTGAGGTTAGTTATTTCTTCTTGGTCTGATGCACTACCAATATGTCGAACAACCCGTTGTTTTACTTTATTAGTTATGGGATCGCGTATCCCTTCTACTAGTTGAACAGCGTTAACATTACGGGTAGCAGATTTTTTGACTCTAACGAACATATCAGTAGCATATTTAAAACTAATTGTTGGTTAGTATATCTACTAAAATATTGTATGTCAATAATAAAAATATATGGAGGCACAACAAACGCCCTCTAATTAACAAAACCTTTTAAGGTGGTCCCCTTTGTCTAGACAAAAATTTAGATAAATAGAGATATAATTCACAAAAATTAAATTGTTGTTTTTATACAATATTTTTTTCAAAATATACACATTCTGGAGTTTTATAATCCAAAGCTTGATGCATCCTTTGTCTATTATAAAAGTCCATATATTCGTTAATTGCTGTCTTTGCCTCCTTTACTGTTGTTAAAATAATCCGATAAATTTTTTCCTGTTTTAATGATCGCCAAAAACGTTCAATAAAAATATTATCTAAGGCTCGTCCCTTACCATCCATACTAATCAAGATATTATGTAGCTTTAGCATACTAATAAAATTCTCCGAGGTAAATTGTACTCCTTGATCAGTATTAAATATTTTTGGCATACCATATTTTTCTATAGCGTCTTCAAGGGCTGTTACACAAAATTCACTTTCCAAACTAATGGAGATTCGCCAACTTAGAATATAACGACTATACCAGTCAATAATAGCTACTAAATATACGAACCCTTGGCTCAGTCTTATATACGTTATATCTGCACTCCAAACCTGGTTTGGCAATACTATTTCTAATCCTTTTAGTAAATAAGGATATATTTTATGCGCTTGATTCCTCTTGCTTAAATTTATTTTAGGATAAACAGCTTCAAGACCCATTATCTTGTAGTAACGTCTAACAGCTTTACGACCTACCGAAAAACCTTGGGCTTGTAAATATTTAGCCATCCGCCGCATACCATAATATGGATGCATAGTATAGGTCTCATCAATTATTGCCATAATCTTGATATCTTGTTCACTAATACCAGTAGGTTGATAGTAATAGGTTGACCTGCTAATATCCAATAACTTACACTGTTGTACAATTGTTAACTTATTATGATTAGGCTCTATCATATTACACCTAACCTTTAATTCCAAACAATGCAGATTTTTTTTTGAGCCAGTCACACTCAACGCTTAACTGACCAATTTGCTCATATAGATTCTTGATTAACCCCTGCTGATTTGGATCAGCACTCTGTGTTTTATTCTTAAAACCTTGTACTAACAACTCAAGACCTTGTTTTTTCCAGTTGCTGATCTGTGTTGCATGAACACCATACTTACTGGTTATCTGGGCTATTGTTAGCTCTCCCTTAATTGCTTCTATGACAATTTTGGCTTTCTCCTCAGCACTATATTGCCTTACTTGTTTTTTCATCTCTAGCTCTCCTTGTTTGCTAAAGAATTCTATCTCATTTTTCTTATTTTTCTGTCCAAAATATTGGAACCATTATACTTATCTTTAACTATTTTCCGAAGTCAGGAATAGAGCCAAATTGCAACTAAAGGTGGCGTGTAAATATAAACTCAGGGTAATTACCACACAAACCCGTCATTGCGAGGAGGTCGCCAGACCAACGAAGCAATCCTTTCTATTCACTTTTTCTTGGATTGCCGCGTCACCGCTTTTAGCGGCTCCTCGCAATGACGGCTTGAGGACATATTTATGTTCATACAATCTTTAGTTGTAATTTTAATAATTTTCTAACTTTCAACAGTTGTGCCTAAGAGACCTGAGCTATTTGGTATTCTAAAGCCACTTCTTTACCGCGAAACGCTATAGCAATTTTGATGATTTTTTGAACATGGGAGTGTTCTTTTATTTTAGCCTCATATTTTTTTCTCATGATTTGATCTAGCCCTTCTTTGGCAACAGATTCTAAAATATCAGCAGACTTGCATATTTTATATTCAATAATAATGGCATTATCTTGCTTCCCAGCTCTAGGTATCAACATAATATCAGCCCTACCGCTACCAGTCTCTCTTTCACTGTCTATTATGTAGTCGGAAGCTAAGGTATTAATCAAACCTAGCATAAAGCCACTATAAAACAGCTCGGCTTTTTTCTCGCCTGTTTGATAAAAACTAGTAGCATTGAGTAATAATTCTTGCAATCTTTCTTTAAATTGTTCTATTTTACCTGCCGGCAGCAAAGTAGCAAAAGAATAATATCGAGAGTGATCGATTTGTAACTGATCAGTTACCCATTGGAGCATTCTGGCATTATATATATATCGTACCTCTTTATTTGGTACCGACAATTCGTAAATATCTTCTTCTGGTTTTTTAGCAACAGGGTTTAAATAACCGCTAAATAACAACAAGCTAAATAATCCTACTGGCTTGTTGATATCAGCAAAACTAATTTGTTTGACAATCGGTGAGATAATAGCCTTTCCGGCAGCTAAGCTCTGTAAATCTTCCTGCATTCCATCTGACAATAATGCTTTATCAACAAGACCCGTCCCCCCACTATCTAGCCAATAATGATCAATTTTCCCTTTATGAGCCAAACATTGCATAATCGACCATGGATTATAGATGATTTCTCCGCCAAAATTATAACCATTATACCAAGCTTTAATTTGTTCAGGATTAGTTGCCGTTGGTACTTTGGTTAATAACTCATCAACTTCTGCTTGAGTAAAACCATAGAACTTAGAAAATTCTTCATCAAGCAAGCTATATTCACTAACATTATTCAAATCCGAAAATAAATTAGCTTTAGCAACCCGTAATATGCCGGTTATTACGCCTTTCTCTAAATAAGGATTAGTTTTTAAACTACTGCCAAACATCCCGCGAAACATTTCAAGTACCTGTTCAAACTCTTCTGGCTTGTTACCAAACTTAATGTATGAACTATTGATCGGCGTATCGTATTCATCGATCAATATGTAAACTTTTTGACCAAAATGTTTGTACAGCACTTCACTCAAAACCCGTAAACTATCTTTTAAGTCTTCCTTATCAAGCTTTCCTGTAAAATATCGATTTAACTTTTCCTTTTGTGCCTCATCTAGTAAATTTTCATCTGTTGTTATATAACGCTTTAAGTATCGATGATTTGTAAATAAATTAGTTACTTGATTTTTTATCCCATTTTCAATTTCTTGGTAGTTACTACCTTTTACATCCTTAAAATTTATGGAAATAACCGGAAATTGACCTTGCTGAGTCATGGCATATACATTACCGTTAATCTTTAAAGGCTCTAAAGTCCTTTTTCCTTTAATACCTAAATTGATTTCCCCACCGATAAATAGCTTGTTATTTACTCTATCTTCTATAGGTAAAGGAACACCATTTTGATCCACCTCTATCTCAAAAAATTTCTGGAGCATATTCATGTTCAAGCTCTTACCCCACCGCCTTGGTCTAGTGATCAGGATAACTTTACCACTATCTTCCAATAATTCTTTGATCATTAAGCTTTTATCAACAAAGACATCACTATTAACTAGCAAGTCATAGAATTCATCTGTTCCCACCATCATTTTGGGTGATTTATTGTTACCTTGCATGGTGCTATTAGAATCAGAAAGTTTAAAGGTCATGTTATTTATTATATTTGATTTAAGCAAAGTGTAGCATAAATAAGCTAACAACACCAGCAATCTAAAGAACAAATTGAAAAATTAAAATGACCCCCCTCAAATTAACCATAGTACCCATCGTGCTGTCTATAACTCGATAATCAAGTTTTTTGCAGAGCTTATAAATAGTAGGTTGTTTGAAGGAAATTTGAATATAGTCAATTGATGAGAAATTGGTGACGTCGTCGCTCAATGCTCGCCTATTACTTATAGGCGTCGCTCCATCGCTCCTAGCCCCAAATTCTCCTGAATTGACTATATATCCGAGTCACAACATCTATCTTTAAACGCAAAATTTGTTATTCCCGCGTAGGCGGGAATCTAGACCCATAGTACCCTACAATTTTTGTAAAGATGGTATTAGGATAGAAAAAAGTTTTTGTTTGGGAGGTATTAATAATGTGGATATTAGCTGCGTTATGGCTGTTGTAGATTGATAAAAAGCATTTTTGATATGATCAAAGCCATAGGTAAATAATGAAAACAATTGTCTTTCAATGGTTTTGTACCGTTTTATTCGGATGAGATTTAAGGCATTTTGTATTATTCCATTTTTGACTATTAAAGCTGAAGCAATAGCAGTTATCACTAATAATTTTTCAAATCTATCCAATTTTACAATGTGACTTTTTTCAATATCAAAACCACCGCTTTTTAGGTGCAAAAATAGTCGTTAACACTCCAACGAAATTTATATAAAGCAAAAATATCTTGCTCTATTTCAATTGAAGACACCAGAACCATCAGCTCGCTCTTATCATTTCTATATGCGGTAAAATTAACCTTTCTATTCCATAATATACCACTACAAGCCCTATACTCTAAGGCTTTAACATCACTAAATATTCTTTCAATGGTTAAAGTTCTTAAACCTTTTGTAAGACGAATTTTATGATCCATTTTTAATGGAATAACAAACTTTAGATGGTTATTTATCAGAAAGTCTAACCATTCTTTATTCATAAATTCTCTATCAGCAAGCAAATATTTTATTCTTTCAACGCCAAAATTATTAATAAATTTCTGTAAAAATTCCTTCATAAATTCTGCAGAACACCCGCCACCATGCGACAAAGTCTTCCAGAATATTGGCACCGATATTTTACCAATTACCATTACTAAAAATAAAATATTAATATCGGATTTACCAAATTTCCAACTTGTCCTATCCATTGCTACGACATAATTTTTTGAAGCAAAAAAGCTTAATAGCAAATAGCCAACCTTCATATAATCAAAATTAAAATCTTTTAAAAAACGATAAATTCTATGAGTTTTTGACGTCGCTTTAGCATCACCTAAAATACCAAGTGCTAAACCTTTTTGATAAATTGAGCTGCCCGTCAGCAAACTAATTACCATACCAACCAAATATTTTAATCTTGATTTATTTCCGTCTATATATAAAATCAATTCTTGAAGTATTATATTATGCATTTTGTTATAAAAATACCTACCTTATACTACTTCACACCACTCTAAATCAACCATTCTTCTTCATCTTCTCAAAATTGTAGGGTACTATAATCTAGACCCCGCACCGAAGCAGGGGTAACAACTACACTTCTTTGTCATATATGGACGAGTGAATTTGTCAACAAAGAAAATAAAAAAATAGAGCCACAAAGGAAGCGGTCATATATTCGGCATCGAGTGCCATAATGGTTTCTGCATTCTTATAAATATCCTTGAGTGACCTCTCATTCCCACGGCTTCTAGAGCCTCGACATAATTACGGATTTTATTCAGAATACTTATTCATTAACTCTTTAACTTTCGTTCTCTTTATTGTTACTATTCTTTACTCGCAATATTTATCAATTATCAATTTTTATTTAGTTGACATAGTTTCTTCTTTTTTCTCAACTAAACTAATTTGCAACATATTCGCTACCATTGGTGACTACTGCATAAGCAATCCTTGCTAACTTATTTGCTAAACCAACACATATAATATTATATGATTTATTTTCAGCAAATTTCTTCACTGCCCACTGCACTAGTTTATCTTTCGATTCCTTACCACTTTTTGCTCTTATTGCTATTGTCCTTGCAGCTTGAATCAACATAGTTCTGGCATATCTATCTCCCTGTTTGGTAATCCCTCCTAAAACTATCTTATCTCCTGAGCTATGTTGCTTTGGTACCAAACCAAGCGAAGCAGCAAAATCCCTTGGGGTTGGATAACTTTCCATTGGGGCTACACTCAAACAACTAGCATTGATTGCTCCAATGCCAAAAATTGTCTGCAACCTAGTAGCTTTCTCACTTTGCTTATTATTGCTGATAATCAGCTTTTCTAAAGTTTTCTCTTTGTCACATAAATCCTCAATTTCTTTACATTCTAAAAGTAAAATTGACCGTATCCCAGAATTTATATAACCTTTACTATACGCTAACTCTACCTCCAGCCTACATGATTTGCAAAATTTATTTTTACTTAATTTTGTATTATAGCCATATTCACATAAACTTGATATTGTAGAATTAGTTTTTTGCACACGATCTCTGATCGTATTACTTCTAATTTTATGCAAAAATTTTATATCTTGTTCCTCTTTGCTTTTTGGAAGCACAGTTTTTAATTCTGGATCACGAGCCGCTTTGCATATTGCTAACGCATCGTTATAATCATTTTTCTGTTTCGATGTAGCATAAACTTTTACATCTTTTGTTTTCATTAGTTTGACTTGCAAACCAAGCTTAGCAATTTCCTATGACCAATAATTAGCTCCTCCACATGCTTCCATAGCTACCAATGAACTTTTATCGAGATTGCTTAAATAGGCTATTAACTCATCTCTTGTAACTTTTTGATAACCTATTTTTTTGCCATTTTGATCGACTTGCACCAAGTGCATACTATTTTTTGCTAAATCTATTCCTATTATAGTATTTTTTATGCTATTATTTATCATGGTATGGACCTATTAATTAAATTATTATTTAATTTGGAGCAGCTGAAAACTATTTTTCAGCTGACTCCGTACCAGTAAAGCATATTTCGCTTCACTCGTCCATACCATCATTCCTGCTTCGGTGCGGGATCTATAATACCTCAGGGTATTATAGATCCCTGCTTTCGCAGGGATGACAACCATGATCCTATATTTTATTCAAATCTGCAAAAAAACTTGATTATCGAGTATTAGCAAGGAGGCGTAAGCCTCCGAAGCAATCCTTTTAATAGTTTTTTGGATTGCTTAGTCGCTACTAAAGTGGCTCTGAGCCATGACGTTGAGGTTAAATACTAATCGGATTTATAGTTAATTCAGGAGAATTTGGGGCTAGGAACGATGGAGCGACGCCTATAAGTAATAGGCGAGCATTGAGCGACGACGTCCCCAACTTCTCATCAATTGACTATATAACGTTGCCAATTCAAGTTAATTCACTATGTCATCAGCTAATAATGGTACATAATTATTATGTACATTGTCGTATAAATGATTATCAATAGTAATATCACTCAAGTAATCCTTTATTACTTCAAATAAGGAGCCTGCATTTTTAGTGAATTCTTTTAGACTCCTAGTTACCTCAGGTGATGAATGCACTTGTTTATTGGCTAATAGATCGTGCATAGTTCCTATCTCCTTATTCCGCAGTGCATACCATAAATCTGCGTTTGTTATTTTGGCACCATTATCTAACAGTATTTTTCTACAATTAGGATGGTTGTCTGCAGAGGCAATATTTAATGGTGTCATACCATTATTATTAGTTACATTTGGGTTTGCCTCCCATCCTAATAACATTTCAGCTATACCAGAACAATTATTTTTTATAGCATAGTGTAATGCAGTATTGCCATTTTCATCCTGATTATTTACATTAGCTTTGGTGAGTAAATGATTTGTTAAATGCATATTACCTGTTTTTACAGCGTGAAATAAGCCATGCTTTTTAAATAACGCTGATACACCACCGTAATATCCTTTACAAAAAAGTTGTTTCAATGACATATTTACCTCTTAATTATTAATGATTGCTTTTTTATTCTACCAGAACAAACCGTTTAATACGGTTATTCTGTTGTTGGCATCATACACTAATTTTTCACCTTATGCAAGCACTTATTTTAATAATTCCGTGTTTTCTTGGTTTTTATCATGTTTTTATTATTTAAAATCTCTCTTGCTTTAGCGAGTCTTATAAATCGTCCAAAAGCAAGAATCATAGAGTCAACAAAACCATCAAAACCAAATACCCAATATCGTCTTATAAAGAATGATTTTAGAAAATAAAAAATAATTTCTGTAGCAATTCTTATTTTTGATGGATTCCTACCTAGTTTGACGAAATCTTCTGCCTGCTCGGAAGAATAAAAATTTGCCTTAGCTACCATTTGCTCAATTGACATGCCAGACCTATGATAAATTATACCATTTAACTCATAGATTTTGTCTTGTGGGTTAATATCTGGGTTAAATAACACCGAATCATGAGTAGTAGTACTCATATTATTAGAAAAACTACTATATTTACGATTATATAATCTGATGAATTTATGATAAGGAGCAAAGCGACGAACTTTATGATCGTTACGGTGCAATATAACATTTTTAGTACGATAAGCTAAATAATTATCTTGAATATTTGAAGCAAATATAAATTCTATTTCATCCTGTAATTCTTTTGACAACTCTTCATCAGCATCAATATTTAATATCCAATCATTCTGACATAAATTTTCACCAAAAATTTTTTGTTTAACATAACCACTCCATTCATTAAAAATTACTTTGGTTCCTAAATCTCTAGCAATTTGTACTGTATTATCAGTGCTACCACTATCAACAACAATAATCTCATCGACAATGCCCTTAACACTGTTGATAGCTCTTGCCACTCTAGCGGCTTCATTTTTTGTGATAATAAAAGCTGAAATCTTTAGCATATGACCCCTTATACTCGATAATCAAGTTTTTTGCAGAGCTTATAACTATATTCAACTCTCCTGAATTGACTATAACAATCTACTTAACTGTAAAGGTAAAGACTAGGAGGCACCTGCAATAACTAAAATAATTCTATATTTGGCTCTTTTTGGCTACGAATAAACATGATTTTCTTGAAATAGGTATAGTCAATTCAGGGGAATTTGGTACTAGGAACGATGGAGCGACGCCTATAAGTAATAGGCGAGCGACGAGTGACGATGTCACCAACTTCCCATCAATTGACTATACCTATTTCAAGAAAATCATGTTTATTCGTAGCCAAAAAGAGCCAAATATAGAATTATTTTAGTTATTGCAGGTGCCTCCTAGTTCATGTTTTTAATTTTTTGAGATAATTTACTGATTTTACGTGAGGCGGTATTTAACTTGATAATATTCTTTGTTACGCCTTTCATTATTTCAGATTGTGCAACAATCAACGCTAATCTGGCCGATTCTTTTGAACCGCTAGCAACTTCTTGCAAAACTTTTTTTAAATAGGTTTTAATTCTACTCGCTCTATTCTTATTTATTAAAGTTTTTTTAATTGTTTGTCTTATTGCCTTTTTTGCTGATGAATGATTAGCCATATTTATTATTTTCCTACAGATTCATTAATTTTGTTCTTCATGATTATGACTTTCTGCTTGTGGAGTCATACAACCTTTACTATTTACATCTCTATCAACGAACTCAATATAAGCCAGTGGTGCCATATCTCCATAGCGAGAACCAGCCTTTATTATCCTAGTATATCCACCTGGACGTTCACTATATCTTTTACCTAAAACGCTAATAAGTTTTTCAGTTGCCACTTTATCTTTGATTTTAGCAAGCACCATTCTTCTAGTGGCTAAATCAGACTTCTTAGCCTTAGTTACTAGTACCTCAATATAAGGTCTAAGCTCTTTAGCTTTAGGTAAAGTTGTTTTTATTTGCTCATTCATCACAAGTGCCACAGCCATATTAGCAAACATCGCCTGCCTATGACTACTTGTTCTGTTGAGTTTTCTACCCTTAATTTTATGTCGCATATTGTTACCTTAAATTAATATGGATCTTCGTAACGCTTAGATAAATCCTGAATATTTTCAGGAGGCCAGCCTGCTACGTCCATACCAAATTTCAAGCCAAAAGTGGCTAATATATCTTTGATCTCATTAAGAGATTTTCTACCAAAATTTTGAGTTCTCAGCATTTCTCCTTCCGTTTTGATAACAAGATCTCCTATATAGATTATATTATCATTTTTCAAACAATTTTGAGATCTGACAGATAATTCTAATTCCTCAACTTTTTTCAACAAGGCTGGATTAAATGATAATTCTTCTAATTTATCCTGCTTATCTTCCATTTGTTCTTCAAATGTAATAAATAATTGCAACTGATCCTGCATAATTCTAGCAGCAAGGGCTATAGACATTTCAGGAGAAATACTACCATTAGTTTCAACGGTCATAATTAGTTTGTCATAATCTGTAACCTGACCAACACGTGTATTATCAACTTTATAAGTAACCTTCCTTACAGGACTAAATAACGCATCTATTGGGATTACCCCAATAGCAGCTTCTGAATCAACATTACTCACAGCAGGAACATAACCTTTTCCTGTCTCACACACTAGTTCCATTTCAAGCTGGGCTCCTTTTGCCAAGGTACAAATCATATGATTAGGAGTTAATATCTCCACATCATGACCCGCCCCAATCATACCGGCAGTCACCACACAAGGTCCAGTAGCACTTAATCTTACAACCTTCTTTTCGGAAGAATGCATCTTAATGACTAAGGACTTAAGATTTAAAACTACATCAACTAAATCTTCTTTAACACCAGGTATAGCAGAAAATTCATGCACCACCCCTGGTATCTTTATCGAAGTTATTGCAGCACCCTGAAGAGAAGAAAGCAAAATTCTCCTCATAGCATTACCTACTGTTAAACCAAACCCTCTCTCTAAAGGCTCAACTACAATCTTTACTATATTAGCATTCTTATCAGGACTGTCATACACGATCTTCGAAGGCTTGATCAGTGAGTTCCAGTTTTTATTTAATGATAACATTATTTACTACCTATCTCTCTATACTCTTCTTCTCTTTGGCGATCTAACACCGTTATGAGCAACGGCTGAAACATCCAAAATTGAGGTAACTATAAAATTTTGACTAAACACTGCCCGCATAGCCGATTCTCTTTGTACCCCTGCCCCTTGCACTCTAATTGAAACAGTTTTAAGACCATGCTCTTTTGCTGCTTCTGAGGCTTTATCAACAGTTATTTGAGCGGCATAAGGAGTAGCTTTTCTAGCCCCTTTAAAACCATGTGTACCGGCTGTTGAGAACGCTATAGCATTGCCTTGCACATCTGTAAAAGTCACAATAGTATTATTAAAAGTTGTTTTTATATGAACAACACCAAGAGTGATATTTTTTCTTTTTTTCTTGATCTTAGTATTAGACTGACTCATTATTATACCATATTACTTTGTAACTTTTTTCTTACCGGCAATTGCAACAGCTTTGCCTTTTCTTGTTCTAGCATTAGAATGAGTATTTTGTCCTCGCACAGGCAGTTTTCTTATATGCCTGAGACCTTGGTAACTTCTAATATCTTTTTTCTTCTTGATGTTAAGAGTTACTTCTCTTCTTAAATCACCTTCTACTTTATATTCTTTTTCAATAACACTACGTAAAACAATAAGTTCTTGATCAGTTAAGTCTTTAACCCTTTTACTCTCAGATATCCCAGCCTTTTGACAAATTTTTCCTGCAGCAAAAGAGCCGAGTCCATAAATATATGTTAAACTCACTACTAATCTTTTGTTTGCTGGAATGTTAACACTCGCTATTCTTGCCACAAATAATCTCCAAATTTTGATAACAACCAAAAGGGAATAATATAAAAATATCCCTTAAAGTCAAATAATTTCTAACATTTTATCTAAAACATCTTCTACTTCTTGCTTATCCTTACTTGCATCAACAACATAGAATTCACTATTATCTCTATAATAGCTAAGTAACGGATAAGTTTCTATCTTATATTCTTCTATTCTATGTTTAATAGTCTGTTCATCATCATCTTGTCGATGAATGAACTTATCCGATCCACAAACATCACAAACATTATCAATCTTAGGTTTAATAAAGTAACTATTATAAATTTGTTTACAATTTGCACAACTAAATCTACCCAAAATCCTCTTAATAATTACTTGATCGTCTATCTCAAAAAACACCACTTTAATCTTTTGACTAGCGAATTCTCTAAGAAAACTAGCTTGCTCTAGATTACGAGGATAACCATCTAGAACATAACCATTTTTATATATATCCTGAGTTAAAAACTTTTTAACTACATTATTTACCAATTTATGAGGGACAAGTTTTCCTTGTGCCATATACTCTTGAATTAACAACCCCTCTTCATTATTGACCTTTACCATTTGTCTAAATATATCACCTGTAGACACATGAGGTAAATTTAACTTTCCTGCCAATAACTGCCCTTGAGTTCCCTTCCCTGAGCCAGGAGATCCTATAAGCACTATAATCACTTTAAACCCATCTTTAGATATATAACATAATATATACTTACCACTAAGTATAAAAGTACATTATTTTAAGAATTAGCTACAAAAACTCTAAAATATTCACAAAGCAATTTAAAAATCGCAAAAAAAACAGTCTCCAAACCCAAAGAGTCTATTACTCGATAATCAAGTTTTTTGCAAAGCTTATAAATACTAGGTTGTTCGAAATATATCCGAGTCACAACATCTATCTTTAAACGCAAAATGTCATATATGGACGTATATGGACGAGTGAATTTGTCAACAAAGAAAATAAAAAAATAGAGCCACAAAGGAAGCGGTCATATATTCGGCATCGAGTGCCATAATGGTTTCTGCATTCTTATAAATATCCTTGAGTGACCTCTCATTCCCACGGCTTCTAGAGCCTCGACATAATTACGGATTTTATTCAGAATACTTATTCATTAACTCTTTAACTTTCGTTCTCTTTATTGTTACTATTCTTTACTCGCAATATTTATCAATTACCAATTTTTATTTAGTTGACATAGTTTCTTCTTTTTTCTCAACTAAACTAATTTGCAACATATTCGCTACCATTGGTGACTACTGCATAAGCAATCCTTGCTAACTTATTTGCTAAACCAACACATATAATATTATATGATTTATTTTCAGCAAATTTCTTCACTGCCCACTGCACTAGTTTATCTTTCGATTCCTTACCACTTTTTGCTCTTATTGCTATTGTCCTTGCGGCTTGAATCAACATAGTTCTGGCATATCTATCTCCCTGTTTGGTAATCCCTCCTAAAACTATCTTATCTCCTGAGCTATGTTGCTTTGGTACCAAACCAAGCGAAGCAGCAAAATCCCTCGGGGTTGGATAACTTTCCATTGGGGCTACACTCAAACAACTAGCATTGATTGCTCCAATGCCAAAAATTGTCTGCAACCTAGTAGCTTTCTCACTTTGCTTATTATTGCTGATAATCAGCTTTTCTAAAGTTTTCTCTTTGTCACATAAATCCTCAATTTCTTTACATTCTAAAAGTAAAATTGACCGTATCCCAGAATTTATATAACCTTTACTATACGCTAACTCTACCTCCAGCCTACATGATTTGCAAAATTTATTTTTACTTAATTTTGTATTATAGCCATATTCACATAAACTTGATATTGTAGAATTAGTTTTTTGCACACGATCTCTGATCGTATTACTTCTAATTTTATGCAAAAATTTTATATCTTGTTCCTCTTTGCTTTTTGGCAGCACAGTTTTTAATTCTGGATCACGAGCCGCTTTGCATATTGCTAACGCATCGTTATAATCATTTTTCTGTTTCGATGTAGCATAAACTTTTACATCTTTTGTTTTCATTAGTTTGACTTGCAAACCAAGCTTAGCAATTTCCTGTGACCAATAATTAGCTCCTCCACATGCTTCCATAGCTACCAATGAACTTTTATCGAGATTGCTTAAATAGGCTATTAACTCATCTCTTGTAACTTTTTGATAACCTATTTTTTTGCCATTTTGATCGACTTGCACCAAGTGCATACTATTTTTTGCTAAATCTATTCCTATTATAGTATTTTTTATGCTATTATTTATCATGGTATGGACCTATTAATTAAATTATTATTTAATTTGGAGCAGCTGAAAACTATTTTTCAGCTGACTCCGTACCAGTAAAGCATATTTCGCTTCACTCGTCCATACCATCATTCCCGCGTAGGCGGGAATCTGGATACCTGCTCACGCAGGTATAACACTAACAAGTTTTAGTTTTTTAATTTCATTTTTTTTATTAACCCCTCATATCTACTGCTAAATAAATGAGTTTGAATTTGGGCAAATGTATCTAAAACAACATTAACAACAATTAAAAAACTTGTTCCCCCTAAAGCAAAAGATACAGAATATTTATTCATTAACATTTCAGGGACTATACATATAAAACTTAGATATATACCACCTATGACAGTTAATCTAGTTAGCAAATAATCAAAATATTCCGAAGTATTTTTACCAGGTCTTTTTCCATGAATATATGCCCCATATTTCCTCAAATTATTTGCTGTTTCTTCTGAATTAAAAACTATTGCTGTATAAAAAAAGCTAAAAAACATTATCAATGCAACATACAGCAAAATATATAGAGGTTTTCCATGCCCTAAATGGAAAGTTACTAAATTCATAATTTCCGAATTATTGCTAGAAAAATTAGCTATTGTTATCGGAAACAATAAAATTGCACTAGCAAATATTGGTGGTATTACCCCAGCAGTATTAAGCTTAAGAGGCATATGAGTTGAATCACCACCATAAATCTTATTACCAACCTGTCTTTTTGGATATTGTACCAAAACTTTCCTTTGGGCCTTCTCAAAGAAAATTATCATGGCTATAATCAAAATAACTCCTAAACAAATAGCCATCACCACGACAGGAGACAATCCTCCACTTCTTGACAACTCAAACATACTTATAATAGCACTTGGTACTCCAGATACTATACCTATAAATATAATCAATGAGGATCCATTACCAATACCTCTACCAGTAATCTGTTCACCAAGCCACATTAAGAACATAGTACCTACAACTAAGGTGATAACAGTAGTAACTTTGAAAAAAAGCCCAGGTATAATCACTACAGGTCCAACATTAGTTACAACATGTTCCAAACTTATTGCCACACCATACGCCTGAAAAGAAGCTAATAAAACAGTTAAATATCTAGATAACTGATTGATTTTTCTTTTACCAGCCTCACCTTCTTTTTTTAAATTCTCTAACGGCTTGTAGGCTATTGACATCAATTGAATAATAATTGATGCAGTTATATATGGCATAATGGCTAAAGCAAAAATAGACATCCTACCTAGAGAACCACCAGATAGCATGTTAAACATACCAAGTAAACCAGATTGGTTTTGTTCAGCCACACTGCTTAACGCAATCGAATCAATACCCGCTATAGGAATAAATGAACCAAATCTACATATTATAAGAGCTAGAATAGTAAAAATAACTCTATTAGCTAAGTCTTTATTAGATTTTTGTGTGGATTTTAAGCTCATAAATTACAATATTTGACCACTAACTTGCTCAATTATCTTTTTAGCAGATGCCGAATAAGCATCTAATTGAAACGATAAGGGACTATTAAATTCACCACTGCTAACAGATAATAACTTAACCAACAACTTACTATTCTTAATTAACCCTACTTCAACTAACTTATCTTTTGTGATAACTTCCGTTGAATTTAAACGACTTTCTGATATTAAAAATTCTATATCGGCAATATTCACTACATTATATTTCTTAGAACTAGGACAATTAAACCCTCTCTTTGGCAATCTTTTAATCATTGGCATCTGCCCGCCTTCAAAACCCTTGATAGCTACACCAGATCTAGATTTTTGACCCTTAACACCTCTACCGCATGTTTTGCCTTTACCGCACCCAATACCGCGTCCTACCCTTTTTTTATCTCTCTTGGCACCAAAATTGTTAGATAACTCATTTAACTTCATTTTATAAACTCTAATTTATATTTTCTACTTTTAATAAATGTTGTACCTTTCTGATCATCCCTCTAATAGAGCTTGTATCTTTTAAAATAACAGATTTATGCATTTTATTTAAACCCAAGCCTATCAAGGTTTCTTCTTGATCATATTTACGACCTATAATACTACCAATTTGGGTAACTTTAACTTTTGCATCATTCATTTTTTCTTTATCACTATTCATAGATTTCTACAACCCAATTATTACTTATAACATTACTTTAACAAGAAACTATAGCTATAGTCAATTGATGGAAAGTTGGTGACGTCATCACTCACCGCTCGCCTATTACTTTAGGCATAGAGTTTTGCAGGAGGTCTAATGCTTCCTGCCACTAAAATAACTCAATCTAAATGACTGCTCACTAATAGCCCAGTTTGATTCGCCTCATCCCAGATTTCACTGGTCTTTCACAATTGCGATATCTTTTATCAGACCCCTAAAGAATATAGCTCAAATTATTCTGATATTACTTCTTGTTGCCCTTTTATAGACTGAGTCGATATCTCATTTAAGTTCTTCCCTCTCCTTTCAGCAATATTCTTGGGAAAAGAAAGTTGAGATAACGCATCAAAAGTCGCAGCAATCATTGCATATACATTACTAGACCCTAAAGATTTAGCAACAATATCATGAACTCCTAAAGAATCAAAAATAGCCCTCATAGCACCACCAGCAATAACGCCAGTACCCGCCTTGGCTCTTCTTAAAATGACTTTTGCTGCTCCACTTTTACCAATAACATCATGGTGAATGGTTCTACTCTGATAAAGAGGAACCCTAATCATATCTTTCCTTGCTTCTTGGGTAGCCTTAGCTCTAGCCTCTGTTACCTCTTTCGCCTTACCATGACCATAACCAACCTTACCGGATTTGTCACCAGCTACAATACAAGCAGAAAAAGAAAATTTTCTTCCACCTTTTACTACTTTAGTAACTCTGTTTACATCCACCAAAGTTTCGGTTAATGCTTCACCCATATTTTTTTTAGCTTTAGCCATTTCTTAAACCTAAAATTAGAAATTTATTTTCTTTCTTGCTGCATCAGCCAATGCCTTAACAACACCGTGATATTTATAACCACCCTTATCGAATACAACCTCTTGCACTCCTTTAAGCGATGCTCTTTCTCCTATCAACTCACCTACTTTTGTAGCTGTACCAACATTACAGCTAGATTTTTTTAACTGTCTAATTTCTTTATCCAAGGTTGAAGCAGAAGCAATAGTAATTGACTGTTTGTCATCTATAACTTGTGCATATATATGCTTTCCAGATTTAAAAATAGACAATCTGATTCTGTTTGATACCTTTGATATCTTAGACCGTACTCTAGCCTTTCTTGTCTCAAATCTTAACTTTGAACTACGCATACTTAACTTTTAACCCTTAAATTTTAGTTTTTCTTACCTTCTTTTCTTTGAACATACTGACCCTTACGTTTAATACCTTTACCCTTATATGGCTCAGGCGGTCTCTGCTTTATAATAATTGATATAAACTGACCTAGTTTTTCTTTATCAACACTTTGCAATATAATCTGATTTTGTTTAGGAGCGGTAACTTTTATATTCTGAGGTATCTCGATTTTAGTATTATGACTTTTAGCGAGCATTAAGTTTAAATATTTATCTTTCACCAAAGCCTTATAACCAACACCATTTATTTCAAGCTCTTCTGTAAAACCTTCACTAACACCTTTCATCATACCATTTATTATACTTCGTGCCGTACCCCACATAGACCTAGCACTTTTAGTCTCTGCTAATGGTTTAACAACAAGCTGATTATCTTTCAATGAAATTGCTATATTCCCGGCAAAAGTCTTTGATAACTCTCCCTTAGGACCGACAACATTGACTTTCAATCCATCAAGCTCAACTTTTACCCCTTCAGGTACAGGGACTGGCAATTTTCCAACACGTGACATTTTTATACCTTAAAACACTTTACAAATTACTTCACCGCCAATCTTTTGGCTATGTGCTTCTCTATCAGATAACACGCCTCTAGAAGTAGAAAGAATATAAATACCCATATTGTTATAATATCCTTTTAATTTATCAATGGAAGAATAAATTCTCTTACCTGGTTTTGAAACTCTATTTATTTCACATATAGCAGGTTTTCCATTAACAGAATATTTTAAATCCACCTCAATGTGACTTATATTATCATTCTTAACAACTACATACTCTTTGATATAACCTTCTTTTTTTAAAACATCCAAAATGGCACATTTTATTTTTGAAGAAGCTAGAGATATACTCATCAATTTACTTTTTTGACCATTTCTAATTCTAGTCAACATATCTGCTATATTATCTGTCATTGACATACGATAAACCTACTTTTTACCAACTTGCTTTAACTAAACCAGGAACCAATCCCTTACTACCAAGCTCTCTTAGCTTATTTCGTGATAAACCAAATTTACTGTACACTCCTCTTGGACGCCCAGTAAGTTCACACCTATTTCTAATTCTATTCATAGCTGAATTCCTAGGTAACTTAGCCAGAACCATCACTAGCGAAAATCTCTCTTCTAAAGATAAAGTTTTGTCGTAAATCTTGTCTTTTAACTTAGCACGCTTATTATACAAACTTTCTGCCATCTTTCTTCTTCTATTATTCTTTTTTATAGAACTTACTTTAGCCATCTTCTTTCTTCAAAAATTAATTATAAAAAGGCAAATTAAAGCCTGAAAGTAATAATTTACCTTCTTCATTATTCGTAGCACTTGTAACAATCGTGATATCCATACCACGAATTACATCTATCTTATCGTAATTAATCTCTGGAAAAACAATCTGTTCTTTTATACCAAAAGTAAAATTACCTCTACCATCAAAACTTTTACTTGAAAAGCCTCTAAACTCTTTTATACGTGGTAGGGCAACAAGTACTAGCCTTTCGAGAAAATCATACATTCTATCTTTACGCAAAGTAACTTTGCAACCAACTTTCATACCTTCACGAAGTTTAAAAGTAGCAATAGACTTCTTTGCCTCAGTTACCAAAGGCTTTTGCCCTGAAATTAAAGTTAGATCATTAACAGCATGATTAATTATCTTAGAATCAGCAACCGTTTCACCAACTCCCATATTAACAACAATTTTTATAACCTTAGGTATCTGATGTTTATTATCATAGGCAAACTTTTTTTGTAAGCTTGGGATAATCTCTTTACCATATAAATCTTTAAACCTGAACAACATTACTTACCTTCCTTACTGATAATTTCACCAGACTTCTTAGCTACTCTTACTTTAGAACCATCATCTAGAAATTTAAAAGCAATTTTTGTACCAGTACCTGTCTTAGGGTCTACATGAGCAACATTGGATATATGTATTGATAATTCCTTTGACACTATGCCACCTTCACTTGTTTTACTTGGCTTAACATGCTTGCGAGCAATATTTACCCCTGAAACAATTGCTCTATTCTGTTCTGGGAAAACTTTTAACACTTTACCCTTTTTTCCCTTATTTTTTCCGGTGATAACAATAACTTCATCACCTTTCTTGATTTTTAACTTAACCATTACAATACCTCTTCTGCCAGCGACATAATCTTAACGAATTTTTTTGCCCTTAATTCTCTAGTTACAGGACCAAAAACCCTGGTACCTATCGGCTCTCCCTGTTTATTCAAAAGTACTACTGCATTGGAATCAAATTTAATTGTACTACCATCTGCTCTTCTAACACCCTTCTTTGATCTAACAAGCAACGCCATATATATCTCACCTTTCTTTACTTTGCCATTTGGTGACGCTTCTTTTACAGAAACCACAAAGAAATCTGCAAGGTATGCTATCATGCGGTGTGAACCACCAAGCACTTTAATACACATAACTTTTTTAGCACCAGAATTATCAGCAACATCTAAGATGCTCTGCATCTGAATCATAACTTACTCCCACTTGAGAATTTAATAATGCCACAAGATAAACAATCTAAACAACAAAGTCAAAGGATAAAAACTACCTTTCTTTTAGATTGTCTAGAATATTTTTCTAATAAGCATATTTACAAACATTACCATAAGCAAAGAACCGTAACGTACGGAAATACATACGAAAACAGATTTACCAACAAAATAATAACTAACCCTAAGAGGCTGCCTGCGATAACTAATTAATTATCGCAGGCAACCTACAGCATTAAAGAGGTATATTTATACCCCTAATACCACCCAAGACTTAGTCTTAGATATAGGGCGACTTTCAACTATACTAACCTTATCACCATCCTTATACGTATTTTCTGGATCATGAGCAGCGTATTTCTTAGAAACTTTTACAATTTTTTTATACATAGGATGCTTAAACCTACGCTCCACTTTAACCGTAATAGTTTTATCTGTTTTTGAACTTACAACAACGCCCTGCAACACTCTTTTCGGCATTTCTCTATTCTCCAGTTTTTGATCTTGTGGTTAATTCTGTATTAATACGAGCTATTGTTTTTTTTACAAAAGAAAACCTACTAGTATTTTCTAATTCACCTAAAGTTTTTTGAAACCTTAGATTAAAAAGCTCTTTTTTAAACAGAATTCTTTTTTCGTGGAGTTCCTCCATGGTTTGTCCAACCAACTCCTTTGGTGATACTAATTTACTCATAACGCCTCACTATCCTTGTTCTTACAGGCAATTTGGCACTAGCAAGTTCAAGTGCCCTGGTAGCTACATCATCTGTAACCCCTTCAATTTCAAACATAATTCTGCCAGGTGATACCCTTACTGCAAAAAATTCAGTAGAGCCTTTTCCTTTACCCATTCTAACTTCCGCAGGCTTCTTTGACACAGGCAAATCAGGAAAAATCTTAATCCATAACCTACCCTGCCTTTTCATACAACGAACAGCTGCCTTTCTTGCAGCCTCTATTTGCCTTGCAGTAACCCTTAAGCCATCCAATGACTTCAAGCCAAAAGAACCAAAAGCTAGCATAGTACCAGATTTTGCCTTTGAGGAAACTCTTCCTTTATGTGCTTTTCTAAATTTTTGTTTTTTCGGAGCTAACATTATCTTACTTCAAAATTAATTATGTTTCTTTCTATTTTCCACATGATCACCCCTATAGACCCAAATCTTTATACCTATAACTCCATAAGTTGTCATAGCTTCAGCAGTCGCATAGTCAATATCAGCTCTCAAAGTATGCAAAGGCACTCTACCTTCTCTATACCACTCTGTTCTCGCTATTTCAGCTCCAGCCAAACGTCCAGAACAAGCCACTTTTATACCTAACCCTCCTTGCTTAAAGCAAGCTTGGATAGCAGTTTTCATAGCTTTTCTAAAAGACACTCTTTTTTCAAGCTGTACAGCAATCGTTTGAGCAATAATAGTAGCGTCTATATTAGGTTTCTTTACTTCATGTATGTTAATATATATTTCTTCTAAACAGGTAATTTTTTGGACATGTTTTTTTAATTTATCAATGTCGTTACCACTTTTACCTATAATAACACCAGGCTTTTTAGCAAAAATATTAATTATAACACTTTTATTAGAAGGTCTTTCTATTAACACTCTACTAACTTGTGCTTGCATATAGTTTTTATTAATCAGATTTCTAACCTCTAAATCTTGAATAAAAAGAACTTTATACTGCTTTTCAGCATATAACACCGAGTCCCAACCTTTAATTAATGTTGGACCAACTCTAAAGCCATGCGGATTAACTTTTTGCCCCATATTTTACTTCCCCTTAACTTCAGTAACTGTAATATATAAATTACTAAAAAATTTATTAATCCTTGTTGCTCTTCCTTTAGCTCTTGGCATAATTCTTTTCATCACCAATGCCTTACCTACCGTTGCAGAAGTAACAAACAACGCATCAATATCTAAACCAAAGTTATTCTCAGCATTAGCAACAGCAGACTGTAAACATTTTTTTACATCTTTAGCAATTCTTTTCGGGGAAAAGGTAAGCTGAACCATAGCTTCCGATACTTTCATATTCCTAATAGAAGTTGCAACCAAATTCAATTTTCTTGGACTCACTCTAAGAGACTTAGCAATTGCTGTAGTCGAACCTTTATTCACCTTTACCATATTTATTTTCTCTTAACTTTTTTATCTGCCCCATGACCATGGAAAGTTCTAGTTGGAGAAAATTCACCTAATTTTTTACCAACCATTTCTTCACTGACAGTGACAGGTATAAATTTATTTCCATTATGCACAGCAAATGTTACTCCAACAAAAAATGGTAAAATTGTTGACCTCCTAGACCAAGTCTGAATCATTTCTGATTTACCGGACTCAATCAATTTCTGTACTTTTTTTATCAGATAACCATCTACAAAAGGTCCCTTCCAAACTGAACGTGCCATAATTACTACCTAATTATTTTCTTCTCTTAATAATAAACTTTGATGTAGACTTATTCTTACGGGTTTTCTTACCCTTAGTTGGGAAGCCCCATGGAGTCACCGGATGACGACCACCAGAAGTTTTTCCCTCTCCACCACCATGTGGGTGATCAACTGGGTTCATTGCAACACCACGAACATGTGGTCTCCAACCTAACCATCTATTTCTTCCAGCCTTACCCAAATTTGTATTTTTTTGATCAGGATTTGAGACAACACCTACCGTAGCTTTACAATCTAACGGCACCAACCTAAATTCTCCAGACCGAAGTTTGATCTGAGCATAACCCGAATCCTTACCTACTAAATTAACCGAAGTCCCCGCAGATCTTGCAATCTGACCACCTTTGCCAATTTTCATTTCCACATTATGCAAAGTAGTCCCAATAGGGATAGATTTCAAAGATAAACAATTTCCAACTTTTATGTCAGCATTATCGCTTGACACTATTCTATCGCCTACAACAAGCTTTTGTGGTGCTATAATATAAGAATACTCACCATCATCAAATTTAATCAGAGCAATGAAAGAGGTCCTATTAGGATCATACTCTATTCTTTCAACTGTAGCGAATATATCTTGCTTATTTCTTTTAAAATCAATTATACGATAAAGCCTCTTATGCCCCCCTCCTCTATGCCAAGAAGTGGTTCTACCAAGATTATTTCTACCACCAGTCTTACATAAACCTTTAGTTAAAGGTTTATGAGGCTTGCCCTTCCAAAGATCAGATTTATCAACCTGTATTAATTCTCTAAGAGATGGAGTAACTGGATTAAACTTTTTTAAAGCCATCTTATTTTATACCCCCAGTAAAATCAATAGTATAATCTTTTTCTAGCGTCACGATAGCTTTCTTTTGATCTGATTGTCTACCGTTAACACCTTTGAATCTTTTTTTCTTACCTTTTACATTCATGATGTTAACTTTTTTAACCTTAACCTCAAAAATTTTCTCAATAGCTGTCTTGATAGAAGCCTTTTCAGCACTATCAGCAACATGAAAAGTAAACTTATTTTGTTCAGATAAAATATTGCTCTTCTCAGTGATCACAGGATTCCTAATAAGATCATAATGTTTATAAGATTTCACTTCAACCTCTTTTCTAAAGCATCTACAGCTTCTCTTGATAACAAAACATAATCATGGCGTATTATATCATAAACATTTGTACCAATTTGTGGTACCGAAATAGTATTAGGAATATTTTGTACTGCCAAAGAAAAATTAGTATCAACTTCATTACCACTAACAATAAAATAACTCTTACCATGAAAATTATTTAATAATTTTGCAAGATTAGAAGTTTTTGATTCATCTAATTTTAAAGAATCTAATATTAACAATTTCCCTTCTGTCAATTTTTCTGACAATGCATGTTTTAAACCAAGTTTTCTAACTTTCTTTGGTAATTTTGTAGCATGACTCCTTACTACTGGACCGTGAGAAATTCCACCGCCCCTCATTTGTACAGACCTTAAAGACCCCTGCCTTGCATTACCGGTACCTTTTTGCTTAAAAGGTTTCTTTGTAGTACCAGATACTTGCGATACTGTCTTCGTTTGATGTGTACCAGCCATAGCTTTCGCTCTTTGCCAATCAACAACAAGCTTGATAATATCTTGTCTAACAAAGTCTATGGCAAATACTTCATGATCTAAATCAACCTCACCAACAACTTCATTTTCAAGATTTAATAATTTAGCTTTCATATAGTTTATCCTGCAGCTGTAATGGTTTTCTTAATAGCATCCTTAATGTAGACATAAGATCCTTTCGAGCCTGGGACATTACCACTAACTATGATTATACCTTTTTCTATATTAGTATCAACTATCTTCAAGTTCTGAATAGTAACTCTTGTACTCCCCATGTGTCCAGCCATTTTCTTATTCTTAAATACTTTACCAGGGTCTTGTCTACCACCAGTAGAACCATGTGAACGATGAGACACAGATACACCATGTGAAGCTTCAAGTCCTCTAAAATTATGCCTCTTCATACTACCAGCAAAACCTTTACCAATAGTAGTACCTACAACATCTACAAACTGCCCAACAACAAAATGATCAACACGCAATGTAGAACCTATATCAATGAAAAAAGAAGCAGAAATTCTGAATTCCTTCAATTTTTGTTTTGGTGCAACGTTATCATTAGCAAATACTTGCCTCATTGGCTTTGTTACTTTAGATAATTTCTTATCCTTTACCCCAACAACCAAGGCGTTATAACCATCCCTTTCTTGGGTCTTTTGTCCCACTACTTGACAATCTTCAACTTGCAGAAAAGTAACGGTAGTTCTCTCTCCCTTTTCATTAAAAATTGAACTCATGCCAATTTTTTTAGCGATTAAACCGGTTCTCATCACTCAATACTCTCTAACTTAATCTCAACATCAACACCAGCAGGCAAATCAACTTTCTTTAAAGCATCAACAGTCTGAGGGGTTGGATAACTTATTATTAAAAGCCTTTTCTGAATTCTAATCTCAAATTGCTCCCTTGATTTTTTATTGACATGTGGAGACCTATTAACGGTAAATCTTTCAATTGTCCTTGGAAGCGGAATTGGACCAATTATATCTGCACCAGTTCTTTTAACAGCCCCTACTATCTCTCTAGTACCTTGCTCAAGCGAACGGTGATCAAATGACTTTAGACGAATTTTAATTTTTTGATTATTTTTCATTAACTAAACCTTTTTATAAACAGCCCGACCATCCAAAATACGCTTCTTTAACAGACTTGCTCAAATTTTTTGTAAACATAACTTTAGGCAAGTTCAATTAAACGTATTTTGCTTAGCCATTAAAAAAAAGTAATCATCCTAAATTATTTTAAGATGATTACTCCTTTGTTATTTTATAATCTTTGATACTACACCAGCTCCTACTGTCTTACCACCTTCACGTATAGCAAAACGAACACCTTCTTCCATAGCTACTGGAGAAATCAGGGTAATATTTAGATTCGCATTATCACCTGGCATAATCATCGTTTTACCATCTTTTAAAGTAATCTCCCCAGTCACGTCAGTAGTTCTAAAATAAAACTGTGGACGATACTTGTCTGTAAACGCTGTATGACGACCACCTTCTTTAGTGGTAAGCACATAAACCTCAGCTTCAAATTCAGTATGCGGAGTTATACTACCAGGCTTAGCTAATACTTGTCCTCTACACACATCTTCTCTTTTAGTTCCACGTAGCAATATACCAACATTGTCACCAGCTTCACCTTGATCCAATAGTTTCTTAAACATTTCCACACCAGTACAAGTAGTTTTTTGAGTATCTCTTATACCAACAATCTCTACCTCTTCACCAACTTTTACTACACCTTTCTCAATTTTACCAGTAACAACCGTACCTCTTCCAGAAATAGAAAATACATCTTCTATTGGCATTAAGAATGGTTTATCTGTATCTCTCTTTGGTTGTGGTATATATTCATCAATAGCATCCATCAATTTTTTAATCGCAGCTTCTCCTTCAGGTTTTCCTTCTAAAGCCTGCAAAGCTGAACCCCTGATAACTGGTATATCATCTCCAGGAAAACCATACATTGACAGAAGCTCTCTGACTTCCATTTCTACTAAGTCAACTAATTCTGGATCATCAACCATATCAACTTTATTCAAGAAGACAACCATTGTAGGCACACCTACTTGCTTAGCAAGCAATATATGTTCCCTTGTTTGAGGCATTGGACCATCACAAGCAGATACTACCAATATTCCAGCATCCATTTGGGCCGCACCACTAATCATATTCTTTATAAAATCTGCGTGTCCAGGACAGTCAATATGAGCATAATGCCTTTTTTTAGTTTTATACTCAACGTGAGCAGTAGCAATAGTTATACCCCTTTCTTTTTCTTCCGGGGCAGCATCAATTTCATCATAGTTAGTAGCCTTAGCACCACCTTCTTTTGACAATACTAAAGTTATTGCAGCTGTTAAAGAAGTTTTTCCATGATCTACGTGTCCTATAGTACCTACATTACAATGGGGCAGATCCCTCTCAAATTTTACCTTTGCCATAATTCATTCTCCACAATTTAAGATTTATACAAATTTAACAATAAAAACAACAAATTTATCCAATTTCCAATTAACACCAATAGTTTTGGAGCGGGTGATGGGAATCGAACCCACGTGGCCAGCTTGGAAGGCTGGAGCTCTACCATTGAGCTACACCCGCGTATTTCACCTAACCAATCTGTGGTGGAGGAAGAAGGATTCGAACCTTCGTACGCTCACGCGGGCGGATTTACAGTCCGCTGCCATTGACCACTCGACCACTCCTCCAAAGAATTTACGCAAGCATTAAATAGCCTAATTAAAAGTAAAGCACAACATAAATTTACTGTAAGTGCCAACAAATCTTCTTTGCCATTTTCTTCAGCCTTTTAGATAAGCTAATATTAAACTTATATATTTGATGCAAATCAACAAATAATAAAAGTATAGATAAAAACCTATACAAATAGTTTCTATTAAAATTTACAACAACTTAGAACGTTTATCTAGTTGTAACTTTCTATAATAAATAGTAGTTTGTGTCAAGAATAAATTACTATAGGTTCTAATAAGATGATAAATAAATCTAATATTTCTAAAGATTTCTACTACCTATATGGTAAACATCCAGTACTTGCAGCTCTAAGTAACCCCAAGCGTTATATTCAAAGAGTTTTCTGTACAGAAGATATTTTTAATTTGAACAAAAATTTAATATCTAACCATCAATATGAGATTACCAATACAGATTCCCTAACCCGTCTTCTTGGTTCAAATCATAATCATCAAGGAATAGCCGCTAACGTTAAAAGCATTTTCTCTAATCATATTGAAGATATTGACATAACTACTGGCAATTGTAAAGTAGCTATTTTAGATCAAGTAACCGATCCACAAAATATTGGTGCTATTATTCGTAGTGCGGCTTCTTTTGGCATCACAGCCATAATATTACCCGCCGATAATGCCCCAGATGAAAATGCTACTATAGCAAAAACAGCTTCTGGAGCTTTGGAACTAGTACAAATGGTTAAGGTAACTAATTTAAGGCGGTCAATAGAATATCTAAAGAAACATGGGTTTTGGATTATTGGTCTGGATGGTAAAGCAACACAATCCTTAGATAGCAAAATATTTTCAGATAAAATGGCAATAATACTTGGGTCTGAAGATAAAGGAATAAGACGGCTAGTTAAAGAACAATACGATTATCTGGTTAAAATCCCAATTTCCAGTAAGGTAGAAAGCCTGAATGTTTCAAATGCTGCGGCAATATTGTTTTATTTAACCTCATTAATAAGATAGCACCCTACATTTTTTTTACTATTTTCTTATGATGAATAAAAAATCTGGTCACCAAAAGTCATTGCGAGGAGATCGTAAGGTCGACGAAGCAATCCCAAGAATAACCAGGAATGGATTGCTTCTTGGCTATAGTCAATTCAGGAGAATTTGGGGCTAGGAGCGATGGAGCGACGCCTATAAGTAATAGGCGAGCGACGAGTGACAACGTCCCCAACTTCTCATCAATTGACTATAACTGATTAATTACTTATCTCTATACTGCGTAACTAATATCTTAATCTTCTACAGCTTCAACCGATTCTACCTCAGGAACGAAGTGTTTAAGCATTGATTCAATACCATTTTTTAAAGTAATAGTTGAGCTAGGACAACCATGGCAAGCTCCGCGAAGCTCTAATTTTACCACTCCATTTTCAAACCCTCGATATATTATATCACCTCCATCCATGGCAACCGAAGGACGTACACGTGTTTCAATAATTTCTACAATCTGTTGTTCGACTTCAGACATCTCGTCCAAATTATTTACACTAGATTTGTCAGTAGATATATTATTTTGCACATCAAACACAGTAAAACCAGAAGTAAAATGATCCATCATAATCATCAAAATTTCAGGTTTTAAAACCAGCCAATCACTTTCTTCTTCCTTAGTAATAGTAATAAAGTCACTACCAAGAAATACCGATTTTATGTTATTTATACCGAATAATTGAACTACCAAACTGCTTTTACCCCTTACCTCATCAAGATTACTAAAATGCATTGGTTGATTAGGGCTAACAGGTATATTAGGGAAAAATTTTATCGCATTAGAATTAGGAGTAATTTCAGTTTGAATAAACATATACATCTTCCTTGATAAAAAATAAATGGTACCCGCGGCCAGACTTGAACTGGCAAGGGCTTGCACCCCACGGATTTTAAGTCCGTTATGTCTACCATTCCATCACGCGGGCAAAGGAAGTTAGTTCAATCCTAATTGCTTACACAACTAATACATATTGGAGTAACTTACTATTCCAAATTCATGTAGATTATGTTAAGATTGCACAGACTAATAAAAAAAACATTAAAAAGCAAGTGTTTTTATAAATCACCAGAATTATAAATTCAAAATGTAAAATGCAGTATAGTCAATTGACTATACTATTAACTTAACAGATTTAATTTAGATCAATAAGCATCTAATAACATATTAGACAAAAATTCTGTATTTTAGACAAGTACAATAATGTTATAATTAATGTACGAACCTGTGTGTTAAGCACTATATGATATTGACATAATAGAAGTTTAAGGATATATTATGGTCTTTGTTAAAGATTTCACTTTTTAGACACTTATAAAAATAAGCACACAATGTCATCCAAACTCCAACACAAGGCATAATATAAGGCACCCGTAGCTCAATTGGATAGAGTATATGACTACGGATCATAAGGTTGGGGGTTCGACTCCCTCCGGGTGCGCCAGACTTCTCAAGGCTTACAGGATTTTTCAATTTCTCAAAAGCATTTTTATTTTGGTTTTATTTTGGTTTTCCAACAAAACTCCCCAGACTTAACCTACAAAAAGGTCTATTTTCAACCGTTTTTCACGGGGAGGAAATATGACGGAATCGTTAATTTTTCCCGACGGTTTAGCTGAAAATTCCGATACTATCTTTTATAATATAGTCGGTAATTTCGTCCCACCTGAATGGCGAAACCTTACTAATAATTGTGGTAAGCAATTAAGTAAAACTTCTCGTCAACTTCTGTCTTTGATAGTTTCTCGCCTACAAATTTATCAAAAAGATAAACTATCAGAAGAATTACAAGAAGGCTATCATTTTTTCGAAAAAGAGCTAGGAGTTTGTCAAAAACGGGTTAAACAATGTCTAACAGAATTACAAACAAGTGGGTTCATTGATCACTCTTTAATTACTACGATCAAACATAACCTAAAATGTCGCAATATTTTATGTATCAGAATTCTTAAAAATTTTATAAGTTTTCGTAAAGCTAATGATAATTCTTATCACTCTGATTGTATAAATATTCAATATAGCCATAAAAATATTTCACTTCAACCGGAAAAAAATTACCACTCAACTGTAAAAAAATCAAAAAAAAACACATCTCTATATATATCTATAATATCTAGCCTAATTTTGAACAATTTTAAACGCACCGTTCCTACCAAGGCTTTAGCTAATTCAGTACCTTGTAAAAACTTATCATGTATATATTCTACTAATGTATAGGCAAGGCTTGACAAAATTAGTCTGAGTTGATTAGCCCACCATTTATGGCATGAAGTGCGATCGGCAAATAGCTCTAACTGTTGCTCTTTTATACGATTTTCCATATCTCCACGTGCACAGTAATTTTTATCATATAAATCTTCTGGCTTACCTGCTAAATTAGTTACTATATATCTTGGATTCTCACCAAGGCTAGTTACTTCTGATTTACCAACTATCTTACGATGACGACTCCAGCTATCAGCTTTATATTTAAATTCACTAAAAAAGCGTTGCTTCTCTTTGCTAATTGTGAAGGCTTCGTTAGATTGTTGCATCAATGGCTCAAGCAGCTTGTTGAGTCTAGTATTTTGGGCTATTCCGACTATATATTTTACATTATTTTCATCACACCAATCCAGCATCTGATGACGACAAAATCCACCATCACCACGAAAAATAATCTCTACTTCAGGCCACGATTGACGAAAACGCTTGACTAATAGAGATAATATTGCCCAGCTATGCTTTGCTTGTTCTAGCTTTGAGCTGCGAAGATTGCTTACTAACAGCTTTTTTCCACAAAAAACATATAAAGGTAGAAAGCAATTATGACGATAATATCCATGATAAAACTTCCCCTCTTGATTGCCATAAATTTCATCATCAGTGGCATCAAAATCAAGTATTAATTGTTTCGGCACGGTTTTATGAGATTCGACAAACTTGTCAATCATCACCTTATGAGCTTTAAGAGCAAATCCACGATCTGCTTTATTTTCTAAACGGCATAAAGTAGAGCTACTAGCCATATCGTCCAGTGTGTCTATACTTGTTTGCAAAGCTGGACATTTTCTTAAATTATCGTGATCATTTAAATCTTCATAACCAAGAGCAATACCATAAATACGCTGTTTGAGCATTGTTAAAATAGTATGAGTAATTTTATCAGAATCTCGCTTATCAGGAAAAATCTTAGCCAGTTCATTAGTTAGACCAAGTCTTTTATCTGCTTCTCTTAGCAATAATACACCTCCATCGCTACTAATATTACCTCCTGTGAAATTTATTTCTATTTGACGATTTTTTACTTTCGATTGGTAAATTAATCCTGTACAATTTGTCATGGCAAAACCCTCTATGTAATCTTCTTTTAACACTGATATTATATAGTATTACAAGGGTTTTGTCTCTATTCTTTCATGCAATATTCAGGCTAGGAGTTTGTCAAAAACGGGCTAAACAATGTCTAACAGAATTACAAACAAGTGGGTTCATTGATCACTCTTTAATTACTACGATCAAACATAACCTAAAATGTCGCAATATTTTATGTATCAGAATTCTTAAAAATTTTATAAGTTTTCGTAAAGCTAATGATAATTCTTATCACTCTGATTGTATAAATATTCAATATAGCCATAAAAATATTTCACTTCAACCGGAAAAAAATTACCACTCAACTGTAAAAAAATCAAAAAAAAACACATCTCTATATATATCTATAATATCTAGCCTAAATATTGCATGAAAGAATAGAGACAAAACCCTTGTAATACTATATAATATCAGTGTTAAAAGAAGATTACATAGAGGGTTTTGCCATGACAAATTGTACAGGATTAATTTACCAATCGAAAGTAAAAAATCGTCAAATAGAAATAAATTTCACAGGAGGTAATATTAGTAGCGATGGAGGTGTATTATTGCTAAGAGAAGCAGATAAAAGACTTGGTCTAACTAATGAACTGGCTAAGATTTTTCCTGATAAGCGAGATTCTGATAAAATTACTCATACTATTTTAACAATGCTCAAACAGCGTATTTATGGTATTGCTCTTGGTTATGAAGATTTAAATGATCACGATAATTTAAGAAAATGTCCAGCTTTGCAAACAAGTATAGACACACTGGACGATATGGCTAGTAGCTCTACTTTATGCCGTTTAGAAACTCAATACACGTCAGTTCGGGATAAGATATAGATGAAATAGTAATAGATAAAAGGATTGTCAAAAAGGAGTGCCTGCAGTATTTATATTTTTAAACAAAAAAACAAACTACAGGCATGAAAAAAGATATCACAGAATTATATAGTTTTATAGATGATTTTTGTAAAATTTATTTGGAGTATGAACAGAGAAAGTTATTACCATCAAATAAGCAAAGAAATCGCTGTTGTAGCATGAGTCTAAGTGAAATGTTAACAATAATAATTATGTTTCATACATCCTATGCTAAGAATTTTAAATTTTTCTATAAAAGTTATATAGAGTGCATGCATAAGGATGATTTTCCCAAAGCCTTGAGTTATAATAGATTTGTTGAATTAATGGCACGATTATTCATACCGCTAAATATGTTGATTCATTTGTTGTTTGGTGAGGAAACAGGTATTTATTTTATTGACTCTACAACGATTAAAGCTTGTCACAATAA
This sequence comes from Rickettsia endosymbiont of Oedothorax gibbosus, assembly GCF_936269705.1. Classification (NCBI taxonomy): domain Bacteria; kingdom Pseudomonadati; phylum Pseudomonadota; class Alphaproteobacteria; order Rickettsiales; family Rickettsiaceae; genus Rickettsia; species Rickettsia endosymbiont of Oedothorax gibbosus. Next base: position 1,927,226 of record NZ_OW370493.1, read on the forward strand.
AAGGCGTTATAGCAATAAAGTTTTTAAAGGATTAGCCAAACATAGTAAATCCTCTATGGGGTATTTTTATGGTTTTAAATTACATGTAATAATCAATAATAAAGGGGAGTTTATGGCATTAAAAGTGACCAAAGGCAATGTAGATGATAGGGTTCCAGTACCGGAGTTAACAAAAAGATTAACTGGAATTATAGCAGCTGATAAAGGTTATATTAAGCAAAATTTGTTCTTAAATTTATATGAAAGAGGCTTAAAAATGATTCATGGAATTAAGAAGAATATGGAAAATAAATTAATGGATTTGAAAGAAAAAATCTTACTTCGAAAGCGTAACTTAATTGAAACAGTTTTTGATTATCTAAAAAATAAAATGAACCTTGAACATACTAGACATAGATCACCAATAAATGCCTTTGTCCATATATTATCTACTCTTGTTGCTTACTCATTAAAGAAAAATAAACCTTCAACAAAATTTGATTTTAATCTACATGTTCACAATATCCTTATCCCGAATTGACGTAATTCACAAAAATATTGAAAATTAATTACTTTTTTACTTAGTGAAAAAAAATTTTGATGTACACTATAGAAATATTAAGAAATTTTATAGTCAATTGATAAGAAGTTGGTAACGTTGTCGCTCAATGCTTGCCTATTACTTATAGGGGTTGCTCCATCGCTCCTAGCCTGGATATTGCATGAAGGTGGTATTTATAAAAATAAAATGGCAATATCGCTTATAAGTGGTAATGGATATGTTAATTTTCACTTAAATTATGTCTAGATATGCAATTCTTCCTGATTTAAGATAGAATCCCCCCTTACCCCCATTTTTTATTGTACCGGGGACAGTACCATATTAGCTTATTCTATAGCTAATTTTTTCATAACACTATCCCATATATGTTGGTAAGGATAAGATGAAGACAACAAGAATTTAATGCTCCTAGTATTTCTAATAATTACTGCTCCAATTTTGAACAATTTTAAACGCACCGTTCCTACCAAGGCTTTAGCTAATTCAGTACCTTGTAAAAACTTATCATACCAAGTGCAATAATTAACGCAGTGGTGTAAAATGGGTTTTTAACTGATAAAGGTACTCAAATGGCTAGGTTAATATTACCACAAGGTTTTCATGGTCATGATTTTATAAAAATGATGAAACATGAGCCGCATGGTCGAAATCGTATACGTTTATTGGCGATGTATCGTATACTTGCAGCAAAACTGCGTAACACTATCTAATTTTTTTGCTAGTACGAATTTATTGTATAAATTTGGGTTTCTACTATGCAAATATCACCGATTAATAAAAACTAGTTGAAAAAGTACCAGTTATATTATAACATTTGAAATATTAATAATAATGATAATTAATCAAATGAAAAAACCAAAAGTAGCGACCTTAAGTGCTGAAGAACGAGAAGAACTAATACAACACGTCAAGGAAAGTTCATTAACGGGAGATGAACAGCAAACGATAGTAGAACTTGTGAAATTTTGTAATGAGCTAATAGACAAGCTAGCATCATCAAATATCAGTATAAATAAGCTTAAGGAAATGCTGATTGGTTTTAAGGCAGATAACAAAAAAAAGATAGTTCAGATTCATTAAAAGAACCGCCAAGTGAATCTGATAACGGGAATGGTGGTAATGAAGAAGAGTGCGATAAGCCCAAAAAGATAGATCGTAGTAATTGGCAAGGTAAATATGGGTTTGATGATTATAAGGATGCGAATACCAGCTATTTAACTCCTGAGAATTTTTGTAGTGGTGATAGCTGTCCTCACTGTTGTAATGGCAAACTATATAATAGTGAAGCTAGAAAATTGCTACAATTTACAGGTAATGCTCCAATTACAGTCAACAGATATGTAAAGAAAACGCTACGTTGTAATGCTTGTGATTATATAGTTATGAACAATAAAAATATCAACAAATGGACAAATAGTAGCAGAAGTGCAATAGTGTTACAAAAGACCTATGGCACTCCTTTCTACCGTTTATCTAGGCTGCAAAGTTTAAGTGGTGTTCCTGTGGCATATAGCTCGCTCTGGCAACAATATTTAGATGTTTGGCAAGAAGGTGGTGGAGCTGAAATTTACGGGGTATTATTGGAAATGGCTGCTGAATGTAGTTCACTGAACCTTGATGATACTAGAGCTAGGATTTTAGAAATTACTATAGCCAATAAGAAATTACGTACTCAAAATAAGAAAGGACGCAGCTGTTATACTACTACAATATGTGCTAAGACTGCAAATAATGAGGTGATAGTTTTATATTTTACCGGTAATAGGCATGGTGGAGAAAATATAGGTAACGTACTAAAGAATCGTAAGAATAGAACAGATTCTATCCAATTAATGACTGACGCAAGTAATAATAATAACCCGGTATTATCAGAAGCAGATCAAGAATTACTGGCAATAATAGTGATGATCAATTGTTTGTCACATGGTCAGAGAAAATTTACAGAGAATGAACTATATTACCCTGAAGAATGCGGATATTTTCTCAAACAAACACGAGGGATTTACCACAATGAACATCAATGTAAAGAGATGAGTCCTGAAGAAAAACTTTGGTATCATCAGGAACATAGCGGTAAATATATAGAAAACATATATAACAAAATAGACGAATTATTTAACGACAAGAAAGTTGAGCCTAATAGTAGGCTTGGACAAGCTATGAAATATTGGATAAATAATAAAGAAGGTTTGACTCAAAATGCCAGTTAGCAATCTTGATAATAATTGGGCTGAGAGATCACTGCGTACCATTATTTTACAAAGGAAGAATTCATTATTCTTTAAAACAATCAATAGTGCTGAGATACATAGTGGTCTGTATAGTATAGTAAAGACTTGTAGTGAGAACGAGATCAATGCCTTTAAATATTTAAATTGGCTACAAGAGCAGAGTAGCAAAGCAAAGAAGAGTCCTGCGAATTATACGCCTTTTGCCTATGCAAGATATATGAATAATACGGAATTAATCGAGACAGCAGCTTAAACGACAGGAAGCCAATCATTAGAGAATTTGGCAGAACTAGGATCACCATTATGAATAAGAATGTGTAAGGTTCTATAACAAATTTGATAAGATGAATTATCAGATGGGAAAAGTTTTGCGGTAAATTTACCTTTGGATAGGCGTTTAGAGCATAGCCAAAAGCCTTGACCGTCAAAGGACAAAATTTTAATGGCAGTTCTGTTTTTATTATAGAATAAAAACAAGGAACCATTAAGAGGGTCAGAAGAAAGTTTTTGTCTACAAACAGCGATTAAGCCATCGATACCCTTGCGAAAATCGATGGCAATAGTGGTAACAAAAATAACTGACGCCGGGGTTAGTTGCAACATAAAAATGTCTGAATTATGGTTTTTGGTTCTAGTGTTTGGATAATAAGTTTGGTACCATTTGGTTTAATAATGTGACAAGTATAGTGATTTTGTTTGGGGGCAGCTACAGGATCGGTATCTATAGAATATAATAGTTGAAATGGGAGAAAATTAATATTTTGTTGTAGAGCTTGATTTGAAGTTGAGACAGGAGAAGTTTTGAGGGTAGGCTCATGGGCTTTTTTAATTGAACTGATTGTTGCTTTATTAATATTAAGATGTTTAGCTATCTCTTGGTAAGAATAATGATGGAGTAATTGGTAAACTAATTCCTTTAGATGGTTTGGTATAGGATCAAACTTATTAGTTTTAGTTTGACGCCAGGCTTTAAATTGCTGAGCTACTTGCTCAATAGTAATTGATGGTATTTGCATAGTATGGAATCCAAATGTATAAAAAATTCATACTAGCAAAAACATTGAGTCAATCATTTAATTTGTGTAAGTTCATTTTTTATTTTCCAATAAATCATATTTAAAATCTCCACAAAGTATTTCAAATTGATTTAAAGCTAAAGACCAATCTTTAATAGGCATGGTCCATTTTTTGGCTGCATTTTGTAAGGATAAAAATATTATTTTTTGAATTGACTTATCATCTGGAAACACCCCCTTATTTTTGATAATTTTTCTAATTTGACGATTTACAGATTATAATGGTTCCAATATTTTGGACAGAAAAATAAGAAAAATGAGATAGAATTCTTTAGCAAACAAGGAGAGCTAGAGATGAAAAAACAAGTAAGGCAATATAGTGCTGAGGAGAAAGCCAAAATTGTCATAGAAGCAATTAAGGGAGAGCTAACAATAGCCCAGATAACCAGTAAGTATGGTGTTCATGCAACACAGATCAGTAACTGGAAAAAACAAGGTCTTGAGTTGTTAGTACAAGGTTTTAAGAATAAAACACAGAGTGCTGATCCAAATCAGCAGGGGTTAATCAAGAATCTATATGAGCAAATTGGTCAGTTAAGCGTTGAGTGTGACTGGCTCAAAAAAAAATCTGCATTGTTTGGAATTAAAGGTTAGGTGTAATATGATAGAGCCTAATCATAATAAGTCAGAACGCCCTCGCAAAGCGAGGGGCTTGACGGTTATGAGCAGCCCAAAGGGCTGCCATTGTTAATTAAAATTCTCCTGATTCGTCAGAGCCTAAACTATCAAGTTGCTCTTGATTCTTAATGTAGTGTTTGATCTGATTCTCTTCAAATCCTACAGTTGAGACCGCATAACCTCTAGCCCACAACTTTTCTCCATTAAAATTACGTTTTCGTCCACCAAACTGCCTAGCAACGGCTATAGCACTTTTCCCCTTGATATAGCCTATTACTTCAGCTACAGAATATTTAGGAGGAATCTTGATGAGCATATGCACATGATCTTGTACCATATGCCCCTCTATGATCTTGCTCCCACGTTGAAAAGCTAACTCATGGAATACGTTCCCAAGATATTTTCTAACCTTCCCGTACAATTCTTTTTTACGACACTTTGGAATAAACACAATATACGTCAATTCGGGATAAGGATATTGTGAACATGTAGATTAAAATCAAATTTTGTTGAAGGTTTATTTTTCTTTAATGAGTAAGCAACAAGAGTAGATAATATATGGACAAAGGCATTTATTGGTGATCTATGTCTAGTATGTTCAAGGTTCATTTTATTTTTTAGATAATCAAAAACTGTTTCAATTAAGTTACGCTTTCGAAGTAAGATTTTTTCTTTCAAATCCATTAATTTATTTTCCATATTCTTCTTAATTCCATGAATCATTTTTAAGCCTCTTTCATATAAATTTAAGAACAAATTTTGCTTAATATAACCTTTATCAGCTGCTATAATTCCAGTTAATCTTTTTGTTAACTCCGGTACTGGAACCCTATCATCTACATTGCCTTTGGTCACTTTTAATGCCATAAACTCCCCTTTATTATTGATTATTACATGTAATTTAAAACCATAAAAATACCCCATAGAGGATTTACTATGTTTGGCTAATCCTTTAAAAACTTTATTGCTATAACGCCTTTTATTGTGACAAGCTTTAATCGTTGTAGAGTCAATAAAATAAATACCTGTTTCCTCACCAAACAACAAATGAATCAACATATTTAGCGGTATGAATAATCGTGCCATTAATTCAACAAATCTATTATAACTCAAGGCTTTGGGAAAATCATCCTTATGCATGCACTCTATATAACTTTTATAGAAAAATTTAAAATTCTTAGCATAGGATGTATGAAACATAATTATTATTGTTAACATTTCACTTAGACTCATGCTACAACAGCGATTTCTTTGCTTATTTGATGGTAATAACTTTCTCTGTTCATACTCCAAATAAATTTTACAAAAATCATCTATAAAACTATATAATTCTGTGATATCTTTTTTCATGCCTGTAGTTTGTTTTTTTGTTTAAAAATATAAATACTGCAGGCACTCCTTTTTGACAATCCTTTTATCTATTACTATTTCATCTATATCTTATCCCGAACTGACGTAATATGATATTTGCAATCCCATTTAGAATGATTTAAACTTTCGTATGTTGTCATATATTTTCTCCTTTGACCGTCAAGCCAAAGAAGTTATATATGATAACTTTTTATTTTATACTAAATCTAAAGGCCAAGCCTTGATGGTCTCACTAGTCAAACTAGTGGCTTACCTATCATTGAGTTAACAATTGTACAACAGTGTAAGTTATTGGATATTAGCAGGTCAACCTATTACTATCAACCTACTGGTATTAGTGAACAAGATATCAAGATTATGGCAATAATTGATGAGACCTATACTATGCATCCATATTATGGTATGCGGCGGATGGCTAAATATTTACAAGCCCAAGGTTTTTCGGTAGGTCGTAAAGCTGTTAGACGTTACTACAAGATAATGGGTCTTGAAGCTGTTTATCCTAAAATAAATTTAAGCAAGAGGAATCAAGCGCATAAAATATATCCTTATTTACTAAAAGGATTAGAAATAGTATTGCCAAACCAGGTTTGGAGTGCAGATATAACGTATATAAGACTGAGCCAAGGGTTCGTATATTTAGTAGCTATTATTGACTGGTATAGTCGTTATATTCTAAGTTGGCGAATCTCCATTAGTTTGGAAAGTGAATTTTGTGTAACAGCCCTTGAAGACGCTATAGAAAAATATGGTATGCCAAAAATATTTAATACTGATCAAGGAGTACAATTTACCTCGGAGAATTTTATTAGTATGCTAAAGCTACATAATATCTTGATTAGTATGGATGGTAAGGGACGAGCCTTAGATAATATTTTTATTGAACGTTTTTGGCGATCATTAAAACAGGAAAAAATTTATCGGATTATTTTAACAACAGTAAAGGAGGCAAAGACAGCAATTAACGAATATATGGACTTTTATAATAGACAAAGGATGCATCAAGCTTTGGATTATAAAACTCCAGAATGTGTATATTTTGAAAAAAATATTGTATAAAAACAACAATTTAATTTTTGTGAATTATATCTCTATTTATCTAAATTTTTGTCTAGACAAAGGGGACCACCTTAGATTCTATAGTGTTAGTAGTATAAATTACCTTTCTGTTCTCTTCAGGAAAGGCAAAAAACGGTATTATCCCAGACCAATTACGTTGCCAAATATCAGAAATTACCGGATATTTTTTATCCCATTTTACACCAAATTGCTGAAGTTTTAAACGTGCCATTTCGTCATTATTAGCTGTATAAATTTGTTTTAGATCTGATGTGACCTCTTTTAAATCTTTATATGACACATACTTTACTGAATTGCGAACCATATGTACAATACATAATTGTACTATAGTACTCGGGAATACACTGCTTATAGCTTCTGGAAAGCCCTTTAAACCATCCACACAAGCAACATAAATTTGTTCAATTCCTCGATTCTTTAACTCAGTAACTACTTGCATCCAAAATTTAGCACCTTCATTTTTGCCTATCCAAATGCCAAGTAACTCCTTTTTCCCTTCTATATTTACAGCAAGTGCTAAATATACTGCTTTATTTATTACTATGTGATTGTCTCTAGATTTTACATAGATACAGTCCAAGTATAATATTGGATACACCCTATCTAAACAACGATTTTGCCACCTAGTTACTTCTTCTATTACCCCATCTGTTATGGTGGATATCAAGTCACCAGATACATCAGTTTACGTCAGTTCGGGATAAGATATAGATGAAATAGTAATAGATAAAAGGATTGTCAAAAAGGAGTGCCTGCAGTATTTATATTTTTAAACAAAAAAACAAACTACAGGCATGAAAAAAGATATCACAGAATTATATAGTTTTATAGATGATTTTTGTAAAATTTATTTGGAGTATGAACAGAGAAAGTTATTACCATCAAATAAGCAAAGAAATCGCTGTTGTAGCATGAGTCTAAGTGAAATGTTAACAATAATAATTATGTTTCATACATCCTATGCTAAGAATTTTAAATTTTTCTATAAAAGTTATATAGAGTGCATGCATAAGGATGATTTTCCCAAAGCCTTGAGTTATAATAGATTTGTTGAATTAATGGCACGATTATTCATACCGCTAAATATGTTGATTCATTTGTTGTTTGGTGAGGAAACAGGTATTTATTTTATTGACTCTACAACGATTAAAGCTTGTCACAATAAAAGGCGTTATAGCAATAAAGTTTTTAAAGGATTAGCCAAACATAGTAAATCCTCTATGGGGTATTTTTATGGTTTTAAATTACATGTAATAATCAATAATAAAGGGGAGTTTATGGCATTAAAAGTGACCAAAGGCAATGTAGATGATAGGGTTCCAGTACCGGAGTTAACAAAAAGATTAACTGGAATTATAGCAGCTGATAAAGGTTATATTAAGCAAAATTTGTTCTTAAATTTATATGAAAGAGGCTTAAAAATGATTCATGGAATTAAGAAGAATATGGAAAATAAATTAATGGATTTGAAAGAAAAAATCTTACTTCGAAAGCGTAACTTAATTGAAACAGTTTTTGATTATCTAAAAAATAAAATGAACCTTGAACATACTAGACATAGATCACCAATAAATGCCTTTGTCCATATATTATCTACTCTTGTTGCTTACTCATTAAAGAAAAATAAACCTTCAACAAAATTTGATTTTAATCTACATGTTCACAATATCCTTATCCCGAATTGACGTACTATGTGATTGTCTCTAGATTTTACATAGATACAGTCCAAGTATAATATTGGATACACCCTATCTAAACAACGATTTTGCCACCTAGTTACTTCTTCTATTACCCCATCTGTTATGGTGGATATCAAGTCACCAGATACATCAGTTTGATATATTTCTTCTAAATGCCCTCGGATCTCGCTGACTGTCATACCGCGACCATAAAGGGATATCACTTTCTCATCAAATCCATTAAATCTCCTCAGCCCTTTTGGTATTAATTGAGGATTATACTCTCCTTCCCGATCTCTTGGTACTTCTACTGTCAGCTTACGACCATCCCCATCAATTACTGTCTTCTCATAGCTACCATTACGACTATTATTATCTACTTTTGGCATCTTGCTATGTTTTGAATATCCTAATTCATGATCCAACTCACTTGCTAATATTTTCTCAACTATTTGCTTCTTTAGCTGTTGAAATAAACCATCTCGACCAAATAACTCCGATGGATCTGCTTTTGATAATAATTCTTCTACTAGCTGATTACTGATGTTTAATGTATCTTTATCTGTATCTAATTTTTTAGCCATAATTCCTCCTTGCTTGCTTAAGTTACTTTTTTACAGTAATCTCTTACTGCTTTCTTTGCAACTTACACAAACTATAGGACAGACTCAAAACATTAGATAAAGTTATGCAGTTTTGCTGCAGGTATACACTGATTCTATTAATTCCTTTGTTTTCTTTGATTTATGGAAACTAGCATTATCCATCACTACAACTTGTCCTGCCTTTAACTCTTTAATTAAAAACTTCTCAACCCAATTATCAAATAACTCTGTATTGCACGTTCCATTAAAAACAAAAGGGGCTATTGATTGATTGTTTACCAAACCAGCTATGATATTAGTTCTTTGATAGTGTTTCCCACTCTTCTTTCCAATCAGTAATTCTCCTGTTTTACCCCAGCCTCTATCTTGGCAAATACCAGTATCTATACCTCTTTCATCAATATGCACTATTTGCCCTTTATCATATTTATTGATCTCTTCTAAATATTCAGCTCGTCTCTCTACACTTGACTCCATGTAGCTAAAGGTTTTTTTTTATAACTAAAGCCTAGCTGTTTTAATATCCTACCAGTTTGAGACCTAGCAATTCCAAACTCTTTACCAATATCTTGTAATCTCATATTTGGATTATTTCTTACAAAATTTGCTAACTTTTGCTTATCAACTTTACTTTTAAAACCTACTCTAGTTTTTGCTAATATCGTTCCTTCCTTTCTCTTCCTTACGTTCCAGCGACTAATTGTATTTTTATGTATATCGAATATCTTGGCAGCCGCTCTTTGACTGTTACCTTTTTCTATATAACTTATTACTTTTTTTCTTAAATCTTTACTATATGGGCTTGTTGACATTTTTTCTCTTATTTGTACCATATAATGTCATCTAATTCAACAGGTTTAACTATATCACCGGAACGATTACGTAAGGCACTAATTGGGGTGGAGGTTACCAGTGTAGTACACATTAAAGATAAAAGAGTATTTGGCATTCCATCCCCGGTATCAGATGAGGCAAAGATTATTTATAAAGCAATGAATTTACCGATTAGCACTATTCCTTATTTAATATCATCAGGAGAGTAAAAGAAATAATCAAGTAGTAAAGCTAATAATTATTATAGGATTATTTTGAAATTTTTATATTCGAACAAATATGTGTAGCGACAACTAAAATAATTTGTTGTGCCTGCAAATTTTATCATTTCCTCTTCTGTCAGCCATTTTTTGGCACAACAACACTGAAGTTGGGAAACTTGTACTAAATTTGCAGGTAATATCACTGCTCTATAGTAAGAACATAAATAACTCCTTTAATTATTTGTTGAGATTTTAGTAATTAGTTAACAAAAGTTAGCTAATCGTAACAAACGGTACTATATTTATTTTTTCAGAGTGTCAAGTATTCTTATATTAACCTGAGTTTGACGTAAGCACCAAACAAAATGCTAAGCATTATGTAATAACATAAACAAACTGTTGGTGGTGAGCTATGGTAAAAATAAAACCTTCTTTCAAACCAGTTTGTTAGAAAGAATATTTGAAAAGTAAGAAGGGAGGGATTATAAAGTTCTCGAATAATAACAACAAAATTGGAGAATATATTATGATCCCTCTTACGGAGATTTTCTGCTTAATTGATGATTTTTGCAAGCATTTTGATACGGAGCAAAATAAATATATATTACCAAATCCTAACCGTAAGCGTAAAGTAGTTTGCAGTATAGGACTCTCAGAGATTATTACTATTATAGTAATGTTTCACTTGAGTCACTACCGTACCTTTAAAGATTTTTATTTATGCTGCCTATGTCAAAGTCAGAACGCCCTCGCAAAGCGAGGGGCTTGACGGTTATGAGCAGCCCAAAGGGCTGCCATTGTTAATTAAAATTCTCCTGATTCGTCAGAGCCTAAACTATCAAGTTGCTCTTGATTCTTAATGTAGTGTTTGATCTGATTCTCTTCAAATCCTACAGTTGAGACCGCATAACCTCTAGCCCACAACTTTTCTCCATTAAAATTACGTTTTCGTCCACCAAACTGCCTAGCAACGGCTATAGCACTTTTCCCCTTGATATAGCCTATTACTTCAGCTACAGAATATTTAGGAGGAATCTTGATGAGCATATGCACATGATCTTGTACCATATGCCCCTCTATGATCTTGCTCCCACGTTGAAAAGCTAACTCATGGAATACGTTCCCAAGATATTTTCTAACCTTCCCGTACAATTCTTTTTTACGACACTTTGGAATAAACACAATATGATATTTGCAATCCCATTTAGAATGATTTAAACTTTCGTATGTTGTCATATATTTTCTCCTTTGACCGTCAAGCCAAAGAAGTTATATATGATAACTTTTTATTTTATACTAAATCTAAAGGCCAAGCCTTGATGGTCTCACTAGTCAAACTAGTGGCTTACCTATCATTGAGTTATAGAAAGGAATTTCCAAAACTTGTGAGCTATAGTCGTTTTGTTCAGTTAATGCCAATGAGCTTCATGCCCATGGTATTACTGCTAAAAAGCCTATCAGGAAAACAAACTGGTCAATATTATATCGACTCTACTAAACTTCCTGCTTGCCATAATTTAAGAATTAATAGACATAAAGTATTCAAAGACATAGCAAAAAGAGGTAAGACTTCCACTGGGTGGTTCTTTGGTTGTAAGCTACATATTGTCATTAACAGTTGCGGAGAGATTATGAGTTTTTCTTTAACTCCAGGAAATGTTGATGATAGAGCAGTGGTGGAAAATTTAGTAGATAAATTACAAGGCTGGCTTTTTGGTGATCGTGGGTATATCAGTAAAAAACTCACTCAATCCCTTGCTAATCAAGGTTTAGAACTAATAACAAAAATTAAAAGTAATATGAAAGAAAGAATAATAGATCCTATTAAAAAGCGGTTTTTAAATAAAAGGTATATTATTGAAACCATTAACGATCAACTAAAAAACCTTTGTCATATAGACCATACAAGGCACAGATCTGTTATGAATTTTCAAACTAACGTATTAGCTGGACTGCTTACCTATGTTTTTAAGCCTAATAAAATTTCTGTAGCTTTTGGAAAATTAAACAATCTCAACCTTCCTCTTACATCAAACTGAGGTTATATTAAATTGCTGAAGAGATGCTTGATATTTTATTACTTTTATAGTAACATATTACGTAGATATCTATAAATTATACTGATCAGTTTATGTCAAATACTAATTGTTATGATAAGGCAACTCGTAGAGATTTTATAACCTTAACTGCTAGCAGTATGGTTGTGGTTGGAGCAGCGTGTGCTACCTATCCTCTTGTTAATTCATTTAACCCTTCAGCAGATGTTCTTGCCCTATCTTCAATAGAAGTGGATTTATCTCAAATCCAACCAGGGCAAACTGTTACTGTTAAATGGCAAGGCAAGCCGGTTTTTATTACTAATAGAACTCCAGAAAAAATTGCTGAAGCAAGAAATGTAAATCTCGCCGAGTTAATGGATCCTGAGCTTGACCAAGATAGAGTGAAATCTGGGCATGATAAGTGGTTGGTGACTATAGGCATTTGTACACATTTGGGTTGCGTACCACTTGCAAACCAAGGCGATTATAACGGTTGGTTTTGCCCATGCCATGGCTCTCAGTATGATTCATCTGGTCGAGTACGCAAAGGACCAGCCCCTTCAAATTTGGCTGTTCCACCATATGAATTTATTTCCGATACAAAAATTAAAATCGGATAATTATTTATGAATGAAAGTAATTATCCTGAGGAATCCAATCCAAACAAATCCAATCCGATCATAGAATGGATCGACTACCGACTCCCTATTTTCTCGTTCTTTAAACATCTAGGCGAATACCGAACACCCAAAAATTTGAGTTACCTATGGAACTTAGGGTCAATAGCTGGTATTGCCTTAGTAATTCAGATAATCACTGGCATTATTTTGGCTATGCATTATACCCCTCACGTCGATTACGCCTTCGAGAGTGTTGAAAAAATTATGCGTAACGTCAATTATGGCTGGCTAATACGTTATATACACTCAGTTGGGGCATCAATGTTTTTTGTTGTCGTTTATCTACATATCTGTAGAGGGTTATATTATGGCTCGTACAAAAAACCTAGAGAGTTATTATGGCATATAGGCATAATAATTTTTCTTATCATGATGGCTACTGCCTTTATGGGATATGTACTGCCTTGGGGACAAATGAGCTACTGGGGAGCAACTGTAATCACCAATTTATTTTCAGCTATACCTATCATTGGCAAATCGATAGTTACCTGGCTTTGGGGAGGTTTTTCAGTTGATAACCCTACACTTAACAGATTCTTTGCTTTACATTATTTATTGCCTTTTATTATAGTAGCTTTAGTCTTACTTCATTTAGTAGCCCTACATGTTCATGGTTCAAATAACCCCAAGGGTATCGATGTTAAATCCCCTAAAGATACTATTCCTTTCCATCCATATTATACTGTAAAAGATTTTGTTGGATTTGGTGTTTATTTTCTAATATTTGCTTTTTTTGTCTTTTTCAAACCAAATTATTTAGGACATCCTGACAATTACGTACCAGCTAATCCTTTGGTTACGCCAACTCATATAGTTCCAGAATGGTATTTTTTGCCATTTTATGCTATTTTACGGGCAGTACCGTCAAAGCTAGGTGGGGTAATATTAATGTTTTCTAGTATTTTGTTATTATTTGTTTTACCTTGGCTTGACAGCTCAAAAGTTAGAAGTGCCAATTATCGACCAATGTTCCGTATAGCTTTTTGGCTGTTCATAGCTGATTGTTTGGTACTTGGATATCTTGGAGGAAAACCAGCCGAAGACCCTTATATTACCTTAAGTAGATTTGCTGCTACTTACTATTTCTTTCATTTTCTCGTTGCAGTACCACTAATTAGCAAGTATGAGAAAACTTTGCCATTACCGGATTCTATATGAAAGATAATAAAATTACCTCTTATATCAAATTTTACCTGTGTTTGTTAATTTTGTTAGTATCCAATACTATCACTGCCAACGAAGCATTACCTACAAAAAAGATTGCTTGGTCATTTGACGGAATTTTTGATAGCGTTGATAGAAAAGCTGCACAACGTGGCTTTCAAGTCTATAAAGAAGTATGTAGTGTGTGTCATGGTCTTTATAATTTATATTATCGTAATCTTAAAGATATAGGATTTTCAGATGAAGAAATTAAAGAAATAGCCAAAAATTATACGGTGCAAGATGGACCCAATGATGCAGGAGAAATGTTTGAAAGACCAGCTCTACCATCTGATTCATTTGTTCGCCCCTACTCTAACGAACAAGCAGCAAGAGCAGCCAATAACGGGGCAGACCCACCTGATTTATCATTGATCATTAAAGCAAGACCTGATGGGGCAAATTATGTATATTCTATACTTACTGGTTATACTAATCCTCCTGAGAATTTTAAATTAATGCCAGGATTAAGTTATAATCCATACTTTCCGCATAGTCAAATTGCCATGCCAGCTCCACTGACAGATGGACAAGTACAATATATAGACGGAACAAATTCATCGGTAGAACAAATGGCTATGGATGTTACCGTATTTTTACAATGGGCTGCTGAACCTGAAATGGAAAACCGTAAATCTATGGGTTTGAAGGTAATGATATTTTTAGTAATTTTTACAATTTTCTTTTATATTTCTAAAAATAGAATTTGGCAAGATGTCAAGTAACTTAATTATAAACCAGCAATTATAAATTCAAAATGTAAATGACAGTAATATTGTTCTAATTACAACTTATAGATATCAATTTGGAGTAATATTTTTTTATCATTGTATAATGTTTATCCTATGTCAAATATAATTAATGTGTCTCCTATATGTACAAATTTATAGATTTATTTTGCGGTATTGGTGGTTTTCGTATAGCTCTTGAAGAAAAAGGGATGGAGTGTGTTTTTTCATCCGATATTGATAAAGATGTGCAAGAAACTTATAAAAGGAATTTTGGAGAAAAGCCCATGGGTGATATTTCTGAGATTTCTGAGCGAAAAATACCAAAACATGATATTTTATGTGCCGGTTTTCCTTGTCAACCTTTTAGTATCTCCGGTAAACAGAATGGTCTACATGATATAAATGGTAAATTGTTTTATGAAATAATTAGAATTGCACAATATCATAAACCATTAATATTATTGCTTGAGAATGTTAAAAATATTATAAATATTGATAATGGTAATGTTATTAAAACGATAGATATAAAACTTGATGAAATAGGATATAATACCAAGTGCAATAATTAACGCAGTGGTGTAAAATGGGTTTTTAACTGATAAAGGTACTCAAATGGCTAGGTTAATATTACCACAAGGTTTTCATGGTCATGATTTTATAAAAATGATGAAACATGAGCCGCATGGTCGAAATCGTATACGTTTATTGGCGATGTATCACCTTCAATTAGGCAAATCTTTAAAAGCCATATCTGAAATAGTGAAGTCACACTGGAAAACTGTGCAATCATGGCTCAGAAGATTTAGGAATCATGGTTTTGAAGGATTATTTGAATCACAAAGAAGCGGCGCCCCTAGGAAGATTAACACTATACAAGAGTCTGCTCTTTTTGATAAAATCAATACGCTCAGTGAAAGTAAAACTGGTGGGTATATAACTGGAAAGGAGCTACATATCATGTTACTTGAGGAATATGGTGCTAAATGCGCTTTAAAAACAGTCTACAATACTATGCACCGCCTTGGTTTTAGCTGGATTACTTCTCGTTCAATGCATCCAAAGTCAAATCAAGAGACTCAAAATACATATAAAAAAACTTCCCAGACATGTTAACAAAATTATTACCAAAAAATATCGATAGATGTAAAGTTGATATATGGTCTCAGGATGAAACTCGAGTTGGGCAACAAGGTAGCTTAACTCGTATATGGGCTAAGCGTGGCACTAGACCCCGTAAAGTTCGGCAACAGCAATTCATTTCAACATATATTTATGGAGCTGCTTGCCATGATACAGGAGAAGCTTTTGCATTAATTTTACCATATGCAAACACACAGGCAATGAATAAATTCTTAGAAGAGCTTTCTCGCAGTATTCAAGGCAACCGACATATAGCTTTACTAACGGATAATGCAGGTTGGCACACAGCCAAAAAACTAACTGTGCCAAGCAATATCACTTTGATACCGCTTCCGCCCTATGCACCGGAACTTAATGCAATGGAACAAGTTTGGGAATGGATCAAAAATCATTTCTTGTCTAACCAATGTTATGGTGTATATGAAGATATCGTCACTATGGCTTGTTACGCTTGGAATCAATTTGCTCATAATGTAGATTTAGTAAAATCAATTATGTATAGAGACTGGATAAACACACCGTGTTAATTATTGCAATTGGTATAAAGTATACAGACATGTACTTAATGCGTCCTTGTTTGGTGTGCCGCAGGCAAGAGAACGTATTTACTTTGTTTGTATAAGAAAAGATATTGTAGGTGATATTAAGGTTAAATATTCACCACCACAGGAAACCAACAAGAAAATATACCTTGAGAATATACTGGAAAATAATGTCGATAAAAATTTGTTTATTGATAGAGATGATATAGTAGTTGAAAAAGAGATTACAGATAGAGAACTAAAACCTTTACGAGTTGGTTATTTAAATAAAGGGGGGCAAGGTGAAAGGATTTATAGCCCATTAGGACATTCAATTACATTATCAGCTTTTGGTGGTGGAGCTGGTGCAAGAACAGATTTATACTATATAAATAATAATATACGCAGACTTTCAATTAATGAATGCAAATCTTTAATGGGATTTTCACAAAGTCATTATGTATCAGAAGGCTTAAAAGGATATAAACAACTTGGTAATTCTGTTATACCAAAAATGATTGGTAGTGTTTATGATTCAATTAAAATATTGTAGTTATGAATAATAGAAATGCATATATAGGTAAAAATGTCGAAACTCTTTTTAAAAATTCAATTATTGATCTCACTGATGTAGTAAAGGCAATTCAAAATGTCTTTGCTATTGATAGTAGATTGGTAACAGCAATAAATAACGGTATTCATAATGAAAAAGTTGATGTTAAATTAGAATTTGCTTGCGGCAGAAACATTGATGCAAGTATTAAAGCTTATAAAAAGAGTGTGGCTTATAACCAACTTACAAGAACAACTTTAGCTATTTTTTGTAAAAAGTTCAATTTAGATTGTATCGAGTATTTACAAAATTTATTTATTGAGAAGGCAAAAAATTCAAAAACTGTTAAATTATTTTCAATCGAAGAACAAGAAAAAGTCAGCTGTATATTTAAACCAATAATAAAAGAGATGATAGATTGGTCAATGTCGTATAAAAAATCCCGTGAAATATTAGTATTATATGAACGAGAAGATAGTATGATGCGTATTTATTCAATGACTGATATATTAAAACATTTAGATTACACAATTACATTTACCTCAAATGGTAATTTACTTGTCGGTAAAAGTATAGTGATTCAAAGAAAAGGCGGTAATGGACATCATATTCATGGCATTTTAAATAAAACAGACCCAAAACATCCAGGCAATAATATTCAATTTAAATTATGGATTAATAGTTTTGTTGAAGAAATGAAAAATTATGAAATTAGTAAATATTATCATAGTACCCCACACTTTTATAAAAGCCTATCCTGATGCGGTAAACAGACATTTCTTATTACTACTCTAACTAACTATTTAAGATATTACGGCTTCTTATTTATCTAAAAATGTTTTTATATCTTTCTTTTTAAGATTTTTGATCTTGAATTTACCCCATCAGGATCGGCTTTTATAAAAGTGTGGGGTACTTATATCTTTAAATTATGATATAAGTAATGGTAAGAGGGTGATTTGAGGGGTACTTGATTGAGATAATCGAGCATAGAATAAGTACCCTCTTACAAAGTTTGCTTTGAACAAATTGCAGAAGGTGTTGGAAGTAGCAGCCTTGCACAATAAGACGAAGGAGATTATATCATGAGTAAAATAATAGGTCTAGATGTAAGTAAACAATGGCTTGATATATGTGTATATAATACAAGCGATAAACCTAAATATCATCGTTTTGCCAATGATGCAGCTGGTCATGAAGAGGTGATTAAATTAGCAAAAGAGCAAGAGATTAAGCTAATAATATGTGAACCCACTGGAGGATACGAAGCTGAGATTTGTCAAAAGCTGTATAATAATAAGCAACAAATACATAAGGTCAATACATATAGTTTTAATTCTTTTAGTAAATCGGTAAATTTGTGTAAAACTGATAGGAAGGATGCATTTAAATTAGCATATTATGGTGATAAGATGCAGCTTTCAGCGAATTATATATATCAAGTTGAATCAGAGAATTTGAAGAGATATAAGCAAAGACGAGAAGATTTAGTATTAATGCTTAGCAATGAAAAGAAAAGACTACATCATAGTATTGATGGTATTGATAAAGATAGTATAGAAAAACACATTAAATTCTTACAAAATGAAATAGCTGAGCTTGATAAGAAGTTAAACAAAACAATAGATGAGTCAGAAGAGTTAAAAGAGAAGGTAAAAATATTAGAGACTGTACCTAATATTGGTAAATGTTTGGCTACAAAACTAATTAGTTTTGTACCTGAATTAGGGGATAAAAATTATAGTAGTAATGAATTGTCAGCAATTGTGGGGATAGCTCCGTACGCCCGTGATAGTGGTAATAAGCAAGGACGAAGATTTATTAGGGGAGGCAGAAAAATACCACGGGATGCTTTATACATGGCGGTATTAACTGGCAAAAATGGTTTTCAATATTTAAAAACTTTATACAATAGGCTTGTTAATAATTTTAAACCTAAGAAAGTTGCGATAGTTGCTTGTATGCGTAAGCTACTTGAAGTTTGCCATAAACTTATTCAACAAAAACGTTGTTTTATTATTTAGATAAATATTTTTTTGAAAATTTAGATAAAAGATAATTGCTATGAAATATTATATATAATCCTCAAATCATAGAAGATATAGTCAATTGATGAGAAATTGGTGACGTCGTCACTCATCACTCCTACTACCCTATTCTCCTGAATTGACTGTACTATTATCCTTAGATAATTTTAGTATATACTAATTAACCTCAGTTTGATGTAAGAGGAAGGTTGAGATTGTTTAATTTTCCAAAAGCTACAGAAATTTTATTAGGCTTAAAAACATAGGCAAGCAGTCCAGCTAATACGTTAGTTTGAAAATTCATAACAGATCTATGCCTTGTATGGTCTATATGACAAAGGTTTTTTAGTTGATCGTTAATGGTTTCAATAATATACCTTTTATTTAAAAACCGCTTTTTAATAGGATCTATTATTCTTTCTTTCATATTACTTTTAATTTTTGTTATTAGTTCTAAACCTTGATTAGCAAGGGATTAAGGTGGTCCCCTTTGTCTAGACAAAAATTTAGATAAATAGAGATATAATTCACAAAAATTAAATTGTTGTTTTTATACAATATTTTTTTCAAAATATACACATTCTGGAGTTTTATAATCCAAAGCTTGATGCATCCTTTGTCTATTATAAAAGTCCATATATTCGTTAATTGCTGTCTTTGCCTCCTTTACTGTTGTTAAAATAATCCGATAAATTTTTTCCTGTTTTAATGATCGCCAAAAACGTTCAATAAAAATATTATCTAAGGCTCGTCCCTTACCATCCATACTAATCAAGATATTATGTAGCTTTAGCATACTAATAAAATTCTCCGAGGTAAATTGTACTCCTTGATCAGTATTAAATATTTTTGGCATACCATATTTTTCTATAGCGTCTTCAAGGGCTGTTACACAAAATTCACTTTCCAAACTAATGGAGATTCGCCAACTTAGAATATAACGACTATACCAGTCAATAATAGCTACTAAATATACGAACCCTTGGCTCAGTCTTATATACGTTATATCTGCACTCCAAACCTGGTTTGGCAATACTATTTCTAATCCTTTTAGTAAATAAGGATATATTTTATGCGCTTGATTCCTCTTGCTTAAATTTATTTTAGGATAAACAGCTTCAAGACCCATTATCTTGTAGTAACGTCTAACAGCTTTACTACCTACCGAAAAACCTTGGGCTTGTAAATATTTAGCCATCCGCCGCATACCATAATATGGATGCATAGTATAGGTCTCATCAATTATTGCCATAATCTTGATATCTTGTTCACTAATACCAGTAGGTTGATAGT
Organism: Rickettsia endosymbiont of Oedothorax gibbosus; assembly: GCF_936269705.1. Classification (NCBI taxonomy): domain Bacteria; kingdom Pseudomonadati; phylum Pseudomonadota; class Alphaproteobacteria; order Rickettsiales; family Rickettsiaceae; genus Rickettsia; species Rickettsia endosymbiont of Oedothorax gibbosus. The sequence goes on from NZ_OW370493.1 coordinate 1,947,651, forward strand.
AATAGGTTGACCTGCTAATATCCAATAACTTACACTGTTGTACAATTGTTAACTTATTATGATTAGGCTCTATCATATTACACCTAACCTTTAATTCCAAACAATGCAGATTTTTTTTTGAGCCAGTCATACCAATTGCAATAATTAACACGGCGTGTTTATCCAGTCTCTATACATAATTGATTTTACTAAATCTACATTATGAGCAAATTGATTCCAAGCGTAACAAGCCATAGTGACGATATCTTCATATACACCATAACATTGGTTAGACAAGAAATGATTTTTGATCCATTCCCAAACTTGTTCCATTGCATTAAGTTCCGGTGCATAGGGCGGAAGCGGTATCAAAGTGATATTGCTTGGCACAGTTAGTTTTTTGGCTGTGTGCCAACCTGCATTATCCGTTAGTAAAGCTATATGTCGGTTGCCTTGAATACTGCGAGAAAGCTCTTCTAAGAATTTATTCATTGCCTGTGTGTTTGCATATGGTAAAATTAATGCAAAAGCTTCTCCTGTATCATGGCAAGCAGCTCCATAAATATATGTTGAAATGAATTGCTGTTGCCGAACTTTACGGGGTCTAGTGCCACGCTTAGCCCATATACGAGTTAAGCTACCTTGTTGCCCAACTCGAGTTTCATCCTGAGACCATATATCAACTTTACATCTATCGATATTTTTTGGTAATAATTTTGTTAACATGTCTGGGAAGTTTTTTTATATGTATTTTGAGTCTCTTGATTTGACTTTGGATGCATTGAACGAGAAGTAATCCAGCTAAAACCAAGGCGGTGCATAGTATTGTAGACTGTTTTTAAAGCGCATTTAGCACCATATTCCTCAAGTAACATGATATGTAGCTCCTTTCCAGTTATATACCCACCAGTTTTACTTTCACTGAGCGTATTGATTTTATCAAAAAGAGCAGACTCTTGTATAGTGTTAATCTTCCTAGGGGCGCCGCTTCTTTGTGATTCAAATAATCCTTCAAAACCATGATTCCTAAATCTTCTGAGCCATGATTGCACAGTTTTCCAGTGTGACTTCACTATTTCAGATATGACTTTTAAAGATTTGCCTAATTGAAGGTGATACATCGCCAATAAACGTATACGATTTCGACCATGCGGCTCATGTTTCATCATTTTTATAAAATCATGACCATGAAAACCTTGTGGTAATATTAACCTAGCCATTTGAGTACCTTTATCAGTTAAAAACCCATTTTACACCACTGCGTTAATTATTGCAATTGGTATCACACTCAACGCTTAACTGACCAATTTGCTCATATAGATTCTTGATTAACCCCTGCTGATTTGGATCAGCACTCTGTGTTTTATTCTTAAAACCTTGTACTAACAACTCAAGACCTTGTTTTTTCCAGTTGCTGATCTGTGTTGCATGAACACCATACTTACTGGTTATCTGGGCTATTGTTAGCTCTCCCTTAATTGCTTCTATGACAATTTTGGCTTTCTCCTCAGCACTATATTGCCTTACTTGTTTTTTCATCTCTAGCTCTCCTTGTTTGCTAAAGAATTCTATCTCATTTTTCTTATTTTTCTGTCCAAAATATTGGAACCATTATAGATTGAGTGAGTTTTTTACTGATATACCCACGATCACCAAAAAGCCAGCCTTGTAATTTATCTACTAAATTTTCTACCACTGCTCTATCATCAACATTTCCTGGAGTTAAAGAAAAACTCATAATCTCTCCGCAACTGTTAATGACAATATGTAGCTTACAACCAAAGAACCACCCAGTGGAAGTCTTACCTCTTTTTGCTATGTCTTTGAATACTTTATGTCTATTAATTCTTAAATTATGGCAAGCAGGAAGTTTAGTAGAGTCGATATAATATTGACCAGTTTGTTTTCCTGATAGGCTTTTTAGCAGTAATACCATGGGCATGAAGCTCATTGGCATTAACTGAACAAAACGACTATAGCTCACAAGTTTTGGAAATTCCTTTCTATAACTTTGACATAGGCAGAGTCAATCATTTAATTTGTGTAAGTTCATTTTTTATTTTCCAATAAATCATATTTAAAATCTCCACAAAGTATTTCAAATTGATTTAAAGCTAAAGACCAATCTTTAATAGGCATGGTCCATTTTTTGGCTGCATTTTGTAGGGATAAAAATATTATTTTTTGAATTGACTTATCATCTGGAAACACCCCCTTATTTTTGATAATTTTTCTAATTTGACGATTTACAGATTCTATAGTGTTAGTAGTATAAATTACCTTTCTGTTCTCTTCAGGAAAGGCAAAAAACGGTATTATCCCAGACCAATTACGTTGCCAAATATCAGAAATTACCGGATATTTTTTATCCCATTTTACACCAAATTGCTGAAGTTTTAAACGTGCCATTTCGTCATTATTAGCTGTATAAATTTGTTTTAGATCTGATGTGACCTCTTTTAAATCTTTATATGACACATACTTTACTGAATTGCGAACCATATGTACAATACATAATTGTACTATAGTACTCGGGAATACACTGCTTATAGCTTCTGGAAAGCCCTTTAAACCATCCACACAAGCAACATAAATTTGTTCAATTCCTCGATTCTTTAACTCAGTAACTACTTGCATCCAAAATTTAGCACCTTCATTTTTGCCTATCCAAATGCCAAGTAACTCCTTTTTCCCTTCTATATTTACAGCAAGTGCTAAATATACTGCTTTATTTATTACTATGTGATTGTCTCTAGATTTTACATAGATACAGTCCAAGTATAATATTGGATACACCCTATCTAAACAACGATTTTGCCACCTAGTTACTTCTTCTATTACCCCATCTGTTATGGTGGATATCAAGTCACCAGATACATCAGTTTGATATATTTCTTCTAAATGCCCTCGGATCTCGCTGACTGTCATACCGCGACCATAAAGGGATATCACTTTCTCATCAAATCCATTAAATCTCCTCAGCCCTTTTGGTATTAATTGAGGATTATACTCTCCTTCCCGATCTCTTGGTACTTCTACTGTCAGCTTACGACCATCCCCATCAATTACTGTCTTCTCATAGCTACCATTACGACGATTATTATCTACTTTTGCCATCTTGCTATGTTTTGAATATCCTAATTCATGATCCAACTCACTTGCTAATATTTTCTCAACTATTTGCTTCTTTAGCTGTTGAAATAAACCATCTCGACCAAATAACTCCGATGGATCTGCTTTTGATAATAATTCTTCTACTAGCTGATTACTGATGTTTAATGTATCTTTATCTGTATCTAATTTTTTAGCCATAATTCCTCCTTGCTTGCTTAAGTTACTTTTTTTACAGTAATCTCTTACTGCTTTCTTTGCAACTTACACAAACTATAGGACAGACTCCATAGGCAGCATAAATAAAAATCTTTAAAGGTACGGTAGTGACTCAAGTGAAACATTACTATAATAGTAATAATCTCTGAGAGTCCTATACTGCAAACTACTTTACGCTTACGGTTAGGATTTGGTAATATATATTTATTTTGCTCCGTATCAAAATGCTTGCAAAAATCATCAATTAAGCCGAAAATCTCCGTAAGAGGGATCATAATATATTCTCCAATTTTGTTGTTATTATTCGAGAACTTTATAATCCCTCCCTTCTTACTTTTCAAATATTCTTTCTCCTAACACACTAGTTTGAAAGAAGGTTTTATTTTTACCATAGCTCACCACCAACAGTTTGTTTATGTTATTACATAATGCTTAGCATTTTGTTTGGTGCTTACGTCAAACTCAGGTTAAGTTATATAATCTACCATATGTTTTACAAAATTTTTAATCCCACCGATAGAATGAGCTTCTAACTGAAACCATGTCTTACCATCTTTTGTTTTGCCAACTAAAAATTCTCTAAATATTTCGCCAGCTTGAATTGACGTATCGGACTCAGCCTTATTGCCCCTATGGTGAGAAGAAAAACGTTCTTTAACCAGCCCTAGATCTTTTAATTTATCATACATACTCCCATTATCTTCAACTATTATATGGGCACCTTGTAGAAAATCACTCGAATGCGGCAATACAACTTTTGCCATTATGTCTATTATTACAACAGCTTTCTGCAAGCTATCCTTTGGGTTAACAGAGCTTTTAGGGGTGTTGAGTATATTTTGTATAAGAGCTTTTTTAGTATCCGGCGGGTCTATGGGCAGTGATTCAACACGCTCAACCAAATGATCCCTTATACTATCTACCTTTAACTCTGAATAATCAGTAGTAATATCTTTCATTTTTCCACTCCATTATATTTTATAGTCAATTCAAGAGAATTTGGGGCTAGGAGCGATGCCTATAAGTAATAGGCAAGCATTGAGCGACAACGTCCCCAACTTCTCATCAATTGACTATAGAGCTAATAGTAGCAACAAAGCAATCCAAGAAAATGATTATTTTGGATTGCTTTGCTTAAAATTTATAGTCATATCGTATGCCTAAATTAGTCAACCCTGCATTAGGCCCTACAATATCAGCATTAGAAATATGGTCAAGAATTAGTGAAATTGCATGTATTTCATTAAGCTTTACCCCTAAACTAAGACTTTCTCTAAATAACAGCCTTGATCCTAATGGACGTTTTTTCAAGGCTCGTTGTTTTGGTGATTTTTTCAATTCCCCATTATGAAACGCCCCTCCAAGGCTTAGCTCACAAAATATAAATTCTGTCATATCAAAATGCCAAGTAAGCCCACTATAAAAACTACTTGTATATCTACCAGTGCTAATATCCGCTCCTATATGAGGATAACCACCCCAAAATTTGTATTTTTCACTAAATAAATACTCGAGATTAATGGCAATGCCTTTTTCATACCGAAAATTTACGTCCTGCTTTAGCACCCCTATTCTTATTTCAGCAGCCAGGACTCTTTGTCCAATTAAACAAAAAGAAATACTAAACAAAATTAATAATATTAAACGATTCATATACCCCACAAATTTGAAAAAAGATTACCTTGATAATTGCAACCATATCTTGTTTTAAAACTAATATTTTAAAATTTATAATTACTGAACAGTTACTTCACCCAACAACTCAGCTAATTTGTTTATCTCTAGACTATCAGAACTATTAGAAAGATCAACAAATGAACGATGCGAAAGATTATCTAAAACACCATTAATCGTATTATTAAGATCATACCCATAAAGAACCTCGGAGAAACTATTAACTAATTTTCTTAGATTAGGATCAGTATCAAAACCAAGGACGTGTAACACTGCATCAGCAAAATGATCTTCTGAAGCATTTGCTGAAGTATTTTCTTCATCTTTCTAGCAATAATATATTTATTACCGTTTTCTTCTCGCTTTTCGTTTAAGAATTGCTTGAATAAATTTGTATTAGTCCAATTAGGTTCAAGTTGATCTTCATTAAACCCTTTATCTAGCAAAAATTCTACTACATCTTTATTTGCTACTAACTCCTTAAAAGAATATTTTTGCCCGGCTTTTGGGTTGGCGGTGTCTTTAAGACCTTGGTTGTTAATAGTGAATAAATGTAAATCTTCTATTCCCAAGCCTTTATATCGAAGCAAGTCCTTTGCACTATGCCCATATTCATCTTTAGTAGCAATATTTGCCCCATTATTTACTAACTCTTTAATTAACTCTCCCATTAAAGAATCAGTCGGGTTTACTGCATAATGTAAAATCGCTAAATGTAGCGGTGAAAACTTAGCATAACCACAAGAAACGTTAACTTCAGCTTGCAATTTTACTAATTCACTAGCGACAGGAAGAAGCCCCTCTTTAATGGATAAAGTTAAGGGAGTGTTATCATAACCTATGCTGTAGCTATTATAAGCTTCCGGAGTACCATTACCATAACGAAAATTAATAAATTCACTAAACTCTGCTTCTTGTAATTTTTTTTGAGCGTCTTCTAATATAACATTAGTCAACTGCCTTGCGATATCTTTATTACCTTCTTCTGCAAAGCTTGCCACAGCTATTGCTAATAAAAGAAGATTATTCCCCTTAGGATTATCCCAAGAAGTGTTCTGATCATCCGTACCAAAGAAACTATAGTACCCTACAATTTTGAGAAGATGAAGAAGAATGGTTGATTTAGAGTGGTGTGAAGTAGTATAAGGTAGGTATTTTTATAACAAAATGCATAATATAATACTTCAAGAATTGATTTTATATATAGACGGAAATAAATCAAGATTAAAATGTTTGGTTGGTATGGTAATACCAATTGCAATAATTAACACGGTGTGTTTATCCAGTCTCTATACATAATTGATTTTACTAAATCTACATTATGAGCAAATTGATTCCAAGCGTAACAAGCCATAGTGACGATATCTTCATATACACCATAACATTGGTTAGACAAGAAATGATTTTTGATCCATTCCCAAACTTGTTCCATTGCATTAAGTTCCGGTGCATAGGGCGGAAGCGGTATCAAAGTGATATTGCTTGGCACAGTTAGTTTTTTGGCTGTGTGCCAACCTGCATTATCCGTTAGTAAAGCTATATGTCGGTTGCCTTGAATACTGCGAGAAAGCTCTTCTAAGAATTTATTCATTGCCTGTGTGTTTGCATATGGTAAAATTAATGCAAAAGCTTCTCCTGTATCATGGCAAGCAGCTCCATAAATATATGTTGAAATGAATTGCTGTTGCCGAACTTTACGGGGTCTAGTGCCACGCTTAGCCCATATACGAGTTAAGCTACCTTGTTGCCCAACTCGAGTTTCATCCTGAGACCATATATCAACTTTACATCTATCGATATTTTTTGGTAATAATTTTGTTAACATGTCTGGGAAGTTTTTTTATATGTATTTTGAGTCTCTTGATTTGACTTTGGATGCATTGAACGAGAAGTAATCCAGCTAAAACCAAGGCGGTGCATAGTATTGTAGACTGTTTTTAAAGCGCATTTAGCACCATATTCCTCAAGTAACATGATATGTAGCTCCTTTCCAGTTATATACCCACCAGTTTTACTTTCACTGAGCGTATTGATTTTATCAAAAAGAGCAGACTCTTGTATAGTGTTAATCTTCCTAGGGGCGCCGCTTCTTTGTGATTCAAATAATCCTTCAAAACCATGATTCCTAAATCTTCTGAGCCATGATTGCACAGTTTTCCAGTGTGACTTCACTATTTCAGATATGGCTTTTAAAGATTTGCCTAATTGAAGGTGATACATCGCCAATAAACGTATACGATTTCGACCATGCGGCTCATGTTTCATCATTTTTATAAAATCATGACCATGAAAACCTTGTGGTAATATTAACCTAGCCATTTGAGTACCTTTATCAGTTAAAAACCCATTTTACACCACTGCGTTAATTATTGCAATTGGTATAAAGTTTGTTATTCCATTAAAAATGGATCATAAAATTCGTCTTACAAAAGGTTTAAGAACTTTAACCATTGAAAGAATATTTAGTGATGTTAAAGCCTTAGAGTATAGGGCTTGTAGTGGTATATTATGGAATAGAAAGGTTAATTTTACCGCATATAGAAATGATAAGAGCGAGCTGATGGTTCTGGTGTCTTCAATTGAAATAGAGCAAGATATTTTTGCTTTATATAAATTTCGTTGGAGTGTTGAACGACTATTTTTGCACCTAAAAAGCGGTGGTTTTGATATTGAAAAAAGTCACATTACGTCAATTCGGGATAAGGATATTGTGAACATGTAGATTAAAATCAAATTTTGTTGAAGGTTTATTTTTCTTTAATGAGTAAGCAACAAGAGTAGATAATATATGGACAAAGGCATTTATTGGTGATCTATGTCTAGTATGTTCAAGGTTCATTTTATTTTTTAGATAATCAAAAACTGTTTCAATTAAGTTACGCTTTCGAAGTAAGATTTTTTCTTTCAAATCCATTAATTTATTTTCCATATTCTTCTTAATTCCATGAATCATTTTTAAGCCTCTTTCATATAAATTTAAGAACAAATTTTGCTTAATATAACCTTTATCAGCTGCTATAATTCCAGTTAATCTTTTTGTTAACTCCGGTACTGGAACCCTATCATCTACATTGCCTTTGGTCACTTTTAATGCCATAAACTCCCCTTTATTATTGATTATTACATGTAATTTACGTCAGTTCGGGATAAGATATAGATGAAATAGTAATAGATAAAAGGATTGTCAAAAAGGAGTGCCTGCAGTATTTATATTTTTAAACAAAAAAACAAACTACAGGCATGAAAAAAGATATCACAGAATTATATAGTTTTATAGATGATTTTTGTAAAATTTATTTGGAGTATGAACAGAGAAAGTTATTACCATCAAATAAGCAAAGAAATCGCTGTTGTAGCATGAGTCTAAGTGAAATGTTAACAATAATAATTATGTTTCATACATCCTATGCTAAGAATTTTAAATTTTTCTATAAAAGTTATATAGAGTGCATGCATAAGGATGATTTTCCCAAAGCCTTGAGTTATAATAGATTTGTTGAATTAATGGCACGATTATTCATACCGCTAAATATGTTGATTCATTTGTTGTTTGGTGAGGAAACAGGTATTTATTTTATTGACTCTACAACGATTAAAGCTTGTCACAATAAAAGGCGTTATAGCAATAAAGTTTTTAAAGGATTAGCCAAACATAGTAAATCCTCTATGGGGTATTTTTATGGTTTTAAATTACATGTAATAATCAATAATAAAGGGGAGTTTATGGCATTAAAAGTGACCAAAGGCAATGTAGATGATAGGGTTCCAGTACCGGAGTTAACAAAAAGATTAACTGGAATTATAGCAGCTGATAAAGGTTATATTAAGCAAAATTTGTTCTTAAATTTATATGAAAGAGGCTTAAAAATGATTCATGGAATTAAGAAGAATATGGAAAATAAATTAATGGATTTGAAAGAAAAAATCTTACTTCGAAAGCGTAACTTAATTGAAACAGTTTTTGATTATCTAAAAAATAAAATGAACCTTGAACATACTAGACATAGATCACCAATAAATGCCTTTGTCCATATATTATCTACTCTTGTTGCTTACTCATTAAAGAAAAATAAACCTTCAACAAAATTTGATTTTAATCTACATGTTCACAATATCCTTATCCCGAATTGACGTAAAATGCCTTAAATCCCATCCGAATAAAACGGTACAAAACCATTGAAAGACAATTGTTTTCATTATTTACCTATGGCTTTGATCATATCAAAAATGCTTTTTATCAATCTACAACAGCCATAACGCAGCTAATATCCACATTATTAATACCTCCCAAACAAAAACTTTTTTCTATCCTAATACCATCTTTACAAAAATTGTAGGGTACTTATATCTTTAAATTATGATATAAGTAATGGTAAGAGGGTGATTTGAGGGGTACTTGATTGAGATAATCGAGCATAGAATAAGTACCCTCTTACAAAGTTTGCTTTGAACAAATTGCAGAAGGTGTTGGAAGTAGCAGCCTTGCACAATAAGACGAAGGAGATTATATCATGAGTAAAATAATAGGTCTAGATGTAAGTAAACAATGGCTTGATATATGTGTATATAATACAAGCGATAAACCTAAATATCATCGTTTTGCCAATGATGCAGCTGGTCATGAAGAGGTGATTAAATTAGCAAAAGAGCAAGAGATTAAGCTAATAATATGTGAACCCACTGGAGGATACGAAGCTGAGATTTGTCAAAAGCTGTATAATAATAAGCAACAAATACATAAGGTCAATACATATAGTTTTAATTCTTTTAGTAAATCGGTAAATTTGTGTAAAACTGATAGGAAGGATGCATTTAAATTAGCATATTATGGTGATAAGATGCAGCTTTCAGCGAATTATATATATCAAGTTGAATCAGAGAATTTGAAGAGATATAAGCAAAGACGAGAAGATTTAGTATTAATGCTTAGCAATGAAAAGAAAAGACTACATCATAGTATTGATGGTATTGATAAAGATAGTATAGAAAAACACATTAAATTCTTACAAAATGAAATAGCTGAGCTTGATAAGAAGTTAAACAAAACAATAGATGAGTCAGAAGAGTTAAAAGAGAAGGTAAAAATATTAGAGACTGTACCTGGTATTGGTAAATGTTTGGCTACAAAACTAATTAGTTTTGTACCTGAATTAGGGGATAAAAATTATAGTAGTAATGAATTGTCAGCAATTGTGGGGATAGCTCCGTACGCCCGTGATAGTGGTAATAAGCAAGGACGAAGATTTATTAGGGGAGGCAGAAAAATACCACGGGATGCTTTATACATGGCGGTATTAACTGGCAAAAATGGTTTTCAATATTTAAAAACTTTATACAATAGGCTTGTTAATAATTTTAAACCTAAGAAAGTTGCGATAGTTGCTTGTATGCGTAAGCTACTTGAAGTTTGCCATAAACTTATTCAACAAAAACGTTGTTTTATTATTTAGATAAATATTTTTTTGAAAATTTAGATAAAAGATAATTGCTATGCAAATGGGCATTGGTAAGCGAACTAAGTTGATGTTGTCTCAGTAATTGCTGATGATGTAATAGATTATTTGCTTGCCCCTCTAGCTTTATCCTCTGTTCAAGCGATAAATCTTCTTTCCATTCAGCAACTATATTGGGATTTAATAAAGCATCTGGCGAATGCTTTAAAGTACCTAGTGCTGAGGCAAATGCTAAAGCTTGTTTGGCATTAATTAGCATTTGTTCTCGCTCTTGCGGCAGTAATGACAGAGAGTTAATAGCTATCATGATATCTTGTAAGTTACTAGTATAAAGCTGTGGGTTATCATAAGTAGCATTCTTTAACTTTTCAATAGCTTCAATTGCTAAATGGTTACGTTTACCATCAATCAGCTTGGCTTCTGTATGACTTATTTGCCCAATTAAAGATATTCGGTAGTCATTAATCTTAGCTTGCAACATACGCTTGGTTAGTCTGTTCTTGGCTTGTTGCAGATAATTTACAGCCCGCTTATCATACTTGCCTAAAAAATACTCGATAAACGGTTTGTTGTTTTCTGAAAAATCCGGATGAAATTCATCAAATTGTGTCAAACAGTTAAAACCACCAGTTTTGTTATCACTAGCTACTTCAATATTGCTCTGTGATTGATGCAAGTGCGTAGTGGTATCTTTAATAAAGTCTGCCCATAAATTTGGCATTTCTACGCTGGAATCTTTCTCCAGTTTACGTACCAAATAGCCTTTAGCTTCTTCATTAATCTGCTGACTTATACCTGCTATAACTTGCCATTTCATCTTTTTTTATTACTTCCCTTTTACTTGTCTGTTATCCCTTCATTACTTCTTGATATCCTAGCAAGATCAGACATCCCGCTTAAAACCGTACCAAGATTTTGCCAAGGCGAAGCTGACCTGATCGAACTAATATTACGGTTAATTGCTTCCTTATTTAAATCAATCATTACCGTGTTTAAGTTTGATCTTGGTCTTTGGTGAAAATGTTCAGCTTCTACACTTCTTGCCTTCATCTCGTCCATATAAGCCATATGTCGTAGTAATAAGCCAGCTGAATCAGTACCAGTTATACCAATACCAGTTTTCAGGATATTATAGCCCAGCTGCTGGCGATTATATAACTGTTCTTGCCTCAACATATCAACATGATAACTTGATATTGCTCCATATTCCGCAGTTCTTTCTATTAGTTGTTGACGGTCAAACCTGACATTCTCCTGTTGTTGTCTCAATAAATGCTGTTGTTCATATAAGGATTGCTTAGTTTTTTCTTTATTACTTCTTAGTTGGGAGTAAGTATTAAATAAAGATGCTCCTGTAGCAAATATACTCGCTCCACTCGAGAAAAAATTTAGAAAATCAAACATTGCTATTTTTTACCTTTTAAAGATTTTTAGCTATTTAATTTGTTGCAAGAATATGTTACATTATAACTAGTATTAGTTGTGTAATGTACTGAAAAATCTGCCTAACGGGTAGGCATTTTTAGCAGTCGATTCTTTCGAAGAATTAGGGCATTACCGATTGCTACTTGCAACATTGACTGAGGAACGTAGGTACAGTGTTATGACCCCTGTGGTTAGTGGGGGTCTCTCGCTCATTCATCAATTACCCTTATAATTTGGTAAAATCTTTGCCTTGGCATAGATTTTTAATATACTAACGGGATAAGGCTTATCGACCTTAAAAATAACATCAATATCAGTTTTAATTTCTCCGTGCATAATAAAATTTACCCAACCTGATTGATAAGGAGTGGCAAATAAGTCACATACTTCTTTAGTAGCTGTTGATGTTGTTAAATATTTCTTATCATTAACCAATCTAATCAACGCATCACTATCTAAATATCTACTATTAATATGTTGCCTATCTATTTGCCCATTATCAAGCCTTTCTTCAATATAACCACCTTTACTATTAAAGACCTTCAATCCAAGTTCCGCATCTTTTTTCGGAACATGCTCGTATTCATCCGGAAATATCAAAGGAAAAGTCTGTAATATCGAAGAATAAGGAAAACCTACCGACAAATGTCTTACCGGATGTTTTAGCTTAATCAGCTCATTATCAATAATCTTTAAATCATGTAATTCTTCATCACCAATAATAGATACAGCAATTTTCTGAAAAATTGGCAATATAGTGGCAATATTTATTTGCTGGAATGATGGCAAGCAGTTTCCAGCTATACTACTTAGTTCATAACCTCCAATATCAGGAAATAGTTTTTTAAAAACTGGAAAATATCTTTTTGATAAAAGTAAATATTTCTCTAATTTTATGCTCTTCTCATCCTCAAGAATATCTTTCAATAAAGCTGGATGAAAGCTTGGCATGATTAACTGACAATATTCAATAATGTTACGCTGAAAATAAGCTAGTCCTTCTTTGAGCTCTTGCATTTGCTCAAATATTCTATCAGCTAACGTTTCAGTGTAATCTTCTTCGCTGCGAATAGAAGATGAGGAATAGGATGAAGATAATGAGGCTCTACGCTCTCTACTTCCTTCCGTTGGTGGTAAGTTCAGTCTTTCAGCATTTCCCAGCCTGTATGCTACTTCATCTATCATCTCATCGATAGTTTGATTAAAATTATCAGACAAAATATATTCTCTAACATCTTTACTTAATTGTTTATCAAGTATGATACTCCTTAAACAATCAACTATTTCTTCTCGTCTTTTGAAATTGCTTAGCTCATTAATCTTGTTGTCATTATGTATTTGTTGTAATTTATCAATTAATTGGTTAGTAATGGTTGATAATTTATCATTTATTTGTTGTTTGCTAGTATGTTGATCTAACTCTATTATTTGTCGGCTAATTAGTTGTTTAATCTCTTCACCAAATATATATTTAGTCAGTTTTGGATGAGCGATATTTAGCAGTTCCTGGTAAAAATCCACTACAGTTTTGGTAAAAAACTTTTTTATGTTAACTAGCAATTCTTTATTATTGTCACTATCCTGCTGAGCATAATATAATAACATTCTTTTATTGATGTGAATAGCCGCTAACCGCATCTCTTGTATTTCTCTACTTACTTCAAACTGTAGATTAATATTTTGCTTAGCATTTGCCATAATATCTTGCACCGTGCCAGCGATGAACCTTATTAGCTCAGTATTTAGTTTTTTTATTTGCAGACAAATAGTTGGACGAAAGGAAAAAGCACTATTAGGCAGATATTCCATTAAGCCACCATCTCTTAAAATAGCTGGTACATCAATTTTATTTAGTGCTTCTGTGGTTTCAATAATATCACCACCAAGACGCTCACCATCATATAATAATTGCTCGATTACCACTAAACTTTCAGGATGACCGGAAAATAGATTATCTATTTCAGCATAAATACGTGAGAATATTCGATGATAGGCAAAAGATATCGCCAAAATATTCATAATCTTAGGTAAATAATTTTTATAATATTTTTGTAAAAAACTTTCTATCTCGGGTCTATGTTCATCATAATTAGCAATGTGCCTGTTTTTGTATTTAAAAGAATCACCAGCATTATCTAACTTAACTCTCAAGATATTTTCTGCTTGAGCCTGTACAATATGCTCTAGCTTGGTTATATCACCTCTAAACTCATAAGCACTATCATCCTTTAACGCTTGCATAATTGAACGGTAAGCAGCATTCTCTCCTGGCTGCAGGATATTTACATGACAATCAGCATAAACTGCTCTATCGGTAACAAAATGCTTGGCAGAAAAATAACGAGTTTGCAGCACTTCTAGATATTCTTTACTGCTTACACCAGTATCATCACTTCTCCGAACATGCAAATATAACATATCAGCACTTTCAGCATAGATCGGCGTAATGCCTAATACTTGACCATTACCACCCAGCCAATGTTGTGACCAGCCCATAATTTTTAAATCTTGCGAATAGATAAAAATTGCAAAAGAGCCATTTTTTAGCACCGCCACTATCATCGAAAATGGACTGTTACAGCCGACAATTTGTCTAATACCACCAGCAAATATATGCTCAGCATAGGCAGTTATATCTGATATTTGAAAGCCACCTTTTTCTTGTGAATAATACAAGCTATTGATTTTACATCCATTACCTTCAACAAAAAAGATGGTCTTACCGATCACTACTGGTTTCAGTGGTGATACCGGCAACTCAATCTCTTTATGGATTTTGACAAACTCCCCTTTAGCTCGATCTCCTTCTTTCACTAAATAAATACCATCACTAGTACCGAGTAACAATTCATCAGCAAAAGGTACCGACCATAGAACATTATCAAAAGTAGCAGAAGAAAAAGTTGCCGAAAAAGCAGTTAAAGGATTACGGGCTTCTAGTAAAGTCCTATATGCCATCCTAAAATCACTAAAATCTCCCTTATAGCTTGCCCAAATTGCATGAATATTCTTATTAACCCCAAAACACCATAATCGGTTTTCAAAAGTAACCACTGAAGTGCAATATAATTTCTCCTGCTGGGCTTGGTAGATGGGGGATTGATTAACATATGATAAACTTGCTGCTCGCTGATAAAGAGCTTTTAGCTCATCATTAATTTTATCTACTTCTGCTCCATAAATTACCTCATTAAAAGGTTTCTGTATCTTAGTAGCTTGTCCAGTTTGTCCTGTAGTAAAATAATTAACTTGGCATTTTAGTGGTTCAATAATAAACATTCTATCTTTACCAGGAAAATTACTGGATAGCTCATAGCTACTACTTGAAGCTATCTCAGCTCTTTCACCATATTCTACCTGTCTTTTGCTTGCCTGTTCGCTAATATATTGGTAAAATTGCTCAACAATTTGCGGATCAACGGAGAATTTAAAGATCGGTCTCTTATCACCGAAGGAAATATAAGCAATCCCTTGGAACACTACATAAGAAAAATCCTTAGGACGAAAATGAAAATCTTGCCCATCATCCTTAATAATTTTATTGGTTAGCAATAACTCACCACCAACAAAAAATAAGCAATTAGTATGTAACTTATGCGATTCAAAAACTAGTAAGTAGGATAACTTCCTTGAGAACATCACTGCTGCCATTTTCTTTGGCACATTATCATTAAACAAATGGACAAATTGTGTCCCATGTCTACGCATAATGCCACCTGATGGTAACAGCATGAAGTTAATCAGCTTCTTAACACCATTCTGATACAATACCAGCTCAGTTCTCCCTTCAATGGTCGGAGTAAGCTCACCACCTGAGAAGTTGTTTTTTTGTGAGTAAACAAATTGTTCTTGTTGCATAACTTAACGTAATTTGATTATTCAAATATCATACTTCACCGGAATTAATCAGATTATAATCAACCGCATAAATCCTTCTTGTTTCTTCCAATTTGATCAAATATTGTTTCTTTAGTCCATCAGTAAACACACTATCGGAATACATAGCAAATGACACTTGTGAGGCTAATGATAAAGCTGCCAGTAATTTAAAGCTGGCAGGTACTTGTTGCCAAATAGTTGGATCATTCTCTAATAAATTATCAACAATGTTTTTGCTGTAATAAAACAGTGAGGTAAGTTTACCACCCTTGAAGTAAATCTTACCTGTCTCTGTATAAAATTGTAGGTTAGATGGCACTATTACAGCACATTTAATACAATCATTAATATTCGGTATTTCGGTAAAGTTTTGTCTATTACCTTCGATATTATCAACTCTCCGTAATGCAAATGACCATTTAACCATTAGTACAGTATCTTCAATAGCAGGATTAACAAACTCCTCACTTAATTCCTCGGCTTTTGATATTCTGCCACCACCAATGCTACTAATACCACAATTTGACCCAAGTACTACTACTGCCTTTTTGATAATCTCATATTTCACAATAATTACACTATTGAATCAATTTTGTAGTTACCCATCTTCATTCTCACTCTCAACAATACCACCATCACCATCATCCTCAACAACATTATCACCAACACCACCAACACCGGCAGCAGCATCAACAGTAGCAGCTCTTCTCATGACCAGTACTTGCGTAGCTAAATTATTGTTGGCAATTACTGCTAAATCATTATCAGTAATATCCTCACTATTATCACTATTCCGGCATTGATTGCCAAACATCTGCCATGGCATTGTTATGCTATGTAAGCCTTTCCGGTGATTCTCATTAGCTATTGCTTTCCACAATTCACCATGATGGCTGGTGCAGTCATAGTCCTCTAAACATTTAATGACCACTACTGCTTGTTCATTATCACGGCTAGCTCCAAATGCTTCACTGTAATATAATACCTTGGCATAGTGGTATTGTACCAGCTCTTCAATACCCTTCTTGTTAGAACCACTAACCGTATTAAATCTTATGGCTCCTTCATTAAAGGCATAGCAATCTCTAACAGCATATCTAGATTGATTAGCATCCCCAGTATTATCAAATATACCACCCAGCATCTCGCTAGTAATAAAAGTAAATCCTAAGAAACTATTAACTTCACCACTTACTAAGGCTCTAACGTTATTATAGTCATAATTGGTAATTTGTGGATCACGTAGTAAGTCTGAAATTTGATTGCTTGAGCACAATAAGTATAATTTATCATACATACCAAAAAAGCGTTTTTTTAAGATATGATGAGCTTTTATTAGTTTGTCAACAGTCAGTCCTGCTCTCTTTTGCTGGATGCCCCCTCTATTGACGGCAACTGCAGCTTGAGCATTTAAGCCTAAATTAACATCAGTAACCCTAATTCCTACTGGTACCACATTATTAGCTACGTCAAAGTTAACAACATTGTTGCCTGTCCTTCCTGCTCGAACTGGACTTGCAAAAGCACTAATAATTACTCTATCTTGTTGTCTACCCATTGCCCAACCTGCCATTTTAGGAAAATGTGAAGTAGGGTCAGTTAATAGGTTCAACTTATCGTTCCTATCCATGGTAGCGTTCCAATGATAGGCAGAAGCCGTCAAAAACCTTCTTGAAATAGTTGGAATTTTAAATTCTATTTGTTCTAATCTACCAGGGTCTCCACCATCAGTATAATGTCCATGTAAATGATCATCAGGATCAATTGCCCGTCGATTTCTACTCTCCACCTCATGGGTAGTCATTGACTCAAAGCTAATTACCTCAGTATCCTGCGTACCATTTGTAACGCATTTTCTTAGTTTACAACCTTCTTGTTGAATAACTAGGCTGATATTTTTGGCAAATTGTTCTTTAAGACCATCTGTTATTTGTTCCATTTCTTTTCTCCTCAAATAATCTATCAATATTTAAAGTGTGATATCATTTATACTCAAATCAACAAAAACTTAAGCTGGTCGTTGTCCTCTATGCAGCCAACAACCTTTCGGGTATATATGTTATTAGTGGCTCTTTTATGATAGGTTATTGCGAAGTTGCAGCCTTAAATGAGTTGTCACCTACTTCATGACTTTAATGATTGCTTGGTTACGTTATTTTTTATTGTGTCTTATCATAAGCGATCTTGTATAATTGTTGCATACGTTTAACAGCTTGTTCATGTCCCGTATGCTCTTTACTCCTTAATTTTACCACAAACTCGGGGTCAGAATCAAGTTTATCTATCTCTGACAATGCCGCCTCTCGGCTGTTAATGCCAGGTAGCTCTTTGCCAATTACTAACGAGTCAGATTTTAAAGTTTCACCGACTCGTACTAATAAATCAACTAAAGCTGGTGCGTAATGTGAGTCTTCAATTAATCCAGCCAGCTCTTTAGTACCAAACTTAGATAAGGCTGCCTGCATCACTGTCATTTTACTGTCAAAACCTTCACCATAATTGCGTTTCAGCAAATCAATGTGAGAGTTACGTGTTTGCTCGATAGCATTTTGTTGCTGTTTTTGTAAATCCTGCGAAAAACCATACAGAGAATTAAGCAGCTTCTCACCTTGCCTTTTAGATAATCCGCTTTGGTAAAACATATCTTCATAACGAGTTAAATACTCCTCATCTTCCTTGGAGCGTTTATCAGTATATTTCTTATCTTCAGGCAATCCCAAACGGCAATAGAATTTATGCCACTCATCATCAGAGCTGTCATCTTTTGGCACAGCAACTCGCTGATTTAAGCTTTTTTCTGCTTCCAAATAGCTCTGAGCTAAAGATGAGACATCCTTGAATTTACCCAGTGACTCAGCTTTACGTATTTCCTCAGGCATGTTAGCTAGCCAATCACTACCAGAGGAAGTAGGGCTAGTTTCATAGTTATTGGCAATTAATTCTTTACTCATCTGCTTATTCTTCTTTCAACGTTTCCATTTCTTCTTTTAACTTCTCTATTTCTTCAAGGATTAGCCCGGTAAATTCAATGATTTCATCTATTGGCTTTTTTTTATCCAACATTTTTTTTGCCATGGCTATAGCTTTTTCTTCAATACCTTCAGCTTTGCCTCTAGCTTCAGCATCTTCAATTTGTTGCTGTTCTACCGCTAAATTATCAAAATAGGCTTTTGTTCTTTGCTCATAGGTGTTAAGCTCTGCTTCTGACCAGCTAGCTTGGTCTACAGCCCCAAAGGCTCTCCTAATAATTTCATCTTTACCTATTAAATTCTCTATTTCTGTTAAGGTTAATTTACTATCTCCTGCATGCTTGAAAAAATACATCCACTTCTCTTCAATACTCTTTAGCTCATCAATAGTTTTTTTAAATTTCTCAAGCTCTAAAAAAACAAAGTAAAAATCTTTTAAATCATGGGCATAGCTCTCTGTATCTAAAAGACGATGTTCTGATTTCCAATGTTTTTTATCGCTAAACATCACAAAATCCGCTATCGCTAAAAATATTACTCCTTTTAATTTGGCGTATACTGCCAGTTTCTTGTGTTTCTCATCTTCCTCAAGTATTTGCTGAGAATATGCTTTAGCTGCATAATATTGGGCTCTCTTCTCAAATCCTGGATGCTTACTTACCTGCATCTCTACTATGAATTGATTACCGTGTTGATCTTTACATAACACATCAACTATGGACTTTCTGTAAATAGCAATATCAGGGTCTTGGATAGTTGGTAAAAATGTCACCTCAATTATTTGCTCATTTCCTTTACACTTGAGAACATCATTTAAAAAATGAACAAGTATATCTTTATTCTTTTCAGTACCAAAAATTTGGCGAAAACAAAAATCATTTTTAGGGTCAAGAAACTTTGATAAAAACATATAATATAACCTCTTAATTGTTACTAAATATCGCCATTATTTATCTGATTCATTAGTACCATCGATATTATCAATTCCATCATCTTCTGAAACTTGTGAGCATATGTATAGGAATAAAGCTCGATGCCCTTCAAGAAAGGCTGTGTAATCACTTTCTTGCCGAACGAAATTGCTACGATATATGCCACTCATTTGTGCTAAATCCTCTAATACTATTTTACCATCTTCTCCACTAAAAAGCTTGTAATAAATTGATTTTAACTGCTCTTTTGTTAATAAAGGTAATGAGGATGAGGAGTTAATTGATAGTTTCATTCTTTCTTACCCTTATATCTGTTGTTGTTGCTGTTGCATTTGCATCATCTTACGTTGTTGTCTGATTTGTAATACTTCTTGCTCGTTCTTCAGGATTGAGCTTGGGGCTCCTCGCAGCTCAAAAAATAGTTTAAAACATTCATCCCAGTTGATATTATCATAAATCTCAGGAAAAAAGTTACTGATTCCACTTCGTTGAAAAAAACCTAATACTTGCTCAACGCTGGATATTGCTGATGTTTTCTGTGCCCTGGATAGTGGTGAAACATATTCAATCTCTATCTCAGGAGGGCTATTTGCTCCCTCTAAAATCGGTACTCTACGTCAATTCGGGATAAGGATATTGTGAACATGTAGATTAAAATCAAATTTTGTTGAAGGTTTATTTTTCTTTAATGAGTAAGCAACAAGAGTAGATAATATATGGACAAAGGCATTTATTGGTGATCTATGTCTAGTATGTTCAAGGTTCATTTTATTTTTTAGATAATCAAAAACTGTTTCAATTAAGTTACGCTTTCGAAGTAAGATTTTTTCTTTCAAATCCATTAATTTATTTTCCATATTCTTCTTAATTCCATGAATCATTTTTAAGCCTCTTTCATATAAATTTAAGAACAAATTTTGCTTAATATAACCTTTATCAGCTGCTATAATTCCAGTTAATCTTTTTGTTAACTCCGGTACTGGAACCCTATCATCTACATTGCCTTTGGTCACTTTTAATGCCATAAACTCCCCTTTATTATTGATTATTACATGTAATTTAAAACCATAAAAATACCCCATAGAGGATTTACTATGTTTGGCTAATCCTTTAAAAACTTTATTGCTATAACGCCTTTTATTGTGACAAGCTTTAATCGTTGTAGAGTCAATAAAATAAATACCTGTTTCCTCACCAAACAACAAATGAATCAACATATTTAGCGGTATGAATAATCGTGCCATTAATTCAACAAATCTATTATAACTCAAGGCTTTGGGAAAATCATCCTTATGCATGCACTCTATATAACTTTTATAGAAAAATTTAAAATTCTTAGCATAGGATGTATGAAACATAATTATTATTGTTAACATTTCACTTAGACTCATGCTACAACAGCGATTTCTTTGCTTATTTGATGGTAATAACTTTCTCTGTTCATACTCCAAATAAATTTTACAAAAATCATCTATAAAACTATATAATTCTGTGATATCTTTTTTCATGCCTGTAGTTTGTTTTTTTGTTTAAAAATATAAATACTGCAGGCACTCCTTTTTGACAATCCTTTTATCTATTACTATTTCATCTATATCTTATCCCGAACTGACGTATTAAGCAAAATTTGTTCTTAAATTTATATGAAAGAGGCTTAAAAATGATTCATGGAATTAAGAAGAATATGGAAAATAAATTAATGGATTTGAAAGAAAAAATCTTACTTCGAAAGCGTAACTCAATGATAGGTAAGCCACTAGTTTGACTAGTGAGACCATCAAGGCTTGGCCTTTAGATTTAGTATAAAATAAAAAGTTATCATATATAACTTCTTTGGCTTGACGGTCAAAGGAGAAAATATATGACAACATACGAAAGTTTAAATCATTCTAAATGGGATTGCAAATATCATATTGTGTTTATTCCAAAGTGTCGTAAAAAAGAATTGTACGGGAAGGTTAGAAAATATCTTGGGAACGTATTCCATGAGTTAGCTTTTCAACGTGGGAGCAAGATCATAGAGGGGCATATGGTACAAGATCATGTGCATATGCTCATCAAGATTCCTCCTAAA
Source organism: Rickettsia endosymbiont of Oedothorax gibbosus (assembly GCF_936269705.1). Taxonomy (NCBI): domain Bacteria; kingdom Pseudomonadati; phylum Pseudomonadota; class Alphaproteobacteria; order Rickettsiales; family Rickettsiaceae; genus Rickettsia; species Rickettsia endosymbiont of Oedothorax gibbosus. The sequence continues at coordinate 1,969,366 of NZ_OW370493.1, forward strand.
TATTCTGTAGCTGAAGTAATAGGCTATATCAAGGGGAAAAGTGCTATAGCCGTTGCTAGGCAGTTTGGTGGACGAAAACGTAATTTTAATGGAGAAAAGTTGTGGGCTAGAGGTTATGCGGTCTCAACTGTAGGATTTGAAGAGAATCAGATCAAACACTACATTAAGAATCAAGAGCAACTTGATAGTTTAGGCTCTGACGAATCAGGAGAATTTTAATTAACAATGGCAGCCCTTTGGGCTGCTCATAACCGTCAAGCCCCTCGCTTTGCGAGGGCGTTCTGACTAACCAGCTGAAGCTGGTAGGTTGAAGTTGCGACTAGAAGTCACGGATTTACTCTAAAGAGATATTCATTACATTATTAGGCTGATGTGCATCTGAATGATTGTTAATGTAGTTATTGATTATATCATCAGTGACATTACCACTGGTTGAGCTAAAGAAGCCCCTAGCCCAAAAGTGGCGTCCCCAGTAAGTTTTTCTAATTTCAGGAAATTCTTGCTGAATTTTATATGATGAACGTCCTTTAGCTGCTTTAACAAACTGACTAATGGATATATGAGGTGGAATTTCAGCCATAATATGGACATGATCGGCAGATAATATTCCATTGATGATTTTGATACCAAGATATTCTGCTACCTGAGCAATAATTTCTCTAATTCTAATCCTGAGGTTACCTGTGAGTACTTTGTATCGATACTTAGTAATCCAAACGATATGGAAGCGGTGGTAAAATACGGTGTGGCTAGACTTACTATAATCAGTCATATATATTATTCTCTATTCAGAGAATAATATATATGATAACATTAGTAAATTGAAATATTTTAGAACAAGGACTGAAGTCTTTTCCGGCTGAAGCCGGAGGTTTTAACCAAATTTTGGGACAATAAAATGAACCTTGAACATACTAGACATAGATCACCAATAAATGCCTTTGTCCATATATTATCTACTCTTGTTGCTTACTCATTAAAGAAAAATAAACCTTCAACAAAATTTGATTTTAATCTACATGTTCACAATATCCTTATCCCGAATTGACGTTACTCTGTTATATTTGATTAGCGTTTGATATATTGCCATGATTAACGGATTTAACAACTCACTCTCAATTCTACCAACCATTGGAGACATTAAACGGTATTGTTCCTCCGTCCTAATTTGCACCTCAGTGGCAGTCATTTCTTTATTGTCCCAAAATTTGGTTAAAACCTCCGGCTTCAGCCGGAAAAGACTTCAGTCCTTGTTCTAAAATATTTCAATTTACTAATGTTATCATATATATTATTCTCTGAATAGAGAATAATATATATGACTGATTATAGTAAGTCTAGCCACACCGTATTTTACCACCGCTTCCATATCGTTTGGATTACTAAGTATCGATACAAAGTACTCACAGGTAACCTCAGGATTAGAATTAGAGAAATTATTGCTCAGGTAGCAGAATATCTTGGTATCAAAATCATCAATGGAATATTATCTGCCGATCATGTCCATATTATGGCTGAAATTCCACCTCATATATCCATTAGTCAGTTTGTTAAAGCAGCTAAAGGACGTTCATCATATAAAATTCAGCAAGAATTTCCTGAAATTAGAAAAACTTACTGGGGACGCCACTTTTGGGCTAGGGGCTTCTTTAGCTCAACCAGTGGTAATGTCACTGATGATATAATCAATAACTACATTAACAATCATTCAGATGCACATCAGCCTAATAATACCAATTGCAATAATTAACGCAGTGGTGTAAAATGGGTTTTTAACTGATAAAGGTACTCAAATGGCTAGGTTAATATTACCACAAGGTTTTCATGGTCATGATTTTATAAAAATGATGAAACATGAGCCGCATGGTCGAAATCGTATACGTTTATTGGCGATGTATCACCTTCAATTAGGCAAATCTTTAAAAGCCATATCTGAAATAGTGAAGTCACACTGGAAAACTGTGCAATCATGGCTCAGAAGATTTAGGAATCATGGTTTTGAAGGATTATTTGAATCACAAAGAAGCGGCGCCCCTAGGAAGATTAACACTATACAAGAGTCTGCTCTTTTTGATAAAATCAATACGCTCAGTGAAAGTAAAACTGGTGGGTATATAACTGGAAAGGAGCTACATATCATGTTACTTGAGGAATATGGTGCTAAATGCGCTTTAAAAACAGTCTACAATACTATGCACCGCCTTGGTTTTAGCTGGATTACTTCTCGTTCAATGCATCCAAAGTCAAATCAAGAGACTCAAAATACATATAAAAAAACTTCCCAGACATGTTAACAAAATTATTACCAAAAAATATCGATAGATGTAAAGTTGATATATGGTCTCAGGATGAAACTCGAGTTGGGCAACAAGGTAGCTTAACTCGTATATGGGCTAAGCGTGGCACTAGACCCCGTAAAGTTCGGCAACAGCAATTCATTTCAACATATATTTATGGAGCTGCTTGCCATGATACAGGAGAAGCTTTTGCATTAATTTTACCATATGCAAACACACAGGCAATGAATAAATTCTTAGAAGAGCTTTCTCGCAGTATTCAAGGCAACCGACATATAGCTTTACTAACGGATAATGCAGGTTGGCACACAGCCAAAAAACTAACTGTGCCAAGCAATATCACTTTGATACCGCTTCCGCCCTATGCACCGGAACTTAATGCAATGGAACAAGTTTGGGAATGGATCAAAAATCATTTCTTGTCTAACCAATGTTATGGTGTATATGAAGATATCGTCACTATGGCTTGTTACGCTTGGAATCAATTTGCTCATAATGTAGATTTAGTAAAATCAATTATGTATAGAGACTGGATAAACACACCGTGTTAATTATTGCAATTGGTATAATGTAATGAATATCTCTTTAGAGTAAATCCGTGACTTCTAGTCGCAACTTCAACCTACCAGCTTCAGCTGGTTAGTTATTGAGTTTCCTTTTGCATCCTGAATATATCGATATAGAATGCTTTGTATATGGCATCGCGACATTGATTTTGTTCAATTTCAGTAGGTAGGATATTTTCCATACCAGTTAGCGGTATTATTTTATCTGCCATACCATTACGGTAGAAATTAACACTGCCTGGCGTAGTATATAGTGGTAAGTAATACCCATCTTTTGGCACTAATAATGGTGGGTCTAGCTGTTTCTGGGCTACTTTTAGGGTAATTTGCCTTAAACTATTGAGCAATTTAATATCAGGCAGCACATGATGAGCCGGAGCATAGCCATATACTTCACCTTCTTCTTTTACCCATCGCGTCACAAAAAATGGGAAATAAGAATAGCCTGATTGATTGATAATTTTTTGTTCAGCTAGGTAGATATATTCTGAGCTATAATCAAGTATTAATGAGCTAGCTGTTGCCATTGGTTTTCTACCTTTATTCTTCTGATTTTGAGCTTGCGGGCTAACTATGTGTAATATTTCTACTATTTCATCAGGATTTTTGGCTAATCTTTCATTGAAAGGAGCAAAGTCTGACCATTTAGCTAACGCAGATTTTATCGGCATACTAAATAGTCGATACATTGTATTAACAAAACCAAACTTATCCTCTTCACAATAACATTCTTGTAAATTAATGTTACGGAAGAATAGAGTTTGTTCTAATTCTGGGTCTTCTTCAACATAGAATATCGCGGTACCAAAGGCAGCGAGATTTAGAAAAAACTGATGAATCTGATTATAAAAATTAGAAGCCGGATTGTTGAATATATCCATTAAAGATTTTTCTAACATTTGGGCTAGCATGCTGCGTTCAGCTGTTGTTAAATATTCCTGCTGCTCTTTATTTTCAGCAGCTATAGTAAGGTTAAACCAATTTATTGCTGGATTTACCAGCAAGCTTTGTAAACCTGATGCTAATTGCTCTCTTGACCAAATAGAAGTTGAATCAAATATTACCTTATTACTCTCAGTTTGTGGGCAAACATATTTCTTTAGCTCATCCCATACTTGCTGCCATTTCTCCCGCTTGCTCTTGAGATTGTCAAAATATTCAATTTTTTTGTTTAAATCACTATCAGCCATAAGCTGTCACCATATTCCTTGTTACGTTTGAGTTTATAGTTGAGTTTGGGTTTAAATATGGCGTACCAAGTTTCTTTGACACTTTCTTGAGCTTCTTGATAAAGTCATTATCATACAACACCTGATAGTTATATTTCTTACCGCTAGCTGCCGTCATGCTAGGCAAACCAAGGGTTAACCCTTCAATATCCTTAAGCGATACTATCTTGCCAAGAGATTCAGATAATTGCGGTAAATCTTTTAATTGTGGTACTGACCGCATGTTAAAATGCTCCACTGCTTGTTTTAAACCACCAAGCTCAGCTATCGGCGTTTTTGCTAATCCTGATCGACCATATCTTGCCATTTGCTCTAAATTGCCCGACATACCATCATATTGATGGTTATTAGCAAGATCAACTTGTTCAATCCTCCCTCTAAGGTTATGCATAATATTTGATGTATTCATATAATGACCAATACCAACTAATGGAGATAAACATTTTAGTCCAAAACCTAGCTGTCCAAGTATTGAAGTTCCTCCTGCTACAGTTGCTGCTCCTGCTCCTCCTAATGCTCCCAGTCCCATTCCAGCTCCAAAGGTTAAGGCACCAAGACCTGCCCCCTGTACCAAGCCTGTAATGTTGGCTGATTTCTGAAGTTTCTCAGCCCGCCACTTTACATCGTGAGCATAACTATCTAACTGACTTTGTGCAGATGAACCATAATCCCTTAATTTATTTTGTAAACCCTCAATATGCTTTTGGCGTTCAGTATAATCAGCAGTTATTTTATCTTCTATGCTTTGCTGTTGTTTATATTGTTCAATGATGCTGGTTAATTGATGTCTTGCCTGATCAAAATTACTAGTATCTTGCAATAGACGATCTTGACTTGCTTGATAGTTACCTAACTGATTCTCAAGATCAGCTTTTTCCATACTAAGATTTTTATGTTCCCTAGTAATGTCATTCATAGATTGACGAATTCTGCCTTCCATTTCTTGACGTTGCTTTTTTAACGATTCAACGTCTTGCTGATGTTTGGCAATTGTACTGCCTGCTTCTTCTTCAGTTAAGCCTCGTAAACTTTCTTTTTGCTTGGCTACTTGCTCATAGAGATTTTGAAAGACACCTGGTAATTGTTCCACCTCGCTCATTCTTGCTTCAAGGGCTGGAGCTTTCTGTTGCAATGCTGCAAAAGATTGTTTAAGTTGTTCAGATGAGGAAGCTAGCCTAGCTCTTTGTGCTTCTATGTTCTTTAAACCACTATCATATTGGCTAGTATAGTGATTTAATTGGTTCTGCATCTCATAGTTTCTAACGTTAGCTTGATATTTCTGCTCCTCTAGAGAACGTAAACCATGCACTGACTGTTGTAATTCATGAGATAGCTTATTGATAGTATTTTGTGCCTCACGAGCATAATTATTATAACGATTCTGCGATTCCTCATAGTTATGCGTATGCCTTTTTTTATCAGCACCAGTAAGATACTTGCCGCCAGGAACATACTTAGAAATACCTTTAGAAACCTCCCGGCTAAAAAAACCTCCAACTAAACCTGCAACTGCTAAGGCTGGTAACCAGAACATTATATTACCTCATCTATATTATAGCTATTTATATTTATCCCCCTTTCAGCCATTTCATCTCTCCAAAGCATTATAATCATTCATTACTTTACGATATTTTAGTATGTTATATTGTGATTGCTGTTGCTCATTACCAGTTTTAACATCCATCGCTAAATAACAAAAACTCTCAGTTATATCGGTAGCTCTCGAGGAGCTAGAATGCACGCCTCTTTTAGTGGCATCAAACTCATAGAGACCGTTAATGCCACGTTGGCATTTCTCAGCATCTATTCGGCACGTGCCTAGCAGATTTCTGGCTTTAGTTATCATTTCTTCCCGTAAATATTTCCTACCAATAGCAAAAGGTGGGAAGCCTACTTTTTCTGCTATTTCATTGGCTTGTTGTAAGCGAGTATCCAAAGTTGGCATTTGTCTTTGGTTCATATCATGGGGCAATACATTACGTCCATATTGATACGGTCTAGTTCTTAAATGATTAAGATAAAACTCTAAATTTTTACCCCTATTCATATAAAAATCGATAATATCAATATAGTCTTTTTTCTCTTGAACAAACCAAATCACCGTATAATCAACAATACCTATATCCCAGTAAGTGTTAACCTGATAGCTTGCATCAAATGGCACATAGCCAATACGCCCCTGACTTTCAGCCAACCGTAATTGTTCAACAAAAGTACCACCTTGATCAGCTCTCTTGTAACGATAAGCAGCAAAGTCACAATAAAACTCTCTTTGAATCTCTTCATTAGTCATGTCGACCGAAGCCAACTTATTTTTATCGACTAATGGTTGTCCCTCATTATCCGTAGTATCTTCAATAGTTTTTATTTGGCAAAATACTTCCGGACTATCTTGGTATTTCCGGTATAATTCTTCACCATGTGTCAGTTTTGGATTATCGGAAGGAGTGTACAAATAAAGCAACCAGGCATTATTACGAATTACCATCGGCTCTATAACACAACTCATAGCTCGTGGATCATGGTAAGAATATTCCGAGATAACTGCTCCCTTAATACCACTACCCCTGATAGTAGCATAACGATCACTACCAACAAACTGAATCACTGAACCATTTTTAAATAATATCCGTTGCTTATATTGCTGACTACGAGCAATAATGCCTTTAGGGATAAATGACATATAGGGACGTCCTGATAATGTCATACCATCCCATACGCTCATTTTAGCTTGATTATAGGTAGGATAGACATACCAGTAAATGCCAACTTCTCGAATAGCACTAGCAGTGATCCAATTAATACCCATAATATCTTTACCAGCCCTTCTATGCCAAATGGCAATAGCTTTCTTACCACCCGAATATAAATATCTCCACAAAGGTAGCTGAAATGGATAGGGACACCAGTCCACCGGAAACTTGCTGCTCGTAGATCTAGGTAGCTCTTTGTTGACTTTAGCTTTACTAGTAGTTTTCATCACTGTGGTCTTACTTTTCTTAATTAATTGAACCATCTGCCCCATAAGACTCTATTTCAAAGTTAGTTACATCAATCATCTTTGCCATTTCTCGGGTTTTTACTGTTTGTTCAGTTTCATCACTATTTTTCCTATGGTAACTAGCACCATTCTTTCTCATTTGATATTTCTGGGAATTAGCTTTAAGATATTCTAACAACGATTTAGAGCAATATTTTTTCTTAGTAGCAATTGCCTGATTATCCTTGTTATAAGTCACTTCCTCATAACCATTAATTGCTCTGTCATATAATACCCCTTCTGCTCTATCTACCGCAATGGCTAAAGCTAAATTAACGCATTTGGCTAAATATTTATCGCTATTAATAATCCGGTGCAACCTAAGTGGCGAGATACAACCAGCCTTCTTAGCGGCGATAATGATGTTACCATGCTCACAAAGATATAATAGGAAATTAGAGATATCCTCTATTAAACCAAACTTACTGATGGTACTAGATGATATCTTTGCTAAATATTTTTCAAACAAACCATAATTTTTAATCATATATGTCTCTTTAAAAATCACTTGTAATTACCTCTATTATACCTGACTTCCAGGCTTTTTACCACTTGAAAAATAAAAATTAAAAAAGTGAAAATTTTTAATAACAAATAATTAATTACCTTAAAAAAATTTTTTGTAAAACGCCCCCCTATACCCTATTTTATGCTGCATGTACCCCCGGATGATTTTGCGGCAATTTTTGCAAAAAAATATAAAAAAGTGACAAAAATTACTAAAAATCTTATCAAAATAGCTATAAATGGTAAATTTAGGGTCGGGGTTCTGCTGTTTCAGCAGAGGCTCTATTCTTACAAGCCGCATTACTCTTATATTTTCTAAATCCTTACAATTTCATATGTGATTCATATGTACTTTTCAACCTTCAGTAACTGGTTGATTATTATTAACCTCTTTGTAATCTTTCTTTTTTTCGCTTAATACAATTAATCTTTTCTTCTATTTGCCATATGTTATACCGCCACCATTCTATCAGCATTGATAACCTCAAAAGTAAAATTCTGGCTGCTGCAAGCATCTTCCAAAGCTCTCCTGTAATTATTCTGAATCCAAGCACCAATAAAGGCAGTGGCTGGTTTGAGAATGATCTTCTTGCTAGTCATATCCTCTTCAATGGCTTCTAACTGGCTAAACCATGCTTTGTCGATGAACTCACCCTGTGACTTTAACAAATATTCCCTTATTTTATACCATACTGACTTTGGGTCTAGTTGACTTAGCCCCGAATACACTGATGCTGATTTATTGCTACTGTCAGTGGTTTTGTTGCTAATAATATCCAATAGATCAACCTGCTTGCCGTATACCTCCTGCACTTGATTGAGCAATTGGCTTTTATCATTGTCTGACAAAGATATATCTGCTAAATCAATCTTGTATTCATCGTTAAACACTCCTACAAACCGACAACTAGTCAGCAATTTATAAGCAGTATCAGGCTCAAAGGCTGCAGCAATTTTGCGTTTTAACTGACTCCGTGGTGAAGTATCCTGATTTGCTTCTATCTTCAACAAATAAGCCTCTTTTGCCTTGGTAACATCGTCTATCTTGAAGTTAAAATTATCATTATTTACCAAATTTGATTGACGCATTTCACGAATCAAAGCTATTTTCATGTAATTCAGTACTGCTTGCTTGCAAGGAAAGCGATTATCAGGATATTGTTCACTAAGTTTAATCAACAGCTTGTTGATATAACTCAAATTGAAGTCACGACCTGATCTCATTCTTAGCAAAGCCCCATCTTCTTTGGTCAATGGGTGAAACTCCTCTAGCTTCTTAGATGCATACCAGTTTTTAGCCTTTTTGGCAATATTGCTAATCCAACTTACTGATTCCCTACTTGGCTGTTGCTCCCCATTATTCCCTGAATATCCACCACCTGTTGAATCTGAGTCTGACTCATCATCGGTTGGAGCTACATCACCAGAATTGCAGTCTGTTGAATTGTCGGGTAACGCTTCACTTAGTGAGTTTACCGTTACCTCAGGCGATAAATTAAAGCTTTGCTCCTGAGTTGATTCAAGCTCTGACAAACTTTGTTCACCTGGACTTATCGTTACCTCAGACAGCAAATTAAAGCTTTGCTCCTTAGTTGACTCAGGTTCTGGCAAATTTTGTCCACAACTTTGTCCACAATTTTTTTTATTTTTTTCACATCTAGATAAAGATATAGATATATTATTATCTATTATATTGTGTGGGGGAAATTTTTTTTCATTCGGGTTAGATTTTTCTTCTGATTGAGTTAAAATTTTTCGATGGCTAGATTGACTATTTGTGTGATTAAAGTGATAAGAATTATCATTAGCTTTACGAAAACTCATAAATTTCTTAAGGAGTTTGATACATAAAATATTGCGGCATTTTAGGTTATATTTGATTGTAGTAATTAAAGTGAAATCAATGAACCCACTTGTTTGTAATTCTTTTAGACATTGTCTAACCCTTCTTTGACAAACTCCTAGTTCTTTTTCGAAGAAGTGATAGCCTTCTTGCAATTCTTCTGATAGTTTATCTTTTTGATAAATCTGTAAACGAGAAACTATCAATGATAAAAGTCGACGAGAAGTTGTACTTAATCGTTTATTACAATTATTGGTAAGATTTCGCCATTCAGGTGGGATAAAATTGCCAACAAAGTTATAAAAGATGATATCATGTTTTTCAATTAAAGGGTTAGAAAAAGTTAATGATTCTGTCATACTTTTCCCCCTTGTAATAGGGTTGAAAATAGATTTTTTTGTAGATCAAATTTCAGGATTAGCACATATGGTGCACATATGAAATTCTTAAAAAGAGTAAGAAAATTCTGAAAGGCTAATAAGTAAAGGTTTAAGAGAGGAGGTGGAGAGGGAAGGAGTGTCTGCCTGTCACGCAGAAGGTCGCGGGTTCGAGTCCCGTCACTCCCGCCAAAGACTTATTAGGGTTTCAGGACTTTTCTAATTTCACTAAAAAATCCATATGTGTTCTATATGTGTTATTCAAGTTAAAATTCCTGACATATAACATCCTAAAAAGTCCATCTCTAACTGGTCTACAGAGGGAGGGTATATGACGGAAATTTTAACTTTCCCCTCCACTTTTGTCGATAATCGTGATACTATCTTTTACAATGTAGTTGACAATTTCATTCCATATGAGTGGCGAAATCTTACTAACAATTGTGGCAAGCGATTAAGTATCACCGCTCGTCAACTTTTGTCGCTGATAGTTTCTCGCCTACAATTTGATAACAAGAGGGATAAGCAAGTAGAAGAATTACAGGAAGGCTATCTTTTTTTCCAGCAAAAGCTAGGAGTTGGTCAAAGACGGGTAAGGCAATGTCTATTAGAACTGAAAGACAGTGGTTTGATTGATTTTTATTCAACTACTCTGATTATACGTAATATGAGATGTCCTCATATCCAATGTATCAAACTTCTTAAAAATTTTGTCAGTTCCCGTAAAACTAATTATCACTCTAATCAACAAGAATTTTTAAAACAATCTGAAACAAACCATAACCCAATAGGTCAGAATATTCAGCCTAACCGGCAAAAAATTTCAGGTCAACCTGAAAAAAATTGCACCTCAACTGAAAAAATTGAAAAAAATTTTTCCCCACTCAATATAATAGATAATAATATATCTATATTTATATCTAGATATGGCAAAAAAAAATTTTTTGAAGAAAATTGTGGACAAAGTTTGGAAGAGGGTAAATCAACGGAAGAGCAAAGTTTACAATCGGAAGCAACGGTAAGTTCAGTAAGTAAGATACTACCGCTAAATTCTAGCGATGATTGTGGGGAAAATAAAAAAAATTGTGAACAAAACTGGGTGGAAGGTAAGTCAACGCAAGAGCAAAACTTTCAATCAGAAGGAGCGGTAAGTTCAGTAAGTAAGATACCACCCATAAATTCTAGTGAGTCCTCTCCAATCAGCGATTCAGGCAGTGAGTCAGAGTCTGACTCAAAAGATGATGATGCAGATAGTGGTGGGGTTAATCAACAATCTTGCCAAAAATTGGCTGGTGTGATTAGCAAAATTGCCAGCAAGGTTAAAGGTTGGGGTTTGCCTCAGAAGTTAGAGGAGTTTCACCCATTGACTGAAGACGATGGCGATGTGCTAAGAATGAGATCAGGACGTGACTTCAACTTGAGTTTTATCAACAAGTTGTTGATGAGACTAAGCGAGCAACGTCCCAATAATTACTTTCGCAATAAGCAAGCCGTGCTAAGTTACATGACTTTGGCTTTGATGCATGAAATGCGTCAACCGGCTTTGGCAAATAACGAGAGCTTTAACTTCAAAATGGATTATACTGCTAGGACTAAAGAGAGTTATTTGCAGAAGGTAGAAGCGAGTCTAGACACTAGTCCAACAAATCAACTGAAATATAAGATTGCTGGAGTCTTTGAGGGTGATACTGCCTATAAGTTGCTGACTAGTTGTAGTTTCTTAGGGGTCTTTGGCGATGTATACAGGATTAAGCTAACACAGGATATTAGCTTGCTTGAGCATGAAAAAAGCAAATTATTCAATCAAGTACAAGCGGTATACGGCAACAAGGTACAGCACTTGGAGATTATTAACAAACAAACTACCACAACTACCGATAAATCAAAATCAAGCTATTTAGGACTAAGCCAGCTAAATCCACAGTCAGTGTGGTACAAAGTACGGCAATATTTACTGGAATCTTATGGTGAATTTGTTGATAAAGCATGGTTTAGCCAGTTAGAAGTGGTTGAGGAGGATATGAGTTGCAAAAAAATCATTCTCAAGCCAGCAACAGCCTTTATTGGTGATTACATTAAGCAGAAGTATGGTATGGATCTAAGGCATGCTTTTAACAGTCATAATTTTACTTTTGAGTTTATAAAAGTTAATAATGGTGCAATGGCAATTTAGAAAGATAGCACTTAAAGCTATTTTAAGCGTATTTATAAGAGGATTCTAATTTTTAGCTAGAAAGATATATTATACCAATTGCAATAATTAACACGGTGTGTTTATCCAGTCTCTATACATAATTGATTTTACTAAATCTACATTATGAGCAAATTGATTCCAAGCGTAACAAGCCATAGTGACGATATCTTCATATACACCATAACATTGGTTAGACAAGAAATGATTTTTGATCCATTCCCAAACTTGTTCCATTGCATTAAGTTCCGGTGCATAGGGCGGAAGCGGTATCAAAGTGATATTGCTTGGCACAGTTAGTTTTTTGGCTGTGTGCCAACCTGCATTATCCGTTAGTAAAGCTATATGTCGGTTGCCTTGAATACTGCGAGAAAGCTCTTCTAAGAATTTATTCATTGCCTGTGTGTTTGCATATGGTAAAATTAATGCAAAAGCTTCTCCTGTATCATGGCAAGCAGCTCCATAAATATATGTTGAAATGAATTGCTGTTGCCGAACTTTACGGGGTCTAGTGCCACGCTTAGCCCATATACGAGTTAAGCTACCTTGTTGCCCAACTCGAGTTTCATCCTGAGACCATATATCAACTTTACATCTATCGATATTTTTTGGTAATAATTTTGTTAACATGTCTGGGAAGTTTTTTTATATGTATTTTGAGTCTCTTGATTTGACTTTGGATGCATTGAACGAGAAGTAATCCAGCTAAAACCAAGGCGGTGCATAGTATTGTAGACTGTTTTTAAAGCGCATTTAGCACCATATTCCTCAAGTAACATGATATGTAGCTCCTTTCCAGTTATATACCCACCAGTTTTACTTTCACTGAGCGTATTGATTTTATCAAAAAGAGCAGACTCTTGTATAGTGTTAATCTTCCTAGGGGCGCCGCTTCTTTGTGATTCAAATAATCCTTCAAAACCATGATTCCTAAATCTTCTGAGCCATGATTGCACAGTTTTCCAGTGTGACTTCACTATTTCAGATATGGCTTTTAAAGATTTGCCTAATTGAAGGTGATACATCGCCAATAAACGTATACGATTTCGACCATGCGGCTCATGTTTCATCATTTTTATAAAATCATGACCATGAAAACCTTGTGGTAATATTAACCTAGCCATTTGAGTACCTTTATCAGTTAAAAACCCATTTTACACCACTGCGTTAATTATTGCAATTGGTATTAAAAACAAATAACACTATTATACGAGTCTGTATTTGCGAAATTTTAAGATGTTATAGTTTGATAAAACTAATTGTATTAGTTGAGAAGAGAATAATTACAATAGGGTTAATAATGACAAGGGATTATTTAGTAAATTTTTCATTTTAAAGAAAAACCAGCATGTAACCAGCATGTGGAACTATGAAAACTTAAAAATTTTGAGAGTAATGGGGTTTGCAAGACTTTAGTCCTCTGCCAGTTTGGCAGAGACTCTTGCCCTAAATTAGTTATTGATAGCTATTTTAGCAAGATTTTTATACTATTTTTATCGGATTTTTCATTTTTTTTGCAAAAGTAAACTTCGTAAAGTCAATAGGGGGCTATGCGGCATAAAATCAAGTATAGGGGGGCTTTTTGTAAACTTTTTTTTAAGGTAATTAATCGCTTATTATTAATAATTTTCATTTTTTATTCTCAATACTTAAGAGTTAATTCACTCTTGAAATTATCTTATTTATTCCACGCTATAGGACTAATTTGGTAGTTGTTTAAAGTTAACAGCAAGAATATAAAAATGTAAAAAGTAATTCATTTGCAAGTAACATTGAATAGAGCTATAATATAAGATATTGCAGGTATTCTATGGATTATTAATGATCAAGAGTTACAGTTTATTTGAAAAATATTTAGAAAAGATCTCATCTAGCACTATTAGCAAATTTGGTTCAATAGATAGTATCTCTAGTTTTTTGTTGTATCTTGGTGAGTGTGGCAATATTGTTACTGCTGTTAGCAAGGCTGGGTGTATTTCGCCGCTTATGTTACACCGGATCATTCACAGTGATAAATATCTAAACAAATGTGTTAATTTAGCTTTGCAATGTGCAGTAGATAGAGCAGAAGGGGTTTTGTATGATCGAGCTATTAATGGCTATGAGGAAATAACCTATAACAAAGATAATCAACCGATTGCTATTAAGAAAAAATATTGTTCCAAATCCCTGCTGGAATATCTTAAAGCTAATTCTAAGAAATATCAAAATCAAACTAGGAAAGGTGATGGTAGTAGTAATAGGAAAAGTGCTAATAGTACTGAGCAAAGAGCAAGGGATATAGATATAACGAGGATGGTAACTAATTTTGAGGTAGAATCTTACGGAGCAGAGGATAGCAGCAATGAAGAAAAATGATGTTAAGGTGGAAAAAAGTATTAGCAAAACTATTACTGCTGAAGCTATCAAAGCTATTCCTAGGTCTAAAAGCTTTAAATTCCCAGTAGACTGGTCACCCTATCCATTCCAACTACCTTTGTGGAGGTATTTGTATTCTGGCGGTAAGAAAGCCATAGCCATTTGGCATAGAAGAGCTGGTAAGGATATTATGGGTATTAACTGGATCACTGCTAGTGCTATTCGGGAAGTTGGCATTTACTGGTATGTCTATCCTACCTATAATCAATCTAAAATGTCTGTTTGGGACGGTATGACCTTGTCGGGTCGTCCCTATATGTCATTTATCCCTGATGGTATTATTGCCCGCAGTCAGCAATATAAGCAACAGATATTGTTTAAAAATGGTTCGGTGATTCAGTTTGTTGGTAGTGATCGTTATGCCAGTATCAGGGGTAGTGGTATTAAGGGAGCAGTAATTTCGGAATATTCCTACCATGATCCAAGGGCTATGAGTTGTGTTATAGAGCCAATGGTAGTTCGTAATGATGCTTGGTTGCTTTATTTGTATACGCCAAGTGATAACCCGAAACTAACGCATGGTGAGGAGTTGTATCTTAAATACCAAGATAGTCCTGGGGTGTTTTGTCAAGTCAGAACTATTGAAGATACTACTGATAATGAGGGTAAACCATTAGTTGATAAAAGTAAACTTGATTCAGTCGATATGACTAATGAAGAGATTCGCCGAGAATTCTATTGTGACTTTGAAGCATATCGTTATAAGAGGGCTGATCAAGGCGGTACTTTTGTTGAACAATTACGGCTAGCTGAAGAAGAAGGACGTATTGGTTATGTACCACATGACTCAGCCTATCAGGTTCATACTTACTGGGATATTGGCATTGTTGACTATACAGTGATTTGGTTTGTCCAAGAAAAAAAGGACTCTATTGATATTATCGATTTTTACATGAACAGGGGCAAGGATTTAGAGTTTTACTTGAATCATTTAAGAACTAGACCTTATCAATATGGACGCAATGTCTTACCGCATGATATGAGTCGAAGACAAATGCCAACTTTGGATACTAGGTTACAACAAGCCAACGAGATTGCCCAGCAAGTAGGATTTTCACCTTTTACCATTGGTAGGAAATATTTACGAGAGGAGATGATAAGTAAGGCAAGAATGCTACTAGGTAAATGCCGTATCGACGTCCAAAAATGTCAACGTGGTATTAACGGACTTTATGAGTTTGATGCCAGCAAAAGAGGGGTGCATTCTAATTCCTCTAGAGCTACTGACATAGTAGAAAGTTTTTGTTATCTCGCGATGGACGTTAAAACTGGTAATGAACAACAGCAGTCACAATATAATATATTGCAACACCGTAGGGTAGTGAATGATTATAATGCCTTGGAGATAGGAGTTAAGAAATGAGATTAACATTTTGTTCAGTTATATTTTTACTATTAGTAGGTACTATAGTAATATCTATAAATAATTTACGATAGGATTATGGGTGGAATTTGGAATTATCTTACCGGTAAAGATAAAAGACGACAGAATCGTCTGTACAATGAATCACGAGATCGTTACAATAATTACGCTAGTGAAGCACAAACTACTATCAATAATTTATCACAGCAATTGCAACATGCTCAGCAGGGTTTGCGTTCTTTAGAAGAGCAACAATACCAAGCTAGCATGAGAAGCTATGAAATGCAGAACCAACTGGATTATTATACTAGACAATATGAGAGTGGTTTAAAAAACTTAGAGTCACAAAGATCTAGTTTGTCCGCATCAGCCAATCAACTGAAACAAGCTTTTGAAGGATTTAAACAAAAAACTCCTGCTCTTGATGCAAAAATAAGTGAGGTAGAGCAATTACCAAGCAACTTCCAAAACCTGTATGATCAGATAGCCCAGCGAAAAGAAAGTTTGAAAGGTTTAACTGAAGAGGAAGCCGGTAGCCACATTTCTAAATATCAGCAAGACGTAGAGAGTCTAAAAAAGCAACGTGGCGAAGTGGAAAGCAAAATACGCCATTCGATGGATAGTATCACCAAAGAGCATCAACAACTAACAAGGGAAAAAGCTAATCTTGAACATCAGCTTGCTAACCACCAATCACAGCAAAATCGATTGTTGCAGGATAGTAGTAACTTTGATAATACTAGACAACAATTAACCAGAATTATTGAACAATACAAGGAAGAACAAAATAGACAAGAACAAATTGCTGCTGACTATGCAAGACAGCAATCGCATGCTGAAGGGTTGCAAAACCAGTTAAAGAGTTATGGGGCAGCAGCTCAGAGTCAGTTGGATAGCTATGGCAGAGATTTAGAATGGCGGGCTGGGAAGTATCAAAAATCTGCAAGAACTACTGGATTAGTACAAGGATTGGGGCTAACGGCTTTAACCTTTGGACTTGGGTCAGGATTAGGAGCAATTGGTGCTAAGGGTTCAGTACTTGCTGGGATAGGTTCAGGAATCAAAATGTTATCTCCGCTTGTTGGTATAGGTCATTATATGAATAGAGCCGATATTGGTCGTAAACTTGCTGGTTTTGAAAGAATTAATCTTAACAACAATGATCCAAGTATAGGTGCTGATTTGTCGCGAATAGCAAGATACGGTCCAGCAGGATTAGGAAAAATAGCCATAGATGAGCTTGGTGGTCTAAAACAATCGCTGGAACATTTTAATATGCGATCAGTACCACGATTAAAAGATTTACCGCCGTTACATGAATCTCTTGGCAAAATCACATCCCTTAGAGATATTGAAGGATTAACTCTAGGCTTGCCTAGTATGACTGCAGCTAGTGGCAAAAAATATAACCATGAGGTGCTATATAATAGTGACTTCCTCAAGAAACTTAAGAAAGTATCAAGAAAATTGGCAACACCATATTTAACAGCTAATACAAGTTTAAACTCAAGAGTTATGAACTATGCATGATAATGATTTAAATAAAAAGATTGAATATTTTGATAATCTGAAAAGCAAGCGGGAGAAATGGAATCAGATATGGGATGAGCTAAAGAGATATGTCTGTCCACAAACTGAGAGTAATAAGGTAATATTTGATTCTACTTCCATTTGGTCAAGGGAACAATTAGCCTCAGGTTTACAAAGCTTGCTAGTTAATCCATCAATGAACTGGTTTAACCTGAGTATAGTAGTTGAGGATGAAAATCAATACCAAAGTAAATTAACATCAGCTGAGCTGAACATGCTAGCCCAAATGATAGAAAAAGCCATAATGGATATATTCAACAATCCAGCTTCTAATTTCTACAATCAGATTCATCAGTTTTTTCTAAATCTAGCTGCCTTTGGTACAGCGATATTCTATGTTGAAGAAGACCTATTATTGCCCCAAACTCTATTTTTTCGTAATATTAATTTACAGGAATGTTACTTTGAAGAAGATAAATTTGGTTTTGTTAATACCATGTACCGACTATTTAGCATGCCAATTAAAGCTGCATCAGCTAAATGGTCAGACTTTGCCGATTTCAAGGAAAGACTAGCTAAGAATCCTGATGAAACAGTAGAGATATTGCACATAGTTAGCCCACAAAGTGAGAATCAGAGAGGTAAAGGTGGAAAAGGGTTAATGACAACACTTGCCTATAGCTCAGAATATATCTACTTATCTGAACAAAAAATTATCAGTCAATCAGGATATTCGTATTTTCCGTTTTTTGTTACGCGGTGGATTAAAGAAGAAGGTCAAGTATACGGCTATGCTCCAGCTCACCATGTACTACCCGATATAAAACTACTAAATAGTTTAAGACAAATTATCCTGAAAGTAGCCCAAAAACAATTAGACCCACCATTATTAGTTCCCAAGGATGGCTACTACTTACCGCTCTATACTACTCCAGGTAGCGTTAACTTCTACCGTAACGGTATGGCAGATAAGATAGTACCATTAACTGGCATGGAGAGTATCATTCCAACTGAAATTGAACAAAATCAATGCCGCGATGCGATATTTAAGGCATTCTATATTGACATATTCAGAATGCAGAAAGAAAACAAAGAGATGACTGCCACTGAGGTACAAATTAGAACGGAGGAACAATATCGGTTAATGTCACCAATGGTGGGTAGAATCGAGACGGAATTTCTAAACCCGTTAATCACTGCAATATATCAGACGCTGATAAAATATAACAGAGTACCGATCCTTGAAGGAGCAACTAGCCCACCTGATATTGAGATTGAATATGTCTCACCATTATCCAAGGCTCAAAAATCATCAACGATATCTGGGGTTGAGCAAGTAGTGAGCTTTTTCCAAAGGAGCGGCATCAGTAACTTCTACCCTGAAATTTATGACAATATAAATTGGGATGAGTGTTTTAAACTATTTTGTGAGCTTAGAGGAACACCAAGCTCAATTCTCAAGAGTGAACAGGAAGTATTGCAGCTTAGACAACAACGCAAAATGATGCATTTACGACAACAGATGCATCAACAAATACAAGGGCAACAAAATGAAACTATCAATTAATTGTTCAGCAATTTCTCAATCTTCATCCCAACGCTCAATACTCACAAAAGAGCAATTAAAATCAATTTATTGCAAGCTTTTTAATGGAGAAGATGGTAGAATAGTCTTAGAAGATTTAGCCCAAGTCAGTGGTGTATATCGTAGCAACTTCATTCTGCAAGAAAGTGACTACACCGCCTTCCTAGAAGGGCAACGAGCTTTGTTGTTGTATATATGTTCACAAGCTTCAGAGGATGAGGGAGTTGATAATATTGAAGGTGGTAGAATAGATTAATATAATAAGAATATTTTTTAAAAGGATGAGATAATAAAGTTTATGACAAGATATTTAGATCCAACGAACGATGTTGCCTTTAAAAAATTGTTTGCCGAGGACAGTATAAGGTTGATGAGTTTCTTAAACAGCATTATGAGATTGCCGGATAGTTTAAAGATTACGGAACTCGAATATATTACCAATGAACAAGTTCCTGATCTCGGACAAAATAAGAGGAGTATAGTTGATGTTAAAGTAAAAGATAACTCAGGTAATACATACATTGTTGAAATGCAAAACGGCTATGCTGATGCTTTTTTAGCTAGGGTGCAATTTTACGGTTGCGTAGCATTTTCTTCACAACTGAAAAGAGGTAAGAGATATGCTGATTTAGCTCCTGTAGTTATGGTAATAATTACTTCAGGATTCTGTGCATTACCTGAAGAAGAGGAATGTATTAGTTTTCATCAAATTATCAATGTAGATAATGGCAAGAACCACCTCAAATGTTTATCTTACGTATTTGTTGAACTGGATAAATTTACTAAGGAAGCAAATGAGCTTGAGACAATGGAAGATGATTGGTTATATATGATGGCTAAATTTGATAAAGCCAAAGAGCCACCAGAACATACCAAGGATAAAACAATACTCTCAGCCTATCGGACTATCGAACAATTTAACTGGAGTGAGAAAGAATATGAGGCTTACCTAAAAGCTATGTTGGTAGCTCAGACCGAAGAACTAAATTTGGAAAGTAAATATAATCAAGGTAGAGAAGAAGGTAAGGCTGAAGGTAAGGCTGAAGGTGAAAAAAAGAAAGCTATAGCAATAGCAATAGAGATGTTGAAAGAAGGGTATCCTATAGAGACTATAAGTAAATTAACAAAACTATCTATAGAAGAAATAAAAAAGCTACGTGATGATTTGGCTAAAGAGACAACTACTGATAGTTAATGAAAATTAAATGGCAAAGAATATGGGCTTATTGTATTGCCAAAATAGAGGATTACGTTGGTCATCCGCTACATAGCTAAGGACTCTAGTAGTCATAACCATAATACTAATTATATTGTTAATGACTATTATATAAAGTTTTTTGTCAAATTTCTAAAAAATTTACGTATAAAATTATCAATGAGTAAAATATGAGCGAAGAAGCAAATATTATTAACCATGAAACTGGCAGCAGCAATAGCAATGATTCATGGCTAGCTAGTTTGCCGGAGGAGATCCGCAAAGCTGAATCACTGAGCAAGTTTAAAGATGTCTCTTCTTTGGCACAGAGCTATTTAGAAGCAGAAAAAAGCTTGAATCAGCGGGTTGTTGTGCCAAAGTCTGAAGCTTCAGAAGAGGAATGGCGTAAATTTTATTGTCGCTTAGGATTGCCTGAGGATAAGAAATATACTGATAAAAGAAGTAAGGAAGATGAAGAATATCTAGCTCGCTATGAGGAGATGTTTTACCAAAGCGGTTTATCTAAAAAGCAGGGTGAGAAGTTACTGGAAAATTTGTATGCTTTCTCGCAGGATTTGCAGAAGCAGCAGCAAAAAGCTATTGAACAAGCTAGTCACTCAAATATTGATT
Source organism: Rickettsia endosymbiont of Oedothorax gibbosus (assembly GCF_936269705.1). Taxonomy (NCBI): domain Bacteria; kingdom Pseudomonadati; phylum Pseudomonadota; class Alphaproteobacteria; order Rickettsiales; family Rickettsiaceae; genus Rickettsia; species Rickettsia endosymbiont of Oedothorax gibbosus. The sequence continues at coordinate 1,990,137 of NZ_OW370493.1, forward strand.
GGCTAAAAAATAATTATGGTAAGGAGTTCGACAGCAAGATGACAGTAATGCAAGCAGCTTTGTCTAAATTCGGTACTAAGGAACTAGCTGGCTTAATTGAAGAATCAAGTTACTCGCCAGCTTTAGTAGATTTATTAGTTCGGGTTGGTGAAACCTTAAAATCTGATTCATTAGTTACTGGTAATGAACCACCGACAATTAGCAGTCAAGATAAGGCATTGCAAGAGATTAATAGACTTGAATCTGATGGGGAATTCATGGTAAAATTAAATAGCAAAGAGCATACGGGGCATCATCAAGCTGTTAAACGTATGGAGGAATTGTACAAGATAGCTTATGACAAAAAACAACAATGAATAACAAAAATAAAGTGAAGAAATAACAACTAAAATAGGTGATAACTCGTTTTAAAGGCTGCTGCTCGCAATAACCTATCCTAAAAGAGCCACTGCAATATAGTGCTTTAAATATTAGATTTTTTAAAATAACAAATTATTTCTCAAATTAGATTTTAAAAAAGTTTATTGATAGGAGAAAGAAAATGCAACAAATAACTGACAGCCTTAAGGAACAATTTGCTAAAAATATTAGCTTAGTGATCCAGCAGGAAGGGTCGAAGTTACGGAAATGTGTTACTAACGGTACGCAAGATACTGAGGTAATTAGCTTTGAGTCAATGACTAACCATGAGGTTGAGAGTAGAAACCGGCAGCCAATTGATCCTGATGATCATCTGCATGGTCATTATGCGGAAGCCGGCAATGCTCAGCGATTAGAACAAATAGAGTTTAAAATACCGACTATTTCAAGACGGTTTTTGACGGCATCGAGCTATCACTGGAATGCCACAATGGATAGGAACGATAAGCTAAACCTGTTAACTGATCCAACCTCGCATTTTCCTAAGATGGCTGGTTGGGCAATGGGCAGACAACAAGACCGAGTAATTATCAAAGCTTTTGCCGGGTCAGTCCGAGCAGGTCGTACTGGCAGTAACGTCATTAACTTTGATGTAGCAAGTAATGTAGTACCAGTGGGACTCAATGTTACTGATGCTGATTTAACCTTAAATGCTCAAATATCAGCTGTCGAGAACAAAGACATCATCCTACAGAAAAGAGCGGGATTAACTGTTGAAAAATTAATAAAAGCCCATCATATCTTAAAAAAACGTTCTTTTGGTATGTATGATAAATTATACTTACTATGTTCAAGCAATCAAATCTCTGACTTGCTAGGTGATCCGCAAATAACCAATTATGATTATAATAACGTTAGAGCCTTAGTTAGCGGTGAAATTAACAGCTTTTTAGGATTTACCTTTATTACTAGTGAAATGCTGGGCGGGATATTTGATAATACCGGTGATGCCGGTCATCCTAAATATGCTGTTAGGGATTGTTATGCTTTTAATGAAGGAGCAATGAGATTCAACACAGTCAATGGTTCTAGCAAGAAAGGCATAGAAGAGCTAGTACAATATCATTATGCCAAGGTGCTATATTACAGTGAAGCCTTTGGTGCGAGTCGAGATAATGAGCAAGCAGTGGTAGTGATTAAATGTTTAGAGAATTATGACCCAACTAGCCATAATGGTTCACTGTGGCAAGCAGTAGCTAATACTCCTTACCGAAAAGGTTTACATAGTATGACTATGCCGGGCAGATGTTTGGTAGTCAATGTCGTAATGTTGATAATAGTGAGGATATTAATGATGAGCATTTAACAATAATGGCTAACAACAACTTATCTACTGTTAAAAAGCCACGGGTAGTAGTAATGAGAACAGCAGGTGGCGATGTTGGTGGTGATAATGATGATATAGATGGTGGTATAGTCGAGAGTGAAGACGATGGTGATGATAAAACGATAAATGATTAATTACCGTGAAACAGGAATTATCAAGAAAGCAGTGGTAATACTTGGAGCAAATGGCGGTATTAGTAGTAGTAGCGGTAGAATATCGAAAGCCGAAGAATTATGTGAGGAATTTGTCAATACTGCTATTGAAGATACTGTACTAACGGTTAAATGGTCATTTGCCCTGAAGAGAGTTGATAATATTGAAGCTCATGAAATTACTGGCAACAACTTTACTGAAGTAGCAAATATTAATGATTGCATTAAATGTGCAGTAATAGTGCCATCTAATCTGCAATTTTACACTGAAGCAGGTAAGATTTACTTCAAGGGAGGTAAACTTACCTCGCTGTTTTATTACTCTAAAAGAATTATCGATAATTTGTTAAATAACGATACTACTACTTGGCAACAAGTTCCATCTGGGTTTAAGTTACTAGCTGCTTTATCATTGGCTTGGCAAGTATCATTTGCTATGTATTCTGATAGTTTGTTTACCGATGGACTGAAGAAGCAATATTTAATTAAATTAGATGAGACAACAAGGATTTACTCTGTCGATTATAATCTGATTAACTCCGGGGAGATATGATAATTTTGCCAATAAATTATATATATGCAGCAAGAACAATTTGTCTATTCGCAAAAAAACAACTTTTCAGGTGGTGAGCTAACTCCAACCATTGAAGGAAGAACAGAGCTAGCTTTGTATCAGAACGGCGTTAAGAAGCTGATCAACTTTATGCTACTACCGTCAGGTGGTATTATGCGGAGGCATGGTACACAGTTTGTTCATTTGTTCAGTGACAATGTACCAAGGAAAATGGCAGCAGTGATGTTTTCAAGGAAATTATCATATTTGTTAGTCTTTGAATCGCACAAGTTACACACCAACTGCTTATTCTTTGTTGGCGGTGAGTTGTTGCTAACCAGTAAAGTTATTAAAGATGATGGGCAGGATTTTCATTTTCGTCTCAAGGATTTTTCTTATGTAGTGTTTCAAGGGATTGCTTATATTTCCTTTGGTGATAAGCGACCGATTTTTAAATTTTCTATTGACCCGGAGATTGTCGAGCAGTTTTATGAGCATATTAAAGATCAGGGGAGGCAAAGACAGGAGAAATATAATGAAAGAGCTGAAATAGCCTCGAATATTAGCATGGAGCTAGCCGGCAATTTTCCTGGTAAAGATAAGATGTTTATTATTGAGCCGCTAAAATGTCAGGTAAATTATTTTACCACAGGACAAACTAGCTTAGATAGGCAAGCTAACAAGATACAAAAACCTTTCAACGAAGTAATTTATGGAGCAGAAGTAGATAAAATTAATGATGAGCTAAAAGCCATTCACCAGCGGGCAATTAGACAAGCAGCAGGGCAAGAAGCTGGTCAAAGTAATATCTATCAAGCTAGGTCGGAGAAATTATATTGTGCTTCGGTAGTAACTTTCGAGAACCGACTGTGGTGCTTTGGGGTTAATAAAAACATCCACTCAATTTGGGCAAGTTATAAGGGTGATTTCAGTGATTTTAGAATGGCTTATAAGACTTTATTGGAAGCCCGAAATCCATTAACTGCTTTTGCAGCTACTTTTTCTTCGGCTACTTTTGATAATGTCCTATGGTCGATTCCGTTTGGCGATGAATTATTACTAGGCACTAGTGACGGTATTTATTTGGTTAAAGAAGGCGATCGAGCTAAGGGCGAGTTTATTAAAATCCACAAAGAGATTGATCTACCAATATCCTTAATGCAACCAGTAATACTTGGTAAAACTATCTTTTTTGTTTCCGGTAACGGCTGTAAAATTAACAGTTTATATTATTCACGGGAAAAAGGTGGTTTTCAGATATCTGATATCACTGCCTATGCTGAACATATATTTGCTGGCGGTATTAGGCAAATTGTTGGTAGTAATAGTCCATTTTCGATGATAGTGGCAGTACTAAAAAACGGATCTTTTGCGAGTTTTATCTATTCGCAAGATTTAAAGATTATGGGCTGGTCACAACATTGGTTAGGCGGTAACGGTGAAGTATTAGCTATTACGCCTATTTATGCGGAAAATGCTGATATGTTGTATTTACACGTTCGGAGAAACGATGATACTGGCATAGGCAGCAGGGAATATCTTGAAGTGCTACACACTCGTTATTTCTCTGCCAAGAATTTCACCTTAGAGCAAGCGGTATATGCTGATTGTCATGTGAATATCAAGCAACCGGGGGAAAATGCTATCTATCGTTCAATCATGCAAGTATTAAAGGATGATACTGCCTATGAGTTTAGAGGAGGCATTACCAAGTTAGAGCATATTGTACAAGCTCAAGCAGAAAATATCCTAAAACTTAACGTACGTCAGTTCGGGATAAGATATAGATGAAATAGTAATAGATAAAAGGATTGTCAAAAAGGAGTGCCTGCAGTATTTATATTTTTAAACAAAAAAACAAACTACAGGCATGAAAAAAGATATCACAGAATTATATAGTTTTATAGATGATTTTTGTAAAATTTATTTGGAGTATGAACAGAGAAAGTTATTACCATCAAATAAGCAAAGAAATCGCTGTTGTAGCATGAGTCTAAGTGAAATGTTAACAATAATAATTATGTTTCATACATCCTATGCTAAGAATTTTAAATTTTTCTATAAAAGTTATATAGAGTGCATGCATAAGGATGATTTTCCCAAAGCCTTGAGTTATAATAGATTTGTTGAATTAATGGCACGATTATTCATACCGCTAAATATGTTGATTCATTTGTTGTTTGGTGAGGAAACAGGTATTTATTTTATTGACTCTACAACGATTAAAGCTTGTCACAATAAAAGGCGTTATAGCAATAAAGTTTTTAAAGGATTAGCCAAACATAGTAAATCCTCTATGGGGTATTTTTATGGTTTTAAATTACATGTAATAATCAATAATAAAGGGGAGTTTATGGCATTAAAAGTGACCAAAGGCAATGTAGATGATAGGGTTCCAGTACCGGAGTTAACAAAAAGATTAACTGGAATTATAGCAGCTGATAAAGGTTATATTAAGCAAAATTTGTTCTTAAATTTATATGAAAGAGGCTTAAAAATGATTCATGGAATTAAGAAGAATATGGAAAATAAATTAATGGATTTGAAAGAAAAAATCTTACTTCGAAAGCGTAACTTAATTGAAACAGTTTTTGATTATCTAAAAAATAAAATGAACCTTGAACATACTAGACATAGATCACCAATAAATGCCTTTGTCCATATATTATCTACTCTTGTTGCTTACTCATTAAAGAAAAATAAACCTTCAACAAAATTTGATTTTAATCTACATGTTCACAATATCCTTATCCCGAATTGACGTAACTTAGGTCAGACTAATGCTGACAGCGATAGTAACGATGACAATCTTGGTAATTCCTTTAAATATAAAAACAAGCTAATTGCTGATTATGGGGAATATAGACCAGCCATAGAGAATTTTTTACGGAACTATTATCAAAAAATGCTACCAACCATTATGGAGATTTTGGGGGTATCTTTTGCTTACCATCGAATATTCTCGCACATTTATGCTGAACTGGAAAATCTATTTTCCGGTAATCCTGAGAGCTTGGCTAAAGTTAAGCAATTATTCTATGACGGGGAAAGGGTAAGCGTATGGTAAAGGTGGTCTTATAAAAGAAGGAAGATTGAAGTATTGTTCTGTGGTAGAAATAACAAAGGAATAATAGTATGAATAAGAGTAGGAGGGATATTACATCTGAACAAAAGAGGCAAATAATTTCAGAGTCATATGTGTCCGGGTGTGTTATATCACAAGTTGCTCAGTCTTATGGAATTTCAAAGGAGACATTATACGGATGGCGTAGTAGGGAAAGGAGAATAAGAGGTGAAGAGGCAGCAGTAAATAATTCAGGCAACAAATTTGTAGAATTATCAATACAGAAAACAACATTACAGGAGACAAGATGTATAATATTAAAAAAAGCTGAATTGACATTTAATGATTTTTCTTTATCAATTGAAGGTAATGTTAGTAGTAGTAAATTATTAGAGATAGTTAAAATATTGGATAGATCATGCTAGATATAGGGTATGATAGCAAGATATATCTTTGTACCGGTTGTACTGACATGCGTAAGGGGATTAACGGTTTATCAATACTGGCACAATCAATATTGTCAGATCAATTTCACAAGAGTGCCTTATTTGTATTTAGGGGTAAAAAGGCTGACCGGATAAAAATATTGTGGTGGGACGGACAAGGTTTTTGTTTATATTACAAATGTCTTGATAGCGGTAAATTTATATGGCCTAAGGTTGACGAGAAGCAATCTGTTGGAATTACCAAAGCCCAGCTATCAATGTTGATAGAAGCTATTGACTGGCGAAATCCAAAATGGTTTAATAGACCTCAATATGCTGGATAAAAATTTGATGTAAAAGTATATATTATATATAACAGTTATGGTTTTTGATTTAAACAATTTACCTAGTGATATACCAGTGTTGCATAAGATGCTTGCGGCATTAAATAATAATATACAGTCACTAATTACAGAGAATCAATCGCTAACTACAGAAAACCAGTCATTAACCACTGAGAATCAATCATTAAGAGAACAGCTGGCATTACTAAAAGCAAAGCGTTATGGGAAATCATCAGAAAAGCTAGATAAACAAATAGAGCAGATTGAGCTTAAAATAGAAGAAAATGAGCTTATTTTAGGATTTAAAACTGAGCAAGATAATGTTAATTCTGATAAGAGTATAGCTACTGTCGATGATAGTAAGCAGAAGCCAAAACGACAAAAATTACCGGAGCATTTACCAAGAGAAGCTGCGGTATTAAAACCTGTTGATCAATGTCCTGCATGTGGTGGAGTGGAATTTCGTAAGATAAGTGATGATATCTCAGAAACATTAGAATATGTTCCATCATCATTTAAGGTGATACGGCATGTAAGGCCACGCTGTGCCTGCACCCACTGTGAGAAGATAGTACAAGCCTACGCACCGTCAAAAGCCATTGATAAAGGTAAGCCGGGGTCTGGGTTACTGGCACATATATTAATTCAGAAATATTGCAATCATCTACCACTATATCGTCAGTCGCAAATTTACGAGAGAGAAGGAGTGGAGATTTCGAGGACAACAATGGCGAGTTGGGCGGGTCAGTGTGCTAGATTGCTAGAGCCAATAGCCAAAGCAATTCAACAATGTATCTTTTCGGGTAAACAGATACATGGTGATGATACACCTGTGAGGGTTCTAGCTCCTGGGATTGGTAAAACCAAGATCGGTAGAATATGGACCTATGTATCATACCAATTGTAATAATTAACACGGTGTGTTTATCCAGTCTCTATACATAATTGATTTTACTAAATCTACATTATGAGCAAATTGATTCCAAGCATAACAAGCCATAGTGACGATATCTTCATATACACCATAACATTGGTTAGACAAGAAATGATTTTTGATCCATTCCCAAACTTGTTCCATTGCATTAAGTTCCGGTGCATAGGGCGGAAGCGGTATCAAAGTGATATTGCTTGGCACAGTTAGTTTTTTGGCTGTGTGCCAACCTGCATTATCCGTTAGTAAAGCTATATGTCGGTTGCCTTGAATAGGACCAGTGTTAAGAACAAGCTCTTTTGCCGCCACTTACAGTTCCTAAAAAAATAATGTTTACACTTTTTTATTGTTAGAGCAAAAAATATATTGCAAAATAATTGTAATATGAATAAAATCGAGTAAATCAATACCGACACTGTGATTTCTAGGAACAGATAAAAATGCAATATAATTTATCATTAGAGGATTTAAATTTATGCAAGAAAAAGAAAGGTCAATCAAATCAGTTAACTTTTGCAATAATGTTAGTGTATTTCAAAAAATACATACAATTTCCCTCTAATAAAGCTAACACAGTTTCGATGCAATTATTGTTACAGGTTGCCAAACATTTAGATATTGATCCAACACAAATTATTACATTTGACTGGGATACACGTACTGGAGAAAGGTATCGTCAGGATATCAGACAGTATTTAGGATATCGTGTAGCAAATGCCAAGGATATTACATTAATAATGAATTATCTTGTAGATGACTTGATACCGCGTCATTTCTCAGATTCAGTGCTACTTGAACAAATACGTACATATTTCATCAAAGATAGAATAGAAATTGTTAATACCAAACAATTAGAAAATTACATTTCGTTAGCTAAACAAAAATTTGAACAACAATTTTTTAGAAAAATATTTGATAATTTAAGTCAAGGAAATCTTCTTTTAATAGATCGCATTCTTAGTAAAAATAGTGATGAGGATAATAACATTATAGAATTATCAGAACTTAAAAAAGATATCTCTGGAGCTAAAATTAAGAATATTCAATGTGCCATAAATAAAATCAATTTACTAGGTCAAATCAAATTATCTGACTGCATAATAGAGTCAGTAGACAGAAAATTATTATTAAAATATTATGAACGTGTGATGGTTTTTGCACCTAGCAATATTCTAGATTTTGCCCCGACTATAAAATATGCCACCATGGCAATATTCTGTAGTGTAAGACTGGAGCTATTGTTGGATGCCTTAATAGATACCATGATTAAACTAATTAAAAAGATGCGAGCCGGAGCAGAGAAGCATGTAGACCGTCATATTCTTCAGGAAGTTAAGCGTGTTGACGGAAAGTTTGATATTCTAGAAAAGTTGGCTATACTAAATGCAAAAAATCCTAAAAGCATTATTGAGGACAAAGTTTATCCGGTAGTGCCTCAGGAGAAGCTGGAAGAAGTAATTGAAGATCTACAACATCGTGGTAGTAAGTGGTATCAGGCTCAGGTGCGAGAAAAAATGCATACCACCTATGCTTATGGCAATAGAGGTAGTCTACTTGCGATAATAAGAATATTACAAATTTCTGAAGATCATATTGATTATCAACCTATCTTAAAGGCAATTCGTTTTATCAACCAATACTGGAATGAATCAGATTTAGCTTACTATATTAATATCCCACCAATCAATAGAGCTATCCCACAGAACTGGTATAACGTCAATTCGGGATAAGGATATTGTGAACATGTAGATTAAAATCAAATTTTGTTGAAGGTTTATTTTTCTTTAATGAGTAAGCAACAAGAGTAGATAATATATGGACAAAGGCATTTATTGGTGATCTATGTCTAGTATGTTCAAGGTTCATTTTATTTTTTAGATAATCAAAAACTGTTTCAATTAAGTTACGCTTTCGAAGTAAGATTTTTTCTTTCAAATCCATTAATTTATTTTCCATATTCTTCTTAATTCCATGAATCATTTTTAAGCCTCTTTCATATAAATTTAAGAACAAATTTTGCTTAATATAACCTTTATCAGCTGCTATAATTCCAGTTAATCTTTTTGTTAACTCCGGTACTGGAACCCTATCATCTACATTGCCTTTGGTCACTTTTAATGCCATAAACTCCCCTTTATTATTGATTATTACATGTAATTTAAAACCATAAAAATACCCCATAGAGGATTTACTATGTTTGGCCAATCCTTTAAAAACTTTATTGCTATAACGCCTTTTATTGTGACAAGCTTTAATCGTTGTAGAGTCAATAAAATAAATACCTGTTTCCTCACCAAACAACAAATGAATCAACATATTTAGCGGTATGAATAATCGTGCCATTAATTCAACAAATCTATTATAACTCAAGGCTTTGGGAAAATCATCCTTATGCATGCACTCTATATAACTTTTATAGAAAAATTTAAAATTCTTAGCATAGGATGTATGAAACATAATTATTATTGTTAACATTTCACTTAGACTCATGCTACAACAGCGATTTCTTTGCTTATTTGATGGTAATAACTTTCTCTGTTCATACTCCAAATAAATTTTACAAAAATCATCTATAAAACTATATAATTCTGTGATATCTTTTTTCATGCCTGTAGTTTGTTTTTTTGTTTAAAAATATAAATACTGCAGGCACTCCTTTTTGACAATCCTTTTATCTATTACTATTTCATCTATATCTTATCCCGAACTGACGTAGATTGATAAAAAGCATTTTTGATATGATCAAAGCCATAGGTAAATAATGAAAACAATTGTCTTTCAATGGTTTTGTACCGTTTTATTCGGATGGGATTTAAGGCATTTTGTATTATTCCATTTTTGACTATTAAAGCTGAAGCAATAGCAGTTATCACTAATAATTTTTCAAATCTATCCAATTTTACAATGTGACTTTTTTCAATATCAAAACCACCGCTTTTTAGGTGCAAAAATAGTCGTTCAACACTCCAACGAAATTTATATAAAGCAAAAATATCTTGCTCTATTTCAATTGAAGATACCAGAACCATCAGCTCGCTCTTATCATTTCTATATGCGGTAAAATTAACCTTTCTATTCCATAATATACCACTACAAGCCCTATACTCTAAGGCTTTAACATCACTAAATATTCTTTCAATGGTTAAAGTTCTTAAACCTTTTGTAAGACGAATTTTATGATCCATTTTTAATGGAATAACAAACTTTAGATGGTTATTTATCAGAAAGTCTAACCATTCTTTATTCATAAATTCTCTATCAGCAAGCAAATATTTTATTCTTTCAACGCCAAAATTATTAATAAATTTCTGTAAAAATTCCTTCATAAATTCTGCAGAACACCCGCCACCATGCGACAAAGTCTTCCAGAATATTGGCACCGATATTTTACCAATTACCATTACTAAAAATAAAATATTAATATCGGATTTACCAAATTTCCAACTTGTCCTATCCATTGCTACGACATAATTTTTTGAAGCAAAAAAGCTTAATAGCAAATAGCCAACCTTCATATAATCAAAATTAAAATCTTTTAAAAAACGATAAATTCTATGAGTTTTTGACGTCGCTTTAGCATCACCTAAAATACCAAGTGCTAAACCTTTTTGATAAATTGAGCTGCCCGTCAGCAAACTAATTACCATACCAACCAAACATTTTAATCTTGATTTATTTCCGTCTATATATAAAATCAATTCTTGAAGTATTATATTATGCATTTTGTTATAAAAATACCTACCTTATACTACTTCACACCACTCTAAATCAACCATTCTTCTTCATCTTCTCAAAATTGTAGGGTACTATAAGGAAGCACTATCATCGGCATTCATGAGGTGTATGGAAAAATTTATGACCAACTTGGTTTTAATAGAATCTTACCTAATCCTGCCAGGGAAGTGTCAAGCATAAACATAATACGCAATGTTGTTTTAGCTCGTATTGCTAACCCAACTAGTAAGCGTGAAACAGTCAATTTATTGGTCAATAATTATGGAGTAGATTTAAAGCTTGATTCGGTATACAAAACTATGGATAAAATAGATGATAAGGTGGTTGAGAAAATCGAGCAGTGTGCTTTACTTAGCACTCAAAAGTTGTTTAAAGAAAAAATCGATGTACTATTTTATGATGCAACAACTCTTTATTTTGAATCATTTACTGAAGATGAGTTGAAGAGTAAGGGGTTTAGTAAAGATCATAAATTCAATGAAGTACAGGTAATGCTGAGCATTTTTGTTACTAATAATGGTATTCCAATCGGTTATGAGATATTTCCTGGGGCGACCTATGAAGGTCATACTTTATTGAAAGCTTTAGATAGCTTGAAAGGCAGGTTTGCTATTGATAAAGTAGTGTTTGTAGCAGACAGCGGTATGTTGAATAATGAAAATTTAGCTCTATTAGAACAGGCTGGCTATCAATATATAGTAGGTGCTAAAATTAAGAATATGACTAAGGATATTACAGCTAAAATCTTAAATAATGATGATTATCAGCCATTAACCGTTGATGCAGAAGAATATAGGGAAAAATAATTGAACTAGCTGAAAAGGGTCGCAAACTGATTATGAGCTATAGTAGCAAAAGGGCTTATAAAGATGCTCAAGATAGAGAGCAAGCATTGAAGAAATTAATGAAAAAAAGTAAAGGAGTTAAGTCGTTAATTTCTGCTAGTGGTTATAAAAAATATTTAATAATTAATAATAATGATAAGTTTACAGTAAACGAGCAAAAGATAGAGGAAGATAGCAAATGGGATGGTTTGCATGGAGTTATTAGTAACCTAGAAAATGTTGATGTAGCGTATATATTGTCTCGTTATAAAGGATTGTGGCAAATTGAAGAAACATTTCGAATTAGTAAACACGATATTAAGATTAGACCAATTTATCATTGGAGTCCTAGCAGAATCAAGGCACATATTGCTTTATGTTTTATGGCGTTAGTATGTATCAGGCATTTAGAATATCGAGTAAATTTACAGTCAATTAAACTATCACCGGAACGATTACGTAAGGCACTAATTGGGGTGGAGATTACCAGTGTAGTACACATTAAAGATAAAGGAGTATTTGGCATTCCATCCCCGGTATCAGATGAGGCAAAGATTATTTATAAAGCAATGAATTTACCGATTAGCACTATTCCTTATTTAATATCATCAGGAGAGTAAAAGAAATAATCAAGTAGTAAAGCTAATAATTATTATACCAATTGCAATAATTAACGCAGTGGTGTAAAATGGGTTTTTAACTGATAAAGGTACTCAAATGGCTAGGTTAATATTACCACAAGGTTTTCATGGTCATGATTTTATAAAAATGATGAAACATGAGCCGCATGGTCGAAATCGTATACGTTTATTGGCGATGTATCACCTTCAATTAGGCAAATCTTTAAAAGCCATATCTGAAATAGTGAAGTCACACTGGAAAACTGTGCAATCATGGCTCAGAAGATTTAGGAATCATGGTTTTGAAGGATTATTTGAATCACAAAGAAGCGGCGCCCCTAGGAAGATTAACACTATACAAGAGTCTGCTCTTTTTGATAAAATCAATACGCTCAGTGAAAGTAAAACTGGTGGGTATATAACTGGAAAGGAGCTACATATCATGTTACTTGAGGAATATGGTGCTAAATGCGCTTTAAAAACAGTCTACAATACTATGCACCGCCTTGGTTTTAGCTGGATTACTTCTCGTTCAATGCATCCAAAGTCAAATCAAGAGACTCAAAATACATATAAAAAAACTTCCCAGACATGTTAACAAAATTATTACCAAAAAATATCGATAGATGTAAAGTTGATATATGGTCTCAGGATGAAACTCGAGTTGGGCAACAAGGTAGCTTAACTCGTATATGGGCTAAGCGTGGCACTAGACCCCGTAAAGTTCGGCAACAGCAATTCATTTCAACATATATTTATGGAGCTGCTTGCCATGATACAGGAGAAGCTTTTGCATTAATTTTACCATATGCAAACACACAGGCAATGAATAAATTCTTAGAAGAGCTTTCTCGCAGTATTCAAGGCAACCGACATATAGCTTTACTAACGGATAATGCAGGTTGGCACACAGCCAAAAAACTAACTGTGCCAAGCAATATCACTTTGATACCGCTTCCGCCCTATGCACCGGAACTTAATGCAATGGAACAAGTTTGGGAATGGATCAAAAATCATTTCTTGTCTAACCAATGTTATGGTGTATATGAAGATATCGTCACTATGGCTTGTTACGCTTGGAATCAATTTGCTCATAATGTAGATTTAGTAAAATCAATTATGTATAGAGACTGGATAAACACACCGTGTTAATTATTGCAATTGGTATTAGAGGATTATTTTGAAATTTTTATATTCGAACAAATATGTGTAGCGACAACTAAAATAAATAATTTGTTGTGCCTACAAATTTTATCATTTCCTCTTCTGTCAGCCATTTTTTGGCACAACAACACTGAAGTCGGGTTAAAGAGTTAATGAATAAGTATTCTGAACAAAATCCGTAAGTATGTCGAGGCTCTAGAAGCCGTGGGAATGAGAGGTTACTCAAGGATATTTATAAGAATGCAGAAACCATTATGGCACTCGATGCCGAATATATGACCGCTTCCTTTGTGGCTCTATTTTTTTATTTTCTTTGTTGACAAATTCACTCGTCCATATATGACAAATTTTGCGTTTAAAGATAGATGTTGTGACTCGGATATATTCAAATTTCCTTCAAACAACCTACTATTTATAAGCTCTGCAAAAAACTTGATTATTGAGTTTTACTTATAGGCGTCGCTCCATCGTTCCTAGCTTCAAATTCCCCTGAATCGACTATAACACTAATTGGGTTAGCTATATTTAATCTCCCTTTTAAAACTTTGATATAAAACTGGAATAACAAATATAGTAAATAGAGTACCAATAGTCATACCACCCACTATTACTAAACCAATAGACTTTTGAGATTCGGCTCCTGCTCCTGAGGCGATAACTAATGATACTGCCCCAAAAATGGTTGCTAAAGTAGTCATTAGAATTGGTCTAAGCCTTAAGCTAGAAGCTTTAGTTACAGCTTCTCTAATATTTAATCCTTGGCTTCTTAAGTTATTAGTAAATTCTACGATCATAATAGAATTTTTTGTGATCAAACCAATTAAAGTGAGCAAGCCAATACCACTATACATATTAAACGTATTACCAAATATCCAGAGTGCTAATACGCCACCAGTAAATGAAAATGGTACAGCAATAAGGATTAATATCGGATCAATAAAACTTTCAAATTGTGCTGAAAGCACTAAGTAAATAAACAATAAAGCAAATAAGAACGTAGTAGTCATAGTACCTTCTGATTCAGCCTTTTTCTTAATTTTGCCAATATATTCTAGAATAGTGGTATTATTATCCAATAATTCATTAGCTATGTTATTCACTTGCTTTATTGCATCGGTAATTTTTTGGTTTGGGGCTAAATCTGCAAAGATGGTTACTGATCTAGCATTATTATAATGATTATAATATTTGATAGATACTTTCTCAACTATATTAGCCACGACATTTAATGGCAATAAATTATTAGTTGGTTTATTGGTTGGTATAAGTATCTTACTAAAGTGATCGATATTACTACGATGTTTTAAATTATATTGCATAGTTATATCATACAATTCATTGCCCATTCTAAAATCACCAAGCTGCTTTCCTGCTAGCAAATATTGCAATGTTAACCCTATATTTTCTAAACTCACACCATAAAGGTAAGCTTTATCTCGGTTAACAATTACGTCAATGATCGGAGAGAAATCTACATTACTATAAACATTCATATTCATAAAAGCTGGTTTTTTCTTCATAGCCCCCACGAATTTCTCTGATATTTGAACTAATTGCTCATATTCAAGCGAGGATTGCAAAGTAAATTCCACAGCATGTCCAGCATTGCCGCTAATTGGTGAACGATGTGGCACTGCAAAAGCCGATATTCCGGTTATTTGTTGAAATTGTTGATTAAGTAAGTTTATTATAGTTGTTTGTGACATTGACCTTACCTTCCAATCTTTAAGAGGCACAAAACCATGACCACTACCTCCTTGATTAATCATCATCAAATAACCTAATATATCTTTGTAAGAACTAAGTATTTTATCAACTTCTATTACTGCTTTTTCTGATTGTTCACTATTAGAGCCTTTAGGACTAGAGAAGAAAATCTGCACTAAGCCATCATCTTCCTGGGGAATAAACACCTTTTGGACAAAGATAAAACTAACGACTAGCAGCACTAAAGATAGGGCAATAATAAGTGAAAATTGCTTTTTATGATCAAAAGCAAGATTTAAATAGACCAAATACTTGCTTTGGACTAATTTAATAAACTGGTCAAATTTAACTAAAAACCCTAAGGAAGGTTGGTCATTTTTGCCAATCATGCGACTTGCCATCATTGGCGTCAAAGTTAAAGCAACAAAACCAGAAACTAACACACAGAATGCTAAGGTCCAAGCAAATTCAATGAATAACTTACCCATAGATCCATCAATAAAACCTATTGGTAAGAATACTGAGGCAAGTGTTATAGTCATTGCTATAATAGCAAAACCAATTTCCTTAGATGCCAGGATGGCAGATTCCATAGCAGAATGCCCCATCTCATTGTATCTAAAAATATTTTCCAGCATTACTATTGCATCATCTACCACCAAACCAATAGCCAATATCATTGCTAAAAGGGTAAATGTGTTAATAGAAAACCCTAAATAATACATGAAAATAAATGTACCAATCAACGATACCGGAATAGTTACAAGTGGTATCAAAGTGATTCTTGCTGATGCCAGGAATAAATATACTACTATTATAACTAAAATTAATGCTTCAAAGATCGTGAAGAATACTGATTTGACTGAGGCATTAACTGGAATTGACGCATCATAGGCTATATCAATTGTTATATTTTTAGGTAGATTATTTTTAATTTTATCTAGTGACGACCTAACTTCTTTAGATAAATCAAGAAAGTTTGCCTTTGATTGTTTTCTCAGTGTAAGTGCTACCGAGCTTTTGCCGTTATATCTAAAAATTACATCATCTTCTGGAGGAGCTAAATATATTTTAGCAATATCTTGTAACCTTAATATACTAGTATCGTTCACTTTTAATATAATTTGTTCAAACTGTTCCGGTTTACTTAAAGAACCATCTAATCTTATATCAAAATCACGACTGGCGGTTTTAATAGTTCCCACCGGATAAGAAATAGTTTGTTTTTTTATAGCATTTTCAATTTCCAACACCGACATTTTATGCTGATATAATTTTACCGGATCTGGCTCTATCCGCATAGAATAATCTTTACCATATACTTTAACCTCACCTATTGTTTCAAGTTTATCTAAAACACTTTTAACACTCTCTCGAACAATTTTAGTTAATTGTAAATCACTATATACATCACTACTAACAGTTAAGATCAAATCAACAAACTTATTTCCATCTTGCTTACTAACACGAGGTGCTTGCATATCTTTTGGAAATATACGACTTATCTCAGCAATCTTAGATCGAACATCGTTTAAGGATACTTCGATATTAGCCGATGATAAAAATGTTAAAGAGATATGGCTACTACCTGTCGCACTTTGGGAAGTGATAGAATCAAGATTTTTTATAGTTTTTAGAGCCTTTTCAATACGAGTGGTAATCTCTTTTTCCATATAAAGAGCATCTGCCCCAGGATAATATGCATGTACTGTTATTACAGGAAAAGAGATATCGGGAATCCCCCTAATTTGTAGTTTAGTAAAAAATACAGCTCCTAAAATAACAATTACTAGACTCAGAACTGTTGCAAATACTGGGCGCTTGATGCATATTTCACTTAAATACATATAAACAAATCCTACTCAATACCAATTGTTAATTTTTTCTCAAGAATTTTGGCTAGGTTACTAATAATTATTACCATAACATAATAACAAAGCCCTGCTATTAACAGAGGCGTAAAATAAGTAAAATGTTCAGCCGATACTAGCTGAGCTCTCCGCATTAAATCCATTCCACCGATCGTTGATATAATCGATGATTCTTTGATTAGGTTAATAAGCTCATTAACCAGTGAAGGTAAAATATTTCTTATAGCTTGCGGTAAGATGATATCTTTGATCATTAATCTTTCAGGTATGCCTAACGCCTTAGCCGCTTCAATCTGCCCCTTATCAACAGCATTCATTCCAGCTCTAATTATTTCCGAAACATATGCCCCTGAATTTAATGAGAAAGCTATGGTACCTGCAGCGAATACCCCAAGCTTAATACCAATTACCCCAGGCAAACCAAAATAAATTATGCTAAGTTGGATAAGTAGTGGTGTACCACGAAAAATTGATGTATAAAAATTAGCAAATAGCCTTAAGGCATGACTTTTGCTTACCTTACAAATTGCTAGTAAAGTACCGATAATCAATCCAAATAGCACTGAAACTAAGCTATATTTCAGTGTTACTACCATCCCTTCCATAATAAAATATATAGAAGAAAAATCAAGTAATTGCTCAAACATCTAATATTTCCAACTGTCGGTATGACTAATCCATTCCTTAGTATTACCTATCCGTTCATCTGCTAATTTAGCTAATATTTTCTCGTCTAAAGACACTAATAATCGTTTAGCTAACACAAGATCGCTCCAATTTATTTATTATTATTCAATTGTACCACATTTGTAACTCGATAATCAAATTTTTTGCAGAGTTCTGTCAATTTGTTTTATTTATCATTATAAATTCATTTGCTATAATATAAACTTTATAATAATTTAAAATTAGCGAAAATTTTAAGTTAAGTTATAGAGATTATGATGAGTAAAAAATTAAACGAAAAAAATACAATTCTTTGTATTTCAGGTGGTGGAGTAAAAGGAATAGCTGCGTTAGTTATCCTTGCAAAAATAGAACAGATTACAGGGCTACCTATATCTAAATTATTTAACATTATTTCTGGTACTAGCGTTGGTGGGTTAATTGCTGCGTTGTTAACGCTCCCTAAAGAACAAGGGTCGAAAGAGCCTTGTTATTCAGCCAAAGAAGCTTTAGAATTATTTGAGAATAGTGCTGCTGAAATCTTCCCTAAAAGTTGCTTTAACTGTGGAATAATAAAACACAAATATAGCCCAGAACCTTTGGAAGAAATGTTGAAAAAACATTTAGGGGACAATAGATTAATCGATACTCTCTGTCGTCTTATTATACCAGTTGCTAATTTGATCGAGGGAAGAGATAGCATAAAGGTCTTTGATAGCGAGGATAAACATAGCATACATATTAGAATAAAGGATGTACTTCGTGCAACTACTGCAGCACCGACCTATTTTTCAGTAGTTGCTAATAGTGAGGCTGTACGCGATTATGACTACGCTGCTGTATAGCAATTATCTTTTATCTAAATTTTCAAAAAAATATTTATCTAAATAATAAAACAACGTTTTTGTTGAATAAGTTTATGGCAAACTTCAAGTAGCTTACGCATACAAGCAACTATCGCAACTTTCTTAGGTTTAAAATTATTAACAAGCCTATTGTATAAAGTTTTTAAATATTGAAAACCATTTTTGCCAGTTAATACCGCCATGTATAAAGCATCCCGTGGTATTTTTCTGCCTCCCCTAATAAATCTTCGTCCTTGCTTATTACCACTATCACGGGCGTACGGAGCTATCCCCACAATTGCTGACAATTCATTACTACTATAATTTTTATCCCCTAATTCAGGTACAAAACTAATTAGTTTTGTAGCCAAACATTTACCAATACCAGGTACAGTCTCTAATATTTTTACCTTCTCTTTTAACTCTTCTGACTCATCTATTGTTTTGTTTAACTTCTTATCAAGCTCAGCTATTTCATTTTGTAAGAATTTAATGTGTTTTTCTATACTATCTTTATCAATACCATCAATACTATGATGTAGTCTTTTCTTTTCATTGCTAAGCATTAATACTAAATCTTCTCGTCTTTGCTTATATCTCTTCAAATTCTCTGATTCAACTTGATATATATAATTCGCTGAAAGCTGCATCTTATCACCATAATATGCTAATTTAAATGCATCCTTCCTATCAGTTTTACACAAATTTACCGATTTACTAAAAGAATTAAAACTATATGTATTGACCTTATGTATTTGTTGCTTATTATTATACAGCTTTTGACAAATCTCAGCTTCGTATCCTCCAGTGGGTTCACATATTATTAGCTTAATCTCTTGCTCTTTTGCTAATTTAATCACCTCTTCATGACCAGCTGCATCATTGGCAAAACGATGATATTTAGGTTTATCGCTTGTATTATATACACATATATCAAGCCATTGTTTACTTACATCTAGACCTATTATTTTACTCATGATATAATCTCCTTCGTCTTATTGTGCAAGGCTGCTACTTCCAACACCTTCTGCAATTTGTTCAAAGCAAACTTTGTAAGAGGGTACTTATTCTATGCTCGATTATCTCAATCAAGTACCCCTCAAATCACCCTCTTACCATTACTTATATCATAATTTAAAGATATAAGTACCCTACAATTTTGAGAAGATGAAGAAGAATGGTTGATTTAGAGTGGTGTGAAGTAGTATAAGGTAGGTATTTTTATAACAAAATGCATAATATAATACTTCAAGAATTGATTTTATATATAGACGGAAATAAATCAAGATTAAAATGTTTGGTTGGTATGGTAATTAGTTTGCTGACGGGCAGCTCAATTTATCAAAAAGGTTTAGCACTTGGTATTTTAGGTGATGCTAAAGCGACGTCAAAAACTCATAGAATTTATCGTTTTTTAAAAGATTTTAATTTTGATTATATGAAGGTTGGCTATTTGCTATTAAGCTTTTTTGCTTCAAAAAATTATGTCGTAGCAATGGATAGGACAAGTTGGAAATTTGGTAAATCCGATATTAATATTTTATTTTTAGTAATGGTAATTGGTAAAATATCGGTGCCAATATTCTGGAAGACTTTGTCGCATGGTGGCGGGTGTTCTGCAGAATTTATGAAGGAATTTTTACAGAAATTTATTAATAATTTTGGCGTTGAAAGACTCAATAACTAACCAGCTGAAGCTGGTAGGTTGAAGTTGCGACTAGAAGTCACGGATTTACTCTAAAGAGATATTCATTACATTATTAGGCTGATGTGCATCTGAATGATTGTTAATGTAGTTATTGATTATATCATCAGTGACATTACCACTGGTTGAGCTAAAGAAGCCCCTAGCCCAAAAGTGGCGTCCCCAGTAAGTTTTTCTAATTTCAGGAAATTCTTGCTGAATTTTATATGATGAACGTCCTTTAGCTGCTTTAACAAACTGACTAATGGATATATGAGGTGGAATTTCAGCCATAATATGGACATGATCGGCAGATAATATTCCATTGATGATTTTGATACCAAGATATTCTGCTACCTGAGCAATAATTTCTCTAATTCTAATCCTGAGGTTACCTGTGAGTACTTTGTATCGATACTTAGTAATCCAAACGATATGGAAGCGGTGGTAAAATACGGTGTGGCTAGACTTACTATAATCAGTCATATATATTATTCTCTATTCAGAGAATAATATATATGATAACATTAGTAAATTGAAATATTTTAGAACAAGGACTGAAGTCTTTTCCGGCTGAAGCCGGAGGTTTTAACCAAATTTTGGGACAATAAAATATTTGCTTGCTGATAGAGAATTTATGAATAAAGAATGGTTAGACTTTCTGATAAATAACCATCTAAAGTTTGTTATTCCATTAAAAATGGATCATAAAATTCGTCTTACAAAAGGTTTAAGAACTTTAACCATTGAAAGAATATTTAGTGATGTTAAAGCCTTAGAGTATAGGGCTTGTAGTGGTATATTATGGAATAGAAAGGTTAATTTTACCGCATATAGAAATGATAAGAGCGAGCTGATGGTTCTGGTGTCTTCAATTGAAATAGAGCAAGATATTTTTGCTTTATATAAATTTCGTTGGAGTGTTGAACGACTATTTTTGCACCTAAAAAGCGGTGGTTTTGATATTGAAAAAAGTCACATTGTAAAATTGGATAGATTTGAAAAATTATTAGTGATAACTGCTATTGCTTCAGCTTTAATAGTCAAAAATGGAATAATACAAAATGCCTTAAATCCCATCCGAATAAAACGGTACAAAACCATTGAAAGACAATTGTTTTCATTATTTACCTATGGCTTTGATCATATCAAAAATGCTTTTTATCAATCTACAACAGCCATAACGCAGCTAATATCCACATTATTAATACCTCCCAAACAAAAACTTTTTTCTATCCTAATACCATCTTTACAAAAATTGTAGGGTACTTATATCTTTAAATTATGATATAAGTAATGGTAAGAGGGTGATTTGAGGGGTACTTGATTGAGATAATCGAGCATAGAATAAGTACCCTCTTACAAAGTTTGCTTTGAACAAATTGCAGAAGGTGTTGGAAGTAGCAGCCTTGCACAATAAGACGAAGGAGATTATATCATGAGTAAAATAATAGGTCTAGATGTAAGTAAACAATGGCTTGATATATGTGTATATAATACAAGCGATAAACCTAAATATCATCGTTTTGCCAATGATGCAGCTGGTCATGAAGAGGTGATTAAATTAGCAAAAGAGCAAGAGATTAAGCTAATAATATGTGAACCCACTGGAGGATACGAAGCTGAGATTTGTCAAAAGCTGTATAATAATAAGCAACAAATACATAAGGTCAATACATATAGTTTTAATTCTTTTAGTAAATCGGTAAATTTGTGTAAAACTGATAGGAAGGATGCATTTAAATTAGCATATTATGGTGATAAGATGCAGCTTTCAGCGAATTATATATATCAAGTTGAATCAGAGAATTTGAAGAGATATAAGCAAAGACGAGAAGATTTAGTATTAATGCTTAGCAATGAAAAGAAAAGACTACATCATAGTATTGATGGTATTGATAAAGATAGTATAGAAAAACACATTAAATTCTTACAAAATGAAATAGCTGAGCTTGATAAGAAGTTAAACAAAACAATAGATGAGTCAGAAGAGTTAAAAGAGAAGGTAAAAATATTAGAGACTGTACCTGGTATTGGTAAATGTTTGGCTACAAAACTAATTAGTTTTGTACCTGAATTAGGGGATAAAAATTATAGTAGTAATGAATTGTCAGCAATTGTGGGGATAGCTCCGTACGCCCGTGATAGTGGTAATAAGCAAGGACGAAGATTTATTAGGGGAGGCAGAAAAATACCACGGGATGCTTTATACATGGCGGTATTAACTGGCAAAAATGGTTTTCAATATTTAAAAACTTTATACAATAGGCTTGTTAATAATTTTAAACCTAAGAAAGTTGCGATAGTTGCTTGTATGCGTAAGCTACTTGAAGTTTGCCATAAACTTATTCAACAAAAACGTTGTTTTATTATTTAGATAAATATTTTTTTGAAAATTTAGATAAAAGATAATTGGAGTCAATCATTTAATTTGTGTGTGCGTCAAGATAAGGTGCATTAATCTTACGGGTGAAAGTCCTGTTATGGAAGGAGTAGCTAGCTCCACCATATAGCGAGTCTTGTGCTGCTGAAGGTAACGACAGTAGTAAAGCGTAGACAGCGAAACATCCGAGCCGAAACCAAATGGTGAACGTGATAGCCCTGAAATGATATTGGTAGTGGAAGTCGATGTGCTACACAACGCAGTAGACAAGAGAAAACTAGAGGTCAAACTAGCGAAAATCCGAAAGTTTTCAACCATCGGGGTCTCAGGCGTCAGCGAGTTTGTAGAGATTAATGACACAACTTGAGAAGTCCTTATAACTCTTACTGAGTTAAGTAAGTATTCAAAGTACAAGTGCCGAAACATAAGGCTTTGGAGATGGTGTTAAGGATGGCTGAGTCAGTTGTAGTAGTGATGAAGCTTCGTAATGGGAGTGGAGCGAAGGGCTGACAGAAAGGTAAGAACGTAAGAGGGAAACAATGACCGTACACAGCATAGACGGAAATACATGGTCAACGAAACTTGAGCGTATAAAGTTGCTATCATCACAAAATCAAGACATAAAGTTTAATAATCTTGGACATATTATTGATTTAAAGATGTTAGAAGAACAATATAAGGAACTTGATAGCAAGAAAGCTGTAGGAATAGATGGTATAACCAAAGCGGTTTATGGTAAGAAGTTGGAAGCAAATTTGCTCTCGCTCCTTACTAAAATTCGCAAGGGGCAATATCAAGCTAAACCTGCACGAATTACATTGATTCCAAAAGAAGATGGAGGCAAAAGACCTTTGGTAATATCATGCTTTGAAGACAAGATAATCGAGTCGGCAGTAAGCAAGATATTAAACTCAGTGTTCGAGCCAATATTCTTAAAATGTTCTTACGGGTTTCGACCTAAATTAAACGCCCATGATGCACTTAAGGAGTTGAATAGACTTACGTATAACTTCAATAAAGGAGCTGTAGTTGAAATTGATATAACTAAGTGCTTCAATTCAATCAAACATTCTGAGTTGATGGGATTCCTAAGAAAGAGAATATCTGACAAAAGATTCCTAAGACTAGTTATGAAACTGATGGAAACACCAATTATAGAAAACGGCATTACAGTTACTAACAAGGAAGGATGCCGCCAAGGGTCTAAAACATCACCAATTTTGGCAAATGTCTTCCTACATTATGTTATTGACTGTTGGTTTGCTAAAATCAGCAAGGAAAACATAAGAGGGCAAACTGGAATGGTGAGGTATTGTGACGATATGGTGTTCGTCTTTGAGAATGAAGAAGACGCGAGGAAGTTTTATGAGGTTTTGCCCAAAAGATTAAACAAGTATGGCTTGAACATCAATGAAGCTAAATCGCAGATGATTCAGTCCGGTAGATACCATGCTGAGGACTTAGCTAAGCAAGGTAAGAAGATCAAGAGTTATAATTTTCTTGGCTTTACTTGCTATTGGGGTAAATCAAGGTTTGGTAACATATGGAGATTAAAATATACCACAAGGAAAGATCGATTTACCGAGAAGCTTAAAGGGCTAAGAGAATATCTACGAAGTCACCTTAATGAGAGGGGCAAAGAACAGATATTATTGCAAGTCATTAGAGCTACAAAGGGGTGGATCAATTATCATGGTATATCAGATAATCAAAGACGAGTAAGTTCATTTATTCACCAAACTAGGCGAGCAATATATGGGTGGTTTAATAGAATGGGTGGGAAGCGTAAGATGAATTGGCAAAGATTAGCTGAAATACTCAAAAGGGTCGACTTTCCAAATAAGTGGAAGACCATTTCAATGTTCTAAAACCAACAAAAAAAAATAGGGTACAAGCCTATCTTACCTTTCGGGAGCCGGATGCGGTAGCTCTGCATGTCCGGTTCTGAGGAGGGGCTTAACCAAGCAATTGGTTAGGTCTACTCACAAAGTTCATTTTTTATTTTCCAATAAATCATATTTAAAATCTCCACAAAGTATTTCAAATTGATTTAAAGCTAAAGACCAATCTTTAATAGGCATGGTCCATTTTTTGGCTGCATTTTGTAGGGATAAAAATATTATTTTTTGAATTGACTTATCATCTGGAAACACCCCCCTTATTTTTGATAATTTTTCTAATTTGACGATTTACAGATTCTATAGTGTTAGTAGTATAAATTACCTTTCTGTTCTCTTCAGGAAAGGCAAAAAACGGTATTATCCCAGACCAATTACGTTGCCAAATATCAGAAATTACCGGATATTTTTTATCCCATTTTACACCAAATTGCTGAAGTTTTAAACGTGCCATTTCGTCATTATTAGCTGTATAAATTTGTTTTAGATCTGATGTGACCTCTTTTAAATCTTTATATGACACATACTTTACTGAATTGCGAACCATATGTACAATACATAATTGTACTATAGTACTCGGGAATACACTGCTTATAGCTTCTGGAAAGCCCTTTAAACCCCACACAAGCAACATAAATTTGTTCAATTCCTCGATTCTTTAACTCAGTAACTACTTGCATCCAAAATTTAGCACCTTCATTTTTGCCTATCCAAATGCCAAGTAACTCCTTTTTCCCTTCTATATTTACAGCAAGTGCTAAATATACTGCTTTATTTATTACTATGTGATTGTCTCTAGATTTTACATAGATACAGTCCAAGTATAATATTGGATACACCCTATCTAAACAACGATTTTGCCACCTAGTTACTTCTTCTATTACCCCATCTGTTATGGTGGATATCAAGTCACCAGATACATCAGTTTGATATATTTCTTCTAAATGCCCTCGGATCTCGCTGACTGTCATACCGCGACCATAAAGGGATATCACTTTCTCATCAAATCCATTAAATCTCCTCAGCCCTTTTGGTATTAATTGAGGATTATACTCTCCTTCCCGATCTCTTGGTACTTCTACTGTCAGCTTACGACCATCCCCATCAATTACTGTCTTCTCATAGCTACCATTACGACTATTATTATCTACTTTTGGCATCTTGCTATGTTTTGAATATCCTAATTCATGATCCAACTCACTTGCTAATATTTTCTCAACTATTTGCTTCTTTAGCTGTTGAAATAAACCATCTCGACCAAATAACTCCGATGGATCTGCTTTTGATAATAATTCTTCTACTAGCTGATTACTGATGTTTAATGTATCTTTATCTGTATCTAATTTTTTAGCCATAATTCCTCCTTGCTTGCTTAAGTTACTTTTTTTACAGTAATCTCTTACTGCTTTCTTTGCAACTTACACAAACTATAGGACAGACTCGAAAATTTAGATAAAAGATAATTGCTATGATTACTTATAGGCGTCGCTTCATCGTTCCTAGCCCCAAATTTTCTTGAATTGACTATATCTCTAACTCATTAATAGAACAATGTAGTATCTGATAAGCATCTACCATGTTTTTATTACCTGCTCATGAGTTACTACTATTACATACTTATAGTTTAGATATCTTGTTAAAACACCTTCTGTTCTATCTTTTATAGAACTTTTTGATTCCCACGTTTTAAGAATACCTTCTGGGTATATACCATCATTTCTTTTATAATCATCTATTGCACTTTTTAGCTGTAGTTGATTGCTAATTTCTAACCTTAAGTCTGGTTGCCATTCTCTTAAGTCAAATTCTACAGTAATGTCTAAATTAATGTTTTTTGAAAGAATTGCTGCGGTTTGCAACGCCCTAGTATATGGAGAAGATAGAATTAGTTCTGCATTTTCTAATCTCAAACTTTTAGATAGCTCATTGGCTTGTCTAATTCCATTTGGCGTTAAACATGGCAAGTCCCTATATTCACCTTTTAATTGATGTTTTTCATTTAAAGACCAATCTGTTTCACCATGTCGTATTAAAAAGAATATTGTCACAAAAATAACTAAGGATATATTTAAGTTAGTTCTTCTATTAATGCTATGGTACTAGCTCTTAAATCTAGGTCATAATCTATAGTATTATTTATTATTCGCTTAATATTAGCAAATTTTGTTACCAACCAATCAGGTGAATTGGAAGGTAATTGATTAAATATTTTATTCTCTAATTCATTAAATTCAATATTGATATTGAGCGATTTCTTAGTAATCCTATTAACTAGATATAGCATGCTATAAGCAAAATCCCCCCATAACTCTTTGTTTTTACTGGTAAATTCTTCGATAATATTTAACCTCACTTCAGGGTTTGAACAATTAGCAATATATGTAATGAATTTAACATATATTTCACTCCCCACTAAGCGATTTTGTGATTTTATATTAATTTTAGCACATCTAGATCTTATAGTGCTTATTATACCAGCAGCTCTTGAGGTAATTAAGAAAATAAAACTATCCTTTGGGGTATCTTCTAAAAGTTTAAGGCAGGAATTTGCCGCATTAAGATTCATTAGATCGGCTTGATAGATAACAGCTACTCTATATTTAGATATTGACGATGTTTTATAAAAAAATTGCTGTAAATCCCTAATTTGGTCAACAGATATGTCTTTGACATTAGCAGCACCAGAATTATCCCTTGCTACTAACCGATAATCTGGATGATTTTTTAATTGAATTTTATCTGCAAACAAACTGCTTTCTATAAATATTAGTAAATTTTCTAAAGCTTTTGCCGTATCATCAACGTCAATCAACCAACTATTATAAAGCCGACCTTGTTTAAATCTATCCTCAAGATATTCTTTGATCATTCTATTTATTCCACTTGTCAATTGCTTATCTTTTAGCTACCCAAAGTAGGGATTATAGTTAGTTCAGGAGAAATTGACTATAGTCAATTCAGGAGAATTTGGGGCTAGGAGCGATGGAGCGACGCCTATAAGTAATAGGCGAGCATTGAGCGACGACGTCCCCAACTTCTCATCAATTGACTATATCAGCGATTAACCCTGTTATGTTATTATACATGTTAGGTCTTTCATCTTCAGAATCTAACAAATCGCATGAATTTACTAAATCAACTAATTTTGCTTTTTTTTCCCAATCTGAATCTAGTAACTTTGATACTTTTGAGTATCCAGAAGCAAAACTCTCTTTTAGCTGTTTATCGAATAAATGTTTAAACCTAAATAAAGTTGCAATATCACCATATACTGAACCAGAATAAGCAAATTCCCAATCTAATATTCCTGATAAAATTAATGTTCCGTCGACATTCTTAACTAAAATATTAGAAGGTTTAAAATCACCATGCACCAATTGATTATTACCTTCCTTTGGAAAAAATTTCTCATATGAAATAATTTTATTTTTTAAATAATCAGAAAGTTGTTTACCTAACTTATCTTTCACTCTGTGCTTAGTTATTTTATCTAAAATATAATTTATAAATACATTATATTCATTATGTTTGGTAGTAATTTTGTTGATTGATAAATTTGCAGTGAGTAAACCACTTTCTTGAAACTTATAGGAGTTCAAATTCCCTAAAAATTCACCAAGTTTACTATATATTACTAGTATTGAATCTAAAAACGAGGGATTATAGTCAATTGATGAGAAATTGGTAACGTCGTTACTCATACTCCTGCTACCCAATTCTTCTGAATTAACTATAGTTAAAAAATCTGATAATAAATTACCTTCACGATATTCTATAAAACTGCAAAAATAGTTTGTTGTTTCATTTATAGGATTAAAACTAAGAAATTTTGGAACTAAAGGTTCATTATGGAGTAAATATGAAAGTTTAAATTCTTTTTTACCTAACTCTATATCTCGAACATTAATGCGTAATATAAATTTATCTCCATTCTCGAATTCAATAATATAATTTGTATTCGCAAGCCCATGTTTTGCTTTAGTAACAATAAACTTATCTTCCCTAATTAAAAACTTTTTACATAAATTTTTAATTTCTTCGAATTCAAGATTGAAAAACTTACTTCGGCGTTCCCATTCTAACAATTTTTCCATATATTCTTCTTTAATATATAAGAACCTAGAGGATACTGCTGATAATAACTAAAGTAATTCTATATTTGGTTCTTTTGGGCTGCGAATAAACTTAAGGGTAAATCAAACTCAATGGCAAAAGCAGATTTTTCATCAGTAGTGAAACAACTTTCTGAGACTAATGAACGCTTCCAAATTTCAAGAAACAGTTCAGGTGAACAAGCTTCTTTAATATCTTGTAAATAAGTGCGTTTTTCAAAAAAATTTAAAACCGGGAAGAAGCTCGAGCTATCTAATAAAACCTCTTCAGGCAGACCTTTATAACTATCTATGGTAACCTGCTGCAACTCTTTATCCGAATAAAGCTTCCATAATTCAGGCATTAATATGTTTTCTTCTTGATAAAAATGCAGAAGATTGTCAGACAGAAACTCATCATATGAGGAACAGATATGGCGACCCTGCACAACTCGCTCTTCATCATCCACGGTTTTTATCGCAGTTTCAAAAAGCCCCTGAAAGACCACCAACTCATCTTGTTGGCTAAAATGTGCTTGCTCAACTTGCCTATGCACGATCAAATACAATGTTATCAAAAGAATCTTTAATACTAGTTATAGCTAATATTTTTCGAAAATCTGTTGTGCCTAGCTTCTCTCCAAACTGGTATAGCTCCTTACGAATGAATTTATGTACACTTCTATACAAATCATATCTTACTATCATTTTCATTTTATTATACTCATCATTTTCTTGGAATAAGATATACTATTTCCTGCAAAAATCATAATTATTGCAAGCAGCCCCTATCGTTTAACCACAGTAAATTAACGTCTATTAGCAAGGAATTGCTTTAGTGGCAATGTAAGTTGTCATCCATAAATTGTCATATATGGACGAGTGAATTTGTCAACAAAGAAAATAAAAAAATAGAGCCACAAAGGAAGCGGTCATATATTCGGCATCGAGTGCCATAATGGTTTCTGCATTCTTATAAATATCCTTGAGTGACCTCTCATTCCCACGGCTTCTAGAGCCTCGACATAATTACGGATTTTATTCAGAATACTTATTCATTAACTCTTTAACTTTCGTTCTCTTTATTGTTACTATTCTTTACTCGCAATATTTATCAATTACCAATTTTTATTTAGTTGACATAGTTTCTTCTTTTTTCTCAACTAAACTAATTTGCAACATATTCGCTACCATTGGTGACTACTGCATAAGCAATCCTTGCTAACTTATTTGCTAAACCAACACATATAATATTATATGATTTATTTTCAGCAAATTTCTTCACTGCCCACTGCACTAGTTTATCTTTCGATTCCTTACCACTTTTTGCTCTTATTGCTATTGTCCTTGCGGCTTGAATCAACATAGTTCTGGCATATCTATCTCCCTGTTTGGTAATCCCTCCTAAAACTATCTTACCTCCTGAGCTATGTTGCTTTGGTACCAAACCAAGCAAAGCAGCAAAATCCCTCGGGGTTGGATAACTTTCCATTGGGGCTACACTCAAACAACTAGCATTGATTGCTCCAATGCCAAAAATTGTCTGCAACCTAGTAGCTTTCTCACTTTGCTTATTATTGCTGATAATCAGCTTTTCTAAAGTTTTCTCTTTGTCACATAAATCCTCAATTTCTTTACATTCTAAAAGTAAAATTGACCGTATCCCAGAATTTATATAACCTTTACTATACGCTAACTCTACCTCCAGCCTACATGATTTGCAAAATTTATTTTTACTTAATTTTGTATTATAGCCATATTCACATAAACTTGATATTGTAGAATTAGTTTTTTGCACACGATCTCTGATCGTATTACTTCTAATTTTATGCAAAAATTTTATATCTTGTTCCTCTTTGCTTTTTGGCAGCACAGTTTTTAATTCTGGATCACGAGCCGCTTTGCATATTGCTAACGCATCGTTATAATCATTTTTCTGTTTCGATGTAGCATAAACTTTTACATCTTTTGTTTTCATTAGTTTGACTTGCAAACCAAGCTTAGCAATTTCCTGTGACCAATAATTAGCTCCTCCACATGCTTCCATAGCTACCAATGAACTTTTATCGAGATTGCTTAAATAGGCTATTAACTCATCTCTTGTAACTTTTTGATAACCTATTTTTTTGCCATTTTGATCGACTTGCACCAAGTGCATACTATTTTTTGCTAAATCTATTCCTATTATAGTATTTTTTATGCTATTATTTATCATGGTATGGACCTATTAATTAAATTATTATTTAATTTGGAGCAGCTGAAAACTATTTTTCAGCTGACTCCGTACCAGTAAAGCATATTTCGCTTCACTCGTCCATACCATCATTCCCGCGTAAGTGCATAGGCGTCAGTTTAAGAAAATAAAGTAGAAAAGCCGTCTTCTGGATTGCTTCGTCGACCTTACGGTCTCCTCGCAATGACGGTTTCTCAATTATTGTTTTCTTAAACTAACGCTTATGTGCGTAAACGGGAATCTATATCCCTGCTTTCGCATGGATGACAACCTTGCAGAGAGACAACCCTTACAGGGATGGCACAAAACAGGATTGTTTCGTTAGCTTACGTACCCCTCGCTAATAGACGGAACTAATCGAACTGGCTCTAAGAAAAACGACTTAAGAATTATTACAAGCTTCCTTCATTTTCTTACCAGCTCTAAATACTGGTTGCTTATAAGCAGCAATATGCATTTTTTCGCCAGTTTTTGGATTACGACCTTCACGTGCAGCTCTACTTTGTATGTGAAAAGAACCAAATCCCACTAGATTAACGTCCTCACCACGACTAAGTGCTTTAAGTACACTATCTACAACCCAAGTAAGGGATTTTTCTGCATCAGTTTTTGAATGACCAGCTTCAGCCATTAATGCTACTAATTCTCCTTTATTCATATGATCAGCTCTCCAAATAGATTGTTAACATTATCAGACATTAATGTATTTATTATACCAGATGCCAGCAAGATTTATTAATCTCGTTGCATAGATTATATCAAACACTAAATTGACTGCAACTGAGACTTATTCAGAATTTTTGAATATAATTATTTTTATAGTCTAATTGCAAAAAATTGTATCTATTTTACATCAAATTAGCTTCTTATCCCGTAATTAGGAAGTAGTTTAATAAGTCTCTACTGGCAATTAAACTCCAAAATTTGATAAAAAACAACTTTTAAAGTTAGTTTTTAGCATATTTTATGCTGATTAAATGAAATAATTAGTTAAAAATCTAATTGGTTTGTATTATTATGGTTATAAATTAATAGACACTAACCTGAATATTGCATGAAAGAATAGAGACAAAACCCTTGTAATACTATATAATATCAGTGTTAAAAGAAGATTACATAGAGGGTTTTGCCATGACAAATTGTACAGGATTAATTTACCAATCGAAAGTAAAAAATCGTCAAATAGAAATAAATTTCACAGGAGGTAATATTAGTAGCGATGGAGGTGTATTATTGCTAAGAGAAGCAGATAAAAGACTTGGTCTAACTAATGAACTGGCTAAGATTTTTCCTGATAAGCGAGATTCTGATAAAATTACTCATACTATTTTAACAATGCTCAAACAGCGTATTTATGGTATTGCTCTTGGTTATGAAGATTTAAATGATCACGATAATTTAAGAAAATGTCCAGCTTTGCAAACAAGTATAGACACACTGGACGATATGGCTAGTAGCTCTACTTTATGCCGTTTAGAAAATAAAGCAGATCGTGGATTTGCTCTTAAAGCTCATAAGGTGATGATTGACAAGTTTGTCGAATCTCATAAAACCGTGCCGAAACAATTAATACTTGATTTTGATGCCACTGATGATGAAATTTATGGCAATCAAGAGGGGAAGTTTTATCATGGATATTATCGTCATAATTGCTTTCTACCTTTATATGTTTTTTGTGGAAAAAAGCTGTTAGTAAGCAATCTTCGCAGCTCAAAGCTAGAACAAGCAAAGCATAGCTGGGCAATATTATCTCTAACCTGAGTTTGACGTAAGCACCAAACAAAATGCTAAGCATTATGTAATAACATAAACAAACTGTTGGTGGTGAGCTATGGTAAAAATAAAACCTTCTTTCAAACTAGTGTGTTAGGAGAAAGAATATTTGAAAAGTAAGAAGGGAGGGATTATAAAGTTCTCGAATAATAACAACAAAATTGGAGAATATATTATGATCCCTCTTACGGAGATTTTCTGCTTAATTGATGATTTTTGCAAGCATTTTGATACGGAGCAAAATAAATATATATTACCAAATCCTAACCGTAAGCGTAAAGTAGTTTGCAGTATAGGACTCTCAGAGATTATTACTATTATAGTAATGTTTCACTTGAGTCACTACCGTACCTTTAAAGATTTTTATTTATGCTGCCTATGTCAAAGTTATAGAAAGGAATTTCCAAAACTTGTGAGCTATAGTCGTTTTGTTCAGTTAATGCCAATGAGCTTCATGCCCATGGTATTACTGCTAAAAAGCCTATCAGGAAAACAAACTGGTCAATATTATATCGACTCTACTAAACTTCCTGCTTGCCCTAATTTAAGAATTAATAGACATAAAGTATTCAAAGACATAGCAAAAAGAGGTAAGACTTCCACTGGGTGGTTTAAGGTGGTCCCCTTTGTCTAGACAAAAATTTAGATAAATAGAGATATAATTCACAAAAATTAAATTGTTGTTTTTATACAATATTTTTTTCAAAATATACACATTCTGGAGTTTTATAATCCAAAGCTTGATGCATCCTTTGTCTATTATAAAAGTCCATATATTCGTTAATTGCTGTCTTTGCCTCCTTTACTGTTGTTAAAATAATCCGATAAATTTTTTCCTGTTTTAATGATCGCCAAAAACGTTCAATAAAAATATTATCTAAGGCTCGTCCCTTACCATCCATACTAATCAAGATATTATGTAGTTTTAGCATACTAATAAAATTCTCCGAGGTAAATTGTACTCCTTGATCAGTATTAAATATTTTTGGCATACCATATTTTGCTATAGCGTCTTCAAGGGCTGTTATACCAATTGCAATAATTAACACGGTGTGTTTATCCAGTCTCTATACATAATTGATTTTACTAAATCTACATTATGAGCAAATTGATTCCAAGCGTAACAAGCCATAGTGACGATATCTTCATATACACCATAACATTGGTTAGACAAGAAATGATTTTTGATCCATTCCCAAACTTGTTCCATTGCATTAAGTTCCGGTGCATAGGGCGGAAGCGGTATCAAAGTGATATTGCTTGGCACAGTTAGTTTTTTGGCTGTGTGCCAACCTGCATTATCCGTTAGTAAAGCTATATGTCGGTTGCCTTGAATACTGCGAGAAAGCTCTTCTAAGAATTTATTCATTGCCTGTGTGTTTGCATATGGTAAAATTAATGCAAAAGCTTCTCCTGTATCATGGCAAGCAGCTCCATAAATATATGTTGAAATGAATTGCTGTTGCCGAACTTTACGGGGTCTAGTGCCACGCTTAGCCCATATACGAGTTAAGCTACCTTGTTGCCCAACTCGAGTTTCATCCTGAGACCATATATCAACTTTACATCTATCGATATTTTTTGGTAATAATTTTGTTAACATGTCTGGGAAGTTTTTTTATATGTATTTTGAGTCTCTTGATTTGACTTTGGATGCATTGAACGAGAAGTAATCCAGCTAAAACCAAGGCGGTGCATAGTATTGTAGACTGTTTTTAAAGCGCATTTAGCACCATATTCCTCAAGTAACATGATATGTAGCTCCTTTCCAGTTATATACCCACCAGTTTTACTTTCACTGAGCGTATTGATTTTATCAAAAAGAGCAGACTCTTGTATAGTGTTAATCTTCCTAGGGGCACCGCTTCTTTGTGATTCAAATAATCCTTCAAAACCATGATTCCTAAATCTTCTGAGCCATGATTGCACAGTTTTCCAGTGTGACTTCACTATTTCAGATATGGCTTTTAAAGATTTGCCTAATTGAAGGTGATACATCGCCAATAAACGTATACGATTTCGACCATGCGGCTCATGTTTCATCATTTTTATAAAATCATGACCATGAAAACCTTGTGGTAATATTAACCTAGCCATTTGAGTACCTTTATCAGCTAAAAACCCATTTTATACCACTGCGTTAATTATTGCAATTGGTATAAATCAACCATTCTTCTTCATCTTCTCAAAATTGTAGGGTACTTATATCTTTAAATTATGATATAAGTAATGGTAAGAGGGTGATTTGAGGGGTACTTGATTGAGATAATCGAGCATAGAATAAGTACCCTCTTACAAAGTTTGCTTTGAACAAATTGCAGAAGGTGTTGGAAGTAGCAGCCTTGCACAATAAGACGAAGGAGATTATATCATGAGTAAAATAATAGGTCTAGATGTAAGTAAACAATGGCTTGATATATGTGTATATAATACAAGCGATAAACCTAAATATCATCGTTTTGCCAATGATGCAGCTGGTCATGAAGAGGTGATTAAATTAGCAAAAGAGCAAGAGATTAAGCTAATAATATGTGAACCCACTGGAGGATACGAAGCTGAGATTTGTCAAAAGCTGTATAATAATAAGCAACAAATACATAAGGTCAATACATATAGTTTTAATTCTTTTAGTAAATCGGTAAATTTGTGTAAAACTGATAGGAAGGATGCATTTAAATTAGCATATTATGGTGATAAGATGCAGCTTTCAGCGAATTATATATATCAAGTTGAATCAGAGAATTTGAAGAGATATAAGCAAAGACGAGAAGATTTAGTATTAATGCTTAGCAATGAAAAGAAAAGACTACATCATAGTATTGATGGTATTGATAAAGATAGTATAGAAAAACACATTAAATTCTTACAAAATGAAATAGCTGAGCTTGATAAGAAGTTAAACAAAACAATAGATGAGTCAGAAGAGTTAAAAGAGAAGGTAAAAATATTAGAGACTGTACCTGGTATTGGTAAATGTTTGGCTACAAAACTAATTAGTTTTGTACCTGAATTAGGGGATAAAAATTATAGTAGTAATGAATTGTCAGCAATTGTGGGGATAGCTCCGTACGCCCGTGATAGTGGTAATAAGCAAGGACGAAGATTTATTAGGGGAGGCAGAAAAATACCACGGGATGCTTTATACATGGCGGTATTAACTGGCAAAAATGGTTTTCAATATTTAAAAACTTTATACAATAGGCTTGTTAATAATTTTAAACCTAAGAAAGTTGCGATAGTTGCTTGTATGCGTAAGCTACTTGAAGTTTGCCATAAACTTATTCAACAAAAACGTTGTTTTATTATTTAGATAAAAGATAATTGCTATGCCAAAAACCAGACAAACTATGTTTTAAAGGTTCTGGTTTACCAATTCCTGAAAAAGATGAACGAGATATATCTCGAATTATCTTATTTATTTTCTCTAGAATTCTTATATCATTTTCTTGAAAATATTGATAATCATTCCAAGCATCGTATACCTGCAGCAAAACTGCATAACTTTATCTAATGTTTTTGCTAGTATGAATTTTTTATACATTTGGATTCCATACTATGCAAATACCATCAATTACTATTGAGCAAGTAGCTCAGCAATTTAAAGCCTGGCGTCAAACTAAAACTAATAAGTTTGATCCTATACCAAACCATCTAAAGGAATTATACCAATTGCAATAATTAACGCAGTGGTGTAAAATGGGTTTTTAACTGATAAAGGTACTCAAATGGCTAGGTTAATATTACCACAAGGTTTTCATGGTCATGATTTTATAAAAATGATGAAACATGAGCCGCATGGTCGAAATCGTATACGTTTATTGGCGATGTATCACCTTCAATTAGGCAAATCTTTAAAAGCCATATCTGAAATAGTGAAGTCACACTGGAAAACTGTGCAATCATGGCTCAGAAGATTTAGGAATCATGGTTTTGAAGGATTATTTGAATCACAAAGAAGCGGCGCCCCTAGGAAGATTAACACTATACAAGAGTCTGCTCTTTTTGATAAAATCAATACGCTCAGTGAAAGTAAAACTGGTGGGTATATAACTGGAAAGGAGCTACATATCATGTTACTTGAGGAATATGGTGCTAAATGCGCTTTAAAAACAGTCTACAATACTATGCACCGCCTTGGTTTTAGCTGGATTACTTCTCGTTCAATGCATCCAAAGTCAAATCAAGAGACTCAAAATACATATAAAAAAACTTCCCAGACATGTTAACAAAATTATTACCAAAAAATATCGATAGATGTAAAGTTGATATATGGTCTCAGGATGAAACTCGAGTTGGGCAACAAGGTAGCTTAACTCGTATATGGGCTAAGCGTGGCACTAGACCCCGTAAAGTTCGGCAACAGCAATTCATTTCAACATATATTTATGGAGCTGCTTGCCATGATACAGGAGAAGCTTTTGCATTAATTTTACCATATGCAAACACACAGGCAATGAATAAATTCTTAGAAGAGCTTTCTCGCAGTATTCAAGGCAACCGACATATAGCTTTACTAACGGATAATGCAGGTTGGCACACAGCCAAAAAACTAACTGTGCCAAGCAATATCACTTTGATACCGCTTCCGCCCTATGCACCGGAACTTAATGCAATGGAACAAGTTTGGGAATGGATCAAAAATCATTTCTTGTCTAACCAATGTTATGGTGTATATGAAGATATCGTCACTATGGCTTGTTACGCTTGGAATCAATTTGCTCATAATGTAGATTTAGTAAAATCAATTATGTATAGAGACTGGATAAACACACCGTGTTAATTATTGCAATTGGTATAATACTAATTATAGAAGGTAATACTAGAGTAGCCTTGCTTCTCTGTTATATTTTTGTCAAAACTTCAGGTAAAAAGAACTACACATCGAAAGCTTTGTAAGTATAAAAAAGATACTAAAGCAAGACAGTACAGGAAGATAATGATAAGCCTAAAAGTTCATTTAGGTAGAGTGATTTGTATATGTGAAAGAGGTATAGTAAAATTAAAATTAGAACTGTCAGCACATGATGTTACAATTGTATCTAGTGCTAAAAATATCCATGCACAATCTGTACTTAAGAAAAAGGATAAAGAAATCTATAAAAAAGAGAATAAGCTAATTTATAGTTTTCATGCTCCTGAGGTAGAGTGTATTGGCAAAGGAAAATGGAATAAACCTTATGAATTTGGAAATTATTTCCCAAAACACACTAAATTTTTCCACTGCTATTTTTGCTTATTTCCATAAGCTCTTGATATTAAACCCTTCATTTTCTTATGGATTTTACTATTACTTTTTGCCTTAAAACCCTATTACCTATAGGGCTTGTAGAGTTTTAGCGGATGGACTAGTTGTGGTGATATTATCAATCCTCTTATTTCAGCTGTTGGGTTAAATTTGCGTAGAATTGCAAATGTTTTGCACTGCTCTACAGCGTAGCAATTTCTTATGAAATTTGAATAATTTAAGCAATATTAATATTGCCTAAGAGTAGGTCATGAGCAAAATTTGGATTTATGACATTCCAGCAATAGTGAGGTGCATATGTGGCAAAATATCACAATTAACTCATTACTCTTGATACTCAAATTTTTATATTCCTGACACAAAAACATCAAAAAAATAAAGAGGTTATTATTGACTCTTACATTTTTAAAAATTACATCAAAAATTTTGATTTTTGACGGACATATCTAAAAAAGCAGCTTAAATGACATTAAATATTAACACTTCCATACATGTCATGTTCATTATAGTTACCACCTAATAATGTAGCATCGACATTTTCATAGTAGTTAGGACATCTAATCTCTTTATGTTGATTACTTGATATATACTGACCTATTTTCTTATGTGAAATCTCTTTATCAAATAGCATCAACTTTGTGTTTTCACTATTTATATATATTTTAGATGATACCAATCTAGAATCTATTGAAACAATTTTTACTTCATATAGTTTTTTATGTAAATATTTTATTCCTGAAGTACCACATTTACTAACCAACCCTTTCATTAAAGTGTCTTTCCATTTTTGTAATAAAGATTCTTCACATTTTTCTTCTAGTCTAGGGTCAATAGCTGTATATAAAGAATACTCTATTCTAGTTGTTGAAGAAAGTTTAATTTTAATAGGTATATCTTGATCAATTAACCACCCAGCTTCATTATTAGTTTTTTTAAAATTTAAGATTAGCTTATTACACATTTCACGTTTAGTATCTTGAAAATATTTATGTATTTTTTTAGGATCATTAGTCGCAATTATACTGTCATATGATTGTAATAAAATATCTTCATTTGATACTTCTGCTGAAACATCCAATGTTTCTCGTGATTCTGTCCAACTATTAGATGCTATAGGTTCAACTACTGACTTTTCTTCTACTCTTTCACAAGATGGTAGTATGCTTTCTTTTAAGGGGTGTTTTAGTTGATTAATTGTTATAGCTTGTGTCAATATTTCTTTTTGTCTTAATAATACACAATTATCGAGATCAAATTGCAGAGCAATCTCTACACATTTTTTAGCTACTTCATATGTAGTTGGGTTAGCATATATGAACGACATATCATATAATAAATTAAATCTTTCGGTATTAGGAATCTTTAATAATTGCTCATATATCTTTTTATCATAGATATTTTCACTTGAATATAAAAGCTTTATAGTAATTTGGCTAGTATTATTCATTGTGTGAAATGATAAATGATTATTCAATATATTAGTAGCTGCTATATTTCTATAATATTCTGTCCATTCTGTATCATTATCAGTAATAGCCTTTTTAAGTGCTAATATTACTACAGTAGCCATATTGTAGTAAGATAATTTTTTAATATCTTTAAGTGCAGGATATTGTGAATTAATAATTATTTCATCTACCATAGACATATAAGAAAATAAATCAGGATGTTCTTTGATAAGACCCCTTGCTTTATTATATTCTCCTGTATTATAATAAGTATTATGCAAACGTTCTATACATTCTTTGTCCGTTGGATCATCTTTATATAACTCTATTAAGTATTTTAGAGTACTTTTATTATTGTCCCCTTTATGTATATTTACCATCGCTGAAGCCCACTTCTGATTTTTTATATACTTTTCTAAAGAAGAATATTTTTGATCATCCAAACTTATGGTTGTTTTTTTATTTTGTATATCATTAAGCATACTGTTTGTAATAGCTAAAAAGCTTTCAGCATTTTGTAAGTTATTAATTTGAATAAAGAACTGTGTTAAATGCTGTGAAAGCATTATTGAAGTGCTGAAAAAATTTTTTTTGCTATTAATTTCCTCCAAAATTTTTAAGTCTATAGATTCTATAATCTTACTATAATCAAAGAATAATTTTGTAAAACATTTATCACTTTCAACTAATTTTATTAAAGAGATAAATGATTTTTTCATATGCCTTATTATTGGAGGATTACCCTTATAATAGGAACATAAGTTAGCTAATGCCTCAGTATAGGTGCACCAATTAGCACGTACTAAATCTAGATTAGTAACAGTACTGTGTATTTCTATTTCCATCACTCGATTGTCACTCAAATTCTTGTAAACAATTTTCCCCGTAGGAAGCATTATTAATATTTTTACTTGCCCATATTTTTCTATCTCTCTAGCAAACGACTTATCATAAGTATCTTGAGATGATAAGTAAAGATTAGAGAGCAATGTTGGAGTTATTTTATCTTTAAATTTGTCCAATATATTTTTGTTAACTGTATATATTGATTTTATATGTTTGTACTTTCCGTGCTTACAAATCACACTTAACAATGAACTATCCCAATTTTCTGTAGTGACATTAAATTCTTTATTAATTTTTTTTAAAAAATCCGTATTATTTTCTAATAATGGTAACGGTGTTATATAAAAAGTAGAATTTGGCATATTTTTAAACAGTTTTTGAGATATTTCAATATAATTGATAATGGATAGAGAACTATTTGTCAAGACAAGTTTTCAGTAATTTTGTTTTCTATTTAAGGTTACCTTTAAGCAGTATTTATATCCCCCTTCTTTGTTATGGGAACACATTAATTGGACTTTGGACAAAATAATTTAGCCTATATTTAGCAACTTATAATTTATCTATTATGTAAAATAATTTACCTAAAATTATAAAAATATTAACTATAGATTAATAATAATCTTAGAAAATTAACTTAAAATACTAGCTTTGTATCAAACTTTCTATTTTGTGAAAAAACAGGGATTTTTGTCCAAAGTCCAACAATAAAAAGAACTGCAAATAAAATAGGTAAAACGGTTTACCAGATAAAGTTAGGACTTTTAGATGATTATATGCAACAACAGCTCCGTTCTCCATCTTTATCCTATTTAGAACCTTCTATAGCGTAAGTTTTGTTAGTATTATGAAGATTTATGTTGGGGGTTACCGTGTCGTTATTTTCTAAAGCTTCGCTAAGTAGCTTGACACCTCTACTATTGATATTATAATTGCTAAGATTTATATAGGTTAACTTTTCATCGGTTTGTAGTTTTTTGATAAGATCATTATCTTTAAGAAATTTAGTAGGTTTAATTATTTTAGTCATAATATTTACTCTCTAAAATTTAATAGATATTTGTAATAATTATTCATTGAAACGGTGGTTAGTATTGATAGTCAATTATCGATTTATAACCTCCTATTAGCTATATCGTTAATCATGTCTTCAATAATATCTTCAACTAATGGTAATTTAACTGGTACTTGTAAAGTAAAAGTTGTACTCTTACCTTGATGGCTGTTAACGTTAATTTTACTATTTAGTTCAAAGATAAACTGTTTGACTAAATTTAAACCTAAGCCTAAGGTTAAATCCACTCCCTCACCATTATCTTTGCTAGTAGAACAGTCAAGACTGTTTAATTGCTTATAAAGATATTGTTGTTGGTCTTGGGACATACCTATGCCAGTATCATGAACGATGAATTGCAAAATATCTTCCTTAGCACAGGTATTTTTAATATTATTTTCATTATAGATATTTTCTAATTCGAAGGTTGGAGCAGCAAAAAAATTGGTGGTGATAATAATACTACCTTTCTCGGTAAAATTAATGGCGTTACTAACTAATTGATCTAATATTGCCTCAAGTCGGTAACTATCAGCAATGACTACAGCCGCAAGATCATGCTGAAAATTAGCGACGAGCTTTATGCCTTTATAATTAGCAGATGGTATTAGTTTAGTAATAACTCTATTTACTAACTTCTTAGGATCAATTTTTTGTAAGATGTGAGGTGCTAAAGCTTTGGTAGCTGTCAAGCTTGAATGCGACTTAGCAAAGTTCAGTATATCACCGGAGTAATTGATAAGCTCCTTGGCACAATTGGTAATGTTGGCTATAGATTGCTTCTTGTTAGGATCATTCTCTACTTCATATAGTACCAAAGCACCTGACCAAATGCCGATACAGGGAGTTTTTATGCTAAGTGATACATTTTTTATAAAGTCTTGGTGGACTAAATTAGCTAATTTTAGTTTTTTCTTAACTTGTTCTAACTCAAGAGAAATGTCATTATCGATATTATTTGTTTCATTGCTAGTTTTAGTTGTGTTTTCACTGGTATTGTTATTATTTTTTTCATTTGTTAATTCGTTTTGTTGTTGATTTTTAATATCACTCGCCATACAATTAGCTCCTGTTTTCGTTTGAGAAAATGGACACTGAGGTTAGAATTGAAAAATTTCCGTTTTGTTTTCTAACCTCGGTGCTTGACATCACACTACGCGGGTCATCATCATCATTACCCTCGTTAATTAGCAGAGTCCAGCGGTTTTTTTAGAATTTATAATATTTTTTTAGAATTTTATAGATCAGTGATAAAACGGCGGCAGTGGGTGAAATTATAGTTTTAGTTAATGACTAAATAGCTAGTTAAGTAAGTGGCTAACTAGTAGCGGATTTAGCTATTTACAATATATCTCCAATATTGACTAAGTTTCTTATAGTGCTTTTGTGATATTTATGATACAATAGGTAAATTATTTTTAAAATTAGTGATTAGTCACCCTATTAGTTCACTTAAATTAAGTCTTACTTAAGCAATAATAATTATGACTGCTACTGCAAATAGGACTAGTGTTAAGAACAAGCTCTTTTGCCGCCACTTAGAATTAAATTGGAAAATCTTTAATCCTTTTTTCATACTCAGATTGGCAATCTCCGAGTGATAATTTTGAATACATCTCCAATGATTGACGACTCTCATGTCCTGAATATGGCTGAATTAATGCGTCATCTACGCCTTTTTTCTTCATCCAAGTAAAAAGAAAATGTCTTAATGTATGAGGAGATATTGAATGCTCAATACCCGCTTCTTTTGTATAGTTCATTAATATTTTTCTAATGCCTCGATCAGAATATGCCATCTTCAAACTTGATTCAAATAAATATTTTGAATCATTTCTTTTCATATTTTCTAGATGAACAGCTAATATTTCCTTAAAACTATCAGGAAACGGAACTATTCTGTCCTTCTTTCCC
Organism: Rickettsia endosymbiont of Oedothorax gibbosus; assembly: GCF_936269705.1. Lineage (NCBI taxonomy): Bacteria > Pseudomonadati > Pseudomonadota > Alphaproteobacteria > Rickettsiales > Rickettsiaceae > Rickettsia > Rickettsia endosymbiont of Oedothorax gibbosus. The sequence continues at coordinate 2,033,354 of NZ_OW370493.1, forward strand.
TTACCTTGCACAACTTTTATCTGACAATTATCTAAATCTATGTCAGATATTTTTATATTTACTAACTCAGAAACTCTCACCCCGGTATAAAGCAATGTTTTAATCATTACTATATGCTTCATATTTCTAGATTTCCATACCGTGTTGTAATATTTATTTATTTCCTCTTCCGTAGGCACATACGGCAACTTCCTTTCCTTACCACTCTTTACTTCTACATCAAGATTTTTTCTTATATGCCTGAATAATTCTCTTAAGTAATTATAATCAGGCTTTTCTTTTTTCAGATGTTTGCAAAAATATTTAGCTTTTTCTCTAACTGGCGTACGTTCTAATATCATAATAAGCAATTAAATAGTTATCCCGATTAACAAGCGTTTATTAAAATCTAACGGAAAAAGACCATAAGGATTTATATGACCTGAGAATAACGGTGTTAATGCTCTATAGTCTTCAGGCATAAACCTGTTCTGCCAATGTGGCTGTGATAATATTTGTTGAATAATCAAGGTATTGATATAAACCATACATACCTGCAACAGATGTAAACATAATACCGATAATTCCTGATCTTCAATATTGTTCGTTGCAATGTGACCTAGTTTACCGTAAAAAATAAAATCCATTACATTATTAAGGCGTTCAACAATATTTAGTCCTTCATTAACTCAATGATAGGTAAGCCACTAGTTTGACTAGTGAGACCATCAAGGCTTGGCCTTTAGATTTAGTATAAAATAAAAAGTTATCATATATAACTTCTTTGGCTTGACGGTCAAAGGAGAAAATATATGACAACATACGAAAGTTTAAATCATTCTAAATGGGATTGCAAATATCATATTGTGTTTATTCCAAAGTGTCGTAAAAAAGAATTGTACGGGAAGGTTAGAAAATATCTTGGGAACGTATTCCATGAGTTAGCTTTTCAACGTGGGAGCAAGATCATAGAGGGGCATATGGTACAAGATCATGTGCATATGCTCATCAAGATTCCTCCTAAATATTCTGTAGCTGAAGTAATAGGCTATATCAAGGGGAAAAGTGCTATAGCCGTTGCTAGGCAGTTTGGTGGACGAAAACGTAATTTTAATGGAGAAAAGTTGTGGGCTAGAGGTTATGCGGTCTCAACTGTAGGATTTGAAGAGAATCAGATCAAACACTACATTAAGAATCAAGAGCAACTTGATAGTTTAGGCTCTGACGAATCAGGAGAATTTTAATTAACAATGGCAGCCCTTTGGGCTGCTCATAACCGTCAAGCCCCTCGCTTTGCGAGGGCGTTCTGACTTCAATACGTAATTCTTCCGAGGATAAATATTTACACAAAAATATGGTTTTATTGGCTTTGCCTAGTTCTACCAGTGCCTTATATACCGGATGAGCGTAATTATTATTACTAAATCTTTTGATTAATACGGATGGTGTAACTATTCCTAGTTTTAGGGCAACCATATGTTTGACAGTCTCATCGTAATTATCTTCTAATAACTCCCAATTTATACTTCCCTTTAGGATCTCTGAAATATTTTTATATTTATTTCTATCTCTAGAATCAACGTAATACAATTTTTGCTTATTGATTGCCTTTAGTCTCGGGCATAAGGAGAAATCTAGTAAATAACTCACGGCAAAACCTATTACACTTTGTCCATGGGTATCGACAAATACACGATTCATGTCCATGTCCGTATCATGGTCAATAATGCCTTTTATCATGCTACCTACCTCTGATGAGGTGCAATCCTTTAACTGCGAGTAAATACATAATGATTTCTTGTCAACATGCCAATAAATCATTACTCCTTTCTTACCATAACGAAAATGCCATTCGCTCATTAGATTTTGATCCCAAGCAAACAGATGAGTTGAGTCACAGGCCACTGTTGTAGTAGCCTCTCCCCAAACATCAGGATTTCGTGTTTTTAAAACGTTATTAACCATTGTACGAATAGCATTTCTAATGTTTGTAGCATTAATATGGCGTTTTTTTACATAACGTAAATCACTATAATTAACATTATCATTAGCAATGCTGATTCTTTTTAATCCGGTGTTGCTACCAATGCCAAATATACATAGTAATAGTCTTCTTTGTAGATCAGAACTATTGATATTGCTGCTTTTACCAACAGTTTCAAGTTCCTTAGTAAAATTGATTCTTAGATCGCACTCTTTTAAAATATCAATTAAGTGTATACTTGACCACTTATTATTGATTTCTTGCTGTAACTTAATAATATTATCAGGTTCATCCTGTGAGTCTAAGGGAGTAAGCTTTATATTGTTACCAACTTTACTTTGTTGGATCTTTACAAACTGATTATTAGGAATATTTGCATTTAATGCATCTAAGCTGTTAGTAAGTGAAGTCTTTAATTTTTCTACGAACTCCTCGAATTTTAGCGGTAACCCAAGTAACTCATAATATGATTCTCGTTTCTCAATAAAGTCCTTCGGTAAGTCCTTATTCGGATCTCTATAACGGTAACTTTTATTAACCCAAATAGCTTTAAAACCAAGAAGTTCTTTAATCTGTTCTAATATGGCTAGTTCATAATTATATTTATTTATTCGCAATTGACCTTTTTCTATTTTAAAGATCATGCTATACCAGTTCTGTGGGATAGCTCTATTGATTGGTGGGATATTAATATAGTAAGCTAAATCTGATTCATTCCAGTATTGGTTGATAAAACGAATTGCCTTTAAGATAGGTTGATAATCAATATGATCTTCAGAAATTTGTAATATTCTTATTATCGCAAGTAGACTACCTCTATTGCCATAAGCATAGGTGGTATGCATTTTTTCTCGCACCTGAGCCTGATACCACTTACTACCACGATGTTGTAGATCTTCAATTACTTCTTCCAGCTTCTCCTGAGGCACTACCGGATAAACTTTGTCCTCAATAATGCTTTTAGGATTTTTTGCATTTAGTATAGCCAACTTTTCTAGAATATCAAACTTTCCGTCAACACGCTTAACTTCCTGAAGAATATGACGGTCTACATGCTTCTCTGCTCCGGCTCGCATCTTTTTAATTAGTTTAATCATGGTATCTATTAAGGCATCCAACAATAGCTCCAGTCTTACACTACAGAATATTGCCATGGTGGCATATTTTATAGTCGGGGCAAAATCTAGAATATTGCTAGGTGCAAAAACCATCACACGTTCATAATATTTTAATAATAATTTTCTGTCTACTGACTCTATTATGCAGTCAGATAATTTGATTTGACCTAGTAAATTGATTTTATTTATGGCACATTGAATATTCTTAATTTTAGCTCCAGAGATATCTTTTTTAAGTTCTGATAATTCTATAATGTTATTATCCTCATCACTATTTTTACTAAGAATGCGATCTATTAAAAGAAGATTTCCTTGACTTAAATTATCAAATATTTTTCTAAAAAATTGTTGTTCAAATTTTTGTTTAGCTAACGAAATGTAATTTTCTAATTGTTTGGTATTAACAATTTCTATTCTATCTTTGATGAAATATGTACGTATTTGTTCAAGTAGCACTGAATCTGAGAAATGACGCGGTATCAAGTCATCTACAAGATAATTCATTATTAATGTAATATCCTTGGCATTTGCTACACGATATCCTAAATACTGTCTGATATCCTGACGATACCTTTCTCCAGTACGTGTATCCCAGTCAAATGTAATAATTTGTGTTGGATCAATATCTAAATGTTTGGCAACCTGTAACAATAATTGCATCGAAACTGTGTTAGCTTTATTAGAGGGAAATTGTATGTATTTTTTGAAATACACTAACATTATTGCAAAAGTTAACTGATTTGATTGACCTTTCTTTTTCTTGCATAAATTTAAATCCTCTAATGATAAATTATATTGCATTTTTATCTGTTCCTAGAAATCACAGTGTCGGTATTGATTTACTCGATTTTATTCATATTACAATTATTTTGCAATATATTTTTTGCTCTAACAATAAAAAAGTGTAAACATTATTTTTTTAGGAACTGTAAGTGGCGGCAAAAGAGCTTGTTCTTAACACTGGTCCAATAGACAAAGGATGCATCAAGCTTTGGATTATAAAACTCCAGAATGTGTATATTTTGAAAAAAATATTGTATAAAAACAACAATTGAGTCAATCATTTAATTTGTGTAAGTTCATTTTTTATTTTCCAATAAATCATATTTAAAATCTCCACAAAGTATTTCAAATTGATTTAAAGCTAAAGACCAATCTTTAATAGGCATGGTCCATTTTTTGGCTGCATTTTGTAGGGATAAAAATATTATTTTTTGAATTGACTTATCATCTGGAAACACCCCCTTATTTTTGATAATTTTTCTAATTTGACGATTTACAGATTCTATAGTGTTAGTAGTATAAATTACCTTTCTGTTCTCTTCAGGAAAGGCAAAAAACGGTATTATCCCAGACCAATTACGTTGCCAAATATCAGAAATTACCGGATATTTTTTATCCCATTTTACACCAAATTGCTGAAGTTTTAAACGTGCCATTTCGTCATTATTAGCTGTATAAATTTGTTTTAGATCTGATGTGACCTCTTTTAAATCTTTATATGACACATACTTTACTGAATTGCGAACCATATGTACAATACATAATTGTACTATAGTACTCGGGAATACACTGCTTATAGCTTCTGGAAAGCCCTTTAAACCATCCACACAAGCAACATAAATTTGTTCAATTCCTCGATTCTTTAACTCAGTAACTACTTGCATCCAAAATTTAGCACCTTCATTTTTGCCTATCCAAATGCCAAGTAACTCCTTTTTCCCTTCTATATTTACAGCAAGTGCTAAATATACTGCTTTATTTATTACTATGTGATTGTCTCTAGATTTTACATAGATACAGTCCAAGTATAATATTGGATACACCCTATCTAAACAACGATTTTGCCACCTAGTTACTTCTTCTATTACCCCATCTGTTATGGTGGATATCAAGTCACCAGATACATCAGTTTGATATATTTCTTCTAAATGCCCTCGGATCTCGCTGACTGTCATACCGCGACCATAAAGGGATATCACTTTCTCATCAAATCCATTAAATCTCCTCAGCCCTTTTGGTATTAATTGAGGATTATACTCTCCTTCCCGATCTCTTGGTACTTCTACTGTCAGCTTACGACCATCCCCATCAATTACTGTCTTCTCATAGCTACCATTACGACGATTATTATCTACTTTTGCCATCTTGCTATGTTTTGAATATCCTAATTCATGATCCAACTCACTTGCTAATATTTTCTCAACTATTTGCTTCTTTAGCTGTTGAAATAAACCATCTCGACCAAATAACTCCGATGGATCTGCTTTTGATAATAATTCTTCTACTAGCTGATTACTGATGTTTAATGTATCTTTATCTGTATCTAATTTTTTAGCCATAATTCCTCCTTGCTTGCTTAAGTCAGAACGCCCTCGCAAAGCGAGGGGCTTGACGGTTATGAGCAGCCCAAAGGGCTGCCATTGTTAATTAAAATTCTCCTGATTCGTCAGAGCCTAAACTATCAAGTTGCTCTTGATTCTTAATGTAGTGTTTGATCTGATTCTCTTCAAATCCTACAGTTGAGACCGCATAACCTCTAGCCCACAACTTTTCTCCATTAAAATTACGTTTTCGTCCACCAAACTGCCTAGCAACGGCTATAGCACTTTTCCCCTTGATATAGCCTATTACTTCAGCTACAGAATATTTAGGAGGAATCTTGATGAGCATATGCACATGATCTTGTACCATATGCCCCTCTATGATCTTGCTCCCACGTTGAAAAGCTAACTCATGGAATACGTTCCCAAGATATTTTCTAACCTTCCCGTACAATTCTTTTTTACGACACTTTGGAATAAACACAATATGATATTTGCAATCCCATTTAGAATGATTTAAACTTTCGTATGTTGTCATATATTTTCTCCTTTGACCGTCAAGCCAAAGAAGTTATATATGATAACTTTTTATTTTATACTAAATCTAAAGGCCAAGCCTTGATGGTCTCACTAGTCAAACTAGTGGCTTACCTATCATTGAGTTACTTTTTTTACAGTAATCTCTTACTGCTTTCTTTGCAACTTTGTGAGTAGACCTAACCAATTGCTTGGTTAAGCCCCTCCTCAGAACCGGACATGCAGAGCTACCGCATCCGGCTCCCGAAAGGTAAGATAGGCTTGTACCCTATTTTTTTTTGTTGGTTTTAGAACATTGAAATGGTCTTCCACTTATTTGGAAAGTCGACCCTTTTGAGTATTTCAGCTAATCTTTGCCAATTCATCTTACGCTTCCCACCCATTCTATTAAACCACCCATATATTGCTCGCCTAGTTTGGTGAATAAATGAACTTACTCGTCTTTGATTATCTGATATACCATGATAATTGATCCACCCCTTTGTAGCTCTAATGACTTGCAATAATATCTGTTCTTTGCCCCTCTCATTAAGGTGACTTCGTAGATATTCTCTTAGCCCTTTAAGCTTCTCGGTAAATCGATCTTTCCTTGTGGTATATTTTAATCTCCATATGTTACCAAACCTTGATTTACCCCAATAGCAAGTAAAGCCAAGAAAATTATAACTCTTGATCTTCTTACCTTGCTTAGCTAAGTCCTCAGCATGGTATCTACCGGACTGAATCATCTGCGATTTAGCTTCATTGATGTTCAAGCCATACTTGTTTAATCTTTTGGGCAAAACCTCATAAAACTTCCTCGCGTCTTCTTCATTCTCAAAGACGAACACCATATCGTCACAATACCTCACCATTCCAGTTTGCCCTCTTATGTTTTCCTTGCTGATTTTAGCAAACCAACAGTCAATAACATAATGTAGGAAGACATTTGCCAAAATTGGTGATGTTTTAGACCCTTGGCGGCATCCTTCCTTGTTAGTAACTGTAATGCCGTTTTCTATAATTGGTGTTTCCATCAGTTTCATAACTAGTCTTAGGAATCTTTTGTCAGATATTCTCTTTCTTAGGAATCCCATCAACTCAGAATGTTTGATTGAATTGAAGCACTTAGTTATATCAATTTCAACTACAGCTCCTTTATTGAAGTTATACGTAAGTCTATTCAACTCCTTAAGTGCATCATGGGCGTTTAATTTAGGTCGAAACCCGTAAGAACATTTTAAGAATATTGGCTCGAACACTGAGTTTAATATCTTGCTTACTGCCGACTCGATTATCTTGTCTTCAAAGCATGATATTACCAAAGGTCTTTTGCCTCCATCTTCTTTTGGAATCAATGTAATTCGTGCAGGTTTAGCTTGATATTGCCCCTTGCGAATTTTAGTAAGGAGCGAGAGCAAATTTGCTTCCAACTTCTTACCATAAACCGCTTTGGTTATACCATCTATTCCTACAGCTTTCTTGCTATCAAGTTCCTTATATTGTTCTTCTAACATCTTTAAATCAATAATATGTCCAAGATTATTAAACTTTATGTCTTGATTTTGTGATGATAGCAACTTTATACGCTCAAGTTTCGTTGACCATGTATTTCCGTCTATGCTGTGTACGGTCATTGTTTCCCTCTTACGTTCTTACCTTTCTGTCAGCCCTTCGCTCCACTCCCATTACGAAGCTTCATCACTACTACAACTGACTCAGCCATCCTTAACACCATCTCCAAAGCCTTATGTTTCGGCACTTGTACTTTGAATACTTACTTAACTCAGTAAGAGTTATAAGGACTTCTCAAGTTGTGTCATTAATCTCTACAAACTCGCTGACGCCTGAGACCCCGATGGTTGAAAACTTTCGGATTTTCGCTAGTTTGACCTCTAGTTTTCTCTTGTCTACTGCGTTGTGTAGCACATCGACTTCCACTACCAATATCATTTCAGGGCTATCACGTTCACCATTTGGTTTCGGCTCGGATGTTTCGCTGTCTACGCTTTACTACTGTCGTTACCTTCAGCAGCACAAGACTCGCTATATGGTGGAGCTAGCTACTCCTTCCATAACAGGACTTTCACCCGTAAGATTAATGCACCTTATCTTGACGCACACACAAACTATAGGACAGACTCCAACAATTTAATTTTTGTGAATTATATCTCTATTTATCTAAATTTTTGTCTAGACAAAGGGGACCACCTTAGGCTTTTGGCTATGCTCTAAACGCCTATCCAAAGGTAAATTTACCGCAAAACTTTTCCCATCTGATAATTCATCTTATCAAATTTGTTATAGAACCTTACACATTCTTATTCATAATGGTGATCCTAGTTCTGCCAAATTCTCTAATGATTGGCTTCCTGTCGTTTAAGCTGCTGTCTCGATTAATTCCGTATTATTCATATATCTTGCATAGGCAAAAGGCGTATAATTCGCAGGACTCTTCTTTGCTTTGCTACTCTGCTCTTGTAGCCAATTTAAATATTTAAAGGCATTGATCTCGTTCTCACTACAAGTCTTTACTATACTATACAGACCACTATGTATCTCAGCACTATTGATTGTTTTAAAGAATAATGAATTCTTCCTTTGTAAAATAATGGTACGCAGTGATCTCTCAGCCCAATTATTATCAAGATTGCTAACTGGCATTTTGAGTCAAACCTTCTTTATTATTTATCCAATATTTCATAGCTTGTCCAAGCCTACTATTAGGCTCAACTTTCTTGTCGTTAAATAATTCGTCTATTTTAAGGTGGTCCCCTTTGTCTAGACAAAAATTTAGATAAATAGAGATATAATTCACAAAAATTAAATTGTTGTTTTTATACAATATTTTTTTCAAAATATACACATTCTGGAGTTTTATAATCCAAAGCTTGATGCATCCTTTGTCTATTATAAAAGTCCATATATTCGTTAATTGCTGTCTTTGCCTCCTTTACTGTTGTTAAAATAATCCGATAAATTTTTTCCTGTTTTAATGATCGCCAAAAACGTTCAATAAAAATATTATCTAAGGCTCGTCCCTTACCATCCATACTAATCAAGATATTATGTAGCTTTAGCATACTAATAAAATTCTCCGAGGTAAATTGTACTCCTTGATCAGTATTAAATATTTTTGGCATACCATATTTTTCTATAGCGTCTTCAAGGGCTGTTACACAAAATTCACTTTCCAAACTAATGGAGATTCGCCAACTTAGAATATAACGACTATACCAGTCAATAATAGCTACTAAATATACGAACCCTTGGCTCAGTCTTATATACGTTATATCTGCACTCCAAACCTGGTTTGGCAATACTATTTCTAATCCTTTTAGTAAATAAGGATATATTTTATGCGCTTGATTCCTCTTGCTTAAATTTATTTTAGGATAAACAGCTTCAAGACCCATTATCTTGTAGTAACGTCTAACAGCTTTACGACCTACCGAAAAACCTTGGGCTTGTAAATATTTAGCCATCCGCCGCATACCATAATATGGATGCATAGTATAGGTCTCATCAATTATTGCCATAATCTTGATATCTTGTTCACTAATACCAGTAGGTTGATAGTAATAGGTTGACCTGCTAATATCCAATAACTTACACTGTTGTACAATTGTTAACTTATTATGATTAGGCTCTATCATATTACACCTAACCTTTAATTCCAAACAATGCAGATTTTTTTTTGAGCCAGTCACACTCAACGCTTAACTGACCAATTTGCTCATATAGATTCTTGATTAACCCCTGCTGATTTGGATCAGCACTCTGTGTTTTATTCTTAAAACCTTGTACTAACAACTCAAGACCTTGTTTTTTCCAGTTACTGATCTGTGTTGCATGAACACCATACTTACTGGTTATCTGGGCTATTGTTAGCTCTCCCTTAATTGCTTCTATGACAATTTTGGCTTTCTCCTCAGCACTATATTGCCTTACTTGTTTTTTCATCTCTAGCTCTCCTTGTTTGCTAAAGAATTCTATCTCATTTTTCTTATTTTTCTGTCCAAAATATTGGAACCATTATATTGAGAAAATATCCGCATTCTTCAGGGTAATATAGTTCATTCTCTGTAAATTTTCTCTGACCATGTGACAAACAATTGATCATCACTATTATTGCCAGTAATTCTTGATCTGCTTCTGATAATACCGGGTTATTATTATTACTTGCGTCAGTCATTAATTGGATAGAATCTGTTCTATTCTTACGATTCTTTAGTACGTTACCTATATTTTCTCCACCATGCCTATTACCGGTAAAATATAAAACTATCACCTCATTATTTGCAGTCTTAGCACATATTGTAGTAGTATAACAGCTGCGTCCTTTCTTATTTTGAGTACGTAATTTCTTATTGGCTATAGTAATTTCTAAAATCCTAGCTCTAGTATCATCAAGGTTCAGTGAACTACATTCAGCAGCCATTTCCAATAATACCCCGTAAATTTCAGCTCCACCACCTTCTTGCCAAACATCTAAATATTGTTGCCAGAGCGAGCTATATGCCACAGGAACACCACTTAAACTTTGCAGCCTAGATAAACGGTAGAAAGGAGTGCCATAGGTCTTTTGTAACACTATTGCACTTCTGCTACTATTTGTCCATTTGTTGATATTTTTATTGTTCATAACTATATAATCACAAGCATTACAACGTAGCGTTTTCTTTACATATCTGTTGACTGTAATTGGAGCATTACCTGTAAATTGTAGCAATTTTCTAGCTTCACTATTATATAGTTTGCCATTACAACAGTGAGGACAGCTATCACCACTACAAAAATTCTCAGGAGTTAAATAGCTGGTATTCGCATCCTTATAATCATCAAACCCATATTTACCTTGCCAATTACTACGATCTATCTTTTTGGGCTTATCGCACTCTTCTTCATTACCACCATTCCCGTTATCAGATTCACTTGGCGGTTCTTTTAATGAATCTGAACTATCTTTTTTTTGTTATCTGCCTTAAAACCAATCAGCATTTCCTTAAGCTTATTTATACTGATATTTGATGATGCTAGCTTGTCTATTAGCTCATTACAAAATTTCACAAGTTCTACTATCGTTTGCTGTTCATCTCCCGTTAATGAACTTTCCTTGACGTGTTGTATTAGTTCTTCTCGTTCTTCAGCACTTAAGGTCGCTACTTTTGGTTTTTTCATTTGATTAATTATCATTATTATTAATATTTCAAATGTTATAATATAACTGGTACTTTTTCAACTAGTTTTTATTAATCGGTGATATTTGCATAGTAGAAACCCAAATTTATACAATAAATTCGTACTAGCAAAAAAATTAGATAGTGTTACGCAGTTTTGCTGCAAGTATACGATGATATTGTGAATTAATCACTCCGATAGCGTCATTGTGCATAAACGTCAGTTTAAGAAAACAATAATTGAGAAACCGTCATTGCGAGACTACGCAAGTAGGTCGTGGCAATCCATAAAACTTGTCATATGGATTGCTTCAATGCTACTAAAGTAGCTTCTCGCAATGACGTTTGAGGTTTACGCACTCCTCGCGACGGTGTAGCTGATAAAGAAGCGTTGCATCACCATAACTAAAAAACCGCATTTTTTGATCTATAGCATATTTGTAGATATTAGTTATTTCCTGATAGCCAGCAAATGCACAAACTAACATGAATAATGTAGATTTTGGCAAATGAAAATTGGTAACTAACATATCGACAATTTGAAATTTAAATCCTGGTCTAATAAAAATGGCTGTTTCAAATCCACCATTTGTTATTTGCCCATTATTTGCTATGGCGTTACTTTCTAATGCTCGTAAGGTGGTAGTGCCGACGGCTATTATTCGTCTATTTTCTTTTTTTGCCTTATTAATCATATCTTCAGTTTTTTTATCTATATGATAATACTCTGAATGCATTTGATGTTGATCAATATCTTCAGTTTTAACTGGTAGGAACGTCCCTGCCCCAACATGCAAGGTAATAAAGGCAGTTTCAATATTTTTTGCTTTAACTAATGCCAACAATTGTTCGGAGAAATGTAGCCCTGCAGTTGGGGAGGCTACTGCTCCAGGGTTATTGCTATAAACTGTTTGATATCTATTATAGTCAAATTCTTCTGAATTGCCTATATCATCCTCTAGATTAGCGTCCTTTGGTAACCTTTCTCCCCTTTTTATATAAGGAGGTAGCGGAATTTCACCATATTTCTCTAAAAACTCAAAAATTGAGATATTATCTAGAGCAAAAGCCACCTCAACTTGTCCCATTCCAAGCTTTTTACTTATAATAATCTTATTACCAGCAAACTCAAACTGATCTTCAATGGCAAGTCTTTTTGATGGTTTGGCAAAACCATGCCAATAATTATCACTTATTGCCTTGTTTAGGTATAATTCGATCTTTTTACCAGCTTTATTCAGTAGCAATTTGGCGTTAATAACTTTAGTGTCATTAAATACCATTAAATCACCAGGGCATAGATAATCGATTATATCATGAAACTTGGTTTGCACTAAGTGATTATTTGGGGCAGCTACCAATAAATTAGACTCATCTCGTTTTTTTGCTGGGTTCTGGGCTATTAATTCACTAGGTAAGGTAAAATCAAAATCAGATAACTTCATTAGACCTCCTGCAAAACTCTACTTCTGCTGGTAATTTGTGCGTGATACCGGTACTCTGCTCCTCACGTACACTTAAGTACGCTGCGGTTCTCCGTTCCGTGTCTCCTACAAATTCCTCAGCATAAGCGAGTTTTGCAAGAGGTCTATTCAGGCAATACTTCCTTATCGTCACTATCATCTTGCATATTCTCTTCTTCTGTTTCAGGACTTTCAGCAATCAACGCAACAGAAACTACTTTTTCTTCTTGCTCAGTTTTAAATAATATTACCCCGCTAGTATTACGTCCAGTGATACGTACCGATTCAAGTTTACACCTAATTAGTTTGCCGTTATTAGTAATTAGCATCAACTCATCAGATATATTAACCGGCATTACGCCAACAACCAAGCCTGTTTTATTAGACACATCCATATTAACAACACCGCTCCCACCACGATTAGTAATCCTATACTCATATGCCGAACTTCTTTTGCCAAAACCATTTTCCGTAACAGTGAGGATAAATTCTTCAGACAGTGCCATTTCCAAAATTTGTTCTTTAGTTAAATTTACCCCATATTCTTCCGGAGTAAATTCTTTACCATCAGCTATTAACAATCTTTCCTCTAGAGGAATTGATCGGTAAGTTTCTCTTTCATCCATAGTGCAGGAGATGCCTTTTAATATGGTCATAGAGATAACATAGTCGCCTGAAGCAAGTCTCATCCCTCTTACTCCATCAGAAGTGCGGCTTTTAAATACCCTAACTGAGCTAGCAGGGAATCTTATAGCTTTACCAGATTTTGTTGCCAGTAACACATGATCTTCATTTTTACAAACTTTAACATCTATTAAAAGGTCATTATCATCAAGCCTAATAGCAATTTTACCATTTGATTGAATACGTTTAAAGTCTGATAAATCATTTCTCCTGATATTACCTTGGCTTGTAGCAAAAATAATATTCAAACTATCCCACTCATCCTGATTCTCAGGTAATGGCATAATATTATTGATATGCTCTCCTTTTTTTAAAGGTAAAATATTGACTATTGGTCTGCCCTTACTCTGAGGATTACCGAGCGGTAATTTGTATAATTTTAAGCTATATACTTGACCAATATTTGAGAAAAACAACATTGGTGTGTGAGTACTACCAACAAATATTTGAGTAGTAATATCCTCGTCTCTCATTGACAGCCCTGACCTGCCCCTCCCTCCCCGGTTCTGTGCTCTATAGATAGCAAGAGGTACGCGTTTAATATAACCGCCTAATGTTACGGTCACAACCATCTCTTCTCTTTGGATAAGATCCTCTATATCCTGATCGAAGTCACCAAATTCAATACTAGTAAGACGTGGTGTAGCGAATTCATCTTTAATTCTAATTAACTCGTTTTTTAAAATTTCTAGAAGTCTCTCACGTGATGATAAAATAGCAGTATAGCCTGTAATTTCCTCAGCAATTTCTGCCAGATCATTTTCTAATTTATTCTTCTCCATAGCAGTTAAACGTTGTAACCGCATTTCAAGAATAGCTTTTGTCTGTGTTTCAGTAAAATAACAGTTACCATCATCGGCTATCACCGCTCTATCATCAACAAGTTTTACTAAATTTATGATAGTTGAGGCATCCCAAGTCCTTTGCATTAATTGCTCTTTAGCACTTGCCGGATCACTTGAAGATTTAATAATTCTAATAACTTCATCAATGTTACTAACTGCAATAATTAGTCCCAATAAAATATGAGCTTTATCCCGAGCCTTATTTAATAAATATATCGTTCTCCGAGTGATTACTATTTCTCTAAAATTAACAAAAGCCGCTATTACTTCTTTTAAGTTCATAACTTCTGGTAGCCCATCTTTTAGAGCTAACATAATCACCCCAAAACTGGTTTGTAACTGAGTATAAGAATATATTTGGTTTAGCACTACTTCGGCTACCACGTCTTTCTTTATTTCAATTACTACTCTAATACCATCTTTATTTGATTCATCTCTAAGATCGCTGATACCCTCTATCCGTTTTTCTTTGACTAATTCAGCAATTTTCTCAACTAATTTAGCTTTATTAACCATATATGGTATTTCTGTAATAATAATAGCCTGTCTATTATTAGCAATCTCTTCAATTTCTGCCCGACCTCTAGTTATAATACTCCCCCTGCCCGTTAAATAAGCTGACCTAATACCGCTTGTACCAAGCACAATACAAGCAGTAGGAAAGTCAGGTCCTTTAACCACTGACATAAGATCTAATATTTCTATATCATTATTCTCAACATATAGGCAGCAAGCATCAATAATTTCTCCAAGATTATGAGGTGGAATGTTAGTAGCCATACCCACAGCAATACCATTAGTGCCATTCACTAAGAGATTTGGAAACATTGATGGCAATACTGTAGGCTCTCTCTCAGAACCATCATAATTTGGAGCAAAATCAACGGTTTCTTTGTCAATATCTTCAAGCAATGTATGAGTGACTTTTGCCATCCTTGACTCTGTATACCTCATAGCAGCAGGTGCATCACCATCTCTCGAACCAAAATTACCCTGTCCATCAACTAGTGGTAATCTTAAAGAAAAATCCTGTGCCATTCTTACTAATGAGTCATAAATTGCCACATCACTATGTGGATGATATTTACCCATTACATCACCGACAATTCTTGCTGACTTACGATGAGGTTTGTTAAAATAATTAGAAGCTTCATACATTGCATAAAGAACTCTACGATGCACTGGCTTTAGACCATCGCGTACATCTGGAATAGCCCTACTGACAATTACACTCATTGCATAATCTAAGTATGAGCCTTTCATCTCATCTTCAATGTTAACAGATATTAAGTTTTGATGATCTATAATAGCCACAGTTAGAACCCACATTTATTAAAGTAATATTCGAATGGTTTAAGTATAGTACATATTCGGAAAGAAATCTATTGTTGAATGAGCATAGACTAGCTAACCTGAGTTTGACGTAAGCACCAAACAAAATGCTAAGCATTATGTAATAACATAAACAAACTGTTGGTGGTGAGCTATGGTAAAAATAAAACCTTCTTTCAAACCAGTTTGTTAGAAAGAATATTTGAAAAGTAAGAAGGGAGGGATTATAAAGTTCTCGAATAATAACAACAAAATTGGAGAATATATTATGATCCCTATTACGGAGATTTTCTGCTTAATTGATGATTTTTGCAAGCATTTTGATACGGAGCAAAATAAATATATATTACCAAATCCTAACCGTAAGCGTAAAGTAGTTTGCAGTATAGGACTCTCAGAGATTATTACTATTATAGTAATGTTTCACTTGAGTCACTACCGTACCTTTAAAGATTTTTATTTATGCTGCCTATGTCAAAGTTATAGAAAGGAATTTCCAAAACTTGTGAGCTATAGTCGTTTTGTTCAGTTAATGCCAATGAGCTTCATGCCCATGGTGTTATACCAATTGCAATAATTAACACGGTGTGTTTATCCAGTCTCTATACATAATTGATTTTACTAAATCTACATTATGAGCAAATTGATTCCAAGCGTAACAAGCCATAGTGACGATATCTTCATATACACCATAACATTGGTTAGACAAGAAATGATTTTTGATCCATTCCCAAACTTGTTCCATTGCATTAAGTTCCGGTGCATAGGGCGGAAGCGGTATCAAAGTGATATTGCTTGGCACAGTTAGTTTTTTGGCTGTGTGCCAACCTGCATTATCCGTTAGTAAAGCTATATGTCGGTTGCCTTGAATACTGCGAGAAAGCTCTTCTAAGAATTTATTCATTGCCTGTGTGTTTGCATATGGTAAAATTAATGCAAAAGCTTCTCCTGTATCATGGCAAGCAGCTCCATAAATATATGTTGAAATGAATTGCTGTTGCCGAACTTTACGGGGTCTAGTGCCACGCTTAGCCCATATACGAGTTAAGCTACCTTGTTGCCCAACTCGAGTTTCATCCTGAGACCATATATCAACTTTACATCTATCGATATTTTTTGGTAATAATTTTGTTAACATGTCTGGGAAGTTTTTTTATATGTATTTTGAGTCTCTTGATTTGACTTTGGATGCATTGAACGAGAAGTAATCCAGCTAAAACCAAGGCGGTGCATAGTATTGTAGACTGTTTTTAAAGCGCATTTAGCACCATATTCCTCAAGTAACATGATATGTAGCTCCTTTCCAGTTATATACCCACCAGTTTTACTTTCACTGAGCGTATTGATTTTATCAAAAAGAGCAGACTCTTGTATAGTGTTAATCTTCCTAGGGGCGCCGCTTCTTTGTGATTCAAATAATCCTTCAAAACCATGATTCCTAAATCTTCTGAGCCATGATTGCACAGTTTTCCAGTGTGACTTCACTATTTCAGATATGGCTTTTAAAGATTTGCCTAATTGAAGGTGATACATCGCCAATAAACGTATACGATTTCGACCATGCGGCTCATGTTTCATCATTTTTATAAAATCATGACCATGAAAACCTTGTGGTAATATTAACCTAGCCATTTGAGTACCTTTATCAGTTAAAAACCCATTTTACACCACTGCGTTAATTATTGCAATTGGTATCAGGAAAACAAACTGGTCAATATTATATCGACTCTACTAAACTTCCTGCTTGCCATAATTTAAGAATTAATAGACATAAAGTATTCAAAGACATAGCAAAAAGAGGTAAGACTTCCACTGGGTGGTTCTTTGGTTGTAAGCTACATATTGTCATTAACAGTTGCGGAGAGATTATGAGTTTTTCTTTAACTCCAGGAAATGTTGATGATAGAGCAGTGGTAGAAAATTTAGTAGATAAATTACAAGGCTGGCTTTTTGGTGATCGTGGGTATATCAGTAAAAAACTCACTCAATCCCTTGCTAATCAAGCTTTAGAACTAATAACAAAAATTAAAAGTAATATGAAAGAAAGAATAATAGATCCTATTAAAAAGCGGTTTTTAAATAAAAGGTATATTATTGAAACCATTAACGATCAACTAAAAAACCTTTGTCATATAGACCATACAAGCCATAGATCTGTTATGAATTTTCAAACTAACGTATTAGCTGGACTGCTTGCCTATGTTTTTAAGCCTAATAAAATTTCTGTAGCTTTTGGAAAATTAAACAATCTCAACCTTCCTCTTACATCAAACTGAGGTTAATTCAGTACCTTGTAAAAACTTATCACGTATATATTCTACTAATGTATAGGCAAGGCTTGACAAAATTAGTCTGAGTTGATTATCCCACCATTTATGGCATGAAGTGCGATCGGCAAATAGCTCTAACTGTTGCTCTTTTATACGATTTTCCATATCTCCACGTGCACAGTAATTTTTATCATATAAATCTTCTGGCTTACCTGCTAAATTAGTTACTATATATCTTGGATTCTCACCAAGGCTAGTTACTTCTGATTTACCAACTATCTTACGATGACGACTCCAGCTATCAGCTTTATATTTAAATTCACTAAAAAAGCGTTGCTTCTCTTTGCTAATTGTGAAGGCTTCGTTAGATTGTTGCATCAATGGCTCAAGCAGCTTGTTGAGTCTAGTATTTTGGGCTATTCCGACTATATATTTTACATTATTTTCATCACACCAATCCAGCATCTGATGACGACAAAATCCACCATCACCACGAAAAATAATCTCTACTTCAGGCCACGATTGACGAAAACGCTTGACTAATAGAGATAATATTGCCCAGCTATGCTTTGCTTGTTCTAGCTTTGAGCTGCGAAGATTGCTTACTAACAGCTTTTTTCCACAAAAAACATATAAAGGTAGAAAGCAATTATGACGATAATATCCATGATAAAACTTCCCCTCTTGATTGCCATAAATTTCATCATCAGTGGCATCAAAATCAAGTATTAATTGTTTCGGCACGGTTTTACGAGATTCGACAAACTTGTCAATCATCACCTTATGAGCTTTAAGAGCAAATCCACGATCTACTTTTATTTTCTAAACGGCATAAAGTAGAGCTACTAGCCATATCGTCCAGTGTGTCTATACTTGTTTGCAAAGCTGGACATTTTCTTAAATTATCGTGATCATTTAAATCTTCATAACCAAGAGCAATACCATAAATACGCTGTTTGAGCATTGTTAAAATAGTATGAGTAATTTTATCAGAATCTCGCTTATCAGGAAAAATCTTAGCCAGTTCATTAGTTAGACCAAGTCTTTTATCTGCTTCTCTTAGCAATAATACACCTCCATCGCTACTAATATTACCTCCTGTGAAATTTATTTCTATTTGACGATTTTTTACTTTCGATTGGTAAATTAATCCTGTACAATTTGTCATGGCAAAACCCTCTATGTAATCTTCTTTTAACACTGATATTATATAGTATTACAAGGGTTTTGTCTCTATTCTTTCATGCAATATTCAGGTTAAGGCATTGCTTAAAAACTAAATAGCAGTTTAATTGTTATTAATAATTTCGTTCTATAGTTTTATTAGCTCTGCTTTTTTGGTTAAGGATTCTATGCCATTTAAGTCAGTAGCAGTTACCCATAGTTGTAATCCTAATTCTAGGAAAAGATCAATTAAATATTCTCGCCTTTTCTTGTCAAGATGGACAAAAACCTCATCTAACAGTAAAATAGGCATAGCGATATTTTCTTTAATAGAATAATTAACTTGGGCAAGTATTATTGCAATGAGCATAGCCTTCTGTTCACCGGTAGAGCAGTGTTTAGCTGGGGCATTTTTTTCTTTATGAATAACTATAAAATCACTTCTATGAACTCCAAAATTAGTACGATTAGACATTCTATCACGAATACGACAGCCCACTAATTCATTTTTTATAAAATCTACATCTATATCATAATTTTTTGATATTTTTTCTTCTATAACCCCATTAATTGATAAAACAGCTTTAGGGAACTCATTATCCAAATCATCAATGGTTTTTTGAATATGCTCTAAAATTTTTAACCTATTAACAGCAATTTGAATTGATAATTCTGCCATTTTCTCTTCAATTACTCCAAGCCAATTTGTATCAACTTGATCTTGTAATAGGATTTTACTGCGTTCATGCATATAATATTCATATTTAGTCACTATCCCTGCATGAGATGGATTAAAATTATACACAATCCTGTCAAAGAATTTACGTCTATCACTAACACCAGAAGAGAAAATACCATCCATTTGGGGAGTAAGCCAAATCATAGCAGAAAACTTGCTCAATTCATTATTTTGTATTTTAGCACCGTTAAATTCTGTAAGTCGCCTATTAGATTGACGTTTTAAATTTGTTGAAATTTCAACTAGTCCAAGTTTACTGTGTAGTAGCCCATAAGCCGAACAATGATCTGCCCCTCTTTGACAAACATCATCTAATTTTGCTGATCTCAAACCTTTACCAGGAGAAAATAGTGATATTGATTCTAGGATGTTAGTTTTACCACTACCATTTTCTCCTATTAATATAACAGGGTTATTACCAGTGTTAATTTCTAAATCCTGAAAATTACGGTAATTTAGTAGCTTTAATTTTTGTAAGTAAATATTATTAATCAATAAATTGTCTTCCCACCACTTTTAAAATTCTGATGAGCCTTGTTTAATTTTTTAAGAAATTCTGGAGAATATGATTTAATGTCACTTTTTGCTCCACCTTCATATTGTGTAGCTAAATCCATCCCGCCTTTAATCATATTATAAGCAAAATTTTCTTTTTTTGTTTCTCCAGCTATTTTTTTAGGATTCATAAATTTATAAACTTGGTATAAAGCAAAATTTTTAACTAAACGCCTTGCTTCCAATCTAGATTGACGACTTATACCATGTAGATTGTCTTTTGATTTTATCAAGCCTCGGTTAGATTCTTTTACCAATTGTGAATGTTGTTGCATCAAGTAACTACTTACTTCCGTAACATTCTTACTGATAAGTTGTTCATCAACTTTAAGATTTAATTTCTTGTTATTAAGTTTACCTAAATATTTTTGTATTAATATGATAATCTGCGTCTGTAATTTTGTTAGTTCCATTGTTTGTTCGTTAAGACAAGCTAATATTTGTTCTATCTCCTGCTCGAAAGCGTCGTTTGCACTTAACTCATTGAAAATTTCCATTGCCTCATCGGATCCAAGTTCATCATCATTAGTGATACCTGCCAATGCATCCTTAATTTGGTCTGCTAATTTTCTAGAATCTTGCGGTTTTTTGTTATCTGTTTCCATTTGTTAGCCTCCTATTTACCAATTACTCAAACTAAGCAAATCCAGGAAAAGGATTAGAATTACTTTAGTTATTGCAGGCAGCCTCCTGCCTGCTAGCTAATCATTATTGAGTAGTAAAGTGTCCTCTATAAGTTCTATATAACATAATCCCTTGACGCTCTTCAATTATAGTTTTGCATAATAAGGCTGAGTCAATAGCTTTTTGTCTTTTAGTAAATTTGTATTCTTTTTCTGAACATAACTCACTTATACTAATATTCTGCCAAACAAGTCCATCAAAAATTTTTGCTTTAATATAACCGCTTGATTTTAAATTCTCATAATCCCCTTTATTAAGGCTTAATGCATCGTCATTTAACAAAAGCTTAACATCCCCAACATATGAATTTACTATATGATCAACATATTTAATATAGACCTTACCGGTTAGTTCTATCGTGCTAGGTATCATAATCTTCTATCTTGGTTTCTGAGATGGCTCAATAGACCTCTTGCATAACCTAAAGATAATTGAGGAATTTTTAGGAAAAACGAAGTCGAGTACCGCAGCGTACTAAGATGTACGTGAGGAACGGAGACGAGTTTTGACAACAAAATTACCAATTAGATTAGGTTATACAAGAGGTCTAATAACTTCTCCTTAAAAATGATGTAATATTGGATCTTGCTCATCATATTCTTTTAACATATAACCACGCCCCCATACTGTATCAATGTAGTTTGTACCACCAGCAGCATCAGCTAATTTCTTACGTAATTTGCAAACAAATACATCTATAATCTTAATCTCTGGTTCATCAACACTACTATACAGATGATCTAAGAACATCTCTTTATTCAATACTGTTCCTCTACGTAAGACTAATAATTCTAAAATAGCATATTCCTTATTTGTTAAATGAACCTTTTTGCCATCAACTTCTACAATTCTGGTATCAAGATGAATACTTACCTTGTCAAACCTAACCACTGACTCAGAATGTCCTTTAGAACGACGAACAATTGCATAAATACGAGCAATTAACTCTTCGCGGTTAAATGGTTTTGTGATATAATCATCTGCCCCGCATGTAAGCCCTTTGATTTTCTGATCAACTGTAGTAATACCTGATAAAATCAATATGGGCGTTTTTACTTTAGCAGAACGTAATCTTAGCAATACTTCGAATCCACTAATGTCTGGTAGCATAAGATCTAAGATAATCAAATCATAATTATAAACTCTAGCTATCTCTATTCCTTCTGTACCAAACTCGACCACTTTGCAAATAATTCCCTCTGAAGCTAACGTTAATTCAATAGAACTAGCTATGTCACTATTATCTTCTACTAACAATACCCTCATTACGTCTTTCTCCTTAACAAATTTTTCTTTAGTAATTTATTCTTTTTGTTACACGCTATGTTCTCATTTTATCTCCATAAGAGCAAGTAATTTTATTAAAATAAATTACAAATATTAAGCTGTTGCGAACATTCTTCTTTAAATAAGTAATTTTTGTCCTTTAATCAGCAACAGTCTATTTATTATACCGAAGTCCTGATATAGTCAATTGATGAGAATTTGGTAACGTTGTCACTTAATGCTCACCTATTACTTATAGGCGTCCTAACCCCAAATTCTACTGAATTGACTATAATCGATAACTCCTGTAAATTTTACATTTTACATAGCTGAATTTGATATAACAAGTTATATTTAAATTTTATTAACATAACCTATAGTTAACCATATTAGTATTTAGCCATAGTATAGTCAATTGATGAGAAGTTGGTGACGTCGTCATCCGTCGCTCTCCTAGTCCCAAATCCTCCTGAATTGACTATAAATTTGCTTTGGGTTAGCTATAGATTGACTTATGCAGAAAGTTTATTGATTCTTATTACGTATACTCATATATTCTATAATAACGCATGTTGCCAATTACTATAAAACTTATCTAAATTAAGCCTTATTCTTTTTACGCGTTCAGCGATGATTATCGAATATATTGTTTTAAGAGTGATCTCAAAATCATCATTAATAACCACGTAATCATAATATTTAGCATATTGTATTTCCTTGGTTGCCAATTTTATACGCAACTCTATCGCTTCTTTACTATCTTGCCCTCTATTTTGAATTCGTTGTTGCAAAATACTAGGAGTTGGTGGCAGAACAAAAATTGTAATCACATTTGATAAGATTTTTTTTATGGATTTTGTACCTTGCCAATCTATATCAAATAAAACATCTAGCCCTTGACTTAGTAGCTCTTCTACAACTTTTTTAGGCGTTCCATAATAATTATTATAAATATTTGCATATTCAAGGAATGCATCTTGTTCAATTAATTTATTAAATTCCTCTTTGGTCTTGAAATAGTAACTTACTCCATCAATCTCACCTGTCCTAGGTGTTCTGGTGGTTGCAGAGATGGATAATCTAAGATTACTGTCTATTTTTAAAGCTGCTCTTGCTAAGCTGGATTTACCAGCAGCCGAGGGGGAAGATAAAATAACAGTTAATCCTTTACTTTTCAGAGATAGTACCATATTTATTATTCTTTTATAACAGTGACTCTGAATATACTCGAATAATCTTTTGATTGAAACGAAAAAGTAAACAGATTACCCTTACTAAAAAATTGTTTCTACACAAATCTTTTTAATTACAGCCTTCTGCTTTATAAAGAATCAATAAATTTAATTGCTGGTGATATTCTTATATAACAACAAAATTTTATCTTTTAACATTAATTTTTGTTTCTTCAACTGTTTGATTTTAGTATCATCCTGCAAATGTAAAAATGCAGCGTTTATTAGTCTTTGTAAATCATCATGTTTTTTTTGTAAGCTTTGTATATGATTATTGATATTCATTTTTAAACTCCATAATCAGTTAAAAACTAAGATTTCTATAAGGTTAACTTTATAAAACCAAATACTATTTTAATACAATATAATATACTTTAAAAGGAAAAAATATAACTATGACTGCTAATAATAAAAAAAAATTGCTTGTGGCAATCTCTGGAGCTTCTGGAGCCATATATGGTATAAGGTTACTTGAGATTTTACGGCAGTTAAATATTGAAAGTCATTTAATTATCTCAAAATCTGCCCATTTGACTATACTACATGAAACAGATTACTCTATACAACAAGTACAAGAGCTAGCAGATTATTATTATAATCTTTCTGATATTGGTTGTAGGATTGCTTGTGGTTCTTTTAGGACATTTGGTATGATCATAGCTCCATGTAGCACGAAAACTCTCGCCTCAGTTGCTTGCAGCATTGAGGATAATTTAATTAGTAGAGCAGCAGGTGTTATACTGAAAGAACAAAGAAAATTAGTCTTAATGATTAGAGAAACTCCTTTACATAGGGGGCATTTAGAGAATATGTTGAAAGTAACGAGTTATGGCGGGATAATTGCTCCTCCAGTGCCGGCTTTTTATAACTTACCAGAAACCTTGGATGATATAATAAATCACTCAATTGCTCGAGTGCTTGATATTTTTGACATTGATACTGGTTTAATAAAACGTTGGGATGGGTTAAAATAACCTGATTAGTGTTTGAAAAATCTGCCCACTCTTGTCATTTCTGCGAGTTCTTGTCATATATGGACGAGTGAATTTGTCAACAAAGAAAATAAAAAAATAGAGCCACAAAGGAAGCGGTCATATATTCGGCATCGAGTGCCATAATGGTTTCTGCATTCTTATAAATATCCTTGAGTGACCTCTCATTCCCACGGCTTCTAGAGCCTCGACATAATTACGGATTTTATTCAGAATACTTATTCATTAACTCTTTAACTTTCGTTCTCTTTATTGTTACTATTCTTTACTCGCAATATTTATCAATTACCAATTTTTATTTAGTTGACATAGTTTCTTCTTTTTTCTCAACTAAACTAATTTGCAACATATTCGCTACCATTGGTGACTACTGCATAAGCAATCCTTGCTAACTTATTTGCTAAACCAACACATATAATATTATATGATTTATTTTCAGCAAATTTCTTCACTGCCCACTGCACTAGTTTATCTTTCGATTCCTTACCACTTTTTGCTCTTATTGCTATTGTCCTTGCGGCTTGAATCAACATAGTTCTGGCATATCTATCTCCCTGTTTGGTAATCCCTCCTAAAACTATCTTATCTCCTGAGCTATGTTGCTTTGGTACCAAACCAAGCAAAGCAGCAAAATCCCTCGGGGTTGGATAACTTTCCATTGGGGCCACACTCAAACAACTAGCATTGATTGCTCCAATGCCAAAAATTGTCTGCAACCTAGTAGCTTTCTCACTTTGCTTATTATTGCTGATAATCAGCTTTTCTAAAGTTTTCTCTTTGTCACATAAATCCTCAATTTCTTTACATTCTAAAAGTAAAATTGACCGTATCCCAGAATTTATATAACCTTTACTATACGCTAACTCTACCTCCAGCCTACATGATTTGCAAAATTTATTTTTACTTAATTTTGTATTATAGCCATATTTACATAAACTTGATATTGTAGAATTAGTTTTTTGCACACGATCTCTGATCGTATTACTTCTAATTTTATGCAAAAATTTTATATCTTGTTCCTCTTTGCTTTTTGGCAGCACAGTTTTTAATTCTGGATCACGAGCCGCTTTGCATATTGCTAACGCATCGTTATAATCATTTTTCTGTTTCGATGTAGCATAAACTTTTACATCTTTTGTTTTCATTAGTTTGACTTGCAAACCAAGCTTAGCAATTTCCTGTGACCAATAATTAGCTCCTCCACATGCTTCCATAGCTACCAATGAACTTTTATCGAGATTGCTTAAATAGGCTATTAACTCATCTCTTGTAACTTTTTGATAACCTATTTTTTTGCCATTTTGATCGACTTGCACCAAGTGCATACTATTTTTTGCTAAATCTATTCCTATTATAGTATTTTTTATGCTATTATTTATCATGGTATGGACCTATTAATTAAATTATTATTTAATTAATAGGTCCATACCATCATTCCCGCATAGGCAGGAATCTGAGACCCCTGCTTACGCAGGGGTGACATAAAAAGTAAATTGTCATTCCCACGTAGGCGGGAATCTAGATACCTGCTTACGCAGGTATGACACCAAGTTAAGTAGGGATGATATTAAGTCGAACGGAGATGAGGCAAACAGAAGCTTCGTTGACATTCATAAATTCTACACGGGTTTACGTGGTTTTCGAAATTTATCCAAAACTATTATATTATCTACTGAATTAGATTTACTTCTAGAATCAACAGTTCTCTTAATTATTTCTCTTTTTTTTGCGTCCGATAATTGATTAGATTTAATTATTTCTGGCTTAAATTTTAGGCTATAACCACTATTAGGATCAATAAAGCTGATCAGAGAATCAAATGGTACATTAATCGTTTCTTTGATGCCATCAAAACTAACCGTTACGGAAAAGCCATTATCCCCTACAATTAAATCCTCAAATTGATATTGCATTACTATAGTTATTTCTTCTGGATAACGTTCTTTTATCCTAGAAGATAATACTACGGCAGGATTGTCAGTTCTATAAGAGATATACAAGAGTTGATTCATCTGCAACTTATCTGTACGAATTCTTGCAAGAATCTTTTTTACAAACTCAAACATGCATTCGTTAAGAAATTGTTGATATGAGATATTCATAGTTATAAAATAAATAAAATAAAACTAATAGTAAAATCTATTGAATTAGATTTTCAATATTTTTGAATCATCCTAAAACTAAGTTCAGGATGGTTTGCCAATACTCAATCTAATCTAATTAAATTACTAAGCGGGGCTTTTTCTGTTGCCCGGTTAAGCCCCAAACCGCGTAGGATTAAGCAGCTAGTGCTTGATTTCCTACGAAACGTTCATTATCATTTGCGTTTCTTTTTTTAACCCAATGACACAAGGTCCGGCGGAATTATACCGAGTAAAAATAATTTTTTTATTAAGCACGTCGATCCTATTTCGCCCCCATAAAGCATTGTTCACAAATATATCACAACTTTCTGGTGGAAGCGCCGGGTACCGCCCCCGGGTCCGCAACCTCTATTCTAAATCACGTTTATTACCATAGCTGCAAAAGCAGCAATTCTATGATACATCAATTATAACGGAGTGTAAAGGCTAATTTCAACCAGGGCTATCTGATATAGTCAATTCAGGAGAATTGGCTATATTTGCCTCTTATAATAGGTAATTTACTTTATAAATAGTTGACTTCGTAATAATATACCATTGCTAAAATAAATTCCCTATAGGTTGCTAATGAAAAATCATAGAAAATGATAACGAAGCCATGCGGTTTTTAAGGAGAAATTTTTTAGAAAATTAGTCATTTTTTATAGATGCGACAAAACCAGGAAAAGTTATTGACTCATAATTACTTTGCAGTATATTTTTTCCTTTAATAAGGAATAATTAATAGCTATATGAGAATTTTTATTACTATTTTTACATTAATATTTTGTTTTTCAACTTATACTATTGCTGATAGTTCAAGTAGTACAGTGTTAGTTACTGGATCAACTGGTGCATTTGGAGAGGCAATTTGCTTATCTCTGGCATCAGAAGGATATAATTTATTAATCACTGGCAGAAATGAGAAAAAATTAAAATCTCTCAAAAATAAGTTACAAACAAAATATCCAAGTACAAAAGTTGAAACACTAAAAATAGATTTTTCTGATTTTAAAACTATTAAAGCTGCAGCAAATAAAACAGACGGAGTATCACTCAAAGCAGTTGTGCTGATTGGTCCAAGACCATCATTACGTAAAAATGGTTTTCCAAGTACACAAGAATGGTCTGAAGAATTTCAAAAAACTTTTATTGCTCCACTTGAAGTAGTGCGTATATTTGGAGAGAAGATCGAAAATAATTGTAGTATTGTCAGAACGCCCTCGCAAAGCGAGGGGCTTGACGGTTATGAGCAGCCCAAAGGGCTGCCATTGTTAATTAAAATTCTCCTGATTCGTCAGAGCCTAAACTATCAAGTTGCTCTTGATTCTTAATGTAGTGTTTGATCTGATTCTCTTCAAATCCTACAGTTGAGACCGCATAACCTCTAGCCCACAACTTTTCTCCATTAAAATTACGTTTTCGTCCACCAAACTGCCTAGCAACGGCTATAGCACTTTTCCCCTTGATATAGCCTATTACTTCAGCTACAGAATATTTAGGAGGAATCTTGATGAGCATATGCACATGATCTTGTACCATATGCCCCTCTATGATCTTGCTCCCACGTTGAAAAGCTAACTCATGGAATACGTTCCCAAGATATTTTCTAACCTTCCCGTACAATTCTTTTTTACGACACTTTGGAATAAACACAATATGATATTTGCAATCCCATTTAGAATGATTTAAACTTTCGTATGTTGTCATATATTTTCTCCTTTGACCGTCAAGCCAAAGAAGTTATATATGATAACTTTTTATTTTATACTAAATCTAAAGGCCAAGCCTTGATGGTCTCACTAGTCAAACTAGTGGCTTACCTATCATTGAGTTATAATATCAGGTAGTAGTTCTAAAAATTATTTGCCTAATTATCAGAATACTAATGTATTACGGCTTGCTTGGATAGGTGAAGTAAAAAACCTTGTACAATTCTTTGCTGTTCGTAAAATTCGTGTTAATGCAGTCTCTCCAGGTATAATTTTAACTGAGTATCACAAGAAGAGAATTGAGGAAAAAGCTAAGTTGAATAATACCACTTTTCAAGCACAGCTATCTTTGGATACAGCGACTATACCTCTTAGATCATATGGGCATACCGACGATGTAGCCAATTTAATATCTTTTTTACTTTCAGATAAGTCTGTACACCTAAATGGCTCAAATATTCTACTTGATGGGGGGGGGAATCTACTGCTTATTAGGGATAGTAAATATTTTTAGTGATAATATTCCCTGGTTCTTTTGCGATTCTAGGCTCTGTGAACAAAATTTTAATTGTTTAGATTTTGTTCACAGAGCCTAGGAGGCTACCTACGATAACTAATTAATTATATTTTGAGCTATAGTCAATTGATGAGAAGTTGGGGACGTCGTCACTCATCGCTCGCCTATTACTTATAGGCATCGCTCCTGCTACCCAATTCTCCTGAATTGACTATACATTAAAAGTTGTCAACACTTTTCGAAATAGTGCTATACAAGCCGTCTTCTCTCTTAATTATATCATATTCTCTTTGGGCTATTGAATCGATAAAGTGAATATTACCTGATATACCAATATATGGAGCTGTACTATTCAACGCTGCTAAAAATCGTTCTTCCGTAAAGTTAGTATCTATATATTTTGATGTTATTTTTCCCAAATCATAAGCCACAGCGTGCATGAAAGATAAATGATTAATGCCTATATTTTTAGCTCTCTCTATTATATTACTATTTACAATATTTAATGAACCAGTGAAGATAATATCCACCGGTTCAGAATAATCAATATTTATTCTGTTATCACCTATTATAATTGCTTTTTTATCTAAATTATGCTTATGAATACTATCAAAAAGCAAATTTAGATTTTTACCATCATCCGACAGATAAATTACAGGTTTAGTTTCTGTATCCTCCATTTCATTTAAATTATCAACAGTATTTGAGACATTTAACACTGCTTTTTTTATTGATTCT
The DNA here is from genome assembly GCF_936269705.1 of Rickettsia endosymbiont of Oedothorax gibbosus. NCBI lineage: Bacteria > Pseudomonadati > Pseudomonadota > Alphaproteobacteria > Rickettsiales > Rickettsiaceae > Rickettsia > Rickettsia endosymbiont of Oedothorax gibbosus. The sequence goes on from NZ_OW370493.1 coordinate 2,062,771, forward strand.
GGTATATTAGCATAAAATTCACTCCGCACTAAGGTAGAATTTTTCTGAATTAATATATTTTGAATAAGTTGATTTGTTGTTTGTGCATGACGCCCTGAAGGTAGCAGGGCAATAAAATTTTTATAATCATTATCTGCAAAGTAATTAATTATTTTTGTAAGTTGCTTTGATGGAGCATGCCCAAATACAAAAAGTTTCTGGTCTGCCAATACAGGATTATTAGACATGGTAATTATAAAAATGTTATGCGTTTTAGCTTTATTGGCAATTAGAGAAGTAAGGTTTGAATATAATGGTCCTAGAATAATTTTTGTTTTACGAGCTAATATTTTATCCATTGCAGCAAGTACCTGCTGCTCATTAGAGCCATCATAAGAAGTGACATGGACATAAGTTTTTAAACCATCTTCTAGACCCATTTTAATTAATTGGTTATATTGCCTACCTAATGTAGAATTTTCTCCCGTTAGAGGCATTAAAATTGCCACTTCTAGAGTTTCTTGTACAACTTCTTTCGTTGTAGGAGTAACAATAGCCTCTTTATTAGATTGGCAAGAAAATAAAGAGACAAGACATATAAATGATAAGGTGATATTTAAAAATTTTTGCTTTATACTGTTCATAATACTTACTTTATCTTAATTAGGGATAATTGGCAATTGGGGTTAATTTATGATCTTTAAACCAGGACTATATATTGTTTCAACACCTATTGGTAACTTAGATGATATAACATTTCGGGCTTTAGAAGCACTAAAAAACTCTACAGTAATACTGTGCGAGGATACCAGAATATCAAAAAAATTACTAGTAAAACATAATATAAAGACCAAGTTACAAGTATATAATGATCATAGTGATAATCAGTCAAGAGAGATTATCTGCAAGCTCATTGATAATGGAGAAATAGTCAGCCTAATATCTGATGCTGGAACACCGTTAATTTCTGACCCTGGTTATAAACTAGTTAGGCAGTTGAGAAAACTTAATTATCACATAGATGTTATACCTGGCGTTTCTGCATTAACCACCGCTATACCCATTTCTGGATTACCGTCAGATCGTTTTTTATTTGCTGGATTCTTACCAAAAACCATTGAAGGTAAAAAGAAGATTTTCACAGAATTAGCTAGCATAAAAGCAACTTTGATTTTTTTTGAAACTGCTAGCAGAATAGAGCAATCGTTACATACGGCTCTTGCTATTTTGGGCAATAGAGAAATATGTATAGCACGTGAACTTACTAAATTGCACCAAGAAGTAAAGTCAGGATTAATAGAAAACGTTATAAATTTCTATAAACAGAATATTATCAAAGGAGAAATAGTATTGCTAATTTCCGGTGTTTCTGAAGAGACTAATGCAGCTAATCTAGCAGATGACTTAGAAAAATTTATACATTTGTACTTATCTAAAGGATGGAGTGCCAAAAGTATTACAGATGCGGCTAATGAAAATTTCGGCAAAAGCTACAGTAAGAAAGAAATATATGCTATAGTGAATAAAATCAAGAGCTTGAGTGAATAATTCACCTGACGCATAACCCATGGCAATTTAAAAATTGCAGAAAAATACAAGACGTTATTAGCGAGGAGGGCGAAGCCCCTTTTCGTAATGACGCATAGGCGTTAGTTTAAGAAAATAAAGTAGAAAAGTCGTCTATTAGCGAGCCACCGTAGGTGGCGTGGCAATCCATTTCTAATCACTTTTCTGGATTGCTTCGTTGACCTTACGGTCTCCTTGCAATGACGGTTTCTTAATTATTGTACTGACGCTTATGCGTAACGACGCTGATTGATGTGCTGATTATTCAACGTCAAAATCAAAATACTTATCTTCCCGACTTCAGTGTTGTTGTGCCAAAAAATGTCTGACAGAAGAGGAAATGATAAAATTTGCAGGCACAACAAATTATTTATTTTAGTTGTCGCTACACATATTTGTTCGAATATAAAAATTTCAAAATAATCCTATAATAATTATTAGCTTTACTACTTGATTATTTCTTTTACTCTCCTGATGATATTAGCCTGGATATTGCATGAAGGTGGTATTTATAAAAATAAAATGGCAATATCGCTTATAAGTGGTCATGGATATGTTAATTTTCACTTAAATTAACCTCAGTTTGATGTAATACCAATTGCAATAATTAACGCAGTGGTGTAAAATGGGTTTTTAACTGATAAAGGTACTCAAATGGCTAGGTTAATATTACCACAAGGTTTTCATGGTCATGATTTTATAAAAATGATGAAACATGAGCCGCATGGTCGAAATCGTATACGTTTATTGGCGATGTATCACCTTCAATTAGGCAAATCTTTAAAAGCCATATCTGAAATAGTGAAGTCACACTGGAAAACTGTGCAATCATGGCTCAGAAGATTTAGGAATCATGGTTTTGAAGGATTATTTGAATCACAAAGAAGCGGCGCCCCTAGGAAGATTAACACTATACAAGAGTCTGCTCTTTTTGATAAAATCAATACGCTCAGTGAAAGTAAAACTGGTGGGTATATAACTGGAAAGGAGCTACATATCATGTTACTTGAGGAATATGGTGCTAAATGCGCTTTAAAAACAGTCTACAATACTATGCACCGCCTTGGTTTTAGCTGGATTACTTCTCGTTCAATGCATCCAAAGTCAAATCAAGAGACTCAAAATACATATAAAAAAACTTCCCAGACATGTTAACAAAATTATTACCAAAAAATATCGATAGATGTAAAGTTGATATATGGTCTCAGGATGAAACTCGAGTTGGGCAACAAGGTAGCTTAACTCGTATATGGGCTAAGCGTGGCACTAGACCCCGTAAAGTTCGGCAACAGCAATTCATTTCAACATATATTTATGGAGCTGCTTGCCATGATACAGGAGAAGCTTTTGCATTAATTTTACCATATGCAAACACACAGGCAATGAATAAATTCTTAGAAGAGCTTTCTCGCAGTATTCAAGGCAACCGACATATAGCTTTACTAACGGATAATGCAGGTTGGCACACAGCCAAAAAACTAACTGTGCCAAGCAATATCACTTTGATACCGCTTCCGCCCTATGCACCGGAACTTAATGCAATGGAACAAGTTTGGGAATGGATCAAAAATCATTTCTTGTCTAACCAATGTTATGGTGTATATGAAGATATCGTCACTATGGCTTGTTACGCTTGGAATCAATTTGCTCATAATGTAGATTTAGTAAAATCAATTATGTATAGAGACTGGATAAACACACCGTGTTAATTATTGCAATTGGTATTAATAGCCTATTTAAACAATTTAATGAATGTGGATTGCCACGCTCACATACGTTCGATTGCAATAACCTCTTACACTTTTCTGGAATTTTTGAATTGTCATGGGGTTTATGTGTAAGATGAGTGAATTAACTATATCTAAATTAACCATAGATACCCCCCCTACTCTGAATTTTAATTATATTAACCTCAGTTTGATGTAAGAGGAAGGTTGAGATTGTTTAATTTTCCAAAAGCTACAGAAATTTTATTAGGCTTAAAAACATAGGCAAGCAGTCCAGCTAATACGTTAGTTTGAAAATTCATAACAGATCTATGGCTTGTATGGTCTATATGACAAAGGTTTTTTAGTTGATCGTTAATGGTTTCAATAATATACCTTTTATTTAAAAACCGCTTTTTAATAGGATCTATTATTCTTTCTTTCATATTACTTTTAATTTTTGTTATTAGTTCTAAACCTTGATTAGCAAGGGATTGAGTGAGTTTTTTACTGATATACCCACGATCACCAAAAAGCCAGCCTTGTAATTTATCTACTAAATTTTCTACCACTGCTCTATCATCAACATTTCCTGGAGTTAAAGAAAAACTCATAATCTCTCCACAACTGTTAATGACAATATGTAGCTTACAACCAAAGAACCACCCAGTGGAAGTCTTACCTCTTTTTGCTATGTCTTTGAATACTTTATGTCTATTAATTCTTAAATTATGGCAAGCAGGAAGTTTAGTAGAGTCGATATAATATTGACCAGTTTGTTTTCCTGATAGGCTTTTTAGCAGTAACACCATGGGCATGAAGCTCATTGGCATTAACTGAACAAAACGACTATAGCTCACAAGTTTTGGAAATTCCTTTCTATAACTTTGACATAGGCAGCATAAATAAAAATCTTTAAAGGTACGGTAGTGACTCAAGTGAAACATTACTATAATAGTAATAATCTCTGAGAGTCCTATACTGCAAACTACTTTACGCTTACGGTTAGGATTTGGTAATATATATTTATTTTGCTCCGTATCAAAATGCTTGCAAAAATCATCAATTAAGCAGAAAATCTCCGTAAGAGGGATCATAATATATTCTCCAATTTTGTTGTTATTATTCGAGAACTTTATAATCCCTCCCTTCTTACTTTTCAAATATTCTTTCTCCTAACACACTAGTTTGAAAGAAGGTTTTATTTTTACCATAGCTCACCACCAACAGTTTGTTTATGTTATTACATAATGCTTAGCATTTTGTTTGGTGCTTACGTCAAACTCAGGTTAATTAATTAGTTAGCTCCGGTAGTCTATAGTAAATTGATGAGAAGTTGGGAACGTTGTCACTTGTCACTCCTAGCCCCAAATTCCCCTGAATTGACTATAGTTTTAAATTTTTTCATACTAGATCAAATTAACAATATTTGCTATAGTATTATTTAATCTTATTTGTTATATAGCTAACCCTATTAGCAAAGAACCATTTTATGGCAATGAAGTAATCCAAACTGATCATTTTCTTGGATTACTTTGTCGCTACTAAAGTTGCTCTGAGCCATGACACCAGTTCACTATGGATAAATACTAATTAGGTTAGCTATAGATTATTATCTTTAACTTAAAACTTACAAAATTGATATTATGGGAATGAGCTTCAGTCACTTATTAGTGATCTTATTAATCATCTTAGTGTTGTTTGGTGCTGGTAAATTGCCTCAAGTAATGTCAGATCTTGCTAAAGGTCTTAAAGCTTTTAAGGAAGGAATGAAAGATGATAAGAAAAAAGATGAATAATGCTAATAGCCTTACTATTTTTACTTTATAGTCAATTCAGGAGAATTTGCTACTAGGCTATGTGAACAAAATTTTAATTGTTTAGATTTTGAGTATTTTTAAGCAAAAATTAATAAGATTTTTGCCGGAATAGTTAGTTCTATTTCAAAAAAATCTTATAATTTGCAGCTAAAAAGAGTCGAAATCTAGTAATTTAAATTTTGTTCACAGAGCCTAGGAACGATGGAACACATAGGCATCAGTTTAAGAAAATAAAGTAGAAAAGTCGTCTATTAGCGAGCCACCTTAGGTGGCGTGGCAATCCATTTCTATTCACTTTTTCTTGGATTGCCGCGTCGTCGCTTTTAGCGGCTCCTCGCAATGACGGCTTGAGGAGATAAAATCCCAACTGTTGAAAGTTAAAAAATGGCTAAAGTCTTAGTGTTACATTGTATTTATGTTCATACAATCTTTAGCCTGGATATTGCATGAAGGTGGTATTTATAAAAATAAAATGGCAATATCGCTTATAAGTGGTCATGGATATGTTAATTTTCACTTAAATTATGTCTAGATATGCAATTCTTCCTGATTTAACCTCAGTTTGATGTAAGAGGAAGGTTGAGATTGTTTAATTTTCCAAAAGCTACAGAAATTTTATTAGGCCTAAAAACATAGGCAAGCAGTCCAGCTAATACGTTAGTTTGAAAATTCATAACAGATCTATGCCTTGTATGGTCTATATGACAAAGGTTTTTTAGTTGATCGTTAATGGTTTCAATAATATACCTTTTATTTAAAAGCCGCTTTTTAATAGGATCTATTATTCTTTCTTTCATATTACTTTTAATTTTTGTTATTAGTTCTAAACCTTGATTAGCAAGGGATTGAGTGAGTTTTTTACTGATATACCCACGATCACCAAAAAGCCAGCCTTGTAATTTATCTACTAAATTTTCTACCACTGCTCTATCATCAACATTTCCTGGAGTTAAAGAAAAACTCATAATCTCTCCGCAACTGTTAATGACAATATGTAGCTTACAACCAAAGAACCACCCAGTGGAAGTCTTACCTCTTTTTGCTATGTCTTTGAATACTTTATGTCTATTAATTCTTAAATTATGGCAAGCAGGAAGTTTAGTAGAGTCGATATAATATTGACCAGTTTGTTTTCCTGATAGGCTTTTTAGCAGTAATACCATGGGCATGAAGCTCATTGGCATTAACTGAACAAAACGACTATAGCTCACAAGTTTTGGAAATTCCTTTCTATAACTTTGACATAGGCAGCATAAATAAAAATCTTTAAAGGTACGGTAGTGACTCAAGTGAAACATTACTATAATAGTAATAATCTCTGAGAGTCCTATACTGCAAACTACTTTACGCTTACGGTTAGGATTTGGTAATATATATTTATTTTGCTCCGTATCAAAATGCTTGCAAAAATCATCAATTAAGCAGAAAATCTCCGTAAGAGGGATCATAATATATTCTCCAATTTTGTTGTTATTATTCGAGAACTTTATAATCCCTCCCTTCTTACTTTTCAAATATTCTTTCTCCTAACACACTAGTTTGAAAGAAGGTTTTATTTTTACCATAGCTCACCACCAACAGTTTGTTTATGTTATTACATAATGCTTAGCATTTTGTTTGGTGCTTACGTCAAACTCAGGTTACCTATAAAACAATGACATTATCTACTTTATAGTATACACTAGGAATTGTAAAGATATATGATAGTTTCTAATTTTAACTCCAACAAAAAACTATCTACTATAATTTATTATATGAATGAAGAATAATGTAAATGAGTTTTATCGTTTTTTTTAATAAATTAGAGAGAATATAACGAACCAGGGTTAACATTGCTTTTTCTATTAGCCATACCACGTAGTAGTCAAGGTAATCCACTGCTCTTATGGATTACTTCATCGTGCTTCGCTACTTCCTCACTAATAGACGAAAAACTATCTAGAACCTTAACGTGTTAGCTATATTCTCTTCGATACTTGTACTATAGCAGGTCTAAGTAACCTATCTTTTATCTTATATCCTGATTGCATAACCGCTATGACACTATCCTGATCATATTCCTCTGATACTATCTGTGAAATTGCATGATGTATATTGTAATCAAACTTTTCTCCTAATAATGGTTCTATTGACTCTAAGCCGTGTTTTTGTAGTATGCTAGTCAGCTCACCTTTAGTCATCTCTACTCCAGTAATAATGTTAGCTATATCCCCTTCCATATTTTGTGGCTTATGCTCCAAAGCTCTAGAAAGATTATCATTAACACTGAGCAAATCTTTAGCAAAAGAAAAAATTGCATAATCTCTTGCATCTTCAATTGATTTTTCTAAACGTTTCCTAGTATTATCAGATTCGGCTATTGTCCTTAGCAACTTATCCTGCAAAATCTCAATTTGATTTTTCAAACTAACAATTTCTTGTAAGCTATCTTGTAACATTAGAGTATCAGAAGGTTGGTTTTCTACTTCATTTAATAATTGTTCCTCAGCATCAGTATCAATTTCTTGATTATTACTATTGTTCTTTTGTTGTTTTTCCATATTTACAGCCTTTTTTCTTGCAAAAATCTACTTTCTTAACATATAGTGTAAAGCTTTGTATTTTCAAGTCAATTTTAATTAAGTAATAAACTATGAGAGCTTTTGATAGAAAAAATAATCAATTACGTAACATTTCAATTGAATCTTCAGTTCTGCTTAGTGCTGATGGTTCGTGTCTTGTTAAGTTCGGCAATACCCATGTAATATGTAGTGCAACCTATGAAACAAATGTTCCGCCATTTCTACGAGGGCAAAATCAAGGTTGGATAAGTGCTGAATATGGTATGTTACCACGTTCAACTCACCAGCGTATGAAGCGTGAGTCAACGCAAGGAAAGCAGTCAGGTAGGACTCAGGAGATTCAAAGGCTAATTGGCAGATCGATGCGTACGGCAATTGATCTAAAAGCCTTGGGAGAAAAACAAATCATCCTTGATTGTGATGTAATTAATGCTGATGGCGGAACTAGAACAGCAGCAATTACTGGTAGCTATATTGCACTTCATTTAGCAATTAGATCATTAATTGCTAGGAAGATTCTTAAAACTAACCCTTTAATTAGCCAAGTAGCAGCCATTTCATGTGGTATATATAAAGGGCAACCAATAGTTGATCTTGATTATCTAGAAGATAGTAATGCCGAGGTAGATGCCAATTTTGTTTTTGCCGGCAATGGAAATATAATAGAAATTCAAAGTACAGCTGAAAAAGCCCCCTTTTCTGAAGAACAATTTTATGCTATGCTACAATTGGCAAAAAGTGCAACCTCTGATCTATTCAAGTTGCAAAATCAAATATTATTGAAGTAGCAAAAATTAATCTATCTAGATAAACAAAAGTTTACTATGGATAAATACTAATCGGATTAATTATTAGTTGTTTACTTTTTTATAAAAATACCTTAATATTTAGAAACATTAATTTTATAAAAAAAGCTTTATTTATGGTAAACTTACAAACCAAACTTAACTCAATGATAGGTAAGCCACTAGTTTGACTAGTGAGACCATCAAGGCTTGGCCTTTAGATTTAGTATAAAATAAAAAGTTATCATATATAACTTCTTTGGCTTGACGGTCAAAGGAGAAAATATATGACAACATACGAAAGTTTAAATCATTCTAAATGGGATTGCAAATATCATATTGTGTTTATTCCAAAGTGTCGTAAAAAAGAATTGTACGGGAAGGTTAGAAAATATCTTGGGAACGTATTCCATGAGTTAGCTTTTCAACGTGGGAGCAAGATCATAGAGGGGCATATGGTACAAGATCATGTGCATATGCTCATCAAGATTCCTCCTAAATATTCTGTAGCTGAAGTAATAGGCTATATCAAGGGGAAAAGTGCTATAGCCGTTGCTAGGCAGTTTGGTGGACGAAAACGTAATTTTAATGGAGAAAAGTTGTGGGCTAGAGGTTATGCGGTCTCAACTGTAGGATTTGAAGAGAATCAGATCAAACACTACATTAAGAATCAAGAGCAACTTGATAGTTTAGGCTCTGACGAATCAGGAGAATTTTAATTAACAATGGCAGCCCTTTGGGCTGCTCATAACCGTCAAGCCCCTCGCTTTGCGAGGGCGTTCTGACTCATTAATGACTCAGAAAAATATCAATGCTATAGAGATAGAGAAAAAAACTGGATTAAGCAGAAATACTGTTTATAGCATTTTATATGGTAGTTCAAAAAATCCTAGTGCTACTAATTTACAATTAATTGCCAAAGCCTTAGATATTAATTTGGCAGCTCTTGTTGTTGATAACGAAGTAAGCACTGAGGTGCTAACTGTTGATCAGATGAAAATTTTTAGCAAATCCACTAATTTAACCATTAATATGTTAGTTGAGAAGAATTTAAACTTTTCATTTGCTAATCTTACGGCTCTAATCAAAGAAGTATACGAATATGCTCTAAAAAAGCAGTCTGTTGATAATACATTTATAGATTGGATGATTGAGAAATATCACAAACCTTGATTTTTTCTTTGCTGATAAATTTTATCAACGATTGGTGATTATACAGCCTTGCTGATTATCAGAGAGTTTTTTGCATATAGCTTTAGCTTGGTTTATATTTTGATAGTTACCTACTAAGACTAAATAGAAAAAACTCCCTTTATCAGATTGTATCTTTTTGATATTTATTACCGTATTATTAAGGATTTTCGCATATTTTTTTTTGATTCTCTCCCCTTCTTGGTTGGCTTCTGATTCAGATTTTACCGAAGCTATCTGGATTTTATACCCTCCTTGATTTGACTTATTTAATAACTGCGTATCATCGATCTTACGACGCGATTCAGTAACTTTTATTATATTTAGACCCACCTTATTTGAATTAGGATGTTGTTCTATTAAACTCTCTGTTTGTACCGGTTCGTTTTTTATTATATTAGGTGAAATTACTTCCGTCCCATCTTCATTTTTACTTAGTTTGAGTTTCTTATGCTTAACCTGATCAGTTTCTATTATATCAAATAAGATTGTATCTATAGAATCAGTATCTTCATCACCTTGTACTGATTTTTGTTTAGTAATATTTAATGGCTTTTCTGGTTCAGGTTGCAACGTTATAGGTTTACTAATCTTTTTTTGTTGTAAATTCTCATAAATTATATTATTGGCATTTGGTATTACTATCCCCCCACTATCTTGTGGCTTAACTTTTGTCGGCGATTGATCATGGTAAATCGTCACTACCTGACCACCACTATCTTGATTATAATTAGTATACAGTAAATATGTAACAGCACTAAGTATTGAGAGAAAAATAATAATTAGAAAAACACGATTAACCATATTTTTTATAAATAACTTTATCAGACAACGTATAGCTAACCAGATCAGCATTTAGCCATAGTATAGTAAATTGATGAGAAGTTGGTGACGTCGTAGCTCAATGCTCGCCTATTACTTATAGGCGTCGCTCCATCGCTCCTAGCCCCAAATTCTCCTGAATTGACTATAATCAGATTAGTTATACTACATTTTATTCATAGGCGTCACCCCTATAACATCAAAACCAACTTTTATAATTTTTTGAATAGATTTTGCTAAAGCAAGGCGGGCAACAGTCAGCTCTATATTACCTTCAATTAAAAACCGATAATCATTATTTTCTTTGCCAAAATTCCATAAAGTATGGAATTTTGAAGCTAAATTAATCAAATAAAAAGCTATTCTGTGTGGCTCAAAATATTTCGCTGATACTTCCAAAATTTTTGACCATGAAGCAAGCAGCTTAATTATTTCAATTTCCTCTTCAGTAGAAAGCAAAGATAAATCATACTCTTTTTCTAAGAACTTATTATATGCTTTTGGCATAGATTCTTTAGCTTTTTCCAGTATAGACATAGTCCTAACGTAAGCATATTGTACATAAAATACTGGATTATCCTTTGATTGTTCTTTTACTTTTGCTAGATCAAAGTCAAGAGTAATATCATTCTTACGGGTTAGCATTATAAATCTTATTATGTCCTTACATACCTCGTTTGTTACATCTCGCACATTAGTAAAATTGCCGCTACGTTTCGACATTTTTACAGCAATACCATTTTCAACGAAATTTACTAACTGGCAAATTTTAACATCAACTTTAATTTTTTCTCCACCAAGAGCCTTAACTATCGCCTCAATTCTTTTTACGTAACCACAATGATCTGCCCCTAGAACATAAACTAGATGATCAAATCCACGAGCTATTTTATCCTTAGCATAAGCTAAATCAGAGGCAAAATATGACCAACTACCATCTGATTTTTCTATTGGTCTATCTTGATTATCGCCAAAAGCAGTAGATTTAAACAATCTCTGAGTTCTTGAGTCCCAAAGCTCATCTACATTACCTTTAGGAGGAGGTAACTGCCCATCATATATGAGTCCCATTTTAGTCAGTAACTGAACAACTTCCTCAATCTCGCCACTATCATGCAGTGATTTTTCTGAAAAAAATACTTCGTGTTCAATATCTAGCTCCTTTAAATCCTGTTTAATTATCACTAACATTTCTTCTATTGCAAAATCCTTAACAAGCTCATGGCATTCACCATCAGCCATTGTTAATAATTTATCTCCAAATCTTTCTACCAACTTTTGACCAATATCTACCAAATATTCTCCAGGATAAAGCCCTTCTGGTATTACAATATCTTCTTTTGTTAATGCTTGCTTATATCGTAAAATAACTGAATTAGCTAAATCATCCACTTGAGAACCGGCATCATTAAGGTAATATTCTTTGGTAACAATATAGCCAGTACTATCTAGAACCTTGGCTAAAGTATCGCCATACACAGCTCCTCTAGCATGACCAATATGCAGAGGGCCAGTTGGATTTGCAGAGACATATTCAATATTGACCTTTTGATTATTACCAAAATTAACCTTAAAAAACTCCTCTTTATCTAGTAATATGTCATTAATAGAGTTATGCCACATATCGGCTTTAATAGTAAAATTAATAAATCCTGGACCAGCAACTTCTATAGAGGCAATATATGGCAGGGATGTTAATATTTCCTTAAATCTAATGGCTAAGTCTTTAGGTTTAACATTTTGTTTTGCTGCGACAATCATAGCTATATTGCTTGAAAGATCACCATTGAACTTATCTTTAGGAATTTCAACAGCTGCCAATTGTAACACATCATCATTATCGCATATTTTTCTGCCTGCACTAATGATATCGTTACGTAATTTATTAAATATATTCATAAATTAAATATTATTAGAATTGAAGGAATAAATATCTTGATGCTCTTGAATAGCAAACCGGTCAGTCATGCCGGCTATATAATCTGCTACTATACCAGCTTTAGATTTTGTATTCCCTGGTATAATTAATTCTTTCCAACTAAATGGTAGTAAATCAATATTATCCATATATATCTTAAATAAATCTTGTACGATTCTTTGACACTTTAAAAGCATCGAGGTCAATTTATTATGCTTATATACTTTATCATACAAGAATTGTTTAATTTTTACTATACGCTCTTTTGCTTCATCAGTAAAATCAACAAGCTGATAATCAAGATGGCGTATATCATCGGTTGTAATTATTTTCTGTTTCTGTAGATTATTATTTGTTTGTAGTAGTAAATCAGCAATTAAATCGCTGATTAATTTACGTACTACTTCATATATAAGCTGAGTTGTTTTTATGTTTTTAAACAGGGACTTAATTTCAAAAGCATATTGATCAATAAATTTAATTTCCGTTAGATGATTAAAGTCAATAATCTTGGCACCAACACTATCTTCTAAATCATGAGAAATATAACTAATATCATCAGCTAACGAAGCAATTTGGGCTTCAGCTGAGGAGTAATGAGTTAAGTCAAGATTATGTTGTGAATCATACTCTACTATATATTCAGGTATATTATTTATTAAAGGACCATTATGTTTGACAATTCCTTCTAGCACTTCCCATGTCAAATTTAATCCATCATAAGCTGCATATCTTTTCTCTACTTTAGTAAGAATCTTTAATGAATGAGCATTATGGGAGAATCCACCATAGTCTTGCATACACTTATTTAGAGCTACCTCTCCTGCATGACCAAAAGGAGTATGTCCAAGATCATGAGAAAGACCTATAGTTTCTGCCAAATCACTTGACAAATTAAGGGTTTTAGCAATAGAACGGGCAACCGTAGAAACTTCAATTGAGTGAGTAAGACGATTTCGATAATGATCTCCTTCATGATTAATGAAAACCTGGGTTTTATATTGCAAACGCCTGAAAGCCTTTGAATGGATTATACGATCATGATCTCGTTCAAATTCATTTCTGTAAGCTGTAGGATATTCGTTAAACAATCTTCCCCTACTATTGCTGGGGTCTACTGCATATGAAGCAAGCATATATTAACTCCTAATATTATGTTCTAGATAACCTCATCTGTCATTGCGAGGAGCTACTTTAGTAGCAACGAAGCAATCCATAAATTGCCATTCCCTCCCACTATTGTCATATATGGACGAGTGAATTTGTCAACAAAGAAAATAAAAAAATAGAGCCACAAAGGAAGCGGTCATATATTCGGCATCGAGTGCCATAATGGTTTCTGCATTCTTATAAATATCCTTGAGTGACCTCTCATTCCCACGGCTTCTAGAGCCTCGACATAATTACGGATTTTATTCAGAATACTTATTCATTAACTCTTTAACTTTCGTTCTCTTTATTGTTACTATTCTTTACTCGCAATATTTATCAATTACCAATTTTTATTTAGTTGACATAGTTTCTTCTTTTTTCTCAACTAAACTAATTTGCAACATATTCGCTACCATTGGTGACTACTGCATAAGCAATCCTTGCTAACTTATTTGCTAAACCAACACATATAATATTATATGATTTATTTTCAGCAAATTTCTTCACTGCCCACTGCACTAGTTTATCTTTCGATTCCTTACCACTTTTTGCTCTTATTGCTATTGTCCTTGCGGCTTGAATCAACATAGTTCTGGCATATCTATCTCCCTGTTTGGTAATCCCTCCTAAAACTATCTTATCTCCTGAGCTATGTTGCTTTGGTACCAAACCAAGCAAAGCAGCAAAATCCCTCGGGGTTGGATAACTTTCCATTGGGGCCACACTCAAACAACTAGCATTGATTGCTCCAATGCCAAAAATTGTCTGCAACCTAGTAGCTTTCTCACTTTGCTTATTATTGCTGATAATCAGCTTTTCTAAAGTTTTCTCTTTGTCACATAAATCCTCAATTTCTTTACATTCTAAAAGTAAAATTGACCGTATCCCAGAATTTATATAACCTTTACTATACGCTAACTCTACCTCCAGCCTACATGATTTGCAAAATTTATTTTTACTTAATTTTGTATTATAGCCATATTTACATAAACTTGATATTGTAGAATTAGTTTTTTGCACACGATCTCTGATCGTATTACTTCTAATTTTATGCAAAAATTTTATATCTTGTTCCTCTTTGCTTTTTGGCAGCACAGTTTTTAATTCTGGATCACGAGCCGCTTTGCATATTGCTAACGCATCGTTATAATCATTTTTCTGTTTCGATGTAGCATAAACTTTTACATCTTTTGTTTTCATTAGTTTGACTTGCAAACCAAGCTTAGCAATTTCCTGTGACCAATAATTAGCTCCTCCACATGCTTCCATAGCTACCAATGAACTTTTATCGAGATTGCTTAAATAGGCTATTAACTCATCTCTTGTAACTTTTTGATAACCTATTTTTTTGCCATTTTGATCGACTTGCACCAAGTGCATACTATTTTTTGCTAAATCTATTCCTATTATAGTATTTTTTATGCTATTATTTATCATGGTATGGACCTATTAATTAAATTATTATTTAATTAATAGGTCCATACCATCATTCCCGCTTCGGTGCGGAATCTAATATCCCTGCTTTCGCAGGGATGACACAAGACAGGATCGCTTTGTCGTGCGATGCTACTTCTTGCTAATATTAATGGCATAATGTTAACCG
Organism: Rickettsia endosymbiont of Oedothorax gibbosus; assembly: GCF_936269705.1. Taxonomy (NCBI): domain Bacteria; kingdom Pseudomonadati; phylum Pseudomonadota; class Alphaproteobacteria; order Rickettsiales; family Rickettsiaceae; genus Rickettsia; species Rickettsia endosymbiont of Oedothorax gibbosus. The sequence goes on from NZ_OW370493.1 coordinate 2,077,874, forward strand.
GATTAGCTATATAGTCAATTGATGAGAAGTTGGTGACGTCGTCACTCGTCGCTCCTAGTCCCCAATTCTCCTGAATTAATTATAGTATAGAATCACCTACTAAGCTTTTCAAGGTTTTTAAATGAAGCTGTTGCAAAATTAGCTTTTTAGGATTATTTTAAGGGTCTTTAATAATATAATCATGTCATGTCAATAGAAATTACCGATAATGCTTTTAAAAGAGTGGGCGAGTTAATCAAATTGGAAGATAATCCCAATTTAGTTCTTAGAATAATTGTTGATGGTGGTGGATGTTCTGGGTTTGTTTATAATTACGCCCTCGTGCCAAGTAATGACATAACAAAAGATGATTGTGTTATAGAGAAATATAATACTAAAGTGGTTATTGATGCAATATCACAGCCATTCATGGCTGATTGTATAATAGATTTTATCGAAGAGTTAGGCAGTTCCTATTTTGAAATTAGAAATCCCAATGCAAAAACTAAGTGTGGGTGTGGTAACTCTTTCTCTGTGTAATTCTCAATTATAGTCAATTGATGAGAAGTTGGGGACGTCGTCGCTCAATGCTCGCCTATTACTTATAGGCGTCGCTCCATCGTTCCTAGCCCCAAATTCTCCTGAATTAACTATACCTACATCGTGAATGCATTCGGTGTAAACGACGGATCCGAAATTTATTTTTCTTTTGCCCATAAATCCATATTATATTGTTTACAATACTCAAATATAGATACAGTATTAGGGTGGTTTATGCCAAACTCCTTTACTTGCGGTTTACCAAAAAATTTATAACTAGATAAGTCTTTTGCTTTACATGATGCTTTAGCTCCTTGGCTATATAAATAACTAACCTGAGTCACATTTTTACGATTATCCCTATATAAATAATAATATATGGTATAAGCTTTATTATAGTACTCTATTGCCGCTTTTACGTTATCTTGAGCAAATAAAATATCACCTTGGACTACATAGCTTGTTGCTAAATCTGGATCTTCTGAATAATCTGCATCTTTGGGATTCCTACGTTCATCAGCTAAAAATATGGAGATAGCCTGGTTAATATGCTCTGAGGCTTGGTCTAGTTTACCCAGCCCTAATTCACTTTTTGCCATTGCAATAAAAGTATAACCAAATACTTCATCATCTTCTTTTTTAAAGGATTTACATATGTCATATACTTGCTCGGCTATGGCATATGCTTCTTGGTGCTTTTTAAGATAATTTAATATTTCTATTTTAGCATTATAAGAATTTATAAGCCATGGGTCATCAGGACTTGTTACATTTTTAATGGTTGTTTCTATACTTTTATTAACTTGTTCTAATGATTCAGTATATTTCCCTTGGACAAAGAATAGAAGTGCTTTAGCATCATGTATATAAAATATGTCACTTTCATCCATTAAGATTAAGCCTTTATTAAAAAATTGTTCTATAATTTTAATATTTTTTTCTGCTTCTTGAACCTGCCCTAATGCAATATTAGATGTTGCTAAGGTAAACAATACAATCCATTTAAAATATTCATAACCTTCTACATTATCTAATATTTCTTTCGTTCTTGTACAATAATGTATTGCTGTTCTATAATTAGAACAAATTCTATAATACACACCTATTGCTCGCATGTAACTTGCATATGTGTATTTTTCATCATTACTCATTAACCATAATTTAAACTTACCAGTACCCTGTTGATCATTTCTATTAAACCAATTAACGAGTCTTTCTGTATTATGGTGATCGTAAGAGAGAAGATATGCTGATATTAGCTGTCTATTCAGCTGCATAATTTTATATATATTAACGTTATACTTCTCAGCATTCCTAGCAAGGATTTCAAAATTTTCATGCATAGTTTTCGCTTTTCTAAAAGTTTGGGCTTTGATAATGCTCTTTGGTACGTAATTCATTAATTTAGTAACTATATCTTCTAAATAAGCTTTATTATTAATACTTCCATTAATCTCAGCTATTTTTTGAGCAATAACATCGTGCATTTCAAAGATCGGATTAGCTTCCTGTGAGTCAATGTTAGATATTAAGGAAATTTTAGAGAGCTGATAAATATCATCATTTATGGTACTTTGATCATCCGTAATAAAACTTAGTAAGTCTTTTGAAAAACCTTGATTATTTATTAAGGCTATTTTATTTAGTAAATTTCTAGCACTTGGTTTTAATTCATTGATAGTTAACATAATGTTCAATTGAATTCTATCTGTTGATTGTTGAATTTTTTCCTTATATCCGGCTTTATCTAAACCTTTTACATTATTTAATAATTGTGCTCCTTGTACTATCATGATAGGATAACCAGCAAATTCTTTGCTCAAGAATTCTACTACCTTTGGATCATTACTTTCTAAAATATTGTTAGCAAGAATACTAACGTCACTTTTTGTAAAGGCAGTCATTTGGACTATGTTCGGTAATATTTCACTATCTTGGGAACAAAATATAACATGTCCATTATTTTCCCACTCAACAAACTCTTGAACTTTTTTATTTTCACTTATCTTGAGATTATCAAATATTAGTAACCATTTGTCTTGATTCGATAAATGGTTCATTAGTTCTTTTCGTACTAATCTTATATCTTCTGATATTAGATTAGATTTAGCAGTACTATTAATAACTTTTGCTAGCTTTAGTAGTTCTTGATTAATATCTAAATTACAGTCAATAAACCAAATAAGCTTATAGTTATTTTGATTTTCATAACAATACATTCTAGCCTGGATATTGCATGAAGGTGGTATTTATAAAAATAAAATGGCAATATCGCTTATAAGTGGTCATGGATATGTTAATTTTCACTTAAATTATGTCTAGATATGCAATTCTTCCTGATTTAAGATAACCTGAGTTTGACGTAAGCACCAAACAAAATGCTAAGCATTATGTAATAACATAAACAAACTGTTGGTGGTGAGCTATGGTAAAAATAAAACCTTCTTTCAAACCAGTTTGTTAGAAAGAATATTTGAAAAGTAAGAAGGGAGGGAGGGATTATAAAGTTCTCGAATAATAACAACAAAATTGGAGAATATATTATGATCCCTCTTACGGAGATTTTCTGCTTAATTGATGATTTTTGCAAGCATTTTGATACGGAGCAAAATAAATATATATTACCAAATCCTAACCGTAAGCGTAAAGTAGTTTGCAGTATAGGACTCTCAGAGATTATTACTATTATAGTAATGTTTCACTTGAGTCACTACCGTACCTTTAAAGATTTTTATTTATGCCGCCTATGTCAAAGTTATAGAAAGGAATTTCCAAAACTTGTGAGCTATAGTCGTTTTGTTCAGTTAATGCCAATGAGCTTCATGCCCATGGTATTACTGCTAAAAAGCCTATCAGGAAAACAAACTGGTCAATATTATATCGACTCTACTAAACTTCCTGCTTGCCATAATTTAAGAATTAATAGACATAAAGTATTCAAAGACATAGCAAAAAGAGGTAAGACTTCCACTGGGTGGTTCTTTGGTTGTAAGCTACATATTGTCATTAACAGTTGCGGAGAGATTATGAGTTTTTCTTTAACTCCAGGAAATGTTGATGATAGAGCAGTGGTAGAAAATTTAGTAGATAAATTACAAGGCTGGCTTTTTGGTGATCGTGGGTATATCAGTAAAAAACTCACTCAATCCCTTGCTAATCAAGGTTTAGAACTAATAACAAAAATTAAAAGTAATATGAAAGAAAGAATAATAGATCCTATTAAAAAGCGGTTTTTAAATAAAAGGTATATTATTGAAACCATTAACGATCAACTAAAAAACCTTTGTCATATAGACCATACAAGCCATAGATCTGTTATGAATTTTCAAACTAACGTATTAGCTGGACTGCTTGCCTATGTTTTTAAGCCTAATAAAATTTCTGTAGCTTTTGGAAAATTAAACAATCTCAACTTTCCTCTTACATCAAACTGAGGTTAATTAAGTTCTTTGTAAGCAAAGCTAGTTGTTTAACATGATCGACAAAATAAGTAACTGGTGCAACAAAATTAGATATCTGGTTAGCTATTTGTTGTTGAGCTAATGAGTTAAGAGGCATTATTAATAGTATCAAATATTTATTCATTGTATTTTGCTAATAAAAGGTTTTAGAAAAATTAGATTATTAAGATTAACATGATTATGATTTGTTTTGCAATCAAAATTATTTGTAATATAGTAAATTAATGATAAAAACTGTCGGAAAGAACGAACCTTTTAAGGTTAGTTATGTAATCCTACCTTGCTTTAAACTGATATTTTTAAATCTATAATTATTATCAAACAACTATAATACTTGACAAAAATAATAGTTCAACTAGTTTTAATGGTTATAAGATGCTCATCCCACAGCTATCAAATAGGTTTGTATAGAATTATATAAATCAAGAATTTAACAACAATGTAAAATTTATGTCACATTTAAAATATAAACGGGTTTTGCTAAAAGTTTCTGGCGAAGCCTTAATGGGTGATAAGCAATTTGGTCACGAATATTCTGTAATATTAAGGATTGCTGAGGATATAAAGGAAGCAATAGATCTTGGCGTACAGGTATGTGTGGTTGTTGGCGGTGGTAATATTTATCGTGGAACTAATTCTGCATTTGGTATTGAAAGAGCTGCCGGTGATTATATTGGCATGCTTGGTACGGTAATAAATGCACTTACTTTACAAAATATTATGGAAAGTTTAGGCGTTCATACTAGAGTCCTTTCAGCAATCCCCATGATGAGTATTTGTGAGCCTTATATACGTCGTAAAGCAAAAAGACATATAGAAAAAGGTAGAGTAGTAATTTTTTCCGGCGGAACTGGTAATCCATTTTGCACTACTGATAGTGCGGGTGTCCTAAGAGCCATTGAAATGAGTTGTGATTTATTATTAAAAGGCACTAAAGTTAATGGTGTATATGATTCCGATCCAACAAAAAACCCTAATGCAGTAAAATATTCCACTATCAGTTATACTGATCTTTTAAAAGAGAACTTACAAGTTATGGATATTGCTGCCGTTGCAGTGGCTAGAGAAAATAACTTGCCAATTAAGGTATTTTCAATTAGAGAGAAAGGTAACTTTGCAAAAGTACTGCAAGGAAAAGGTGAGTATACAAAAATTCAAGAAGATTAATAGATATGGATAAAACAACTATATATAAAGAGTTACAATCAAAAATGGATAGCTCGTTAAAAATATTGGATCACGAACTTAAGGGACTCAGAACTGGTCGAGCTTCAGTTAATTTACTTGATCCGGTATTGGTTGAAGCCTATGGAGATAAAATGCCTTTGTCACAAGTAGCAAGTCTTTCTACTCCAGATGCCAGGACTATCACGGTGCAAGTGTGGGATAAATCTATGATAAAAGCTGTAGAAAAAGCCATTACTGATGCAAATCTAGGTCTAAATCCGTCATCAGATGGACAATTAGTTAGAATCACCATTCCATTACTTACTGAAGAACGTCGCAAAGAGCTTGTTAAATTTGCTCACAAATATGGAGAAAATACTAAAATTGCATTGCGTAATATCAGAAGGGACGGTAATGAGGAGTTAAAAAAGTCAGAAAAAGACAATATCATAACTAAGGACGAACACCATAATTTTTCAGAAGAAATCCAAAAATTAACTGATGAGTATAGTAATAAAGTCGACTCGCATGTTAAGCAAAAAGAACAAGAAATAATGACTGTTTAAGTATATTCAATTCAGGAGAATTGGGTAGCAAGAGTGATGGAGTGACGCCTATAAGTAATAGGCGAGCAACGACGCATAAGCGTTAGTTTAAGAAAACAATAATTGAAAAACCGTCATTGCGAGGAGACCGTAAGGTCGACGAAGCAATCCAGAAAAGTGATTAGAAATGGATTGCCACGCCACCTACGGTGGCTCGCTAATAGACGACTTTTCTACTTTATTTTCTTAAACTGACGCCTATGAGCGACGACGTCACCAAATTCTCCTGAGTTGACTATATAATAGGTATTGAAGTCAATGTAAATAATGATTTATACTGATTTTTCAGGGAGTGTTCAGCAATAGCCATCCATGAGTTAAGTATTAAAGATAAAAAAATGATGATGTATCAACAACAGGAGCAAAAAAGTTTAACCAATGAGCAAAAGGAAGCACTTGGTTTGCTGTCAATGGGAACATTTCTAGAGTATTTTGACCTGATGCTCTATATACATATGGCATTATTTCTTAACGAGTTATTTTTTCCACAAACTGATCCCCATAGCACTAATATTCTTTCAGCTTTTACCATTTGCTCTGTTTTTGTTTTTAGACCAGTTGGGGCTATACTATTTGGTTGGATAGGCGATAAAATAGGTCGTAAGGCTACGGTAGTTATTACAACTTTCATGATGTCATGTTCTTGCTTAGTGATGTTTATTTTGCCTACTTATGCCCAAATTGGTATTACTGCTTCGGTATTAATCACTATTTGTCGGATAGTGCAAGGTATGTCATCATTAGGAGAAGCAGTAGGGGCTCAGTTATATTTAATGGAAATAACCAATCCTCCAATACAACATCTTGTTGTTGGTACCATTACAATATTTATTAATTTAGGGGCAGTATTTGCTTTAGCTGTAGCTAAGCTTGTTACTTCATATGGTTTTAATTGGCGATATGCTTTTTTATTTGGTGCAATGATTGCTTTGGTGGGAACAGTAGCAAGAACACGCCTTAGAGAAACTCCAGAATTTGCTGATGCAACTACAAGATTGTTCAATACACTTAAAAATTTTGGTCTAGAAAAAAAGGATATTGCTAATCATAAAATATTAAATGAGAAAATTAATATAAAAACTATATTAGCTTATTTATCAGTTGAGTCGATTGGAGCAATTATTTTTTACTTTGTATATATGCATTGTGGTACTATACTTAAAACCACCTTTGATTATAGTTCTGAACAAATTATTGCTCATAACTTATTTGTTATAATAGCAGACTTACTTATCAGTATACTATATACTTATTTGAGTTATAAAATATATCCACTAAAAATTTTGAAAATGAAATTAATAATTTTTGCTAGTGCTATTATGTTTTTACCATATTTATTAACTAATATCTCATCTCCTTTCTATTTATTATTATGGCAGTTTTTTATATTGCTATTTAAAACAGAAACATTTCCAGCCATATCAATATTTTACAAACAATTCCCGGTATTTAAGCGTTTTACGTCAGTTCGGGATAAGATATAGATGAAATAGTAATAGATAAAAGGATTGTCAAAAAGGAGTGCCTGCAGTATTTATATTTTTAAACAAAAAAACAAACTACAGGCATGAAAAAAGATATCACAGAATTATATAGTTTTATAGATGATTTTTGTAAAATTTATTTGGAGTATGAACAGAGAAAGTTATTACCATCAAATAAGCAAAGAAATCGCTGTTGTAGCATGAGTCTAAGTGAAATGTTAACAATAATAATTATGTTTCATACATCCTATGCTAAGAATTTTAAATTTTTCTATAAAAGTTATATAGAGTGCATGCATAAGGATGATTTTCCCAAAGCCTTGAGTTATAATAGATTTGTTGAATTAATGGCACGATTATTCATACCGCTAAATATGTTGATTCATTTGTTGTTTGGTGAGGAAACAGGTATTTATTTTATTGACTCTACAACGATTAAAGCTTGTCACAATAAAAGGCGTTATAGCAATAAAGTTTTTAAAGGATTAGCCAAACATAGTAAATCCTCTATGGGGTATTTTTATGGTTTTAAATTACATGTAATAATCAATAATAAAGGGGAGTTTATGGCATTAAAAGTGACCAAAGGCAATGTAGATGATAGGGTTCCAGTACCGGAGTTAACAAAAAGATTAACTGGAATTATAGCAGCTGATAAAGGTTATATTAAGCAAAATTTGTTCTTAAATTTATATGAAAGAGGCTTAAAAATGATTCATGGAATTAAGAAGAATATGGAAAATAAATTAATGGATTTGAAAGAAAAAATCTTACTTCGAAAGCGTAACTTAATTGAAACAGTTTTTGATTATCTAAAAAATAAAATGAACCTTGAACATACTAGACATAGATCACCAATAAATGCCTTTGTCCATATATTATCTACTCTTGTTGCTTACTCATTAAAGAAAAATAAACCTTCAACAAAATTTGATTTTAATCTACATGTTCACAATATCCTTATCCCGAATTGACGTGTTTTAGATGCGTCAGTATATCATGTGCCGTGGTAAAGGCAATTATGTATGTTGTTACTGCCTTTGGATTAGTTTATTTAATAAATTATTTTGGTAACTGGGGAATAGTAATATTATTTATACCATTCATTGTATTATATGGATTTGGTTTGCATTATTTTGACGTATTGGAGAAGTTACGTAATCGTCCAATGCAAAATAAGTATAATTATTCTTAAAAAATGACTTCATGCTATTAGTGTAGATATATTTCATGGTATAATATTATTTTAAACAACGTTGACTTTAAATATTTAGGTATATAATGATTACAAATGAAGAAGTACAAAGAATAGCAAAACTTGCTAGGTTTGATTTTAGCAAAGAGGAAATAAATAGTTTTTCCCAACAACTGACTGAGATCATGAATATGATTAACATTTTAAACGATGTAGATTGTAGTAACGTTCAACCACTTACTTCAGTTTGTGGTATGAACCAAAGAATGCGAAAAGACCAAGTATTGTATGGTGATCTCTCTGATGAGTTATTTGCTAACCTGCCAAATGATAAAGCAGAACTTGCCAGAGAAGTAAAATGTTTTGTAGTACCAAAAGTAGTAGAGTAAAATATGTCAGAAATTATAAAATTAACCATAACCCAAGCCCTGAAAGCCCTAAAGAGCAAAGAATTCTCATGTGTTGAGCTAACTAAAGCTCATATTGCAGAAATGGATAAGCATAAAGAGCTGAATGCCTATATTACTGAAACTACAGATACGGCTTTACAGCAAGCTAAAATTGCTGATCAAAATTACCATAAAGGAATAGAAAAGTCATTAGAAGGAATTCCCATCTCTGTAAAAGATCTTTTTTGTACAAAAGGAGTATTAACTACTGCAGGCTCAAGAATGCTTAGTAAATTTATACCAACATACGAATCGACTGTAAGTAATAAAGTGCAAGAGCATGGTACAATAATGCTTGGTAAGACTAATATGGATGAATTTGCCATGGGTTCTGCTAATATTACCAGCTATTTCGGTAACGTTATTAGTCCTTGGAAGGCTGTAGACGCACCTGCCACCCCATTAGTTCCAGGGGGTTCTTCTGGGGGAGCATCAGCTTCTGTTAGTGCTTTTTTAGCTATGGCAGCTCTTGGAAGTGATACAGGTGGCTCTGTTCGTCAACCTGCCAGTTATACCGGGGTTGTCGGATTCAAACCAACATATGGTCGATGTTCTAGATATGGGATGATTGCTTTTGCTAGTTCGCTTGACCAAGCTGGCGTGCTTACAAGAACTGTTGAAGATAACGCTTTAATGCTACAAGCCATGATGGGATTTGATGAGAAGGATTCTACTTCTATCGACTCCGAGGTACCACAACTAAGGTCAGCATGTAATGCTAGTGTAAAAAATATGAAGATAGGCGTTCCATTTGATCTTATGAGAAAACAGGGTATACAGCCTGACATTATTAAGATGTGGCAAAATACTATTGATATTCTTAAAAATGATGGGGTAGAAATTATTGATATTTCATTACCATATTCTAAATATGCACTATCTGCATATTATGTGATAGCACCTGCTGAAACCTCATCTAATTTATCAAGATATGACGGTGTAAGATATGGTTTTAGAGCGGAAAATGATGGAGTATCTATTGAAGAAATGTATCAAAAAACAAGGAGTGCTGGTTTTGGCTCTGAAGTTAAAAGACGTATTATGATTGGTACTTATTTGCTTTCATCTACTCTTATGGATGCTTATTATTTAAAAGCACAAAAAATAAGACGCTTGATTTCAGATGATTTTAACAAAGCTTTTGGGCAAGTTGAGGCAATAATTTTGCCATCTGCCCCATCCGAAGCCTTTAACTTAGGTGAGAAACAAGATAATCCTGTGACAATGTATTTAAACGATTTATTTACTATTCCAGCTAGTCTTGCCGGTCTTCCTTGTTGTTCTGTACCAGCTGCTTTATCTTCTAGAGGATTACCTCTTGGGATGCAAGTAATAGGCAAAGCCCTTGATGAATATAATACTTTAAAGGTGGCAGCAGCAATCGAGCGTGGTTCGAAAAATATTAGTTTTATATATTCTAATAAACGGAGTTAATTGGATTATTAGAGTTTAGAATGTCAGATTTACCGATCTTATCAATAAGCATTTTCTTGCCTTTACTAAGTGCATTATATATCCTGCTGTTTATTAGACAGAGTAGGTCGGTTAATAAACAAGTTTATGCGATATATGTTGCAGTTTTAAGCTCTGTACTAACATTAATAGCTACTATTTGTTTATTAGTTCAATTTGATAGTACATCAAAACTTTATCAGTTTGTCGAATGTTATAATTGGGTTCAATATATAGGTCTTGAATTCCACATTGGAGTCGATGGAATCTCAGTATTTTTTGTTGTTCTGACCAGCTTTTTAACCCTTATCTGCATTATAGCTAGTCTATTTACCGTCAAAAAATATATTAAAGAATTTTTGTTTTGTTTTTTATTAATTGAATCTTTTTGCATTGGGGCTTTTTCCTCAATGAATTTACTATTATTTTACTTATTTTTTGAAGTAATATTAATCCCAATGTATCTAATTATAGGAATTTGGGGAGGTGAAAATAGAGTTTATGCGGCTGTAAAGTTCTTCCTCTATACTTTCTTTGGTTCGGTATTTTTCTTATTGTCGCTGCTATATATTTATAGCCAAGTTCACAGCTTTAATATGCTTGTTCTGAACGAATCAATACCTTTATTAGCATTATCGGTGCAGAGAGTTTTATGGTTGGCAATCTTTATAGCCTTCGCGGTAAAAGTGCCTATGCTACCATTCCACACATGGCTTCCTGATGCACACGTACAAGCCCCAACTGCTGGGTCTGTCATTTTGGCTGGTATATTATTAAAACTTGGAGCATATGGTTTTTTACGAGTGTCATTACCAATGTTTCCAAATATATCAAAAGAATTTGCATTTTATGTATTAGTGCTGAGTATATTTGCTGTAATATATGGTTCATTAGTTGCACTAGCTCAAAGAGATATGAAAAAGATGATAGCTTATTCATCGATAGCTCATATGGGCTACGTTACTGCTGGGATTTTTAGTTTGACAGAAGCGGGAATTAAGGGGGCAATATATCAAATGATTAGTCATGGTGTGTTAGCATCTACTTTGTTTTTGATAGTTGGTACTTTATATGACAGATTGCATACTAAGGAAATAGACCAATATGGTGGTGTAGCAAATAAAATGCCAATACTTGCAACTTTGTTTATGATTGCCATGCTTGGCTCTATAGGTTTACCAGGCACTAGCGGTTTTATAGGAGAATTTTTAAGTTTAATAGGTATTTATCAAGCCAATATAGTGCTAGCTATGATAAGTGCTGTTGGTATTATTCTTGGAGCTGTTTATATGCTAAAACTTTACAAAGAAGTAATGCTAGGACAAATTACTAATGTTCAGGTTGCAAGCTTTAAAGATTTATATCTCTATGAAATGATTGCAATTATACCATTATGTATAACAATAATTTACTTAGGTTTGCTGCCAAATGCAATTATCAACATGCTTGATGTATCAATTCACAAAATTTTGTTAGAATTATTTTATGTTGTAAAATAATTAGGGTGTGTCATCAATCAACTGTTGATGCTTTAGGAAGTCCTATAGCTTCTCATTTAACCCTGTAGATAACAAAATAAGCTGGATAATAAGTCTAATTTATAGTAGACTCTAAATAAAAAATAAAACTATGAAAAATTTATTATTACTAACAATCATTAGCATTTCACTCTTATTTTCTGCTTCCTCTTGGGCCATTGATAATCAATTTTATTTGAAGGTCGAAGTTGGGGCAAATAAAATGAATAATATTAAGTTAAATGATAAAGAGTTACAGCAGAATACTGCTGCTATTGTTGGTGGAGGTGTGGGTTATTATGTTCTAGATAATGTTAGACTTGATCTTATGCTTGATTTTTTTGCTAATCAGCAAGTAAAACACTCTTTTGCCGGTGTAGACTCAAAAATTAAGCCCCAAATTACTACTTTAGTGATTAGTGGTTATGTCGATATTTTTGATATAAGCATTTGTGAATTATTTATTGGAGCTGGTGTTGGTGTTGGTCATCTGAAAAACGAAATTACCAATAATAAGCTTGGTACTTCAGTTTCTAATAGTAAAAAAAATAACCTAGTATATCACCTTACTTTTGGAGTTGCTGCCAAGTTAGCTCCTGTAGTAAAAGTTGAGGTAGCTTATAGCTGGAAAAATCTTGGTAGTACCAAAGAGATAAAGAATCATGTTAAGTCATTGCCGTATAAAGGTCATAATGTAACACTTGGCATTAGGTTTGATGTATAAGTTTACCTGGCTAGCATTATTCCGTCATTGTAAGGAGTTCACAACTGTTGAAAGTTAGAAGAGGAAGGGGTTTTAGAGGTCATTATGGCAGTTTAAAAGTTGCAAAAAAAATAACCTGCGTCATTGAGGGGAATGTGTAAGCTTCAGACGTCATTGTGAGCTGATGTATCCCCACGAAATTGTTGCAAAATAGCAAGAATTGATAGAATATCTTCATTATTTAATGATGATGGAGATAGTAGGTTATGGATGTAAAAACAGTATTAAATGAAGTAATAAAAGAACATTGTCCTTTTATACATAATAATCGTTTAAATGCGTTACTTGATGTTGCAGAAGGTTTGCGATATAGTCAGAATTTGTCTTTGAGTGCAATTGGCAGGAACTTGAGTGGTGATAGTAAAGTAAAACATAAAATAAAAAAAGTTGATAGATGTATAGGTAACAAACATTTATATAACGAGGTTGATAATCTCTATAGTGCTTTATCATATTTCATATTTGAGTTTATCAAGCATTCTAATGATGACAGTGTTGTGATTGATTTATGTTATCTTAAAGATGATCGCATGGTACAAATGCTAAGTGCTCAATTTTGTACAAGAGGGATGAGTTTACCTTTGTATCAAGATGTGTTTGAAGAAGGTGAATTAAAGGGCAGAACGGTAGAATTTTTAAATAAATTAAAGAGTATAATACCTGATGGAAAAAGGGTTATTGTGATTATGGACGCTGGCTTTCATATTGAATGGTTTAAGGAAATAGAAAAACAAGGGTGGAGTTGGGTGTGTCGGGTACGACAAGGAAAAGATTTAAAATTAGCTAAGAATGAGGATTGGATATCAGTTGAAAATTTCATGCCATCAATTGGTTCAAAAACGATGGAATGTGGTACGATTCTGCTAACCAAAGCTCATAAATATTCCTGCAGAATGGTTACAACTTGCAAAGTCCCTAAGGGTCGAGTGCAGAAGGTTAGCAGGAATCGTACTAGCAGTAAAACAGCAAATGGTTCATATAACAAAGCTGCAAAAGAACCTTGGATATTGGTAACTAACTTAAGTTCTGATGAATATAAGGGAGCGGAAATAGTGAGGTTATATAGCAAACGTATGCAAATAGAGGAGACGTTTCGAGTGATAAAAAGTCATAAATTTGGTCTTGCTGGAAGATATATTCGAACTTTAGATGTGAATAGATGGGGAGTTTTAATGTTACTATCTGCCATTGTTATTATAACATATTGGGTTATAGGTGTGGTAGGCTATAGCCAAGGTATGCAAAGAATTTTCCAACCTAACACAGTAAAAGATAAAAAGATTTATTCGTATTTTACCCTTGGGAAATTTATTATTGAATTTAATTATTTGCATGCCATAAAACCATTGGTAGAACCCCTGGCATCTATTATAAAGACGGAGCTTTGTCGTGCTTAATTTCGTGGGGATACATCAGATTGTGAGGAAGACCGTAGGTCGCGAAGCAATCCACAAAAGTAACCAAAAATGGATTGCCACGACCTACTTGCGTGGTCTCGCTAATAGCGGAAAAGCTATCTAAACCTGCTCCACCTTCTAACTTTCAACAGTTGTGGTCGTTGCTCCTGCTAGCCAATTCCCCTGAATTGGCTATATCAAAGTGTATTCAGCTATTGATTGTGACTTTTAATTACTTTGGAAGGGTTGTTTTATATAAAATATGTTTGACAAATGTGAAATAATTCGGTAAAGTTGGTTACACTTAGTATCAATTCTCAAAAAATTAATTATCTTAATCCGGAAATATAAAGAATCTTTAATGTTATGCTAGGAGACTGCCTGCAATAACTAAAGTAATTCTATATTTGGCTCTTTTTGGCTGCGAATAAACATGATATAATTAATTAGTTATAGTTAATTCAGGAGAATTTGGGGCTAGGAACGATGGAGCGACGCCGTCACCAACTTCTCATCAATTGACTATATCGCAGGCAGCCTCCTAGTACAAATGTACACAAGGATTCCCTCGATTGATTTTGACAGCAAAATGATCAAAAGCAAAATGCCCTGAGAAAAACAAAACGAGCTGGAAAGAATACAGTTTTTAAAAAGTCTCATCTTAATTAAATCTAAAAAAAATAAAATATGACAAGAAATATAGTGACCGACAATAAGGAATCATCTGATAACCATTACAATAATAGTATCAAGTATGATAGCCCTAATAAAGATGGTATTGTTACCATCAATCTTAAACAATTAAAACGTAAATCACCTGAAGAGTTGCAAGTACAAGCAGAAAATCTTAACATTGAGAACTCTAGTGCTTTGCTAAAGCAAGAGCTAGTCTTTGCTATACTCAAGAAATCTGTTGAACAGGGTGATTTGATTTCAGGAGAAGGTGTACTGGAAATTCTACCTGATGGGTTTGGATTTCTTAGATCCCCAGAGGTAAATTACTCCGCCGGTCCTGATGATATTTATATTTCTCCAAGTCAGATTCGTCGCTTTGGACTACGTACAGGGGACACGGTAGAAGGGCAAATTAGGGCTCCAAAACCAGGAGAACGTTATTTTGCATTACTGAAAGTAAATAAAGTTAACTTCGAAGAGCCTTCTAAGGCATATCATAGAGTACATTTTGATAATTTGACTCCACTTTATCCTGAAGAAAAATTATCATTAGAACTAGAAGATAATAGCAAGGATTTTAGTACCAGAATAATTGAATTGGTGGCTCCTATGGGTAAAGGACAACGGGCGTTGATTGTTGCTCCACCAAGAACTGGCAAAACTGTTCTATTACAAAATATCGCCCATGCTATTACCACCAATAATCCAGAAGTATTTTTAATCGTTCTGTTAATCGATGAACGTCCAGAAGAAGTTACTGATATGCAGCGTTCAGTGCGTGGGGAAGTCGTTAGTTCAACTTTTGACGAACCGGCTATTAGGCACGTTCAGCTTGCTGAAATGGTTATTGAGAAAGCTAAGAGGTTAGTAGAACATAAAAAAGATGTGGTAATATTGGTTGATGCCATAACAAGACTTGCCAGAGCTTATAACACTGTTGTCCCATCTTCTGGTAAAGTTCTCACAGGGGGGGTTGATGCAAATGCATTACAACGACCAAAAAGATTCTTTGGAGCGGCAAGAAATATTGAGAATGGTGGTTCATTAACTATAATAGGAACTGCTTTAATTGATACTGGTTCGCGTATGGATGAGGTGATCTTTGAAGAATTTAAAGGTACTGGTAATTCTGAAATAGTTCTCGATCGCAAAATAGCTGATAAACGTATTTATCCTGCGATTGATATTACTAAATCTGGCACACGTAAAGAGGAGTTATTGGTTGATAAAGCCATTCTAAGCAAAATGTGGGTTCTTCGTAGAATCATTAATCCAATGGGGACTATAGATGCAGCAGAGTTTTTAATTGATAAACTTAAAAATACTAAAACTAATACAGAATTCTTTGATTCAATGAATTCATAAAATACTTTTCAGGAGGAAGTATGAGTAAAAAAACAAAAATTGCTTTAATTGGTAGTGGCAATATCGGTGGAACACTTGCACATTTGATAAGTCTAAGAGAACTTGGTGACGTAGTTATGTTTGATATATCTAAAGGTTTTTCACAGGGTAAGACTTTAGATATAGCACAAGCTGGAGCTATTACAGGTTCAGATGTAATTAGTACAGGTACTAATGATTATAAAGACATAGTAGGTGCAGATGCAATAATTGTTACAGCTGGAGCACCACGTTTACCTGGAATGAGTCGTGATGATTTAATTAATGTTAATAGCACTGTTATCAAAACTGTTGCAGAAAATATTAAACAATATGCACCGAACGCTTTTGTTATTGTTGTAACCAATCCACTTGATGCTATGGTTTATGTAATGTTAAAGGAAAGTGGATTACCTAGCAATAGGGTAGTCGGTATGGCTGGGGTACTTGATTCAGCCAGATTTAACCTTTTCCTAGCCCATGAATTTAATGTTTCTGTAGAAAATGTTAGTAGTTTTGTCCTTGGGGGGCATGGTGATTCAATGGTTCCTTTGGTTAGATATTCGACAATTAATGGGATACCAGTGTTAGATTTAGTCGAAATGGGATGGTCAACGAAGGAACGTATTAATGAGATAATAGATCGTACCAGAAATGGTGGTGGAGAAATTGTTTCACTACTTAAAACGGGTTCTGCCTATTACGCTCCGGCAACATCTGCTATCGAAATGTTAGAGAATTATCTAAAAGATAAACGCAAAATATTAAGTTGTGCTGCTTATCTTCAAGGGGAATATGGAGTAAACAATATGTATGTCGGTGTACCGGTTATTATTGGTAAAAATGGTGTGGAAAAAATAGTAGAAATAAAATTAAATGATGAAGAGCAAGATTTATTTAACAAATCAGTAGATGGAGTTAGAAAGTTAATTGAGTCAGTAAAATAGTATGCTCAGTATAATCTCACCAGCGAAAACTCAAGATTTTACTTCTCAAATAGTGGGGTTGCCATCGGTGTACTCAAATCAGAAGAGTATGCAACCCCATTTTTTTACTAAAACACAAGTTCTTTTACAAATATGTAAAAATTTGTCACAAAATCAGATTAAGCAGTTAATGGGGGTTAGTGATAAACTGGCTGAGCTTAATTATCATAGATTTCAAGATTTCGATAGCCAACCTCAGAAGCAAGCGATATTTGCCTATGATGGGGATGTTTACAATAACATTGATAGGCAGAATTTTACCGCGGAGCAGTGGGATTTCTTGCAAGGACACACGTTAATTATATCAGGTTTATACGGTGCACTAAGAGTTTTTGAAAAAATAAAACCTTATCGACTAGAAATGTCAACAAAATTGCCAAATTTTTGGCAAAACGATATTACCAATTATATAAATCAAATATTAGCAACTCAGCAAAATAAATATCTCATCAACCTAGCCTCCAATGAATATTCCTGCGTTATTAATCAGAATGATCTTAAATACCCAATAATTAATATATATTTTAAAGAAAGAAGAAATAATAAATTACAAATAATAGCAATAAACTCCAAAAAGGCTAGGGGCAGCATGTTTAATTTTATTGCAGAAAATCTTATAGACCTACCGGAAAAATTAAAACACTTTTCTAAACAAAACTATCAATATAGCGAAACCGAGTCTTCCAATAACGATTGGATATTTGTTAAAAATGCATAAGTTGCAACATTGTCATTACATTTAAATTTAAAGCTAATAACTTGTAATTATATCTGTTAATTATATTTAAACTTTTTGCTATTTTGATTATTATTTTATTAATGACTTATAAAATTAGTGGGATTATTTATGGAATTTAATCGTAACAAAGCAATTATTGGCTTTCTTAAAGCCAATGAGGAACAAAAATTTACTCCTATTCAAATAGCTGAATGGCTAGTAAAAACTTATCCTGAGGAAGTCAAAAAGAAAGAAGTAAAAACAAAACACTGAATAATATAAATGATCCATTGAAAAAGGCTGAAGTCATGTTGGAAATCCTTAGTGGAGAGATGCATAAAAATTGGTTTCAAGACATACAAAATCAGGAACCTAATATTAAAAAACAAGACTATCCACGTAGATATTATTATACTAAAGAAACTAAGCAGATAGAGATG
The DNA here is from genome assembly GCF_936269705.1 of Rickettsia endosymbiont of Oedothorax gibbosus. Lineage (NCBI taxonomy): Bacteria > Pseudomonadati > Pseudomonadota > Alphaproteobacteria > Rickettsiales > Rickettsiaceae > Rickettsia > Rickettsia endosymbiont of Oedothorax gibbosus. The sequence goes on from NZ_OW370493.1 coordinate 2,096,085, forward strand.
GAATATACTGAAAAAAAACCAAACATAAAAGAACAAAGAGATATACCCAAAGCTTTTAGACTTTCTTTTACAAGAGTTTGGTGTTCATAGCAAAATTATTAATGACAAATGTTCTTCAAACTATAAAGGTACTAACGGTAATAAATGGTTACATCCTGATCTAGTAGGAATGGAGGATCTTACTAAAGATTGGGCATTAGCAATCAAGGATTGTGTGCAACAATTTGCCGATAAAAAAGCTAAGCTTTGGTCTTTTGAGGTAAAGATCGTAATTGATAGTGCTAATGTGCGACAATCTTTTTTTCAAGCCCTATCAAATTCCTCATGGGCTAATTATGGATATTTAGTAGCTTCTTCTTTAGTAGAAGGCAAGGGCGGAAGTACTTTACGGAAGCTAGAAATTCTTGCTGCTAGATATGGTATAGGATTTATTTTATTAAATATAAAAGATCAAGTTGAGAAAGGTCGAATACTAATCCCTGCAAAAGAAAGGTTAGAAATTGATTGGGATATGGCTAATAGATTAGTTAAAGATAATAAGGGATTTGAATCTTTTATAGGAGAGGTTAGAGATTTTTGTATGACAGGAAAAACTAGACTTTCCTAATAGAAGAACAATAATTAGTGAGTCTATAATATACTTTGTGCAAGTTGCAAAAGTAAGAAGTACTGTAAGAAAACAACTTATAAAAAGGTATAGTCAATTGATGAGAAGTTGGTGACGTCGTCGCTCAATGCTCGCCTATTACTTATAGGCGTCGCTCCATCGCTCCTGCTATCTACTTCTCCTGAATTGACTATAAAATATGTCAGAAAAAATAGAAAAGAAGATACTAAAAATAGTTGTATTTTTAAACTTTTGACGGAGAGACTATTTATTATAGTACCCTACAATTTTGAGAAGATGAAGAAGAATGGTTGATTTAGAGTGGTGTGAAGTAGTATAAGGTAGGTATTTTTATAACAAAATGCATAATATAATACTTCAAGAATTGATTTTATATATAGACGGAAATAAATCAAGATTAAAATGTTTGGTTGGTATGGTAATTAGTTTGCTGACGGGCAGCTCAATTTATCAAAAAGGTTTAGCACTTGGTATTTTAGGTGATGCTAAAGCGACGTCAAAAACTCATAGAATTTATCGTTTTTTAAAAGATTTTAATTTTGATTATATGAAGGTTGGCTATTTGCTATTAAGCTTTTTTGCTTCAAAAAATTATGTCGTAGCAATGGATAGGACAAGTTGGAAATTTGGTAAATCCGATATTAATATTTTATTTTTAGTAATGGTAATTGGTAAAATATCGGTGCCAATATTCTGGAAGACTTTGTCGCATGGTGGTGGGTGTTCTGCAGAATTTATGAAGGAATTTTTACAGAAATTTATTAATAATTTTGGCGTTGAAAGAATAAAATATTTGCTTGCTGATAGAGAATTTATGAATAAAGAATGGTTAGACTTTCTGATAAATAACCATCTAAAGTTTGTTATTCCATTAAAAATGGATCATAAAATTCGTCTTACAAAAGGTTTAAGAACTTTAACCATTGAAAGAATATTTAGTGATGTTAAAGCCTTAGAGTATAGGGCTTGTAGTGGTATATTATGGAATAGAAAGGTTAATTTTACCGCATATAGAAATGATAAGAGCGAGCTGATGGTTCTGGTGTCTTCAATTGAAATAGAGCAAGATATTTTTGCTTTATATAAATTTCGTTGGAGTGTTAACGACTATTTTTGCACCTAAAAAGCGGTGGTTTTGATATTGAAAAAAGTCACATTGTAAAATTGGATAGATTTGAAAAATTATTAGTGATAACTGCTATTGCTTCAGCTTTAATAGTCAAAAATGGAATAATACAAAATGCCTTAAATCCCATCCGAATAAAACGGTACAAAACCATTGAAAGACAATTGTTTTCATTATTTACCTATGGCTTTGATCATATCAAAAATGCTTTTTATCAATCTACAACAGCCATAACGCAGCTAATATCCACATTATTAATACCTCCCAAACAAAAACTTTTTTCTATCCTAATACCATCTTTACAAAAATTGTAGGATACTTATATCTTTAAATTATGATATAAGTAATGGTAAGAGGGTGATTTGAGGGGTACTTGATTGAGATAATCGAGCATAGAATAAGTACCCTCTTACAAAGTTTGCTTTGAACAAATTGCAGAAGGTGTTGGAAGTAGCAGCCTTGCACAATAAGACGAAGGAGATTATATCATGAGTAAAATAATAGGTCTAGATGTAAGTAAACAATGGCTTGATATATGTGTATATAATACAAGCGATAAACCTAAATATCATCGTTTTGCCAATGATGCAGCTGGTCATGAAGAGGTGATTAAATTAGCAAAAGAGCAAGAGATTAAGCTAATAATATGTGAACCCACTGGAGGATACGAAGCTGAGATTTGTCAAAAGCTGTATAATAATAAGCAACAAATACATAAGGTCAATACATATAGTTTTAATTCTTTTAGTAAATCGGTAAATTTGTGTAAAACTGATAGGAAGGATGCATTTAAATTAGCATATTATGGTGATAAGATGCAGCTTTCAGCGAATTATATATATCAAGTTGAATCAGAGAATTTGAAGAGATATAAGCAAAGACGAGAAGATTTAGTATTAATGCTTAGCAATGAAAAGAAAAGACTACATCATAGTATTGATGGTATTGATAAAGATAGTATAGAAAAACACATTAAATTCTTACAAAATGAAATAGCTGAGCTTGATAAGAAGTTAAACAAAACAATAGATGAGTCAGAAGAGTTAAAAGAGAAGGTAAAAATATTAGAGACTGTACCTGGTATTGGTAAATGTTTGGCTACAAAACTAATTAGTTTTGTACCTGAATTAGGGGATAAAAATTATAGTAGTAATGAATTGTCAGCAATTGTGGGGATAGCTCCGTACGCCCGTGATAGTGGTAATAAGCAAGGACGAAGATTTATTAGGGGAGGCAGAAAAATACCACGGGATGCTTTATACATGGCGGTATTAACTGGCAAAAATGGTTTTCAATATTTAAAAACTTTATACAATAGGCTTGTTAATAATTTTAAACCTAAGAAAGTTGCGATAGTTGCTTGTATGCGTAAGCTACTTGAAGTTTGCCATAAACTTATTCAACAAAAACGTTGTTTTATTATTTAGATAAATATTTTTTTGAAAATTTAGATAAAAGATAATTGCTATGCCATACAAGGCACAGATCTGTTATGAATTTTCAAACTAGCTGGACTGCTTGCCTATGTTTTTAAGCCTAATAAAATTTCTGTAGCTTTTGGAAAATTAAACAATCTCAACCTTCCTCTTACATCAAACTGAGGTTATTATAACATATTGGGTTATAGGTGTGGTAGGCTATAGCCAAGGTATGCAAAGAATTTTCCAACCTAACACAGTAAAAGATAAAAAGATTTATTCGTATTTTACCCTTGGGAAATTTATTATTGAATTTAATTATTTGCATGCCATAAAACCATTGGTAGAACCCCTGGCATCTATTATAAAGACGGAGCTTTGTCGTGCTTAATTTCGTGGGGATACATCAGATTGCGAGGAGACCGTAAGGTCGACGAAGCAATCCAGAAAAATGATTAGAAATGGGTTACCACGCCGCCTAAGGTGGCTCGCAATGACGCCAAGCTATTTTCTATATGACTTTTTAAATGCCATGCGTAAGGTGAGTTACTATTAACCATATCTTTAAAAGGCTTATTCTTATACAAAATTGAGGTTACTTACCCCTCCCTAACTTCGAGTCAATTTTTTTTTGTTTTTTGCTTTAATATTTGTCGCAATTTTAGTTGATTTTGTTCTTTTAATATATTTTTTTGATGGAACTGTTATCAATTTATTAGACATAGTATTATTACTGCTCGGTTGACCAAAATGCGTATCTAATAGTTTTACCATTTGCAAATTTCTAGACTCAGCAGATCTGCCACCAGTGACAATAGCAACCAATGATTTGTTTTTTCTAGTTGCAGCAGTAATCAAGTTATAGCCAGCTGGAGTGGTATAGCCGGTTTTTAACCCTTCAACTCCTTCATAAGTTTCATTCACTTTATTATGCCCTCGTATAGTTTTACCTCTAAAAACAAAGTTATTTTTAGAAAAATAACTATAATATTTGGGAAAATCTCGCTTAATAGCTATAGATAGTTTAGCAAGATCCCGAGCGGTAGTTTTTTGACAAGGATGATGCCATCCAGAAGCGTTTTTAAAATAAGTGTCTTTCATACCGAGCTGATGGGCACGAACAGTCATCAACCGAGCAAATTTTTCCTCACTACCTTTAATATTTTCAGCCACAACCATAGCCGCGTCATTTGCCGATTTAACAATTAGGCCTAAAATAGCCTCTTTTACAGTAATAGAGTCTTTCTCTTTAAGTCCTAGTTTGCCTGGTAATGTTTTTTCTGCATTTTTTGAAACATATAATTTTTGGTTTATTGATAACCTACCGGATTCTACTGCTTCAAATAATAAATACAAGGTCATTAGTTTTGTCAATGAAGCCGGATATATTTTAGTAGTAGAATTTTTATCATGCAAGATTTTACCAGTATTGTAATCTACGACAAGACTTGTTGGAGTTGGTGCAGATACAGGTTTTTTTGCAGCATAAGCAGAATATGAGCTTATATTGAATGTTATTATACAGGAAAAAAATAGCAATAGTTGTAATCGCATTAGCATAATTATATGGTTTAAAAATCTTCTTGTTAAGATATAGTCAATTGATGAGAAGTTGGTATTGATGAGAAGTTGGTGACGTTGTCGCTCAATGCTCTCCTATTACTTATAGGCGTCGCTCCATCGCTCCTAGCATCAACTTCTCCTGAATTGACTATAGAATAATATTACGAGTCGGCAAGATTAAAATTATTGTTTTGTAATTGTAGATTTTTTTTTGTTCTCTAAAGCCTTTGTTAATTCAGTTTCATCTAACGTTTTTATAGGGTCTAACATAGTACCTGATGTTTTTATTTTAAGATTTACAGGAGTATTTTGATTACTAGAATCGTTTAAATTAAGTTTTAAATCTGCTATATAGAAAGATAATATTGAAGATAATGTCATGTCCCAATTATATACATTTACAGCTAATGATGCAGACCCGCTAGTATATTTCGTATTAAATACTACATCTTTTATTGTAGCTATGCCATTTTTTAACTGAATGTTGCCATGCAAACTATCTAATTCAGTTTGCCCTTGATACACAGCATGGGCTAAATCTTCTTTTAAATATTTAAGATTATAATCTTTATTATTAACTTTTTCTATAAATGAATCAATGGAAAAGTTACTGATTTTAGCATTTTTTACGACAAACTCTGATTGAGTGCTAAGCTCATATAACAATTTTTTTAAACTATCACCATTAGTGGCGAGTGTTCCATTGATACTCATCCCCCCATAATTGTTTAGTAACCCTTTCGGAAAAATATTAGATAATTGAGCTAAATCAATAGAATTTAGGGCATAAACAAAGTTAAGAGTATATGGATCTAATAAAATATTACCTTCTGCTGCTAATTTACCAGAAAGTAGATTTGCTTCAAGGTTACTGATTTTAAATAAGGTATTGTTATTTGCTAAAGCAAATTTAATATCTTGTAATACTAGAGCATCCTGCATTATTTTTGATAACATGCCATCTAATTTTAACTCTATTTTTTCTAAATCAAATTCATTTAGTAATTTATTTCGTAGATTAAGTAAAGATTCAGCCGTTAAATAGTTAACATTAAGAGAACCATCATTTATTGTAACTTCTAATTGTGGTTTAATATTATTTGCTAACAAATTGGCACTAAGATTGATGTAATCACTATTGGTTCTTATATCAAGATTACTAATTTCAATATTACCTGGCGAAATATTTGCTAATATATATGCTTTACCAAATGAATTATTTTCCATAAGTATATCATTGATCGTGATATCAAAATTACCTAAATAATCAACTGCCCTAATGGGAATATATTTAGCTAGATATGATTCATCTTTCATATTTTCTGACAAACTTTTGGCAAATTTCACCAATGGTGAAATTATTGGATAATCCTCTCTATTTAAATCTATCGAGGAGAAGTCAAGAATAGCTATAAAATGCGGCATAGAACCAATAAATCTAGCCGTAATATTACCCGTAACTTTAGTGTTCTCAGTTTTTAGCATAAGATTTTGTAAATATACATCTATTAAAGTTAGTTTTAAATCTGAGGATAAAATAAAAGTTGTAGGCTTTTTACTAACTGCCTGTTCATACCCTAAAGTATTCAATACAGAATTAAGGTCATTATGTTGCAGGTAAATTGTGCCATCAAATATACTTCTTACTGAGTTTTGAGTTACATTACCTACAAATTGAAAATTTCCTCCGGATTTTATTGTACCAGAAAAATCATTAACCACTAATACCCCTTTGTCTAAATTAAGCAAAATTTTAGTATTATTTAATACCTCATCATTATTTAATATTATTTGATCAACTAAAATATTGGTGATAATTGATTTATTCTCAAAGAGAAACCTTAACCCAAAAACTGAATTGCTAAATTGTTTAATATTATTTGATGAGGTAATCAATGACTTTGTATCTATCTTAGGAAAATGTAATTTTATTATACTAGTGACCTCGTCACTTTTGTTCAAATATATTGAACCGTTACCTGCTAGTGAATTAGAATCTATAGTTATATTTTCTAGCTTAAGTAATTGGGGAGTAGGCAAAATATCAAATTTTATATTTATCTTTTCATTCGGATTAAATCTTCTAAACAAAGAGTCTAAATCTGGTATAAGAATATGTAATATATCAGCTAAATGTTGTATTAGATATTCTGCTTTGCCATTTATTAGTTTAGAATCTATATAGGTTTCTAACAGGTGAAAATTATAATCACTATTAGCGATAGTAAGGTCAAGATTTATTTGATTAGCATTTCTTTCAAAGAATCCGGATAATTTTCCCACATACCCCCCATTTCCCTTGAATGAAATTTTACTAGAAATAGGATTGTTTTTAAATAGAGAGCAGTTATTTAAAGTAAGAATAGGTTGGTTATTTTTATTTAGAATAGTCAGATTTTTAACATCAAAATTTATATCTATTATACCATTTGTTATCAATGAACTAACTATCCTATCATGGTTTATAATGTCAAAATCCTGCTCATCTGAATATATTGTGGCATTATTTATGGTTACAGCACTAATTTTTGGTCTAAGAATTAATAATGACCATGGAGCAAAGTAAATTTTTATATTTTCTAATTCTAGCCTTCCATCTTCTTTTATACGATCAATAGTCAAATAAGGTATAGGAAATTTAGTTATTTTTATGTTTTTTAGATTTTGAGGAGAAATTTTTAATTCATTGACAAAACTGTTACTGACAGAATTATAGTCAACAAAGTTTACAGCAACTAATATAGAGCATATTAATAATGAAATAGCAATGATAGTAGATATAATTATTTTTCTTATCATAAAAGATTATCCAAGATCCAATATTACTAGGAGATTGTTAGAAATAACTAAAGTAATTATCCCCGATGGTCTCTTAGGTATATATCAAAAACGTTAAAAATAGAAACTATATCACTGAATTTGGGATATAGCTAATCCGATTAAGAATTTAGCCATTGCGATCTGACGAAGGAGTTATCCCCAATTTACATACGTCCTCTCAAATTGCTGTATAAGCTTTTCCATATAACCGGCAGTTTATGCTTGTTCCTAATCCATTATCTGTATCGGTCTTTAAAGCTTATTAACAGCTGGATAAGTAAAAAGTAAAATATGAGTTAAATTAAGCATAAAATGAACAAGTATGCTTGCTTCAATTCTTTTCGTTACTTTATATATCCATCCATATAAAGCTCCAGCTACTGTAGCTAAAATTACGTATTTTAGCCCTCCTGGATAGTGCATCACTCCAAAGAAAAGTGCAGGTATTAGTATGGTTATATCCTTAGAATATTTATATTTTAACTGACTTAATGATTCTTGGAAAAATCCTCTAAATAATCCTTCCTCAGCAACGCATGTAAAAAATAAATTATTGATTACCCATATCCATAAATTCTGTGGTATCTTTGGTGCAAATTTGATGTACTCAAATGCAATAGATAACACTATTATTACTAATAGAATAATTGGTAATCTATAAGAAACTTGCAAGAGTAATATTTTCAGTTCGCTGCAAGTAGATGCTAAATCTAAAGTTAAACCTATAATAATTAAGCCGACAATTGTCTTATCTAAGTTTAAATATAGTGTAAACGGTAAAGCATCTGGAGTGAATTGTATTTTATCTAAAACTAATAAATTATCAAATCCTGGAATTAAATGCAGTTCTAACATTAATCCAAGTATGAACACTAAACTCCATAAGACATATTTCAATTTAGTAGAAGATTTATGATACGAAAATACTAAATAAAAAAACAACAAAATTGCTAAAATAGCAAACAGGTTCGCTATATTACTAACAAAAGATAAGACTAGAGAAATAGATAGAAATAATTGCCATGGTTTAAATTTGCCTTTTACAGGAAGCCATAATGATATAACACTAATTAATAATGTTATATATGTAAGATATTTTAGCCACATATTTCATCTATAATTGATTTGGGGTAATGTTGCACAGCCTATAGCTAACCAGTTTACGAGTCAATCATTTAATTTGTGTAAGTTCATTTTTTATTTTCCAATAAATCATATTTAAAATCTCCACAAAGTATTTCAAATTGATTTAAAGCTAAAGACCAATCTTTAATAGGCATGGTCCATTTTTTGGCTGCATTTTGTAGGGATAAAAATATTATTTTTTGAATTGACTTATCATCTGGAAACACCCCCTTATTTTTGATAATTTTTCTAATTTGACGATTTACAGATTCTATAGTGTTAGTAGTATAAATTACCTTTCTGTTCTCTTCAGGAAAGGCAAAAAACGGTATTATCCCAGACCAATTACGTTGCCAAATATCAGAAATTACCGGATATTTTTTATCCCATTTTACACCAAATTGCTGAAGTTTTAAACGTGCCATTTCGTCATTATTAGCTGTATAAATTTGTTTTAGATCTGATGTGACCTCTTTTAAATCTTTATATGACACATACTTTACTGAATTGCGAACCATATGTACAATACATAATTGTACTATAGTACTCGGGAATACACTGCTTATAGCTTCTGGAAAGCCCTTTAAACCATCCACACAAGCAACATAAATTTGTTCAATTCCTCGATTCTTTAACTCAGTAACTACTTGCATCCAAAATTTAGCACCTTCATTTTTGCCTATCCAAATGCCAAGTAACTCCTTTTTCCCTTCTATATTTACAGCAAGTGCTAAATATACTGCTTTATTTATTACTATGTGATTGTCTCTAGATTTTACATAGATACGTCAATTCGGGATAAGGATATTGTGAACATGTAGATTAAAATCAAATTTTGTTGAAGGTTTATTTTTCTTTAATGAGTAAGCAACAAGAGTAGATAATATATGGACAAAGGCATTTATTGGTGATCTATGTCTAGTATGTTCAAGGTTCATTTTATTTTTTAGATAATCAAAAACTGTTTCAATTAAGTTACGCTTTCGAAGTAAGATTTTTTCTTTCAAATCCATTAATTTATTTTCCATATTCTTCTTAATTCCATGAATCATTTTTAAGCCTCTTTCATATAAATTTAAGAACAAATTTTGCTTAATATAACCTTTATCAGCTGCTATAATTCCAGTTAATCTTTTTGTTAACTCCGGTACTGGAACCCTATCATCTACATTGCCTTTGGTCACTTTTAATGCCATAAACTCCCCTTTATTATTGATTATTACATGTAATTTAAAACCATAAAAATACCCCATAGAGGATTTACTATGTTTGGCTAATCCTTTAAAAACTTTATTGCTATAACGCCTTTTATTGTGACAAGCTTTAATCGTTGTAGAGTCAATAAAATAAATACCTGTTTCCTCACCAAACAACAAATGAATCAACATATTTAGCGGTATGAATAATCGTGCCATTAATTCAACAAATCTATTATAACTCAAGGCTTTGGGAAAATCATCCTTATGCATGCACTCTATATAACTTTTATAGAAAAATTTAAAATTCTTAGCATAGGATGTATGAAACATAATTATTATTGTTAACATTTCACTTAGACTCATGCTACAACAGCGATTTCTTTGCTTATTTGATGGTAATAACTTTCTCTGTTCATACTCCAAATAAATTTTACAAAAATCATCTATAAAACTATATAATTCTGTGATATCTTTTTTCATGCCTGTAGTTTGTTTTTTTGTTTAAAAATATAAATACTGCAGGCACTCCTTTTTGACAATCCTTTTATCTATTACTATTTCATCTATATCTTATCCCGAACTGACGTATAGATACAGTCCAAGTATAATATTGGATACACCCTATCTAAACAACGATTTTGCCACCTAGTTACTTCTTCTATTACCCCATCTGTTATGGTGGATATCAAGTCACCAGATACATCAGTTTGATATATTTCTTCTAAATGCCCTCGGATCTCGCTGACTGTCATACCGCGACCATAAAGGGATATCACTTTCTCATCAAATCCATTAAATCTCCTCAGCCCTTTTGGTATTAATTGAGGATTATACTCTCCTTCCCGATCTCTTGGTACTTCTACTGTCAGCTTACGACCATCCCCATCAATTACTGTCTTCTCATAGCTACCATTACGACTATTATTATCTACTTTTGGCATCTTGCTATGTTTTGAATATCCTAATTCATGATCCAACTCACTTGCTAATATTTTCTCAACTATTTGCTTCTTTAGCTGTTGAAATAAACCATCTCGACCAAATAACTCCGATGGATCTGCTTTTGATAATAATTCTTCTACTAGCTGATTACTGATGTTTAATGTATCTTTATCTGTATCTAATTTTTTAGCCATAATTCCTCCTTGCTTGCTTAAGTTACTTTTTTTACAGTAATCTCTTACTGCTTTCTTTGCAACTTACACAAACTATAGGACAGACTCCAGTTTACTGCATTTCCAATAGTTCATTGATTTTAGTAATAGATAGTCCAGTAATTTTCGCTACTTCTTCAATAGAGCTACCATTGTTTATCATCATTTTTATTAATTTAGCTTCCCCCTCGGCTCTACCTTTAGCTTCTCCTCTAGCCTCTCCTCTAGCCTCTCCGATTTTGATACCATCCTGTAGCCCGATTTGAATCCCTTCTTCTTTCCATACTTGAGCTATACTAGGCATAAGTTCTTCTCCTTTTTCTTTAGTTAAACTATTTTTTAATATTTTTTCTAACTCTATTTTATCATTTTGCTCAATAAAGATCAAAGTATACTGTAATAGATTTCTTATATGGTCATAGCCTATTGTTATTTCACTCAATTTAGGCAAGAGATGAGAGATTTCTTGCCATCTCTTCAGTAATTGACGTTCGTGGATGTGTTTGAGGAAAAATAACAAAATCCCAGACCATACTTTTTCCTTAAGTTCTTCATCGGGGATATCATGTACGTTAATAAGCTGACAATCATTTGTCCAAAAGCCTCTGGCTAAATCTGGATGGGTAAATAAATTCCATATATTGAGCGATGCGTTATATTTCTTCTTGCCATTATAAAGTATTAAGGGATAAATTAATGGAAGGCTTTTAGCTTTAGGATTAGTAGTTAAATATAGATCACAAATATTAATCATATATTTAAACAACCTAAATGCCATCATTTTATCAACAGTACTTTGATGTTCCAATAGCAAAAAAATATAGCCATCCTGATCATTAAACTTAACAGAAAATAATACATCTGAAATAGTTTCAGAAAGGTCTGGCTCAATAAAACTATCTTTTTCTAATTTTAAAGATGTGCTATCGATTAAAGCCAGCACATCTTTAGGCAAATGAGTTGCCAAAAATTCTTTAGCAACTATGGGATTCTCCATAGATTTGCGAAAGATTTCGTCATGTTTTGGCTTGTCTAGAGTCATAATAAAATTTACTTATATATTCACCTTACCCACATCTATTAGCAAAACCACGTAGTGGTCGTGGCAATCCAAAAAAATGATTATAATTGCTTTCCTTACTTTGCTCGAACTCCACTATTTTTTCTTTTACTCTGCTCTGTCAATATTGCTTGACCAGGCTTAGGTACTGATACTGGTGGAGCAATTTCTATTTTTTTTACAGTGGCTTTAGTTAAATCTGCATTTTTTAACAAAGGATTTGCTTTAACCTCTTCTTTTATATCACCAACAACTTTTATCTTATCTAATACCAATTGCAATAATTAACGCAGTGGTGTAAAATGGGTTTTTAACTGATAAAGGTACTCAAATGGCTAGGTTAATATTACCACAAGGTTTTCATGGTCATGATTTTATAAAAATGATGAAACATGAGCCGCATGGTCGAAATCGTATACGTTTATTGGCGATGTATCACCTTCAATTAGGCAAATCTTTAAAAGCCATATCTGAAATAGTGAAGTCACACTGGAAAACTGTGCAATCATGGCTCAGAAGATTTAGGAATCATGGTTTTGAAGGATTATTTGAATCACAAAGAAGCGGCGCCCCTAGGAAGATTAACACTATACAAGAGTCTGCTCTTTTTGATAAAATCAATACGCTCAGTGAAAGTAAAACTGGTGGGTATATAACTGGAAAGGAGCTACATATCATGTTACTTGAGAAATATGGTGCTAAATGCGCTTTAAAAACAGTCTACAATACTATGCACCGCCTTGGTTTTAGCTGGATTACTTCTCGTTCAATGCATCCAAAGTCAAATCAAGAGACTCAAAATACATATAAAAAAACTTCCCAGACATGTTAACAAAATTATTACCAAAAAATATCGATAGATGTAAAGTTGATATATGGTCTCAGGATGAAACTCGAGTTGGGCAACAAGGTAGCTTAACTCGTATATGGGCTAAGCGTGGCACTAGACCCCGTAAAGTTCGGCAACAGCAATTCATTTCAACATATATTTATGGAGCTGCTTGCCATGATACAGGAGAAGCTTTTGCATTAATTTTACCATATGCAAACACACAGGCAATGAATAAATTCTTAGAAGAGCTTTCTCGCAGTATTCAAGGCAACCGACATATAGCTTTACTAACGGATAATGCAGGTTGGCACACAGCCAAAAAACTAACTGTGCCAAGCAATATCACTTTGATACCGCTTCCGCCCTATGCACCGGAACTTAATGCAATGGAACAAGTTTGGGAATGGATCAAAAATCATTTCTTGTCTAACCAATGTTATGGTGTATATGAAGATATCGTCACTATGGCTTGTTACGCTTGGAATCAATTTGCTCATAATGTAGATTTAGTAAAATCAATTATGTATAGAGACTGGATAAACACACCGTGTTAATTATTGCAATTGGTATTAAAAGAAAAACTATCAGCGGCAGTTAGAGAAAATATTACTACAGTAATCATCCCCGAAGGAAATAAAAGAGATATTGCTAAAATACCACACGAAATTAAGGAGCTATTAACCATCAAAACCATATCCCATGCCAGTGAATTGTTGAACATTGTTTTTGTTAAGAAAAAATAAATATATTTTAATAAAAAATTAGTTGACTATTTAATGCAGGTTATATTTAATTAAAAATGTAACTATTGCTAACAAGGTTTAAACACGGTGAAAACACGATATATGGCTGATGATTTTGAGGACGATAAAGATAATAAAGGAAAGAAGAAAGATAGTGCAGACTTTGCTCAGATAATGAATGTTGTCAATGATATCAAAGGTCATGTAAAAAGCTTAACCCCTGTTACTTTTGCTACATTAAGGTCTACTCTTGCTGATGTCTTTGCTTCTCATCCGGAAGTTGCAGAATTTGCTAATATTAAGGAAATATTTGAACAATTAGAATTAGCTCTTAAAGAAGAACAACAACGTGTTCAAGCGGTAATTGCAGGTTTGATTAATGATGAGAACAAAGCTGCTGAAGCCAAAAGGTTAGAAGAGGGAGCGGCAGAAAAATTACGTGAAGAAATAGAAAGGCGTGCAGAAGTAGCCGGGGTATATAAAACTTTTGATTCTTTCTATCCAGAAGTTCTAAATACTCAAAGAAAAGACAATGAGAATCTACACGAAGTTTTTAAAGCTACAAAAGCAGGTCGACCACTCACTGAAGCAGAAAAGGAAGAATTTAAGAAAAAACCTGGACAAATAGCAAAAGAGAAAGCTCATAGTCAACATATGGAGCTGACAAAAGAAGTAGCTGAGAAAGAGCATAAATATCACTCAGAAAATCTTGAGAAGGTTAATAAAGAAATTGCTGATCAACAACCTCATGAACATCAAGAAATAGCTCATTTAGTTCAGAAGAAAGATTACCATGAAAAGGGTTTGTCAGAAGCAGAAAAGAAAAAAGAACAGTATGAAGTCTTTCATAATGAAAGAAAACAATATGCTCATAATATTTGTGTTGCTGAAAAACTTGCTAAAGAAAAAGGATGTAATGAAGATATACTGCAAATGTTTGTTGCAGAATTTCAGGAAGTAAATGGTTTTACTCCAAAGAACATGATGAAAGGACTATCAACAGAAGAAAAACAGGAAGAAGAATTTATTCTTCTTCCACCGTCAAAGTTCCAAGCCGCCAATCTGTCTCAACAAAAATTAGATACAACACAAATAGTTCCTAATCATGACGAAAAGATCAGCAAGCAAATGCGGCATGGAAATAACATAAGACAAATATTAGATGTTAACAAAGATATTAAGATGCAATTACAGGAAGGGGGTGCTGCAAAGAGTCCTACTCCTACCCCGTGTATTCTGAAAGCTAAAGACCCTAACAAAGGCAGAGGTGGAAGAGATTAGTAACATTATGATAAAATCAAACAATTTAAACACAGCTTCTCAACATCAGCATTGGGGAGAATATTATTATGATTTAGCGGCTGGTCTGGAAGATGACAAGGCACCACAAAAACAAATAGATGCTAGTTGGGGGCTTGCTTCCAAAGCGTTTTGGTTTGCATTAACTTTGGGTGGTCAAGAAGCCTCTCTTTTCTTGTTTAAGTGCTTTAGGCAAGGTGTTGGTGTAGAAAAAGATTCGTATATAAGAGACCTAATGTATGGTGCAGCATTACAACTTACCCCTCAGGGTGCTAATCAGATTAGAACTGAGAATAAACCAAAAATTTCTAAATCTATGCAACCTGCAATTGATACATTGGTAAAATTAGTTAAAGATACTCAAAAGCAACTTCCGAAAGAAGGGGTGGATGCAGCTGGACTTAATGATCAATTAACTAAATTCAACCATGCTATTAAATTGCCATCTGGTAAGTTAATACAGAGTTATTTTACTAAGAAAAATATCCAAAATAATTCCAAAGACAAAGAATTAAAATCTCATATATTGCAATTAGCTAAGAATTTACCAATTAACAATAAACCATCAACCACTACTACAAATCATATACCTAGAAACGTCAACAGGGCTAGTTCTAGAAATGGTTATAGTATTTCATAAATAAGAGGATTTATTATGGCAAAATCAAAGGATTTAAATACAGCATTTCAACATCAGCATTGGGGAGAATATTATTACGATTTAGCGGCTGGTCTGGAAGATGATAAGGTACCACAAGAAAAAATAGATGCTAGCTGGGGGCTTGCTTCCAAGGCGTTTTGGTTTGCATTAACCTTAGGTGGTAAGCAAGCACCTCTTTGGTTATTTAAGTGTTTCAGACAAGGTGTTGGGGTAAAGGAAGATCCATACATAAGAGATCTAATGTATGGTGCAGCATTACAACTGACCCCTAAAGACGCTAAGACCAAGGTCAAGCCTGAAAATAAACCTAAAATTCTTAAATCTATGCAACCTGCAATTGATGCATTGGTGAAATTAGTTAAAGATACTCAAAAGCAACTTCCGAAAGAAGGAGTAGATGCAGCTGTATTTAATGATCAACTAACTAAGTTTAATCATGCTATCAAACTGCCGGGAGACAAATTAATACAGAGCTGTTTCACTGAAAAAAGCACTGCAGCAACTACTCATGATGAATATGGAGCATCTACTTCTGCCCTTAATGCTTCTTATGAAACTTGTCCGGATACGTCGCTTGAATCATTTGAGGATCAAGGAGATGTTGCAATGGGAGGGGTTACCCATCTTCATGTTTGTTGTTCGGTTATGTAGAGTTTAGAAAAAGTCATTGCGAGGAGTGAACTATAGTACCCTACAATTTTGAGAAGATGAAGAAGAATGGTTGATTTAGAGTGGTGTGAAGTAGTATAAGGTAGGTATTTTTATAACAAAATGCATAATATAATACTTCAAGAATTGATTTTATATATAGACGGAAATAAATCAAGATTAAAATGTTTGGTTGGTATGGTAATTAGTTTGCTGACGGGCAGCTCAATTTATCAAAAAGGTTTAGCACTTGGTATTTTAGGTGATGCTAAAGCGACGTCAAAAACTCATAGAATTTATCGTTTTTTAAAAGATTTTAATTTTGATTATATGAAGGTTGGCTATTTGCTATTAAGCTTTTTTGCTTCAAAAAATTATGTCGTAGCAATGGATAGGACAAGTTGGAAATTTGGTAAATCCGATATTAATATTTTATTTTTAGTAATGGTAATTGGTAAAATATCGGTGCCAATATTCTGGAAGACTTTGTCGCATGGTGGTGGGTGTTCTGCAGAATTTATGAAGGAATTTTTACAGAAATTTATTAATAATTTTGGCGTTGAAAGAATAAAATATTTGCTTGCTGATAGAGAATTTATGAATAAAGAATGGTTAGACTTTCTGATAAATAACCATCTAAAGTTTGTTATTCCATTAAAAATGGATCATAAAATTCGTCTTACAAAAGGTTTAAGAACTTTAACCATTGAAAGAATATTTAGTGATGTTAAAGCCTTAGAGTATAGGGCTTGTAGTGGTATATTATGGAATAGAAAGGTTAATTTTACCGCATATAGAAATGATAAGAGCGAGCTGATGGTTCTGGTGTCTTCAATTGAAATAGAGCAAGATATTTTTGCTTTATATAAATTTCGTTGGAGTGTTGAACGACTATTTTTGCACCTAAAAAGCGGTGGTTTTGATATTGAAAAAAGTCACATTGTAAAATTGGATAGATTTGAAAAATTATTAGTGATAACTGCTATTGCTTCAGCTTTAATAGTCAAAAATGGAATAATACAAAATGCCTTAAATCCCATCCGAATAAAACGGTACAAAACCATTGAAAGACAATTGTTTTCATTATTTACCTATGGCTTTGATCATATCAAAAATGCTTTTTATCAATCTACAACAGCCATAACGCAGCTAATATCCACATTATTAATACCTCCCAAACAAAAACTTTTTTCTATCCTAATACCATCTTTACAAAAATTGTAGGGTACTATGGGAGTGAACACTAGTGTCCGAATTTAAGGACGTCATTGCGATGAGCTACTTTAGTAGCGTTGATGCAATCCATATGACAAGTTTTATGGATCGCCAGATTGCCGCATTTGGCTACCATGATACTTTTTGGCGTAATATATACCTTTTGTAATCTCATTAATATTTACTGGTATAGTTACTTGCTGGTTTAGCTCAGATAATTTACTTAGCCTAAATATTGCATGAAAGAATAGAGACAAAACCCTTGTAATACTATATAATATCAGTGTTAAAAGAAGATTACATAGAGGGTTTTGCCATGACAAATTGTACAGGATTAATTTACCAATCGAAAGTAAAAAATCGTCAAATAGAAATAAATTTCACAGGAGGTAATATTAGTAGCGATGGAGGTGTATTATTGCTAAGAGAAGCAGATAAAAGACTTGGTCTAACTAATGAACTGGCTAAGATTTTTCCTGATAAGCGAGATTCTGATAAAATTACTCATACTATTTTAACCTGAGTTTGACGTAAGCACCAAACAAAATGCTAAGCATTATGTAATAACATAAACAAACTGTTGGTGGTGAGCTATGGTAAAAATAAAACCTTCTTTCAAACTAGTGTGTTAGGAGAAAGAATATTTGAAAAGTAAGAAGGGAGGGATTATAAAGTTCTCGAATAATAACAACAAAATTGGAGAATATATTATGATCCCTCTTACGGAGATTTTCTGCTTAATTGATGATTTTTGCAAGCATTTTGATACGGAGCAAAATAAATATATATTACCAAATCCTAACCGTAAGCGTAAAGTAGTTTGCAGTATAGGACTCTCAGAGATTATTACTATTATAGTAATGTTTCACTTGAGTCACTACCGTCATAGTACCCTACAATTTTTGTAAAGATGGTATTAGGATAGAAAAAAGTTTTTGTTTGGGAGGTATTAATAATGTGGATATTAGCTGCGTTATGGCTGTTGTAGATTGATAAAAAGCATTTTTGATATGATCAAAGCCATAGGTAAATAATGAAAACAATTGTCTTTCAATGGTTTTGTACCGTTTTATTCGGATGGGATTTAAGGCATTTTGTATTATTCCATTTTTGACTATTAAAGCTGAAGCAATAGCAGTTATCACTAATAATTTTTCAAATCTATCCAATTTTACAATGTGACTTTTTTCAATATCAAAACCACCGCTTTTTAGGTGCAAAAATAGTCGTTCAACACTCCAACAAAATTTATATAAAGCAAAAATATCTTGCTCTATTTCAATTGAAGACACCAGAACCATCAGCTCGCTCTTATCATTTCTATATGCGGTAAAATTAACCTTTCTATTCCATAATATACCACTACAAGCCCTATACTCTAAGGCTTTAACATCACTAAATATTCTTTCAATGGTTAAAGTTCTTAAACCTTTTGTAAGACGAATTTTATGATCCATTTTTAATGGAATAACAAACTTTAGATGGTTATTTATCAGAAAGTCTAACCATTCTTTATTCATAAATTCTCTATCAGCAAGCAAATATTTTATTCTTTCAACGCCAAAATTATTAATAAATTTCTGTAAAAATTCCTTCATAAATTCTGCAGAACACCCGCCACCATGCGACAAAGTCTTCCAGAATATTGGCACCGATATTTTACCAATTACCATTACTAAAAATAAAATATTAATATCGGATTTACCAAATTTCCAACTTGTCCTATCCATTGCTACGACATAATTTTTTGAAGCAAAAAAGCTTAATAGCAAATAGCCAACCTTCATATAATCAAAATTAAAATCTTTTAAAAAACGATAAATTCTATGAGTTTTTGACGTCGCTTTAGCATCACCTAAAATACCAAGTGCTAAACCTTTTTGATAAATTGAGCTGCCCGTCAGCAAACTAATTACCATACCAACCAAACATTTTAATCTTGATTTATTTCCGTCTATATATAAAATCAATTCTTGAAGTATTATATTATGCATTTTGTTATAAAAATACCTACCTTATACTACTTCACACCACTCTAAATCAACCATTCTTCTTCATCTTCTCAAAATTGTAGGGTACTATACACTACCGTACCTTTAAAGATTTTTATTTATGCTGCCTATGTCAAAGTTATAGAAAGGAATTTCCAAAACTTGTGAGCTATAGTCGTTTTGTTCAGTTAATGCCAATGAGCTTCATGCCCATGGTGTTACTGCTAAAAAGCCTATCAGGAAAACAAACTGGTCAATATTATATCGACTCTACTAAACTTCCTGCTTGCCATAATTTAAGAATTAATAGACATAAAGTATTCAAAGACATAGCAAAAAGAGGTAAGACTTCCACTGGGTGGTTCTTTGGTTGTAAGCTACATATTGTCATTAACAGTTGCGGAGAGATTATGAGTTTTTCTTTAACTCCAGGAAATGTTGATGATAGAGCAGTGGTGGAAAATTTAGTAGATAAATTACAAGGCTGGCTTTTTGGTGATCGTGGGTATATCAGTAAAAAACTCACTCAATCCCTTGCTAATCAAGGTTTAGAACTAATAACAAAAATTAAAAGTAATATGAAAGAAAGAATAATAGATCCTATTAAAAAGCGGTTTTTAAATAAAAGGTATATTATTGAAACCATTAACGATCAACTAAAAAACCTTTGTCATATAGACCATACAAGGCACAGATCTGTTATGAATTTTTAGCTGGACTGCTTGCCTATGTTTTTAAGCCTAATAAAATTTCTGTAGCTTTTGGAAAATTAAACAATCTCAACCTTCCTCTTACATCAAACTGAGGTTATTCATTAACTCTTTAACTTTCGTTCTCTTTATTGTTACTATTCTTTACTCGCAATATTTATCAATTACCAATTTTTATTTAGTTGACATAGTTTCTTCTTTTTTCTCAACTAAACTAATTTGCAACATATTCGCTACCATTGGTGACTACTGCATAAGCAATCCTTGCTAACTTATTTGCTAAACCAACACATATAATATTATATGATTTATTTTCAGCAAATTTCTTCACTGCCCACTGCACTAGTTTATCTTTCGATTCCTTACCACTTTTTGCTCTTATTGCTATTGTCCTTGCGGCTTGAATCAACATAGTTCTGGCATATCTATCTCCCTGTTTGGTAATCCCTCCTAAAACTATCTTATCTCCTGAGCTATGTTGCTTTGGTACCAAACCAAGCGAAGCAGCAAAATCCCTCGGGGTTGGATAACTTTCCATTGGGGCTACACTCAAACAACTAGCATTGATTGCTCCAATGCCAAAAATTGTCTGCAACCTAGTAGCTTTCTCACTTTGCTTATTATTGCTGATAATCAGCTTTTCTAAAGTTTTCTCTTTGTCACATAAATCCTCAATTTCTTTACATTCTAAAAGTAAAATTGACCGTATCCCAGAATTTATATAACCTTTACTATACGCTAACTCTACCTCCAGCCTACATGATTTGCAAAATTTATTTTTACTTAATTTTGTATTATAGCCATATTCACATAAACTTGATATTGTAGAATTAGTTTTTTGCACACGATCTCTGATCGTATTACTTCTAATTTTATGCAAAAATTTTATATCTTGTTCCTCTTTGCTTTTTGGCAGCACAGTTTTTAATTCTGGATCACGAGCCGCTTTGCATATTGCTAACGCATCGTTATAATCATTTTTCTGTTTCGATGTAGCATAAACTTTTACATCTTTTGTTTTCATTAGTTTGACTTGCAAACCAAGCTTAGCAATTTCCTGTGACCAATAATTAGCTCCTCCACATGCTTCCATAGCTACCAATGAACTTTTATCGAGATTGCTTAAATAGGCTATTAACTCATCTCTTGTAACTTTTTGATAACCTATTTTTTTGCCATTTTGATCGACTTGCACCAAGTGCATACTATTTTTTGCTAAATCTATTCCTATTATAGTATTTTTTATGCTATTATTTATCATGGTATGGACCTATTAATTAAATTATTATTTAATTTGGAGCAGCTGAAAACTATTTTTCAGCTGACTCCGTACAAGTAAAGCATATTTCGCTTCACTCGTCCATACCATCATTCCCACGTAGGCGGGAATCTTTAGACCCCTGCTTACGCAGGGGTGACACAAGTCGAGCAAAGGTAACACTAAGTCGAGCAAGAACGCCATCCTGTTCGCAAGACAAATGGATAGACGCTATTCGAATTAGCTATAGATTTTTACCTTTGTCTGGAGATAAAATATCTATAGGCACAGAATCACATCCGCCATGACAAAAAGGATTGCATCTGACTATTCTCTTAATAAATAACCATAATCCTTTAATATTACCATGTATCATTATTGCTGACTTAGCATATTCTGAACATGACGGATAAAAACGACAATTGACCCCAACTAGGGGAGATATAAAAAATTGATAAAACCAAATAAATATAAGTAATAAATTAAAGCGACGTTTTATTTTGAGCATATTTACCTAGCAAAGTATGTTATAGCTAACCGGATTTAATCCATAGCAAACTGATGTTTAAGAAAACAATAATTGAGAAACCGTCATTGCGAGCTGATGTATCCCCACGAAATTAAGCACGACAAAGCTCCGTCTTTATAATAGATGCCAGGGGTTCTACCAATGGTTTTATGGCATGCAAATAATTAAATTCAATAATAAATTTCCCAAGGGTAAAATACGAATAAATCTTTTTATCTTTTACTGTGTTAGGTTGGAAAATTCTTTGCATACCTTGGCTATAGCCTACCACACCTATAACCCAATATGTTATAATAACAATGGCAGATAGTAACATTAAAACTCCCCATCTATTCACATCTAAAGTTCGAATATATCTTCCAGCAAGACCAAATTGATGACTTTTTATCACTCGAAACGTCTCCTCTATTTGCATACGTTTGCTATATAACCTCACTATTTCCGCTCCCTTATATTCATCAGAACTTAAGTTAGTTACCAATATCCAAGGTTCTTTTGCAGCTTTGTTATATGAACCATTTGCTGTTTTACTGCTAGTACGATTCCTGCTAACCTTCTGCACTCGACCCTTAGGGACTTTGCAAGTTGTAACCATTCTGCAGGAATATTTATGAGCTTTGGTTAGCAGAATCGTACCACATTCCATCGTTTTTGAACCAATTGATGGCATGAAATTTTCAACTGATATCCAATCCTCATTCTTAGCTAATTTTAAATCTTTTCCTTGTCGTACCCGACACACCCAACTCCACCCTTGTTTTTCTATTTCCTTAAACCATTCAATATGAAAGCCAGCGTCCATAATCACAATAACCCTTTTTCCATCAGGTATTATACTCTTTAATTTATTTAGAAATTCTACCGTTCTGCCCTTTAATTCACCTTCTTCAAACACATCTTGATACAAAGGTAAACTCATCCCTCTTGTACAAAATTGAGCACTTAGCATTTGTACCATGCGATCATCTTTAAGATAACATAAATCAATCACAACACTGTCATCATTAGAATGCTTGATAAACTCAAATATGAAATATGATAAAGCACTATAGAGATTATCAACCTCGTTATATAAATGTTTGTTACCTATACATCTATCAACTTTTTTTATTTTATGTTTTACTTTACTATCACCACTCAAGTTCCTGCCAATTGCACTCAAAGACAAATTCTGACTATATCGCAAACCTTCTGCAACATCAAGTAACGCATTTAAACGATTATTATGTATAAAAGGACAATGTTCTTTTATTACTTCATTTAATACTGTTTTTACATCCATAACCTACTATCTCCATCATCATTAAATAATGAAGATATTCTATCAATTCTTGCTATTTTGCAACAATTTCGTGGGGATACATCAGATTGCGAGGAGACCGTAAGGTCGACGAAGCAATCCAGAAATGATTAGAAATGGATTGCCACTCCACCTACGGTGGCTCGCTAATAGACGACTTTTTTTCTTAAACTGACGCCTATGCGTCATTGCGAGCTATAAGCTCTATCTTTTAATAAATCAGCTATTACCTGATAAGATTTAATAGCTTTTTCTGGATCGCTGGCAATCATTTCCGCCCCAAGTTTCTCATTATTATTCATATTCCATAAACGGCAATTATCAGGGCTGATTTCATCTGCCAACATTACCATAAAGTCTTCACCATTAAACACTCTACCAAATTCGAGCCTGCATTCAACAAGTCTTATACCAATACCTGCAAATAGCCCACTTAAAAAATCATGCGTTCTGATAGCTTGATGTTTCACTTCATCAATTTCTTGCTTATTTAACCAACCAAAATTCAGTATTTGATGCTCATTAATTATAGGATGCTTTAATTCTCTGCTTCTAACTCTAAAATCGATAATTGGGTGATCGAATACATATCCTTCTTCCATAGAGAAATCTTTTACAAACCTGCCACATGCTACTGTAGAAATCGATATTTGAATGGGGAAAATATCCACAGATTGTATTAATTGTTCACGCATATTCATTTTTTCAATTAGGTGATTCTCTATCCCCACCATATCGAGCTTACTCATTATAAAGGATGAAATATTATTATTCAGTACTCCTTTACCTGAAATATCAAAAATCTCACCATTTTCTAAGGTAATTTTGTCCGTAAAAGACATAATAAAAGCAAAATCTTCTTGTGACTGATAAAGAGCTTTACTTGAACCTTGATATAATTTTTGTTTCATTGGAAAAATAATGTCAAAAAAAGAGATTAAATAAATATTTTATGCTAATCCAGCTAGCAGCAATTGCTATAACAGCTATAATAAGACCAATTATAGAGACTATAAACCCCAAAAATATAGTTAATCCATCTCGATTCAAAAGACCTAATGTCATTATAGTAATACCAAGTGCAGGCACAGCATTGGTTAAAGGTAAAGGTATTGATATGGTAATAGCACAAATCAGCGATATTAAACCAATAAATTGTTCGCAATATATAGAAGATGCAAAACTATATCTTGGTCGTATATATTTTTCTACCAATTTAATTTTTGGCACAATCTTGTTACTTATATTGATAAGTATATCATTGCTAATTTGATAATTGTTAATTTTAGATGGTAGAAAAACCTGTCTAAAACCAAGTAACATCTGCACAGATAAAATGATTAATGGTATCCCTACTATAGTAGTAAAACCCGGAGGATACGGCAGAGGAATTGCAATTGGTATGGCAAAGAAAAGCATCATTAATAGAAGACCATTTTCATGAAAGTCAATTAACAATTCACTGATTTTAGTCTTTTTTTTCTTTTCTTTTTGTCCTAGTTTGCAAAAAATACTAGATACCTTGGCTCTATCTAGTTGTTTATTTTTCGCAGTAATATTAAACATATTCACTTAAATCTTTTGTAAGTTATACTAATATTTTAGATTATTAAGAAATATAGTCAATTCAGGAGAATTTGGGGTTAGAAGCGATGGAGCGACGCCTATAAGTAATAGGCGAGCGACGAGGGATGACGTCCCCAAATTCTCCTGAATTGACTATAATCCCATCAATGGTTTTCCTAAATTCTGAAAAGCTATAGCTGAAATGTAACACAATTGGAATAGATTTAGCAAAGAATATTTTTTATAATTGTCAAGCTTTGCAGAGATGCAAAAAATGATAAAATATGCTATTCTAAAGAAAGCCTAAACATTGGTACTATGAATTAACTATACTCTTATCCTTAGATAATTTTAGTATATACTAATTATGATATGCACTAAGTATTTTATGAAAAATATTTTTATTATTTTTATTCAGGTATTTTCTATATACTTAAGTTAGAAGGTAAAGCGGGGTTTAGATATAGTCAATTCAGGAGAATTTGGGGCTAGGAGCGATGGAACGACGCCTATAAGTAATAGGCGAGCATTGAGCGACAACGTCCCCAACTTCTCATCAATTAACTATCCCAAATGCTAAGCCACCGCTTTCAGCGGTGGAATCATAGTGTTTGACATATACTAAAGATATCCCTAAATGATTTTGCCGCTCAAAGCAGAATCAAGAAGGATAATGTATATGCCAAACTATAATAGTTTAAACCACTGTACATGGGAATGTAAGTACCATGTTGTTTTTACACCCAAATATCGCAAGAAAACAATATTTGGATTTATTAGGAAAGAGTTAAAAGAAGTATTCCATCGTTTAGCGGGTCAAAAGGAATGTAAGATAGAGGAAGGATATTTAATGCAGGATCATGTGCATATGCTAATATCCATTCCACCCAAACATTCTATTTCAACCATTGTGGGTTTTATTAAAGGTAAAAGTTCTATATGGGTAGCACAAAATATAGCGAATAAACAGCAAAATTTTGCTGGTCATAAATTTTGGGCAAGAGGATATTTTGTGAGTACCGTAGGAGCGAATGAAGAGGTAGTACGTAAATACGTTCAAAACCAAGAATCTGAGGATAAAAGAGCTGATCAACTTAACCTGTTTTACAGGTCAAAATAAGTAATATTAACCCGCTTTGAGCGGTTCTATAACAAACTCCCACTTCTAGTGGGAGTAATTGGCTATAGCTTCTCTGCTATTAGCGAAACCATGTAGTGGTCGTGGCAATCCATAAATTGTCCTTTCCGCCTACTATTGTCATATATGGACGAGTGAATTTGTCAACAAAGAAAATAAAAAAATAGAGCCACAAAGGAAGCGGTCATATATTCGGCATCGAGTGCCATAATGGTTTCTGCATTCTTATAAATATCCTTGAGTGACCTCTCATTCCCACGGCTTCTAGAGCCTCGACATAATTACGGATTTTATTCAGAATACTTATTCATTAACTCTTTAACTTTCGTTCTCTTTATTGTTACTATTCTTTACTCGCAATATTTATCAATTACCAATTTTTATTTAGTTGACATAGTTTCTTCTTTTTTCTCAACTAAACTAATTTGCAACATATTCGCTACCATTGGTGACTACTGCATAAGCAATCCTTGCTAACTTATTTGCTAAACCAACACATATAATATTATATGATTTATTTTCAGCAAATTTCTTCACTGCCCACTGCACTAGTTTATCTTTCGATTCCTTACCACTTTTTGCTCTTATTGCTATTGTCCTTGCGGCTTGAATCAACATAGTTCTGGCATATCTATCTCCCTGTTTGGTAATCCCTCCTAAAACTATCTTATCTCCTGAGCTATGTTGCTTTGGTACCAAACCAAGCGAAGCAGCAAAATCCCTCGGGGTTGGATAACTTTCCATTGGGGCTACACTCAAACAACTAGCATTGATTGCTCCAATGCCAAAAATTGTCTGCAACCTAGTAGCTTTCTCACTTTGCTTATTATTGCTGATAATCAGCTTTTCTAAAGTTTTCTCTTTGTCACATAAATCCTCAATTTCTTTACATTCTAAAAGTAAAATTGACCGTATCCCAGAATTTATATAACCTTTACTATACGCTAACTCTACCTCCAGCCTACATGATTTGCAAAATTTATTTTTACTTAATTTTATATTATAGCCATATTCACATAAACTTGATATTGTAGAATTAGTTTTTTGCACACGATCTCTGATCGTATTACTTCTAATTTTATGCAAAAATTTTATATCTTGTTCCTCTTTGCTTTTTGGCAGCACAGTTTTTAATTCTGGATCACGAGCCGCTTTGCATATTGCTAACGCATCGTTATAATCATTTTTCTGTTTCGATGTAGCATAAACTTTTACATCTTTTGTTTTCATTAGTTTGACTTGCAAACCAAGCTTAGCAATTTCCTGTGACCAATAATTAGCTCCTCCACATGCTTCCATAGCTACCAATGAACTTTTATCGAGATTGCTTAAATAGGCTATTAACTCATCTCTTGTAACTTTTTGATAACCTATTTTTTTGCCATTTTGATCGACTTGCACCAAGTGCATACTATTTTTTGCTAAATCTATTCCTATTATAGTATTTTTTATGCTATTATTTATCATGGTATGGACCTATTAATTAAATTATTATTTAATTTGGAGCAGCTGAAAACTATTTTTCAGCTGACTCCGTACAAGTAAAGCATATTTCGCTTCACTCGTCCATACCATCATTCCCGCGTAGGCGGGAATCTAGACCCCGCACCGAAGCAGGGGTGACACTAAGTCGAGCAGGTATGACATAAAACAGGATCAACTAATGTTTGTAATAAAAATTAAAAAAAAATGACTAACAGCTATTAGTGCAAAGAAAATTTTTAGTATAATAATCATACAAGAATTAATGAGATTTTTATGATTACACTACTTGCTTCAATAACGGGCTTTATTAGCTCAATTATTCCAGAAATTTTAAAAATTCTAAAGGATCAAAATGATAAAAAACATGAGCTTAATCTTTTAGATCGGCAAATTGAAAGCCATAAATTAGGGAATACCAAACTGCTCTCAGAGCTTAACACTTCCAAAGACATTGCGGAGAATAATACTTTATATTCAACATATAAATCAGGCATTAATTGGGTTGATGCCTTAAATGGTTCAGTTCGCCCTGTTCTGGCATATAGTTTTTTTATTATGTATGCCTATGTCAAATATGTGCAATATAAAACTATACAAAGTACGGCAATCCTTGTGGAATATCTTGATGTTTTATGGAATATAGACGATCAGGCTATTTTTGCTGGCATTATTAGCTTCTATTTCGGGCAGCGTATGTTTAATAAATTATGGAAACGTAAAATGTAATGCAACATATTATTTGTATATTGCGACATAATATGCTACAATACTGCCTAAGAATTTTATTTAATTAAAAAATTAGATATATGCTAAAAAGAATCGTTTGGAGCATTTTCTTTGTTCTAATTATATACCCAATTATACTTTCATGCTTGGTTATAAAATACTATGCTAGCTATAAGATAGGTCTATTTGAGATAAGTCTGTTCATAGCTGGCTATTACGGCTCTAATATTGCTGTTGGTGTTGGGTTGCATCGTCTATGGTCGCATCATGCATTTAAAACAAATAAGGTGGTAGAATTTATTCTTGTTATGATGTCAGCCGCTACTTTCCAAGGGCCAGTTTTATCTTGGGCATCAAATCATTATAAGCATCATACTTATAATGATAAAGATCAAGATCCGCATAGCCCATTAAAGTTTGAGAATAGAATTTTAGGGTTTTTATGGTCACATATTGGATGGATGATCATTGATGGAAGCTATAAGTCCATTGACCGAATTACTATGGTTAAACTTGGTAAAAATAAATTGCTGAGATGGCAATTAAAGTATTATTGGCAAATTTCTCTATTTATGAACACTATAGTGCCCGCATTAATAGGTTATTTGATTGGTGGTACTATCATCTCTGCCTATGCTGGGTTCTTGTTTATTGGTATGGGTAGAACATTACAACAACATGCAACTTTTTGCGTTAATTCTCTATGTCATTTTGTTGGTAGCAAGAAATATTACAAAGGTACTGCCGGGGATATTTGGTGGATGGCATTATTCTTATTAGGTGAAAATTGGCATAATTTCCATCATGCATTCCCATCAGATTACCGTAATGGTGCTAAATGGTATCATTTTGATGTCCATAAATGGATAATATATGTGATGAGTAAATTAGGGCTGGCTTGGAATTTAGAAGTTACTCCTGAAGTTAGGATACAAGCGAAAGTGAATGAGACTAGTAAATACCTAATAGAGGTAAGAAAGCAACAATTAAGTTTACTACAAGATAAAATTAATCAGTTGGGAGAACGAATATATGTAAAACTTAACGAGCTTGAAAATTCTTCTATATCGATTAAAGTGCAATTACAAAAATCATTTATAGAAATTCAGGAATCACTGAAAAAGCTTGCTGAACAACTACATTCATCAATTCAGTTAACAGAAGAATCGTCAGAGCGATTACTAAAAATTGCTAGTAAAAAAATTAAAGATCGTGAGATGGCAATTTATAGGTTATATAATGAACTAGATAGGAAATATGTTAGGAACTAGATAAAATTGAAACAAAAAATAATAATAGAGGGGCGATGCCAGACTTAACATCTATTGAAAATATGAGCTTTGAAGCTGCCTTAGCAGAATTAAAAGAAATTGTAAAAAAAATTGATACTGGTGAGGAAAGCTTAGATTCATCGATTAGTAGCTTTGAAAGAGGGGTGTTACTAAAAGAACACTGTGAAAAAAAGCTACAGGCGGCTAAATTGAAGATTGAAAAAATCACTAAGCAAGCAGATTCGGCTATTATTATAGAAAAGATAGAGCTATAGTTTATAGTATCTAATTCATCTCCTATTTTTCTTAACTTCATTTCATGTAAAACACATAATATCTTTTTTACTTGATCATCATACTCTGGTGGTATAGAATCTGTTACTTTAGCTAAATGATTTGAGAATACTGAATTTTTTGATAGCCTATTAAAGAATGCTATAGTAAACGAATCAAAGAAGGAATCATAGATAAGATTGAACACTAAATTGTTCATTCGATTTTTACTCATTGGTATATCTTTATTAATTAATAACTCAATGATAGGTAAGCCACTAGTTTGACTAGTGAGACCATCAAGGCTTGGCCTTTAGATTTAGTATAAAATAAAAAGTTATCATATATAACTTCTTTGGCTTGACGGTCAAAGGAGAAAATATATGACAACATACGAAAGTTTAAATCATTCTAAATGGGATTGCAAATATCATATTGTGTTTATTCCAAAGTGTCGTAAAAAAGAATTGTACGGGAAGGTTAGAAAATATCTTGGGAACGTATTCCATGAGTTAGCTTTTCAACGTGGGAGCAAGATCATAGAGGGGCATATGGTACAAGATCATGTGCATATGCTCATCAAGATTCCTCCTAAATATTCTGTAGCTGAAGTAATAGGCTATATCAAGGGGAAAAGTGCTATAGCCGTTGCTAGGCAGTTTGGTGGACGAAAACGTAATTTTAATGGAGAAAAGTTGTGGGCTAGAGGTTATGCGGTCTCAACTGTAGGATTTGAAGAGAATCAGATCAAACACTACATTAAGAATCAAGAGCAACTTGATAGTTTAGGCTCTGACGAATCAGGAGAATTTTAATTAACAATGGCAGCCCTTTGGGCTGCTCATAACCGTCAAGCCCCTCGCTTTGCGAGGGCGTTCTGACTACTGAATATATTACAATAAAAATAATGTCAAACCTTTATCGTCATTGATGAAAAATTGGTGACGTCGTTATTGTGCATAGGCATCAGTTTAAGGAAAATACCGCTCTCTGATGCCATCTCCGTGTAGGCTGAAAACCATAAAATTAGTGCCACAAATAATTTTGGCAAAGTTATGGATTCCTGACCGAAGATGGAATGATATCATGGCTGGTCTTTATATAACATTACATATGTAAAAATTTTTGCAAAAACCGGCAAAAATTTGCCTAAAAATCCAGGAGAAAAAACAGGCTTTAGACCTCTCAAATATGCGGTTTATACTCGATAATCAAGTTTTTTTGCAGATTTGAATAAAATATAGGATCATGGTTGTCATCCCTGCGAAAGCAGGGATCTAAAAATACCCTGAGGTATTATAGATTCCCGCCTACGCGGGAATGATGGTATGGACGAGTGAAGCGAAATATGCTTTACTTGTACGGAGTCAGCTGAAAAATAGTTTTCAGCTGCTCCAAATTAAATAATAATTTAATTAATAGGTCCATACCATGATAAATAATAGCATAAAAAATACTATAATAGGAATAGATTTAGCAAAAAATAGTATGCACTTGGTGCAAGTCGATCAAAATGGCAAAAAAATAGGTTATCAAAAAGTTACAAGAGATGAGTTAATAGCCTATTTAAGCAATCTCGATAAAAGTTCATTGGTAGCTATGGAAGCATGTGGAGGAGCTAATTATTGGTCACAGGAAATTGCTAAGCTTGGTTTGCAAGTCAAACTAATGAAAACAAAAGATGTAAAAGTTTATGCGACATCGAAACAGAAAAATGATTATAACGATGCGTTAGCAATATGCAAAGCGGCTCGTGATCCAGAATTAAAAACTGTGCTGCCAAAAAGCAAAGAGGAACAAGATATAAAATTTTTGCATAAAACTAGAAGTAATACGATCAGAGACCGTGTGCAAAAAACTAATTCTGTAATATCAAGTTTATGTGAATATGGCTATAATACAAAATTAGGTAAAAATAAATTTTGCAAATCATGTAGGTTGGAGGTAGAGTTAGCGTATAGTAAAGGTTATATAAATTCTGGGATACGGTCAATTTTACTTTTAGAATGTAAAGAAATTGAGGATTTATGTGACAAAGAGAAAACTTTAGAAAAGCTGATTATCAGCAATAATAAGCAAAGTGAGAAAGCTACTAGGTTGCAGACAATTTTTGGCATTGGAGCAATCAATGCTAGTTGTTTGAGTGTAGCCCCAATGGAAAGTTATCCAACCCCGAGGGATTTTGCTGCTTCGCTTGGTTTGGTACCAAAGCAACATAGCTCAGGAGATAAGATAGTTTTAGGAGGGATTACCAAACAGGGAGATAGATATGCCAGAACTATGTTGATTCAAGCCGCAAGGACAATAGCAATAAGAGCAAAAAGTGGTAAGGAATCGAAAGATAAACGAGCCTTTCTAATTAAGTGTGTAAATTTTTCATAGGGCTTAAATTCTACCTTCAAATTTTATCAAAAAGTGAGCCATAGCTGCGTTCCAGTTCGGAATCGGCATAACCCATTTCTTGGTCATATAATCAATTGCCAAATATAAGGTCTTAAAAACGGCATTATCATTTGGAAAAACCCTTTTATTCTTAGTAACCTTACGTAATTGGCTATTGACAGATTCTATACTATTAGTTGTGTATATTACTTTCCTTATCGCCTCAGGGTATTCTAGAAAAACCATTAAATTTTCCCAATGAACATACCAAGATTTAGCAATTTGTGGATACTGTTTACTCCATTTAGCTTCAAAAGATTCTAAAGCAAGATGTGCTTCTTCCTCTGTGCTAGCAGTATATATAGGCTTTAAATCAGCCGCTAATTCTTTTCGGTCTTTATATGATACATATTTTAAACTATTTCTAATCTGATGTACAATACATAATTGATGTTCGGTTTTCGGAAAAACTGCTTCTATTGCCTCAGACATACCGGTTAAATTATCACTGCAAGCAATAAGCATGTCTTGCATACCTCTGTTCTTCATCTCAGTAAAATTACCAAGCCAAAATTTAGCTCCTTCATTTTCACTGTTCCACAATCCTAAAATATCCTTCCTTCCAGATAAATCAATACCTAATGCTACATATACAGACTTATTGATAATTCGTTTATCTTGACGTACTTTTACTACTAAACAGTCAAAAAATACTATAGCATATACTCGATCCAATGGTCGGCTTTGCCATATCTTGACATCCTCAATTACATCATCAGTAATTTGACTTATCAAACTTTCGCTAACGTCAGCTCCATACAATTCTTGCATTTGAATCTTAATATCAGATAAGCTCATTCCTTTAGCGTATAACGATATTATTTTATCATCAAATCCTTCAATACGTCTTTGACGCTTCGGAATTAATGCAGGTTCAAATGTACTACTTCTATCCCTTGGAACCTCAATCTCTACAACTCCATTATTTGTTACTAGATTCTTTACTTTACTACCATTACGAACATTATTGCTATCAGTATGACAATATTTATCATATCCTAAGTGATTATTCATCTCTGACTGCAATGCCTTCTCTACAAGCCTTTTGGTTAATTGTTTTAATAAACCATCCTCTTTAAATAAAGTTGATATATCTGTATCATTATTTATTAATAAATCTATTGCTTGATTCATTGCTTCATTTTGTTTGTGACGCATTATAATTTCTCCTTTTGTTATATTATATTTTTATATAACCTTTGAAAAATTTACACACTTATTTGTACAGAGCCAGATAAACTAGTGCAGTGGGCAGTGAAGAAATTTGCTGAAAATAAATCATATAATATTATATGTGTTGGTTTAGCAAATAAGTTAGCAAGGATTGCTTATGCAGTAGTCACCAATGGTAGCGAATATGTTGCAAATTAGTTTAGTTGAGAAAAAAGAAGAAACTATGTCAACTAAATAAAAATTGGTAATTGATAAATATTGCGAGTAAAGAATAGTAACAATAAAGAGAACGAAAGTTAAAGAGTTAATGAATAAGTATTCTGAATAAAATCCGTAATTATGTCGAGGCTCTAGAAGCCGTGGGAATGAGAGGTCACTCAAGGATATTTATAAGAATGCAGAAACCATTATGGCACTCGATGCCGAATATATGACCGCTTCCTTTGTGGCTCTATTTTTTTATTTTCTTTGTTGACAAATTCCATAGCAATTATCTTTTATCTAAATTTTCAAAAAAATATTTATCTAAATAATAAAACAACGTTTTTGTTGAATAAGTTTATGGCAAACTTCAAGTAGCTTACGCATACAAGCAACTATCGCAACTTTCTTAGGTTTAAAATTATTAACAAGCCTATTGTATAAAGTTTTTAAATATTGAAAACCATTTTTGCCAGTTAATAAGGTGGTCCCCTTTGTCTAGACAAAAATTTAGATAAATAGAGATATAATTCACAAAAATTAAATTGTTGTTTTTATACAATATTTTTTTCAAAATATACACATTCTGGAGTTTTATAATCCAAAGCTTGATGCATCCTTTGTCTATTATAAAAGTCCATATATTCGTTAATTGCTGTCTTTGCCTCCTTTACTGTTGTTAAAATAATCCGATAAATTTTTTCCTGTTTTAATGATCGCCAAAAACGTTCAATAAAAATATTATCTAAGGCTCGTCCCTTACCATCCATACTAATCAAGATATTATGTAGCTTTAGCATACTAATAAAATTCTCCGAGGTAAATTGTACTCCTTGATCAGTATTAAATATTTTTGGCATACCATATTTTTCTATAGCGTCTTCAAGGGCTGTTACACAAAATTCACTTTCCAAACTAATGGAGATTCGCCAACTTAGAATATAACGACTATACCAGTCAATAATAGCTACTAAATATACGAACCCTTGGCTCAGTCTTATATACGTTATATCTGCACTCCAAACCTGGTTTGGCAATACTATTTCTAATCCTTTTAGTAAATAAGGATATATTTTATGCGCTTGATTCCTCTTGCTTAAATTTATTTTAGGATAAACAGCTTCAAGACCCATTATCTTGTAGTAACGTCTAACAGCTTTACGACCTACCGAAAAACCTTGGGCTTGTAAATATTTAGCCATCCGCCGCATACCATAATATGGATGCATAGTATAGGTCTCATCAATTATTGCCATAATCTTGATATCTTGTTCACTAATACCAGTAGGTTGATAGTAATAGGTTGACCTGCTAATATCCAATAACTTACACTGTTGTACAATTGTTAACTTATTATGATTAGGCTCTATCATATTACACCTAACCTTTAATTCCAAACAATGCAGATTTTTTTTTGAGCCAGTCACACTCAACGCTTAACTGACCAATTTGCTCATATAGATTCTTGATTAACCCCTGCTGATTTGGATCAGCACTCTGTGTTTTATTCTTAAAACCTTGTACTAACAACTCAAGACCTTGTTTTTTCCAGTTACTGATCTGTGTTGCATGAACACCATACTTACTGGTTATCTGGGCTATTGTTAGCTCTCCCTTAATTGCTTCTATGACAATTTTGGCTTTCTCCTCAGCACTATATTGCCTTACTTGTTTTTTCATCTCTAGCTCTCCTTGTTTGCTAAAGAATTCTATCTCATTTTTCTTATTTTTCTGTCCAAAATATTGGAACCATTATACATCCCGTGGTATTTTTCTGCCTCCCCTAATAAATCTTCGTCCTTGCTTATTACCACTATCACGGGCGTACGGAGCTATCCCCACAATTGCTGACAATTCATTACTACTATAATTTTTATCCCCTAATTCAGGTACAAAACTAATTAGTTTTGTAGCCAAACATTTACCAATACCAGGTACAGTCTCTAATATTTTTACCTTCTCTTTTAACTCTTCTGACTCATCTATTGTTTTGTTTAACTTCTTATCAAGCTCAGCTATTTCATTTTGTAAGAATTTAATGTGTTTTTCTATACTATCTTTATCAATACCATCAATACTATGATGTAGTCTTTTCTTTTCATTGCTAAGCATTAATACTAAATCTTCTCGTCTTTGCTTATATCTCTTCAAATTCTCTGATTCAACTTGATATATATAATTCGCTGAAAGCTGCATCTTATCACCATAATATGCTAATTTAAATGCATCCTTCCTATCAGTTTTACACAAATTTACCGATTTACTAAAAGAATTAAAACTATATGTATTGACCTTATGTATTTGTTGCTTATTATTATACAGCTTTTGACAAATCTCAGCTTCGTATCCTCCAGTGGGTTCACATATTATTAGCTTAATCTCTTGCTCTTTTGCTAATTTAATCACCTCTTCATGACCAGCTGCATCATTGGCAAAACGATGATATTTAGGTTTATCGCTTGTATTATATACACATATATCAAGCCATTGTTTACTTACATCTAGACCTATTATTTTACTCATGATATAATCTCCTTCGTCTTATTGTGCAAGGCTGCTACTTCCAACACCTTCTGCAATTTGTTCAAAGCAAACTTTGTAAGAGGGTACTTATTCTATGCTCGATTATCTCAATCAAGTACCCCTCAAATCACCCTCTTACCATTACTTATATCATAATTTAAAGATATAAGTACCCTACAATTTTGAGAAGATGAAGAAGAATGGTTGATTTAGAGTGGTGTGAAGTAGTATAAGGTAGGTATTTTTATAACAAAATGCATAATATAATACTTCAAGAATTGATTTTATATATAGACGGAAATAAATCAAGATTAAAATGTTTGTTTGGTATGGTAATTAGTTTGCTGACGGGCAGCTCAATTTATCAAGAAGGTTTAGCACTTGGTATTTTAGGTGATGCTAAAGCGACGTCAAAAACTCATAGAATTTATCGTTTTTTAAAAGATTTTAATTTTGATTATATGAAGGTTGGCTATTTGCTATTAAGCTTTTTTGCTTCAAAAAATTATGTCGTAGCAATGGATAGGACAAGTTGGAAATTTGGTAAATCCGATATTAATATTTTATTTTTAGTAATGGTAATTGGTAAAATATCGGTGCCAATATTCTGGAAGACTTTGTCGCATGGTGGCGGGTGTTCTGCAGAATTTATGAAGGAATTTTTACAGAAATTTATTAATAATTTTGGCGTTGAAAGAATAAAATATTTGCTTGCTGATAGAGAATTTATGAATAAAGAATGGTTAGACTTTCTGATAAATAACCATCTAAAGTTTGTTATTCCATTAAAAATGGATCATAAAATTCGTCTTACAAAAGGTTTAAGAACTTTAACCATTGAAAGAATATTTAGTGATGTTAAAGCCTTAGAGTATAGGGCTTGTAGTGGTATATTATGGAATAGAAAGGTTAATTTTACCGCATATAGAAATGATAAGAGCGAGCTGATGGTTCTGGTGTCTTCAATTGAAATAGAG
This sequence comes from Rickettsia endosymbiont of Oedothorax gibbosus, assembly GCF_936269705.1. NCBI lineage: Bacteria > Pseudomonadati > Pseudomonadota > Alphaproteobacteria > Rickettsiales > Rickettsiaceae > Rickettsia > Rickettsia endosymbiont of Oedothorax gibbosus. Next base: position 2,133,139 of record NZ_OW370493.1, read on the forward strand.
CAAGATATTTTTGCTTTATATAAATTTCGTTGGAGTGTTAACGACTATTTTTGCACCTAAAAAGCGGTGGTTTTGATATTAAAAAAAGTCACATTGTAAAATTGGATAGATTTGAAAAATTATTAGTGATAACTGCTATTGCTTCAGCTTTAATAGTCAAAAATGGAATAATACAAAATGCCTTAAATCCCATCCGAATAAAACGGTACAAAACCATTGAAAGACAATTGTTTTCATTATTTACCTATGGCTTTGATCATATCAAAAATGCTTTTTATCAATCTACAACAGCCATAACGCAGCTAATATCCACATTATTAATACCTCCCAAACAAAAACTTTTTTCTATCCTAATACCATCTTTACAAAAATTGTAGGGTACTTATATCTTTAAATTATGATATAAGTAATGGTAAGAGGGTGATTTGAGGGGTACTTGATTGAGATAATCGAGCATAGAATAAGTACCCTCTTACAAAGTTTGCTTTGAACAAATTGCAGAAGGTGTTGGAAGTAGCAGCCTTGCACAATAAGACGAAGGAGATTATATCATGAGTAAAATAATAGGTCTAGATGTAAGTAAACAATGGCTTGATATATGTGTATATAATACAAGCGATAAACCTAAATATCATCGTTTTGCCAATGATGCAGCTGGTCATGAAGAGGTGATTAAATTAGCAAAAGAGCAAGAGATTAAGCTAATAATATGTGAACCCACTGGAGGATACGAAGCTGAGATTTGTCAAAAGCTGTATAATAATAAGCAACAAATACATAAGGTCAATACATATAGTTTTAATTCTTTTAGTAAATCGGTAAATTTGTGTAAAACTGATAGGAAGGATGCATTTAAATTAGCATATTATGGTGATAAGATGCAGCTTTCAGCGAATTATATATATCAAGTTGAATCAGAGAATTTGAAGAGATATAAGCAAAGACGAGAAGATTTAGTATTAATGCTTAGCAATGAAAAGAAAAGACTACATCATAGTATTGATGGTATTGATAAAGATAGTATAGAAAAACACATTAAATTCTTACAAAATGAAATAGCTGAGCTTGATAAGAAGTTAAACAAAACAATAGATGAGTCAGAAGAGTTAAAAGAGAAGGTAAAAATATTAGAGACTGTACCTGGTATTGGTAAATGTTTGGCTACAAAACTAATTAGTTTTGTACCTGAATTAGGGGATAAAAATTATAGTAGCAATGAATTGTCAGCAATTGTGGGGATAGCTCCGTACGCCCGTGATAGTGGTAATAAGCAAGGACGAAGATTTATTAGGGGAGGCAGAAAAATACCACGGGATGCTTTATACATGGCGGTATTAACTGGCAAAAATGGTTTTCAATATTTAAAAACTTTATACAATAGGCTTGTTAATAATTTTAAACCTAAGAAAGTTGCGATAGTTGCTTGTATGCGTAAGCTACTTGAAGTTTGCCATAAACTTATTCAACAAAAACGTTGTTTTATTATTTAGATAAATATTTTTTTGAAAATTTAGATAAAAGATAATTGCTATGCACTAAGTTAACTAAAAATTTTGTTAACTTAGTATAGTCAATTGATGAGAAGTTGGGGGCGTTGTCTCTCAATGCTTGCCTATTATACCAATTGCAATAATTAACACGGTGTGTTTATCCAGTCTCTATACATAATTGATTTTACTAAATCTACATTATGAGCAAATTGATTCCAAGCGTAACAAGCCATAGTGACGATATCTTCATATACACCATAACATTGGTTAGACAAGAAATGATTTTTGATCCATTCCCAAACTTGTTCCATTGCATTAAGTTCCGGTGCATAGGGCGGAAGCGGTATCAAAGTGATATTGCTTGGCACAGTTAGTTTTTTGGCTGTGTGCCAACCTGCATTATCCGTTAGTAAAGCTATATGTCGGTTGCCTTGAATACTGCGAGAAAGCTCTTCTAAGAATTTATTCATTGCCTGTGTGTTTGCATATGGTAAAATTAATGCAAAAGCTTCTCCTGTATCATGGCAAGCAGCTCCATAAATATATGTTGAAATGAATTGCTGTTGCCGAACTTTACGGGGTCTAGTGCCACGCTTAGCCCATATACGAGTTAAGCTACCTTGTTGCCCAACTCGAGTTTCATCCTGAGACCATATATCAACTTTACATCTATCGATATTTTTTGGTAATAATTTTGTTAACATGTCTGGGAAGTTTTTTTATATGTATTTTGAGTCTCTTGATTTGACTTTGGATGCATTGAACGAGAAGTAATCCAGCTAAAACCAAGGCGGTGCATAGTATTGTAGACTGTTTTTAAAGCGCATTTAGCACCATATTCCTCAAGTAACATGATATGTAGCTCCTTTCCAGTTATATACCCACCAGTTTTACTTTCACTGAGCGTATTGATTTTATCAAAAAGAGCAGACTCTTGTATAGTGTTAATCTTCCTAGGGGCACCGCTTCTTTGTGATTCAAATAATCCTTCAAAACCATGATTCCTAAATCTTCTGAGCCATGATTGCACAGTTTTCCAGTGTGACTTCACTATTTCAGATATGGCTTTTAAAGATTTGCCTAATTGAAGGTGATACATCGCCAATAAACGTATACGATTTCGACCATGCGGCTCATGTTTCATCATTTTTATAAAATCATGACCATGAAAACCTTGTGGTAATATTAACCTAGCCATTTGAGTACCTTTATCAGTTAAAAACCCATTTTACACCACTGCGTTAATTATTGCAATTGGTATTACTTATCATAGTACCCTACAATTTTTGTAAAGATGGTATTAGGATAGAAAAAAGTTTTTGTTTGGGAGGTATTAATAATGTGGATATTAGCTGCGTTATGGCTGTTGTAGATTGATAAAAAGCATTTTTGATATGATCAAAGCCATAGGTAAATAATGAAAACAATTGTCTTTCAATGGTTTTGTAGAGTCAATCATTTAATTTGTGTAAGTTCATTTTTTATTTTCCAATAAATCATATTTAAAATCTCCACAAAGTATTTCAAATTGATTTAAAGCTAAAGACCAATCTTTAATAGGCATGGTCCATTTTTTGGCTGCATTTTGTAGGGATAAAAATATTATTTTTTGAATTGACTTATCATCTGGAAACACCCCCTTATTTTTGATAATTTTTCTAATTTGACGATTTACAGATTCTATAGTGTTAGTAGTATAAATTACCTTTCTGTTCTCTTCAGGAAAGGCAAAAAACGGTATTATCCCAGACCAATTACGTTGCCAAATATCAGAAATTACCGGATATTTTTTATCCCATTTTACACCAAATTGCTGAAGTTTTAAACGTGCCATTTCGTCATTATTAGCTGTATAAATTTGTTTTAGATCTGATGTGACCTCTTTTAAATCTTTATATGACACATACTTTACTGAATTGCGAACCATATGTACAATACATAATTGTACTATAGTACTCGGGAATACACTGCTTATAGCTTCTGGAAAGCCCTTTAAACCCCACACAAGCAACATAAATTTGTTCAATTCCTCGATTCTTTAACTCAGTAACTACTTGCATCCAAAATTTAGCACCTTCATTTTTGCCTATCCAAATGCCAAGTAACTCCTTTTTCCCTTCTATATTTACAGCAAGTGCTAAATATACTGCTTTATTTATTACTATGTGATTGTCTCTAGATTTTACATAGATACAGTCCAAGTATAATATTGGATACACCCTATCTAAACAACGATTTTGCCACCTAGTTACTTCTTCTATTACCCCATCTGTTATGGTGGATATCAAGTCACCAGATACATCAGTTTGATATATTTCTTCTAAATGCCCTCGGATCTCGCTGACTGTCATACCGCGACCATAAAGGGATATCACTTTCTCATCAAATCCATTAAATCTCCTCAGCCCTTTTGGTATTAATTGAGGATTATACTCTCCTTCCCGATCTCTTGGTACTTCTACTGTCAGCTTACGACCATCCCCATCAATTACTGTCTTCTCATAGCTACCATTACGACGATTATTATCTACTTTTGGCATCTTGCTATGTTTTGAATATCCTAATTCATGATCCAACTCACTTGCTAATATTTTCTCAACTATTTGCTTCTTTAGCTGTTGAAATAAACCATCTCGACCAAATAACTCCGATGGATCTGCTTTTGATAATAATTCTTCTACTAGCTGATTACTGATGTTTAATGTATCTTTATCTGTATCTAATTTTTTAGCCATAATTCCTCCTTGCTTGCTTAAGTTACTTTTTTTACAGTAATCTCTTACTGCTTTCTTTGCAACTTACACAAACTATAGGACAGACTCGTATTATTCCATTTTTGACTATTAAAGCTGAAGCAATAGCAGTTATCACTAATAATTTTTCAAATCTATCCAATTTTACAATGTGACTTTTTTCAATATCAAAACCACCGCTTTTTAGGTGCAAAAATAGTCGTTCAACACTCCAACGAAATTTATATAAAGCAAAAATATCTTGCTCTATTTCAATTGAAGACACCAGAACCATCAGCTCGCTCTTATCATTTCTATATGCGGTAAAATTAACCTTTCTATTCCATAATATACCACTACAAGCCCTATACTCTAAGGCTTTAACATCACTAAATATTCTTTCAATGGTTAAAGTTCTTAAACCTTTTGTAAGACGAATTTTATGATCCATTTTTAATGGAATAACAAACTTTAGATGGTTATTTATCAGAAAGTCTAACCATTCTTTATTCATAAATTCTCTATCAGCAAGCAAATATTTTATTCTTTCAACGCCAAAATTATTAATAAATTTCTGTAAAAATTCCTTCATAAATTCTGCAGAACACCCGCCACCATGCGACAAAGTCTTCCAGAATATTGGCACCGATATTTTACCAATTACCATTACTAAAAATAAAATATTAATATCGGATTTACCAAATTTCCAACTTGTCCTATCCATTGCTACGACATAATTTTTTGAAGCAAAAAAGCTTAATAGCAAATAGCCAACCTTCATATAATCAAAATTAAAATCTTTTAAAAAACGATAAATTCTATGAGTTTTTGACGTCTCTTTAGCATCACCTAAAATACCAAGTGCTAAACCTTTTTGATAAATTGAGCTGCCCGTCAGCAAACTAATTACCATACCAACCAAACATTTTAATCTTGATTTATTTCCGTCTATATATAAAATCAATTCTTGAAGTATTATATTATGCATTTTGTTATAAAAATACCTACCTTATACTACTTCATACCACTCTAAATCAACCATTCTTCTTCATCTTCTCAAAATTGTAGGGTACTATAATTACTTATAGGCGTCGCTCCATCGCTCCTAGCCCCAAATTCTCTTGAATTGACTATAATTGATCATTGGAGTTAAAATTATGAAAATTTCTCGTCTTCATAGAAGATATAGCAATATCAAACTAATTGAAAATTATTCGTTAAATCTTGCAGAAGACCATAGCCACTACCTTAAAACAGTATTAAGGCTAAAAATTGGTGATCATTTTAGAATCTTTAACGGTATAGATGGTGAGTTTATAGCACAAATTACCGATATAACAAAAAATAATTTACATGTTGAACTTACTAATATTTTAAGAAAAACAATAATCGAACCTGAGCTTACTTTAGGGATATCGATTATTAAAAGTGATAGAATGTTAGATGCCATAGATATGGCTGTACAGCTTGGGGTGACAAAAATTATTCCATTAATTACAGAAAGGTCTCAATTTCGTAATGTTAATAATCAAAAATTGATGAAATGTATTATCGAATCTACAGAACAATCCGAACGTTTGACCCCGCCCATTCTTCTGCCATTAACATCACTTAGTCTTTTCTTCGATCAGAACCTAGATAATTCTATAATATATGCTAATGAAAATGAAGATGAAAATAATACATTATTAAAAATAATGCCTATATCATACTCAAATATTTCAGTTATTGTCGGTCCAGAAGGAGGTTTTTCACCGAATGAACTTAAGATACTTTCATTGAGACCTAATAGTTTATCAATAAGTCTAGGAGCGAATGTTCTGCGAACTGAAACTGCCGTGGCAGCGTGTATAGCACAAATTAAATTATTTACCCAGCCTCCTAGCCAAATATAAAAAAGATAGCTTTAATTATACAGGATAATGATAGCACAAATATTAGCCCCACTAAGTATAAAATTACAAACCAAAGCCATTGTTTGCATTTCTGAGAAATAAAAATTTTTCTCAATTTACTAATACATTGGGTGATGAGTTGATTTTCCACGGAATATATAATAACAATAAATTGTATAACCTAATATTATCGGTAAAAGTAACGCAGCTCCTACCAACATTAGAGATTGTGATTCGGCTATTGCTGCCGATTGCCATAAAGATATTTGATATGGTACGGTAAAAGGCCAGATGCTTAAAATTAGCCCTAAATAGCCCAGAGTAAAAAGTAAAACTGAGTAACAAAAAGGCTGGTATTCTTTATTTTTATAAAGAGTGGTAAATAACATAAATAAGGTAAAAATAGTTAAAATAGGAATGAATGAGAGATATGCAAAATTAGGCATAGTAAACCAAAATATACGAATTCTCTCGTTTAAAAATGGTACCCATAAACTTACTAGCCCCATAAATAACATAACATAAATTAATACATATGCTGCAGATTTACGAGCCCATATTTGCGTATCTTTGTCAGTTTTCATGATCAGCCAAGTACAACCAAGTAGGGCATAACCAAATACCAGAGCAATACCGGTCATCAGAGAAAAAGGGGTGAGCCAATCAAAAGCATCGCCAGCAAATACCCTGCCATCCACTTTAACGCCTTGGATAAAAGCTCCCAGCATAATTCCCTGAAATAAGGCGGCAATGATAGAACCAAAATGGAAAGAATAATCCCATATGTAACGATCCTTTGGAGTTGCCTTAAATCTAAATTCAAAAGCTACCCCGCGAAAAATCAAGCCCAAAAGCATTGCAATAATTGGTATATAGAAGGCTGACATCAAAATTGCATAAGCCAGTGGGAACGCAACAAATAATCCACCACCACCTAAAACTAACCAAGTTTCATTACCATCCCAAAATGGTGCTATGGAATTCATCATTTTATTGCGGCAATCTTGAGTAGGAGCAAATGGAAATAATATACCAACCCCCAGATCAAAACCATCTAGTAATACATACAGAAATATTGCTATGACAATTAGTCCACCCCAAACTAAAGGTAAATCTATATAGGGGGCAAAGTTAAGCATGGTTGTTGTTCTCATCAATTGACTATAACAGGTATTATACCTGAATTTTAGGGCTTCTGCTACCTTTATCTTGTGTTAAAATTTTACCCAGAAATAACCGCCCCATAAACTATAATCCCACTATATTACACTTCCAGTGAAACATTACTATAATAGTAATAATCTCTGAGAGTCCTATACCATAGTACCCTACAATTTTTGTAAAGATGGTATTAGGATAGAAAAAAGTTTTTGTTTGGGAGGTATTAATAATGTGGATATTAGCTGCGTTATGGCTGTTGTAGATTGATAAAAAGCATTTTTGATATGATCAAAGCCATAGGTAAATAATGAAAACAATTGTCTTTCAATGGTTTTGTACCGTTTTATTCGGATGGGATTTAAGGCATTTTGTATTATTCCATTTTTGACTATTAAAGCTGAAGCAATAGCAGTTATCACTAATAATTTTTCAAATCTATCCAATTTTACAATGTGACTTTTTTCAATATCAAAACCACCGCTTTTTAGGTGCAAAAATAGTCGTTCAACACTCCAACGAAATTTATATAAAGCAAAAATATCTTGCTCTATTTCAATTGAAGATACCAGAACCATCAGCTCGCTCTTATCATTTCTATATGCGGTAAAATTAACCTTTCTATTCCATAATATACCACTACAAGCCCTATACTCTAAGGCTTTAACATCACTAAATATTCTTTCAATGGTTAAAGTTCTTAAACCTTTTGTAAGACGAATTTTATGATCCATTTTTAATGGAATAACAAACTTTAGATGGTTATTTATCAGAAAGTCTAACCATTCTTTATTCATAAATTCTCTATCAGCAAGCAAATATTTTATTCTTTCAACGCCAAAATTATTAATAAATTTCTGTAAAAATTCCTTCATAAATTCTGCAGAACACCCGCCACCATGCGACAAAGTCTTCCAGAATATTGGCACCGATATTTTACCAATTACCATTACTAAAAATAAAATATTAATATCGGATTTACCAAATTTCCAACTTGTCCTATCCATTGCTACGACATAATTTTTTGAAGCAAAAAAGCTTAATAGCAAATAGCCAACCTTCATATAATCAAAATTAAAATCTTTTAAAAAACGATAAATTCTATGAGTTTTTGACGTCGCTTTAGCATCACCTAAAATACCAAGTGCTAAACCTTTTTGATAAATTGAGCTGCCCGTCAGCAAACTAATTACCATACCAACCAAACATTTTAATCTTGATTTATTTCCGTCTATATATAAAATCAATTCTTGAAGTATTATATTATGCATTTTGTTATAAAAATACCTACCTTATACTACTTCACACCACTCTAAATCAACCATTCTTCTTCATCTTCTCAAAATTGTAGGGTACTATAGTCCTATACTGCAAACTACTTTACGCTTACGGTTAGGATTTGGTAATATATATTTATTTTGCTCCGTATCAAAATGCTTGCAAAAATCATCAATTAAGCAGAAAATCTCCGTAATAGGGATCATAATATATTCTCCAATTTTGTTGTTATTATTCGAGAACTTTATAATCCCTCCCTTCTTACTTTTCAAATATTCTTTCTCCTAACACACTAGTTTGAAAGAAGGTTTTATTTTTACCATAGCTCACCACCAACAGTTTGTTTATATTATTACATAATGCTTAGCATTTTGTTTGGTGCTTACGTCAAACTCAGGTTATTATAAAGACGGAGCTTTGTCGTGCTTAATTTCGTGGGGATACATCAGATTGCGAGGAGCTACTTTAGTAGCGACGAAGTAATCCAAAAAAACGATTAAAATGGATTGCTTCGTCGTGCTTTAGCCCTCCTCGCAATGACGCTTAGTAGTCAGCCTTTTTACTCATCATAAGGAAATAAAAAAGATATAGTCAATTGATGAGAAGTTGGTGACGTCGTCGCTCAATGCTCGCCTATTACTTATAGGCGTCGCTCCATCGTTCCTAGCCCCAAATTCTCCTGAATTAACTATAAACTGCCATGATGCCCTCTTACCCTGTTCTAACTTTCGACAGCTGTGCTGTTTATGATTTTACATATGGATTTTCAGTTTTGGTATAAATAAATCTTATTGGAACACCTGGTAAATTAAAAGCTGCCCGCAAGTTGTTTATAAGGTACCTAGTATAACTATCAGTGATTTTTTCAGGATTATTGGAAAATAGCTTAAAGGTCGGTGGACGAATTTTTGTTTGAGTCATATATTTAATTCTAACACGTCTTCCGCCTTTTTGTAAGGGTAACGGATGTTGTTCAAGGGCAAAACCTAACCAATCATTCAGTTTACTTGTTGTAATTTTTTTATTCCATAAATTATAAATTCTGATAGATTCATCTAGCACCATATTAATATTATGTTTTTTTAAGGCTGATATGAATATTATTGGCAATCCTCTAACTTGCGGTAGATTGGTTTCTATCTTATAAGCAAATTCCTCTTTAAATTTATCCTGGTCTCTTCTCTCAATCAGATCCCACTTATTAACTACTATAAGCAAACTTCTGCCTTGATCTATAACATAATTGGCAATATTTAAATCTTGTTGTTCTAGAGGAGTTCGTGCATCAACCATCAGAATAACTGTATTAGCAAACTTGATGCTATTAATAGCATCAGAAGATGATAATTTTTCTAAGGATTTAGTAACCGTGCCTTTTTTTCTTAAGCCAGCCGTATCAATTAATTTAAATTTATTATCATTATATAGCCAATCAATTTCTATAGATTCCCTTGTTATACCGGCTTCGGGACCTGTTAATAATCTTTCATTGTTAATAATGCTATTAATAAAAGTAGATTTTCCTGCGTTTGGTCGACCACTCACCACTATTTGTATATAGTTAGCTTTTATTGGATCGGTTAATTGGTCAGTTAATTCTTCCTCTCCATCTTCACTTTCTAATTCTTCAGTTATTGCATCGTATAAATCTGCCATACCAACACCATGCTCGGCAGAAATTGGTACTACATTATCAAAACCAAGCTTGTAATATTCTTTAGCAAAGTCAAATCGCCCTTCACATTTATTAACGATTAACACAGATTTCTTATTATATCTTCTGATAAAATTAGCAAAAAACTGATCTTCAGGTAACACCCCCTCCTTGCCATCTACCACAAGACATAGCAAATCTGCCTCTATAATCGCTTCCATAGTTTGTTGTATCATTCTATATTCTAATTTTTCATCTTCTGCTTCTTCTAAACCAGGAGTATCAATTACCGTAAAATCGAATGGGCCAATTTGTGCGTCAGCGTATTTTCGGTCGCGTGTTACCCCAGGGAGATCATGTACGATTGCCTTTTTCCTGATAGCTAAACGATTAAAGAGCGTAGATTTTCCGACATTGGGTCTGCCAATAATTGCCACAATTTTTTTAGTCATGTCACTTCATTTTATCATAATAACGCGTTAGCACTAATATCAAATCATTTGAATATTAGCAATATTTGCTATATTATTAGCACTTAATTATATAAAGTTAAACAGTTTATTGTACCTATCAGGGATTTTATATATAGTTATTCAAAATAACATTTTAAATAATATATAATGGCAACAATGAGTACAAATAATAATATTAATGATGTTGTAGAAATTACAGCACAAAGTGGTTCGTCAATTTTTTCTCTGATATCGTCATCTGATATCATCGGAAAATCTGTTATGATAATTTTGGTAATTGCCTCAATCTGGGCATGGACTATTATTATAGATAAGATACTCCATTTAATTCAGGTAAGAAGGAAGATTGCAGTTTTTGAAGTTACTTTTTGGTCAGGAACAGTTTTAGACCAATTATATGAAACTACCAAAAGAACAATCAATAATCCTCTTGCTGCAATTTTTGTAGCCGCGATGAATGAATGTAACCGTCAAAGTTCCAAAAACCTCACTGATGCACTTAAAATTAGTCATAAAGAGCGAATAATACAATCTATGTATTTGATCAGAAATCGTGAAATTGAAAGATTAGAACAAAATTTAGGTTTTTTGGCAACTGTTGCTTCTAGTACACCATTCATAGGATTGCTGGGTACTGTCTGGGGGATTATGCATAGTTTTCAGTCTATTGCAGCATCAAAAAACACCTCACTTGCTGTTGTCGCCCCTGGTATTGCAGAAGCTCTACTTGCAACGGCAATTGGCTTATTTGCAGCAATTCCGGCAGTGATTTTTTATAATTACCTTTCCTCGCAAATAATTAAGATTAACAACAAAATCGATGATTTTATTAATGAGCTTAGTTCTATATTATCAAGAGCTATAGATGAAGGAAAAATGTAATGGCAATACAATTACGCAACTTAGGTAATAACTCAGGTAATCAAAGAGCAAGAAGTAATTTAGTCAGCGAGATTAACGTTACACCACTCGTTGATGTTATGCTAGTATTGTTAATCATCTTTATGATAACCTCTCCAATGCTAGTATCAGGTATTAATGTTGATCTACCAGAAACAACTTCTAGCCCACTATCAGGACAAGATGAGCCGTTAGTGATTAGTATTAACAATAAAGGAGAATTATATTTATTAGAATCTAAAATAGAAAGACAAAATTTGGCTAGCAAGCTAACTAATATTACAAAAGAAAAAAAAGATACTAGAATTTTTGTAAGAGGAGATAAAAATGTATCCTATGGTGAGGTAGTTAGTGTTGTAGCTGAAATCCATGCAGCTGGCTTTTCTAAAGTAGCACTAGTTTCAAATATTAAATATAATGAAAAATAATAATATTGTTTCTGTCTCTTTTATTTGCTCGATGGCACTTCATTTACTAATAATTTATTTTTTCTTATTTGGTATGCCATCATTGCTTAAAAAACTTCCTGAAGAGCAAGTAATAGTTTTTGAAATGTTACCGATTAGTAATCAATCTAATGTACCCAATAAAACCAAACAACCTGAAAAAGCTATAGAAAATCAAGATGCAAAAAAGGTAGAACAAAGCAAACCTGATTATGTAGAAGAGAAAAAACCTGTAGAGAAGGCTGTTGAAGAAAAGAAAATTGTAGAAGAAAAACCGGTAGAAGAGAAGAAGTCCATTGAAGAGAAGCCTATTATTGAGGAAAAAAAGCCTATAGAAAAGCCTATTATTGAAGAAGAAAAGCCTCTAGAAGAAAAACCTATTATCGAAAAAAAGAAGGCTATAGAAGAGAAGAAACCTACAGAAGTGAAAAAGCCTACAGAAGCAAAGAAGCCAATTGAGAAAAAAAAGAAAATTCCTAATAAAAGTGACTTAGATTCTTTGCTTAAAAATTTAGAGCAATCATCCGAAGGCTCTAATGCAAAGTCAAATAAACAAGCAAGAGCCAAAGAAAATAAAGAAACTCAGGAATCGAAAGGTTCATACGATGACACGTTAGCTCTTTCTATCAGTGAAATATCTTTAATTAAGCAACAAATAGAGAGATTATGGAGCAAGCCTATTGGGATACAAAATCTTGAGCAGTTAAGGGTAATTTTGTATATTGCTTTAAACAAAGATGGCAGTGTTAAAGAAGTAAAAGCAAAAGAAACAATATGCCTAAATATAACGAAAACAGCTTGTGATGCTCTATCTGACAGTGCAATGAGGGCAGTATGGCAAGCAAGCCCTATTAATAATCTAGACCCTCAACGTTACGATAGCTGGAAAGAATTTAATTTTCTTTTTAATCCGAGTAAATTATAATGGTTCCAATATTTTGGACAGAAAAATAAGAAAAATGAGATAGAATTCTTTAGCAAACAAGGAGAGCTAGAGATGAAAAAACAAGTAAGGCAATATAGTGCTGAGGAGAAAGCCAAAATTGTCATAGAAGCAATTAAGGGAGAGCTAACAATAGCCCAGATAACCAGTAAGTATGGTGTTCATGCAACACAGATCAGTAACTGGAAAAAACAAGGTCTTGAGTTGTTAGTACAAGGTTTTAAGAATAAAACACAGAGTGCTGATCCAAATCAGCAGGGGTTAATCAAGAATCTATATGAGCAAATTGGTCAGCCAATTACTCCCACTAGAAGTGGGAGTTTGTTATAGAACCGCTCAAAGCGGGTTAATATTACTTATTTTGACCTGTAAAACAGGTTAAGTTGATCAGCTCTTTTATCCTCAGATTCTTGGTTTTGAACGTATTTACGTACTACCTCTTCATTCGCTCCTACGGTACTCACAAAATATCCTCTTGCCCAAAATTTATGACCAGCAAAATTTTGCTGTTTATTCGCTATATTTTGTGCTACCCATATAGAACTTTTACCTTTAATAAAACCCACAATGGTTGAAATAGAATGTTTGGGTGGAATGGATATTAGCATATGCACATGATCCTGCATTAAATATCCTTCCTCTATCTTACATTCCTTTTGACCCGCTAAACGATGGAATACTTCTTTTAACTCTTTCCTAATAAATCCAAATATTGTTTTCTTGCGATATTTGGGTGTAAAAACAACATGGTACTTACATTCCCATGTACAGTGGTTTAAACTATTATAGTTTGGCATATACATTATCCTTCTTGATTCTGCTTTGAGCGGCAAAATCATTTAGGGATATCTTTAGTATATGTCAAACACTATGATTCCACCGCTGAAAGCGGTGGCTTAGCATTTGGGATAGTTAAGCGTTGAGTGTGACTGGCTCAAAAAAAAATCTGCATTGTTTGGAATTAAAGGTTAGGTGTAATTTCCAGATGATAAGTCAATTCAAAAAATAATATTTTTATCCCTACAAAATGCAGCCAAAAAATGGACCATGCCTATTAAAGATTGGTCTTTAGCTTTAAATCAATTTGAAATACTTTGTGGAGATTTTAAATATGATTTATTGGAAAATAAAAAATGAACTTTGTGAGTAGACCTAACCAATTGCTTGGTTAAGCCCCTCCTCAGAACCGGACATGCAGAGCTACCGCATCCGGCTCCCGAAAGGTAAGATAGGCTTGTACCCTATTTTTTTTTTGTTGGTTTTAGAACATTGAAATGGTCTTCCACTTATTTGGAAAGTCGACCCTTTTGAGTATTTCAGCTAATCTTTGCCAATTCATCTTACGCTTCCCACCCATTCTATTAAACCACCCATATATTGCTCGCCTAGTTTGGTGAATAAATGAACTTACTCGTCTTTGATTATCTGATATACCATGATAATTGATCCACCCCTTTGTAGCTCTAATGACTTGCAATAATATCTGTTCTTTGCCCCTCTCATTAAGGTGACTTCGTAGATATTCTCTTAGCCCTTTAAGCTTCTCGGTAAATCGATCTTTCCTTGTGGTATATTTTAATCTCCATATGTTACCAAACCTTGATTTACCCCAATAGCAAGTAAAGCCAAGAAAATTATAACTCTTGATCTTCTTACCTTGCTTAGCTAAGTCCTCAGCATGGTATCTACCGGACTGAATCATCTGCGATTTAGCTTCATTGATGTTCAAGCCATACTTGTTTAATCTTTTGGGCAAAACCTCATAAAACTTCCTCGCGTCTTCTTCATTCTCAAAGACGAACACCATATCGTCACAATACCTCACCATTCCAGTTTGCCCTCTTATGTTTTCCTTGCTGATTTTAGCAAACCAACAGTCAATAACATAATGTAGGAAGACATTTGCCAAAATTGGTGATGTTTTAGACCCTTGGCGGCATCCTTCCTTGTTAGTAACTGTAATGCCGTTTTCTATAATTGGTGTTTCCATCAGTTTCATAACTAGTCTTAGGAATCTTTTGTCAGATATTCTCTTTCTTAGGAATCCCATCAACTCAGAATGTTTGATTGAATTGAAGCACTTAGTTATATCAATTTCAACTACAGCTCCTTTATTGAAGTTATACGTAAGTCTATTCAACTCCTTAAGTGCATCATGGGCGTTTAATTTAGGTCGAAACCCGTAAGAACATTTTAAGAATATTGGCTCGAACACTGAGTTTAATATCTTGCTTACTGCCGACTCGATTATCTTGTCTTCAAAGCATGATATTACCAAAGGTCTTTTGCCTCCATCTTCTTTTGGAATCAATGTAATTCGTGCAGGTTTAGCTTGATATTGCCCCTTGCGAATTTTAGTAAGGAGCGAGAGCAAATTTGCTTCCAACTTCTTACCATAAACCGCTTTGGTTATACCATCTATTCCTACAGCTTTCTTGCTATCAAGTTCCTTATATTGTTCTTCTAACATCTTTAAATCAATAATATGTCCAAGATTATTAAACTTTATGTCTTGATTTTGTGATGATAGCAACTTTATACGCTCAAGTTTCGTTGACCATGTATTTCCGTCTATGCTGTGTACGGTCATTGTTTCCCTCTTACGTTCTTACCTTTCTGTCAGCCCTTCGCTCCACTCCCATTACGAAGCTTCATCACTACTACAACTGACTCAGCCATCCTTAACACCATCTCCAAAGCCTTATGTTTCGGCACTTGTACTTTGAATACTTACTTAACTCAGTAAGAGTTATAAGAACTTCTCAAGTTGTGTCATTAATCTCTACAAACTCGCTGACGCCTGAGACCCCGATGGTTGAAAACTTTCGGATTTTCGCTAGTTTGACCTCTAGTTTTCTCTTGTCTACTGCGTTGTGTAGCACATCGACTTCCACTACCAATATCATTTCAGGGCTATCACGTTCACCATTTGGTTTCGGCTCGGATGTTTCGCTGTCTACGCTTTACTACTGTCGTTACCTTCAGCAGCACAAGACTCGCTATATGGTGGAGCTAGCTACTCCTTCCATAACAGGACTTTCACCCGTAAGATTAATGCACCTTATCTTGACGCACACACAAATTAAATGATTGACTCAATAGTTATCGCAGGCAGCATCCTTGCTAATAGATGTTGACCATATACTATTTTAAAGGGTCTTGCTACGTTATGTTCTAAATTTTAATAGTTTACATATTGTAGTGGATCAACAGCTAGCTTTCCCTGGCGAATAGCAAAATGCAGCTGAGGGTATTCGGCATCTCCAGTACCCCCTACATGTCCTATTACTTCTCCTTGTGAAACTGTTGCTCCTTTTTGAACAATTAGGTCTTGTAAATAAGCATAAGCAACATAAAGATCGCTATTATCTAATTTTACTATTAGTAAATTACCAAACTTCGTATCATTACCTGCAAACATTACTTTACCTGAGGCAATAGATTTTACATTAGCACCTTCTTTTGCAGCAATATTAATCCCTTTGCTTTTTCCTTTAGATGTTTGTTCACCAAATTTGATAATAATTTTACCATTAATTGGTTTGATAAATTTTGTCGCATTTTCCGTTTCTCTTATAGTGCTTTTTCTTATTGATCTTTCTTGATTTTTTTTATTTAACAGCTCGGTATTAACTTTTATCATGATAATTTGAGATTTGCTAAGATGGTATGGGGCAGACATGTTATTTAGCTCAGCTAATTGCTCAACCGTTTGACCATACTCATTGGCTATCGATTCTAACGTTTCTCCTGATTGAACCTCACGATAGATTATCTTATTATCATCTAGTTTTACTTTTGGGACTATTATTATATCGTCCTGATTTTGAGGCTTTATAGCATGGCGTTCCTGTAAGAAACCAGTTGGAGCATCAAACTCTTTTTCTTTCTCGTCAATCTCTTTACCTATTATTTCGCCTTCATCACTTTCTGATATATGGTTATTTTCAGAATATGTAGTAGTTGGTGGTTTTGTAGTTGTAGCTTTTTGGGAAAAATCCTTTCCACGATTATATTCAATAGGAGCTGGAAGTTGAGTAGCACATCCAGAAATCATAAATATTACAAAATAGATAAAAAATATATTGTTTTTCATAACTAACCAAAAAATTTGCAATTTTATTATGCAATAAACTAACTTTAATGTACAATTAATTTTAGTATTTTTTTACCAAGATTACGTAATTATGAAAACTTACAGCGTTCTAATAGCCAGTGACCATTCCGGATTTTCACTCAAGAGTAAAATTATCAGTTATTTAAACAATAAAAATATATCTATCCTTGATTATGGTACCTATAGTCAAGAAGTAGCGGATTATCCAGATTATGCTAAAAAAGTTGTTGATGGAATCTTAGAAAATATAGCTCCTTTAGGAATTTTAATTTGTGGAACTGGTATAGGTATGTCAATTGCCGCAAATCGTACATCTGACATAAGGGCTGCTTTATGTTTTGACTTATTTATGGCAGAAAGATCAAGAGCCCATAATGATGCTAATATAATAGTGTTAGGAGCTAAGATACCAAACGAAGAATTGGCATGTCAAATGGTCGATAAATTTTTAACCACTAAATTTGAAGGTGGAAGACATAGTACTAGATTATCAAAAATAAACTAGGAGGCATATATATAGTGAATTAACTTGAATTGGCAACGTTATAAATCCGATTAGTATTTAGCATCAGCGTCATTGCGAGGACAGCAATTGCAAATATGACATTATAGATACATAGAGAAATTTTAGCATTGTGATCCACTCAACTTTAAGACGAATAATATATTTTTCGAGTCTGTCCTATAGTTTGTGTAAGTTGCAAAGAAAGCAGTAAGAGATTACTGTAAAAAAAGTAACTTAAGCAAGCAAGGAGGAATTATGGCTAAAAAATTAGATACAGATAAAGATACATTAAACATCAGTAATCAGCTAGTAGAAGAATTATTATCAAAAGCAGATCCATCGGAGTTATTTGGTCGAGATGGTTTATTTCAACAGCTAAAGAAGCAAATAGTTGAGAAAATATTAGCAAGTGAGTTGGATCATGAATTAGGATATTCAAAACATAGCAAGATGCCAAAAGTAGATAATAATCGTCGTAATGGTAGCTATGAGAAGACAGTAATTGATGGGGATGGTCGTAAGCTGACAGTAGAAGTACCAAGAGATCGGGAAGGAGAGTATAATCCTCAATTAATACCAAAAGGGCTGAGGAGATTTAATGGATTTGATGAGAAAGTGATATCCCTTTATGGTCGCGGTATGACAGTCAGCGAGATCCGAGGGCATTTAGAAGAAATATATCAAACTGATGTATCTGGTGACTTGATATCCACCATAACAGATGGGGTAATAGAAGAAGTAACTAGGTGGCAAAATCGTTGTTTAGATAGGGTGTATCCAATATTATACTTGGACTGTATCTATGTAAAATCTAGAGACAATCACATAGTAATAAATAAAGCAGTATATTTAGCACTTGCTGTAAATATAGAAGGGAAAAAGGAGTTACTTGGCATTTGGATAGGCAAAAATGAAGGTGCTAAATTTTGGATGCAAGTAGTTACTGAGTTAAAGAATCGAGGAATTGAACAAATTTATGTTGCTTGTGTGGATGGTTTAAAGGGCTTTCCAGAAGCTATAAGCAGTGTATTCCCGAGTACTATAGTACAATTATGTATTGTACATATGGTTCGCAATTCAGTAAAGTAAGGTGGTCCCCTTTGTCTAGACAAAAATTTAGATAAATAGAGATATAATTCACAAAAATTAAATTGTTGTTTTTATACAATATTTTTTTCAAAATATACACATTCTATAATGGTTCCAATATTTTGGACAGAAAAATAAGAAAAATGAGATAGAATTCTTTAGCAAACAAGGAGAGCTAGAGATGAAAAAACAAGTAAGGCAATATAGTGCTGAGGAGAAAGCCAAAATTGTCATAGAAGCAATTAAGGGAGAGCTAACAATAGCCCAGATAACCAGTAAGTATGGTGTTCATGCAACACAGATCAGTAACTGGAAAAAACAAGGTCTTGAGTTGTTAGTACAAGGTTTTAAGAATAAAACACAGAGTGCTGATCCAAATCAGCAGGGGTTAATCAAGAATCTATATGAGCAAATTGGTCAGTTAAGCGTTGAGTGTGACTGGCTCAAAAAAAAATCTGCATTGTTTGGAATTAAAGGTTAGGTGTAATATGATAGAGCCTAATCATAATAAGTTAACAATTGTACAACAGTGTAAGTTATTGGATATTAGCAGGTCAACCTATTACTATCAACCTACTGGTATTAGTGAACAAGATATCAAGATTATGGCAATAATTGATGAGACCTATACTATGCATCCATATTATGGTATGCGGCGGATGGCTAAATATTTACAAGCCCAAGGTTTTTCGGTAGGTCGTAAAGCTGTTAGACGTTACTACAAGATAATGGGTCTTGAAGCTGTTTATCCTAAAATAAATTTAAGCAAGAGGAATCAAGCGCATAAAATATATCCTTATTTACTAAAAGGATTAGAAATAGTATTGCCAAACCAGGTTTGGAGTGCAGATATAACGTATATAAGACTGAGCCAAGGGTTCGTATATTTAGTAGCTATTATTGACTGGTATAGTCGTTATATTCTAAGTTGGCGAATCTCCATTAGTTTGGAAAGTGAATTTTGTGTAACAGCCCTTGAAGACGCTATAGAAAAATATGGTATGCCAAAAATATTTAATACTGATCAAGGAGTACAATTTACCTCGGAGAATTTTATTAGTATGCTAAAGCTACATAATATCTTGATTAGTATGGATGGTAAGGGACGAGCCTTAGATAATATTTTTATTGAACGTTTTTGGCGATCATTAAAACAGGAAAAAATTTATCGGATTATTTTAACAACAGTAAAGGAGGCAAAGACAGCAATTAACGAATATATGGACTTTTATAATAGACAAAGGATACATCAAGCTTTGGATTATAAAACTCCAGAATGTGTATATTTTGAAAAAAATATTGTATAAAAACAACAATTTAATTTTTGTGAATTATATCTCTATTTATCTAAATTTTTGTCTAGACAAAGGGGACCACCTTACAGTATACACTTCCCTCCCATTATAAATCACTAAATTATATACTAATGGTAATTTCTTTCTTCCTTTTTTATGCCCTTCACATAATAACAATGTGTATTTCCATAATCGCAGAGCTGTCCAATAATCAACGCCTGATTGAGCCTCAATCAACACATACACAAAAGCCTTACCCTGATTCTTGGTTTCAACTCCATACACTATATCACTATATTTTTTGTTTAAAGATTCTTCTATGTAGCTTTCTTTTTCTACTGTTATTTTTGATAAATCTACTAAACTTTTAAAATCAGTTGGCAAATAATATTCCAGAAATTCTTGTGCTGCCACAGGATCAGCCATTATTGTTTTGACTAATGAATCATGCTTTAACTTTTTTGTCATTTTTCTATTTACCTTGATCATGATATTGCAGCAATTGCTTTCTATCAATCTGTCAATAACATTCTAAATTCAAATAAATAATTTGTTGTGCCTGGAAATTTTATTATTCCCTGATCTCTCAGCCACTCTTTGCCACAACAGCACTGAAGTTGGGACGCAAAACAGGATTGCTACGACCACTACGTTATCTGGCAATGACTCTTGGAGTTCAGCTTATGTCATCTGTTGAGTCTGGCAGTTTGTTCTTTAAGATAAAAGGTATTTGTAGCAATAGGAAAACGAACATCATAGGTATTGCTCCAAATATTTTAAATATAACCCATGTAGATTCTGCAAAATTACGCCATATTATTTCATTTAATACTGCCATGAATAGGAGGAAAGCTGAGGTTCTATAGCTTAAAATATTCCAATTTTTATCTTCAAGTTGAATAAAATGATTAAACATATATTTCATAAATGCCTTATTTCTTACTGCACTGATAAAAAATGCCCCACCAAAAATTAAATATAGAATAGTTGGTTTGATCTTGATATACATAGAGTTACCACTGATCAAAACTATACTAGCTGAGACTAATAACACTCCAGAAGATATTAATAATGATCTTGAAACTTTACCTTCTATAAAATAACACAGACTAACGCAAATAATTGAAGTAATAAGTATATATAACGTTGCACTTTGCATGCTACCGCCATAAAAATAGCCAATAAAAAACGCTATAAGCGGAGCAATTTCTGATAAAAAATTAAGCATAAATTAGGTTTATTTCTCTGTTACTAGTTTTTTGTGCATCTGATTTTCATTTGTATAAAGATATTAATTAATCCTAGAGTACAAATATAAAAAATGACTTGTAAGCCATTAGGCTTAGCAATATATCCAGTAATCATATTTAGAAAATTACCATAAATGCTGTTATCAGAAACTAGCCATGAGCTATCCCAAAGCTGGTCGGGCAGAATAGTAATAATTCCTGAAGAGGTTAATATACCAGCCGCTTCTGCTGCAAAGCCACTGGCAATAAGCATTAGTAAAATTGAAGATATACGAAATATATATTGTTGGTTTGCTAATTTTATAAAACCTAAATATATAACAATACCAATTGTTAGTCCGCTAACCATACCAATAATTAACCCTAGTAGATAACTATTAGCGTCAATTACTTCAACTGAGGAAATACTGTAAACTAATAAAATAATTTCCATTCCTTCTCGAAGAATAGTTGCTGCAACAATCAATACTAGCATTATATAACTACTATCACCGCTACTAATTTTTACGGACAAATCATTAAGATGTCGCTTTATCTTAATACCATAACCTTGCATCCATACTATGGTCCAACCAATTAACACAACTGTTAGTAAAATAACCGCAGAATTAAATATCTCATCACCCATACCACTAAATGATATGGATATAGTGCGAGTGAAGAACGCGAATAATGCAGCAGATACTGTGCCAAGCATAACTCCAGCAATTATATAAATTCTAGATTTTTCTAATTGTTTTGTTACAGCAAGTATTACCCCAAGCAACAAAGCTATTTCTAGACATTCTCTAAATACTACTAACGCTATTTTAAACATTTAAACCATAAATAAATTTAATTAACAATGAGAACCCCTTGAGCCGTCTCTTGGTGAAAATCTCCGAAGAAATCATATTTACCAGGAGCTAAAGGGGCAAGTATTATATTTATAGAGTCATTTGGCATAATGATCTTTTCGCGGTGCAGATCATGACTTTCAAACTCCTCTACAGTATTATCTTGATTGTGGATAATAAAACGAATTTTCTTACCACTAGGTACTGTAATAACATCAGGCTCAAATCTATGATTTTTTATGACTGTTACAATTTCTAATATAGCAGTATCTGTATTATTTTCAGATTCAACTTTATTATTAATTATAAAAATTATTATTCCTGATAATAGAACAACGCCTATAAAGAGTCCAATGGTAGCTTTTCTTTTCATAATTTTAACTCGAAAGCTTTATTAAAGTTACAAAATACACTAATATAATCATAATCACAAGTATATATAGCAGAGTATAGTTTTTTTGTTTCTTATTTTTTGATAATTTCATAAGTATCCTTCCTAAATTATACAATATAATTGTATTACCACTAAGTTAAAAGATCTTGTTTTAATTTTAAATTATTATTTTTATTAATTATAGTCCTATAAACTTGTATATTTTCCAACACACGCTGCACATAATTCCTAGTGTGAGGATATGGTATTAGCTCAATCCAATCAATTACTTGCCATAAATTTTTTAGCTTTCGTGGATCACCAAATAGATCAATCCACTTTGATATGGTATTAGGACCAGCGTTATAAGATGCGATAGTTAGAATATATGACCCATCAAATCGTTGTAACAGTGTTTTTAAATAATTGCTACCTAGCATAATATTATATTCAGGATCAGTGGTTAGTTTTTTAATGTTACATTGATGATTAAGAGATTTTGCAGTATCACAGGCAGCAGCTTTTTCAAGTTGCATTAGCCCATGACCTTTAGCGTCATTAATGGTGTATTGATTAAAACCCGATTCATGTCTGATAATACTATATGTTAAAGCTTTCTCTACAGGAGAGGTTTTTACTGCCTTTATATGCGTGATAGGGAAAGCATAATCTTTAATAAAAACATGATATTGACAAGCGATTCTTGCTATTTCTACCATATGGAAAATATTATCATAGCTACTAATTAGCTTAGTAATTAATAAAATTTCAGATGGCTTTGATGATTTTCTAATAGCCGTATCAGCATATAAAAAAGCTAAACTATACTTACCATATTTAATTAAATGTTTTATGGCTCTAATAATTTCACTATTTTCCAAATTAGGCTTAATGGATTTAGGTTTTTGTGGTAGAATTAAGTGATTCGTTTTAAGCTCAATATTTGCCAACTGCCCATAAAAACGATCAGAATATTTAGCCGCCATATTATAAAATTTATTTGCTTGTTTTAAATCCCCTTTTGCTTGATATGTTCTAGCTAGCCAATATTGTCCCCTTGATATACTTAATGGCTTTGTTGCAAGTTTCATAAATTTATTAAAATGACTTAAAGCAAGGTCAGGCTTATCTAAGAATCTAAGAGCAAGCCAACCACTAAGCCACTCTGCTTCTCTGATATATTCATGGCTTACAGCAAGAGGTATAGTAATTGTTTTATAGCTATTGGCAAAATCTTTTTGGTCAATAAATTCTCTGGCGTAATAGGATTGTAGGCGACCCCAACGGGCAGAATGTATGTTATCTAGCTTAACTTTTTTAAATAGAGTAATACTTTTGCTGGTGGGGATATCTTTTTTTTTGGAATCCAAATAGTGAAATAATAAAGCAGGAGTATAATATTTTTCTGATAGTTTTTGAAAAAGTTTTTCACTGTCACTGGACTGGTTTAGTATAGAAATTTGGGCAAGGAAATTTTGTTTATAGCCATTACTTACATAGTGCATATATTTTTTGGCACTATTAATATCGGTTTCCCATAAATATTGATCAATTTTTTTCACATGCTCTTCTTCACGTAATATATTTTTGAAATTAGTTAAATATTGTTTTTCTTCTGGAGCAGTAAAGACGCCATAAATCCAACCATTTTTTATAATTTTTGCTAATTTCTGTTGATCTTTTATTAATTGTTTAGCAGCTAAAGCGTAGAACTTATGACCTAAAGGCGTGATTGGTTCGTTTTTATTAAACCAGTTTATGATTAAAGTTTTGTCTGTATCGTAATTTAGATATTGTTCAGCTCTCTCCTTTAGTTTGTTGATATGTGGCCAGTGGGGATTATCTTGTATGAATTTTATTACCGATGCAAAATTATTCTTTTTATAATTTTGGTCTAAGAACTGTTGAGACATGACAATTTTGATTAAAGCTTGATCTTTTGAAGCTTTTGCCATCTTTTCACAATCTTGCCATTCTTTGTTGTCTAGATGGGTAAAAGTGTTTTTAATAAAAGTATCTTTATCATAGATCAATGCCATTGACTCTGATGTTAATAGTTCTAGAATGATTAAAATCATTGACAGTATTGTCTGAATTCTCATAATCAGCAGTATGTAAATTATAATTATTATAAGGTGTTATTATGAATAGAGCATTTGTCTTTCCAGGTCAAGGAGCACAAATAGTTGGTATGGGAAAAGAGTTTTATGATAATTTTCAAGTAGCAAGAGAGACCTTTGAAATTGTCGATGATACTCTTGGCAGAAAATTAAGTCATATTATCTTTAATGGATCAAGTGAAGATTTGACTTTAACAATTAATGCCCAACCGGCACTAATGACCATCTCTATGGCAATAGTGAATGTTATTAAACAACAAACAAATAGCAATATTAGTAATCTGTGTTCATATGTTGCTGGTCATTCTTTAGGAGAATATAGTGCATTATGTGCAGCAGAAAGTATAAATCTACAAGTAACTACCGAATTGCTAGCGGTACGTAGTAAGTCCATGCAAGAAGCCTATCCGCTAGGTGAAGGTTTAATGGCAGCATGTATAGGCATTCCTCTGGAAAAGCTGGAAGAGATTGTGAAAGAAATTACCAATTTTGATATAGCTAACGATAATATAAAGGGGCAAATAGTAATTAGCGGTGAGATTATGGCAGTGCAGCGGGTAATGTCTATTGTAAAAGATTTAGGATACAAAGCTATTAAATTAAATGTAAGTAGTCCTTTTCATTGTAGTTTGATGAAGCCAGCAGAAAATAAAATGGCACAAGCTTTAGATAAAATAACAATTAATAAACCGTTTGTTCCGGTGATACAAAACGTTACAGCCAAACCAACAACTAATCCTATAGAGATAAAGAAAAATTTAATCTCACAGATTTGTGGTAGAGTGAGGTGGCGTCAAACTTTAGATAAATTAGAAAATCTAGAAATAGAACAAATAGTTGAAATCGGTGCAGGTACGGTTCTGACGAATATGCTGAAAAAAACTGACCATAAATTTAATTTGATTAATGTTTCCACTATAGCAGAATTGGAAGAATTTCTTAAAATTGTATAGTTAGGAAAGTGATTAGAAGTGAGCGTTCTTATTCAAGACGTCATTGAGAGACCATGTAATGGTCGAAATAATGACAATATGGGGGCAGATGATTACAATTTAATTTATAGTCAATTGATGAGAAGTTGGGGACGTTGTCGCTCGTCTATTCTTATAGGCGTCGCTCCATCGCTCCTAGCCTGAATATTGCATGAAAGAATAGAGACAAAACCCTTGTAATACTATATAATATAAGTGTTAAAAGAAGATTACATAGAGGGTTTTGCCATGACAAATTGTACAGGATTAATTTACCAATCGAAAGTAAAAAATCATAGCAATTATCGAGTCTGTCCTATAGTTTGTGTAAGTTGCAAAGAAAGCAGTAAGAGATTACTGTAAAAAAAGTAACTTAAGCAAGCAAGGAGGAATTATGGCTAAAAAATTAGATACAGATAAAGATACATTAAACATCAGTAATCAGCTAGTAGAAGAATTATTATCAAAAGCAGATCCATCGGAGTTATTTGGTCGAGATGGTTTATTTCAACAGCTAAAGAAGCAAATAGTTGAGAAAATATTAGCAAGTGAGTTGGATCATGAATTAGGATATTCAAAACATAGCAAGATGCCAAAAGTAGATAATAATCGTCGTAATGGTAGCTATGAGAAGACAGTAATTGATGGGGATGGTCGTAAGCTGACAGTAGAAGTACCAAGAGATCGGGAAGGAGAGTATAATCCTCAATTAATACCAAAAGGGCTGAGGAGATTTAATGGATTTGATGAGAAAGTGATATCCCTTTATGGTCGCGGTATGACAGTCAGCGAGATCCGAGGGCATTTAGAAGAAATATATCAAACTGATGTATCTGGTGACTTGATATCCACCATAACAGATGGGGTAATAGAAGAAGTAACTAGGTGGCAAAATCGTTGTTTAGATAGGGTGTATCCAATATTATACTTGGACTGTATCTATGTAAAATCTAGAGACAATCACATAGTAATAAATAAAGCAGTATATTTAGCACTTGCTGTAAATATAGAAGGGAAAAAGGAGTTACTTGGCATTTGGATAGGCAAAAATGAAGGTGCTAAATTTTGGATGCAAGTAGTTACTGAGTTAAAGAATCGAGGAATTGAACAAATTTATGTTGCTTGTGTGGATGGTTTAAAGGGCTTTCCAGAAGCTATAAGCAGTGTATTCCCGAGTACTATAGTACAATTATGTATTGTACATATGGTTCGCAATTCAGTAAAGTATGTGTCATATAAAGATTTAAAAGAGGTCACATCAGATCTAAAACAAATTTATACAGCTAATAATGACGAAATGGCACGTTTAAAACTTCAGCAATTTGGTGTAAAATGGGATAAAAAATATCCGGTAATTTCTGATATTTGGCAACGTAATTGGTCTGGGATAATACCGTTTTTTGCCTTTCCTGAAGAGAACAGAAAGGTAATTTATACTACTAACACTATAGAATCTGTAAATCGTCAAATTAGAAAAATTATCAAAAATAAGGGGGTGTTTCCAGATGATAAGTCAATTCAAAAAATAATATTTTTATCCCTACAAAATGCAGCCAAAAAATGGACCATGCCTATTAAAGATTGGTCTTTAGCTTTAAATCAATTTGAAATACTTTGTGGAGATTTTAAATATGATTTATTGGAAAATAAAAAATGAACTTTGTGAGTAGACCTAACCAATTGCTTGGTTAAGCCCCTCCTCAGAACCGGACATGCAGAGCTACCGCATCCGGCTCCCGAAAGGTAAGATAGGCTTGTACCCTATTTTTTTTTGTTGGTTTTAGAACATTGAAATGGTCTTCCACTTATTTGGAAAGTCGACCCTTTTGAGTATTTCAGCTAATCTTTGCCAATTCATCTTACGCTTCCCACCCATTCTATTAAACCACCCATATATTGCTCGCCTAGTTTGGTGAATAAATGAACTTACTCGTCTTTGATTATCTGATATACCATGATAATTGATCCACCCCTTTGTAGCTCTAATGACTTGCAATAATATCTGTTCTTTGCCCCTCTCATTAAGGTGACTTCGTAGATATTCTCTTAGCCCTTTAAGCTTCTCGGTAAATCGATCTTTCCTTGTGGTATATTTTAATCTCCATATGTTACCAAACCTTGATTTACCCCAATAGCAAGTAAAGCCAAGAAAATTATAACTCTTGATCTTCTTACCTTGCTTAGCTAAGTCCTCAGCATGGTATCTACCGGACTGAATCATCTGCGATTTAGCTTCATTGATGTTCAAGCCATACTTGTTTAATCTTTTGGGCAAAACCTCATAAAACTTCCTCGCGTCTTCTTCATTCTCAAAGACGAACACCATATCGTCACAATACCTCACCATTCCAGTTTGCCCTCTTATGTTTTCCTTGCTGATTTTAGCAAACCAACAGTCAATAACATAATGTAGGAAGACATTTGCCAAAATTGGTGATGTTTTAGACCCTTGGCGGCATCCTTCCTTGTTAGTAACTGTAATGCCGTTTTCTATAATTGGTGTTTCCATCAGTTTCATAACTAGTCTTAGGAATCTTTTGTCAGATATTCTCTTTCTTAGGAATCCCATCAACTCAGAATGTTTGATTGAATTGAAGCACTTAGTTATATCAATTTCAACTACAGCTCCTTTATTGAAGTTATACGTAAGTCTATTCAACTCCTTAAGTGCATCATGGGCGTTTAATTTAGGTCGAAACCCGTAAGAACATTTTAAGAATATTGGCTCGAACACTGAGTTTAATATCTTGCTTACTGCCGACTCGATTATCTTGTCTTCAAAGCATGATATTACCAAAGGTCTTTTGCCTCCATCTTCTTTTGGAATCAATGTAATTCGTGCAGGTTTAGCTTGATATTGCCCCTTGCGAATTTTAGTAAGGAGCGAGAGCAAATTTGCTTCCAACTTCTTACCATAAACCGCTTTGGTTATACCATCTATTCCTACAGCTTTCTTGCTATCAAGTTCCTTATATTGTTCTTCTAACATCTTTAAATCAATAATATGTCCAAGATTATTAAACTTTATGTCTTGATTTTGTGATGATAGCAACTTTATACGCTCAAGTTTCGTTGACCATGTATTTCCGTCTATGCTGTGTACGGTCATTGTTTCCCTCTTACGTTCTTACCTTTCTGTCAGCCCTTCGCTCCACTCCCATTACGAAGCTTCATCACTACTACAACTGACTCAGCCATCCTTAACACCATCTCCAAAGCCTTATGTTTCGGCACTTGTACTTTGAATACTTACTTAACTCAGTAAGAGTTATAAGGACTTCTCAAGTTGTGTCATTAATCTCTACAAACTCGCTGACGCCTGAGACCCCGATGGTTGAAAACTTTCGGATTTTCGCTAGTTTGACCTCTAGTTTTCTCTTGTCTACTGCGTTGTGTAGCACATCGACTTCCACTACCAATATCATTTCAGGGCTATCACGTTCACCATTTGGTTTCGGCTCGGATGTTTCGCTGTCTACGCTTTACTACTGTCGTTACCTTCAGCAGCACAAGACTCGCTATATGGTGGAGCTAGCTACTCCTTCCATAACAGGACTTTCACCCGTAAGATTAATGCACCTTATCTTGACGCACACACAAATTAAATGATTGACTCCAATTATCTTTTATCTAAATTTTCAAAAAAATATTTATCTAAATAATAAAACAACGTTTTTGTTGAATAAGTTTATGGCAAACTTCAAGTAGCTTACGCATACAAGCAACTATCGCAACTTTCTTAGGTTTAAAATTATTAACAAGCCTATTGTATAAAGTTTTTAAATATTGAAAACCATTTTTGCCAGTTAATACCGCCATGTATAAAGCATCCCGTGGTATTTTTCTGCCTCCCCTAATAAATCTTCGTCCTTGCTTATTACCACTATCACGGGCGTACGGAGCTATCCCCACAATTGCTGACAATTCATTACTACTATAATTTTTATCCCCTAATTCAGGTACAAAACTAATTAGTTTTGTAGCCAAACATTTACCAATACCAGGTACAGTCTCTAATATTTTTACCTTCTCTTTTAACTCTTCTGACTCATCTATTGTTTTGTTTAACTTCTTATCAAGCTCAGCTATTTCATTTTGTAAGAATTTAATGTGTTTTTCTATACTATCTTTATCAATACCATCAATACTATGATGTAGTCTTTTCTTTTCATTGCTAAGCATTAATACTAAATCTTCTCGTCTTTGCTTATATCTCTTCAAATTCTCTGATTCAACTTGATATATATAATTCGCTGAAAGCTGCATCTTATCACCATAATATGCTAATTTAAATGCATCCTTCCTATCAGTTTTACACAAATTTACCGATTTACTAAAAGAATTAAAACTATATGTATTGACCTTATGTATTTGTTGCTTATTATTATACAGCTTTTGACAAATCTCAGCTTCGTATCCTCCAGTGGGTTCACATATTATTAGCTTAATCTCTTGCTCTTTTGCTAATTTAATCACCTCTTCATGACCAGCTGCATCATTGGCAAAACGATGATATTTAGGTTTATCGCTTGTATTATATACACATATATCAAGCCATTGTTTACTTACATCTAGACCTATTATTTTACTCATGATATAATCTCCTTCGTCTTATTGTGCAAGGCTGCTACTTCCAACACCTTCTGCAATTTGTTCAAAGCAAACTTTGTAAGAGGGTACTTATTCTATGCTCGATTATCTCAATCAAGTACCCCTCAAATCACCCTCTTACCATTACTTATATCATAATTTAAAGATATAAGTACCCTACAATTTTTGTAAAGATGGTATTAGGATAGAAAAAAGTTTTTGTTTGGGAGGTATTAATAATGTGGATATTAGCTGCGTTATGGCTGTTGTAGATTGATAAAAAGCATTTTTGATATGATCAAAGCCATAGGTAAATAATGAAAACAATTGTCTTTCAATGGTTTTGTACCGTTTTATTCGGATGGGATTTAAGGCATTTTGTATTATTCCATTTTTGACTATTAAAGCTGAAGCAATAGCAGTTATCACTAATAATTTTTCAAATCTATCCAATTTTACAATGTGACTTTTTTCAATATCAAAACCACCGCTTTTTAGGTGCAAAAATAGTCGTTCAACACTCCAACGAAATTTATATAAAGCAAAAATATCTTGCTCTATTTCAATTGAAGACACCAGAACCATCAGCTCGCTCTTATCATTTCTATATGCGGTAAAATTAACCTTTCTATTCCATAATATACCACTACAAGCCCTATACTCTAAGGCTTTAACATCACTAAATATTCTTTCAATGGTTAAAGTTCTTAAACCTTTTGTAAGACGAATTTTATGATCCATTTTTAATGGAATAACAAACTTTAGATGGTTATTTATCAGAAAGTCTAACCATTCTTTATTCATAAATTCTCTATCAGCAAGCAAATATTTTATTCTTTCAACGCCAAAATTATTAATAAATTTCTGTAAAAATTCCTTCATAAATTCTGCAGAACACCCGCCACCATGCGACAAAGTCTTCCAGAATATTGGCACCGATATTTTACCAATTACCATTACTAAAAATAAAATATTAATATCGGATTTACCAAATTTCCAACTTGTCCTATCCATTGCTACGACATAATTTTTTGAAGCAAAAAAGCTTAATAGCAAATAGCCAACCTTCATATAATCAAAATTAAAATCTTTTAAAAAACGATAAATTCTATGAGTTTTTGACGTCGCTTTAGCATCACCTAAAATACCAAGTGCTAAACCTTTTTGATAAATTGAGCTGCCCGTCAGCAAACTAATTACCATACCAACCAAATATTTTAATCTTGATTTATTTCCGTCTATATATAAAATCAATTCTTGAAGTATTATATTATGCATTTTGTTATAAAAATACCTACCTTATACTACTTCACACCACTCTAAATCAACCATTCTTCTTCATCTTCTCAAAATTGTAGGGTACTTATATCTTTAAATTATGATATAAGTAATGGTAAGAGGGTGATTTGAGGGGTACTTGATTGAGATAATCGAGCATAGAATAAGTACCCTCTTACAAAGTTTGCTTTGAACAAATTGCAGAAGGTGTTGGAAGTAGCAGCCTTGCACAATAAGACGAAGGAGATTATATCATGAGTAAAATAATAGGTCTAGATGTAAGTAAACAATGGCTTGATATATGTGTATATAATACAAGCGATAAACCTAAATATCATCGTTTTGCCAATGATGCAGCTGGTCATGAAGAGGTGATTAAATTAGCAAAAGAGCAAGAGATTAAGCTAATAATATGTGAACCCACTGGAGGATACGAAGCTGAGATTTGTCAAAAGCTGTATAATAATAAGCAACAAATACATAAGGTCAATACATATAGTTTTAATTCTTTTAGTAAATCGGTAAATTTGTGTAAAACTGATAGGAAGGATGCATTTAAATTAGCATATTATGGTGATAAGATGCAGCTTTCAGCGAATTATATATATCAAGTTGAATCAGAGAATTTGAAGAGATATAAGCAAAGACGAGAAGATTTAGTATTAATGCTTAGCAATGAAAAGAAAAGACTACATCATAGTATTGATGGTATTGATAAAGATAGTATAGAAAAACACATTAAATTCTTACAAAATGAAATAGCTGAGCTTGATAAGAAGTTAAACAAAACAATAGATGAGTCAGAAGAGTTAAAAGAGAAGGTAAAAATATTAGAGACTGTACCTGGTATTGGTAAATGTTTGGCTACAAAACTAATTAGTTTTGTACCTGAATTAGGGGATAAAAATTATAGTAGTAATGAATTGTCAGCAATTGTGGGGATAGCTCCGTACGCCCGTGATAGTGGTAATAAGCAAGGACGAAGATTTATTAGGGGAGGCAGAAAAATACCACGGGATGCTTTATACATGGCGGTATTAACTGGCAAAAATGGTTTTCAATATTTAAAAACTTTATACAATAGGCTTGTTAATAATTTTAAACCTAAGAAAGTTGCGATAGTTGCTTGTATGCGTAAGCTACTTGAAGTTTGCCATAAACTTATTCAACAAAAACGTTGTTTTATTATTTAGATAAATATTTTTTTGAAAATTTAGATAAAAGATAATTGCTATGAGGCAGCATAAATAAAAATCTTTAAAGGTACGGTAGTGACTCAAGTGAAACATTACTATAATAGTAATAATCTCTGAGAGTCCTATACTGCAAACTACTTTACGCTTACGGTTAGGATTTGGTAATATATATTTATTTTGCTCCGTATCAAAATGCTTGCAAAAATCATCAATTAAGCAGAAAATTTCCGTAAGAGGGATCATAATATATTCTCCAATTTTGTTGTTATTATTCGAGAACTTTATAATCCCTCCCTTCTTACTTTTCAAATATTCTTTCTAACAAACTGGTTTGAAAGAAGGTTTTATTTTTACCATAGCTCACCACCAACAGTTTGTTTATGTTATTACATAATGCTTAGCATTTTGTTTGGTGCTTACGTCAAACTCAGGTTAATACCAATTGCAATAATTAACGCAGTGGTGTAAAATGGGTTTTTAACTGATAAAGGTACTCAAATGGCTAGGTTAATATTACCACAAGGTTTTCATGGTCATGATTTTATAAAAATGATGAAACATGAGCCGCATGGTCGAAATCGTATACGTTTATTGGCGATGTATCACCTTCAATTAGGCAAATCTTTAAAAGCCATATCTGAAATAGTGAAGTCACACTGGAAAACTGTGCAATCATGGCTCAGAAGATTTAGGAATCATGGTTTTGAAGGATTATTTGAATCACAAAGAAGCGGCGCCCCTAGGAAGATTAACACTATACAAGAGTCTGCTCTTTTTGATAAAATCAATACGCTCAGTGAA
The DNA here is from genome assembly GCF_936269705.1 of Rickettsia endosymbiont of Oedothorax gibbosus. Lineage (NCBI taxonomy): Bacteria > Pseudomonadati > Pseudomonadota > Alphaproteobacteria > Rickettsiales > Rickettsiaceae > Rickettsia > Rickettsia endosymbiont of Oedothorax gibbosus. The sequence continues at coordinate 2,166,529 of NZ_OW370493.1, forward strand.
AGTAAAACTGGTGGGTATATAACTGGAAAGGAGCTACATATCATGTTACTTGAGGAATATGGTGCTAAATGCGCTTTAAAAACAGTCTACAATACTATGCACCGCCTTGGTTTTAGCTGGATTACTTCTCGTTCAATGCATCCAAAGTCAAATCAAGAGACTCAAAATACATATAAAAAAACTTCCCAGACATGTTAACAAAATTATTACCAAAAAATATCGATAGATGTAAAGTTGATATATGGTCTCAGGATGAAACTCGAGTTGGGCAACAAGGTAGCTTAACTCGTATATGGGCTAAGCGTGGCACTAGACCCCGTAAAGTTCGGCAACAGCAATTCATTTCAACATACGTCAATTCGGGATAAGGATATTGTGAACATGTAGATTAAAATCAAATTTTGTTGAAGGTTTATTTTTCTTTAATGAGTAAGCAACAAGAGTAGATAATATATGGACAAAGGCATTTATTGGTGATCTATGTCTAGTATGTTCAAGGTTCATTTTATTTTTTAGATAATCAAAAACTGTTTCAATTAAGTTACGCTTTCGAAGTAAGATTTTTTCTTTCAAATCCATTAATTTATTTTCCATATTCTTCTTAATTCCATGAATCATTTTTAAGCCTCTTTCATATAAATTTAAGAACAAATTTTGCTTAATATAACCTTTATCAGCTGCTATAATTCCAGTTAATCTTTTTGTTAACTCCGGTACTGGAACCCTATCATCTACATTGCCTTTGGTCACTTTTAATGCCATAAACTCCCCTTTATTATTGATTATTACATGTAATTTAAAACCATAAAAATACCCCATAGAGGATTTACTATGTTTGGCTAATCCTTTAAAAACTTTATTGCTATAACGCCTTTTATTGTGACAAGCTTTAATCGTTGTAGAGTCAATAAAATAAATACCTGTTTCCTCACCAAACAACAAATGAATCAACATATTTAGCGGTATGAATAATCGTGCCATTAATTCAACAAATCTATTATAACTCAAGGCTTTGGGAAAATCATCCTTATGCATGCACTCTATATAACTTTTATAGAAAAATTTAAAATTCTTAGCATAGGATGTATGAAACATAATTATTATTGTTAACATTTCACTTAGACTCATGCTACAACAGCGATTTCTTTGCTTATTTGATGGTAATAACTTTCTCTGTTCATACTCCAAATAAATTTTACAAAAATCATCTATAAAACTATATAATTCTGTGATATCTTTTTTCATGCCTGTAGTTTGTTTTTTTGTTTAAAAATATAAATACTGCAGGCACTCCTTTTTGACAATCCTTTTATCTATTACTATTTCATCTATATCTTATCCCGAACTGACGTAACATATATTTATGGAGCTGCTTGCCATGATACAGGAGAAGCTTTTGCATTAATTTTACCATATGCAAACACACAGGCAATGAATAAATTCTTAGAAGAGCTTTCTCGCAGTATTCAAGGCAACCGACATATAGCTTTACTAACGGATAATGCAGGTTGGCACACAGCCAAAAAACTAACTGTGCCAAGCAATATCACTTTGATACCGCTTCCGCCCTATGCACCGGAACTTAATGCAATGGAACAAGTTTGGGAATGGATCAAAAATCATTTCTTGTCTAACCAATGTTATGGTGTATATGAAGATATCGTCACTATGGCTTGTTACGCTTGGAATCAATTTGCTCATAATGTAGATTTAGTAAAATCAATTATGTATAGAGACTGGATAAACACACCGTGTTAATTATTGCAATTGGTATAACATAAATCAATCACAACACTGTCATCATTAGAATGCTTGATAAACTCAAATATGAAATATGATAAAGCGCTATAGAGATTATCAACCTCGTTATATAAATGTTTGTTACCTATACATCTATCAACTTTTTTTATTTTATGTTTTACTTTACTATCACCACTCAAGTTCCTGCCAATTGCACTCAAAGACAAATTCTGACTATATCGCAAGCCTTCTGCAACATCAAGTAACGCATTTAAACGATTATTATGTATAAAAGGACAATGTTCTTTTATTACTTCATTTAATACTGTTTTTACATCCATAACCTACTATCTCCATCATCATTAAATAATGAAGATATTCTATCAATTCTTGCTATTTTGCAACAATTTCGTGGGGATACATCAGATTGCGAGGAGACCGTAAGGTCGACGAAGCAATCCAGAAAAGTAATTAGAAATGGATTGCCACGCCACCTACGGTAGCTCGCAATGACAACTTTTCTACTTTATTTTCTTAAACTAACGCCTATGCGGTTCTTAGAGGACTTGCTCTCAGCAATGGGAGTGGGTTACTCGCCTATATAGTTTTGGTTATGTGGCAAAAATGTTATAAAAATTAGTTGATTTCTTTTTTATTAGCTATTAACCTATAATTTCAATAATTAGTTTTTAGGAAAATTTGATGTCTATAGATATTCTTGTTGTTGATGATGAAGCAGATATTAGAGATTTAGTCTCAGATATTTTAAAAGAAGAAGGATTTACTACTAAGACTGCTGCTAATAGTATTCAGGCTTTTAAAATACTCCAAGAAAGAACTCCAGCAGCAATTATTTTAGATATTTGGTTGCAGGGTAGTGAGCTTGATGGGCTTGGAATTTTGGAGATAGTAAAAAAACGTTATCCACTAATGCCTGTGATAGTTATTAGCGGGCATGGTAATATTGAAACTGCAGTAAATGCTATCAAAATGGGTGCCTATGATTATCTAGAAAAGCCATTTAGTCATGATAAGCTATTGATCTTATTAAAAAGAGCCTGTGAGACAACTAAGTTAAAGCGTGAGAATCTTGAACTAAAATCAAAAGTTATTGATAAAACTGAGCTTATAGGTAACTCTCACATTACAGGCAAACTTAAGTCTGATATTGAAAAAGCCGCTTTGGCAACTAGTAGAGTATTTATTCAAGGGCAAATTGGCAGCGGTAAAGAACTAGCTGCTCGATTAATTCATAAAAAATCAAAAAGGGCTAATACACCTTTTGTAACCTTTAGCCCAGTAGGTATGGAGCCTGACCGTATTCATCAAGAATTATTTAAAGGAATAGATAACCAGGATATTAGACGTCCTTCGATATTAGAAATAGCAAATAATGGCACTCTGTACATAGATGAAATTAGTGGTTTACCAATTTCGGCACAAGTACAATTACTTAAATTTTTGCAAGACCAAATGTTTCATAAGCCAGGAAGTAAAGCAATAAAACTAGATATACGGGTTATTGCTGCAACTTCTAAGATTGTACAAGAAGAGATAAGTAAAGGTGAACTCCTGGAGGATTTATATCATCGATTAAATGTTATTTCCCTAAAAATTCCATCTTTATATGATAGAAAAGATGATATGTCTGCATTAGTGAAGTATTTTGTTAAACAACTTTCTAAGTTTTCTGGTTTAAAAACACGTGAATTTTCTGATGAAACAATTGCAGCTTTTCAAGTTTATAGTTGGCCAGGTAATATAAGGCAATTACGTAATGTAATAGAGTGGACTTTAATTATGAATCCGCTATCTTCAAATAGTAATCAAACGATCAAACCAACTATGATACCACCAGAAATTTTAGTTACTGATTCTAGTTCTGCAAAGCAGGAAGATAATGTTGATATAATGATCATGCCGTTAAGAGAGGCAAGAGAGATTTTTGAAAGGCAGTATTTAGCTGCTCAGATGAATCGATTTAATAATAACATTTCTAAAACCTCAGCCTTTGTAGGTATGGAACGTTCAGCATTACATCGCAAATTGAAATTACTCAATTTACATATTCCTAGTAATAAATTTAATGACGAGGATTTTTATGACAATTATGAATAAAACAACTTTACCAAGCTCGATAGTGGATAACTATCTGTTAATTGCTAAAGTAATAATGGGGGTAGTAGCTCTTTTTGCTGGGGCACAAATTGTTATTCCTATCCAGCCAGTGCTGATATCCATGCAAACTGTGGTAATTAGTATTATTGCTTTTACTTACAGCCCTCGACTTAGTTTTGCTACAGTTTTAGCTTATATTACAATTGGCGTGGTAGGGCTACCAATATTTGCAGAGCTATCAAGTGGATTACATGTTTTGTTTGGTACAACAGGTGGCTATCTGATAGGATTTTTAATTGTAACTCCTGTGATGGGTATACTTAATAGTAAGTTTTCTAAAGAGTTTAATAACAAATTCTTAGGAGTGTTTTTTAGCTGTCTCATTGGTCACATTATAATTTTTTCTTTGGGAGTTGGTTGGTTAGCGACAATTATAGGATTTAAACAAGCTATTTATAGCGGATTTATAATACTTATACCAAGTGGCTTAGTAAAAATCCTAATATTTTCTTCTTTATATTATTACATAAAAGGCAGGAAGAATGTCTTATAAAATATTCAAATGCTTCAAATTATTTGAATATTTTATAGCTAATCTGATTAATATTACTCCAATCCTATGTCATTCCCACGTAGGAGGAAATCTAGACCCCACACTGAAGCAGGATGACATTAGTAACAGGGGTGGTATAGTCAATTCAGGAGAATTGAGTAGCAGAAGCGATGAAGCGACGCCTATAAGTAATAGGCAAGCATTGAGCGACAACATCACCAACTTCTTATCAATTGACTATATCATTTCCTCACTAATAGACATTAGTTTGCTACGGATAAATACTACTCGGATTAGCTATAAGCTAAAATCCTTGATTCTAGCTTCGCTTTTAGTCCTTACCGGATGTTCAGATTCTTCAAGAGATGAAAATGGTTTGTTATCTAATAGTCAAAGTCTCATTATTAGAAATTATATAGCAGAGCAGAATAAAAATAAGCTACCAGTAAATATTAAAAATAAATTTGGTGCAAATCTTAGGGGGTTAAAGTTAGTAGGTGTTAAACTAACAAATGAGGATCTTTCTGGTGTTGACTTAAGTTTTTGCGAAATATCACGGGTAGATTTTTCAGGAACAAATTTTGAGGATGCAATTTTAACAAAATCTATAATTCAAGAAAGTGATCTTTCTAATACTATATTAAAAAATATATCAGCTTATGGTGCAGATTTTCAAGCATCGATGTTTGAGAATACTCATTTGAGAAATAGTAATCTTATTCAATCAAATCTTGAGGACACTGACTTTGTCAAAGCTAATTTAGAAAATATTAATTTTGAAAATGCAAATCTTACTAGAGCTGTATTTGATGAGGCTATGATCAGTAATTCTAATTTTCAAAAAAGTAATTTAGCAAAAGGTAGTTTTAAAAAAGCAGTTATCTCAAATTCTATTTTTTATGGTACAGATTTACGGCAAATATTAGCTAATTACCTCAATATGACTAATTGTTATTGTGAATCTGTGGATCTAACTGGGGTGGACTTTACTGGAGCGGTGATTAGCAATTCAGATTTTACTCATGCTATTATTAATCAAGCTCAATTAAAAAATATAAAGCTTACTAACTCGTTATTTTCTTTCTCTTCCTTTCAGTCTGCAGATTTTGCCAATACAATTATTGAAAGTTGTAATTTTAAGAATAGCAATTTTAACAATGTACAATTAAAGCAAGTACAAATTCAAAATAGTGTGATGGATAATGCTCATTTTAATGACACTAACATAAAGGATTTATCAATAAAAAATTGCAATAGCATTTTGCTTAAGTTAAATAAAATTAATATTGATAATGTTGATATTGAGAATAGTAATCTTACTGGCATATTATTGAATAATAGCTATGTCAAGCAAGCAACTATTATTAATTCTGATTTGACCAATAGTGAATTAATAAACTCTAATTTCTCTGCTACTAAATTTAATACGGTAAATTTTACTAAAGCACTGATACAAAATACTGTTTTAAATGGGATAAAATTTGTTGATAGCCATTTTTATCAGATAGCTATAATAAATTCAGATTTATCAGAAGTCATTTTTGATAGTTCGCCAATCATAAACTCTCAATTAAATAATGTGAGATATAAAGATAATAATTTCATTAATTCAGATTTTAACAGAAATATTGTATTAAATGGGCAGGACTTTTATAAATTTAAATCAGTAAATACTATCTATTCTGTAAAAGATTTAGAACAGGTGAAAGACTTATCAAATATCAATTTACAAGGTTTAAATTTGTCAGGTCTGGCATTTAACCAAACTATTTTCTCAGGCTCTGTTCTTAAAGGTATCGATTTATCTAATGCTATAATCCAGAATTGTATATTACAAAATACTGATCTAACTATGGCAAATCTAAGTAATGCAGATTTTAGCAAATCATCTCTTATTGGGAGCAATTTAGAATCTGCTAAACTTTATAATACAAATTTTAATGATACTGATTTAACAAATGTTAATTTTATTAGAGCTTTTGTTAGTAAAATATCTTTAATTAATGCAAAGCTTGAAGGTACTAAAGGGCTTGAGGATAAAGAGCCGTAGCAAAAATATATAATAACTATAGTCAATTGATGAGAAATTGGTGAACCCTAGTGGATAATTTTCGAACCCAGATTTAGGTAATAATAATCGTTACACAGTGTTCTTATCATAGGTTTGCGTGGTGAGGCATTATTTTATTGTTCCCATCCTCTACACTATAGTACCCTACAATTTTGAGAAGATGAAGAAGAATGGTTGATTTAGAGTGGTGTGAAGTAGTATAAGGTAGGTATTTTTATAACAAAATGCATAATATAATACTTCAAGAATTGATTTTATATATAGACGGAAATAAATCAAGATTAAAATGTTTGTTTGGTATGGTAATTAGTTTGCTGACGGGCAGCTCAATTTATCAAAAAGGTTTAGCACTTGGTATTTTAGGTGATGCTAAAGCGACGTCAAAAACTCATAGAATTTATCGTTTTTTAAAAGATTTTAATTTTGATTATATGAAGGTTGGCTATTTGCTATTAAGCTTTTTTGCTTCAAAAAATTATGTCGTAGCAATGGATAGGACAAGTTGGAAATTTGGTAAATCCGATATTAATATTTTATTTTTAGTAATGGTAATTGGTAAAATATCGGTGCCAATATTCTGGAAGACTTTGTCGCATGGTGGCGGGTGTTCTGCAGAATTTATGAAGGAATTTTTACAGAAATTTATTAATAATTTTGGCGTTGAAAGAATAAAATATTTGCTTGCTGATAGAGAATTTATGAATAAAGAATGGTTAGACTTTCTGATAAATAACCATCTAAAGTTTGTTATTCCATTAAAAATGGATCATAAAATTCGTCTTACAAAAGGTTTAAGAACTTTAACCATTGAAAGAATATTTAGTGATGTTAAAGCCTTAGAGTATAGGGCTTGTAGTGGTATATTATGGAATAGAAAGGTTAATTTTACCGCATATAGAAATGATAAGAGCGAGCTGATGGTTCTGGTGTCTTCAATTGAAATAGAGCAAGATATTTTTGCTTTATATAAATTTCGTTGGAGTGTTAACGACTATTTTTGCACCTAAAAAGCGGTGGTTTTGATATTGAAAAAAGTCACATTGTAAAATTGGATAGATTTGAAAAATTATTAGTGATAACTGCTATTGCTTCAGCTTTAATAGTCAAAAATGGAATAATACAAAATGCCTTAAATCCCATCCGAATAAAACGGTACAAAACCATTGAAAGACAATTGTTTTCATTATTTACCTATGGCTTTGATCATATCAAAAATGCTTTTTATCAATCTACAACAGCCATAACGCAGCTAATATCCACATTATTAATACCTCCCAAACAAAAACTTTTTTCTATCCTAATACCATCTTTACAAAAATTGTAGGGTACTTATATCTTTAAATTATGATATAAGTAATGGTAAGAGGGTGATTTGAGGGGTACTTGATTGAGATAATCGAGCATAGAATAAGTACCCTCTTACAAAGTTTGCTTTGAACAAATTGCAGAAGGTGTTGGAAGTAGCAGCCTTGCACAATAAGACGAAGGAGATTATATCATGAGTAAAATAATAGGTCTAGATGTAAGTGGAAGTGTAATATAGTGAGTTGACATTGTTATAAAAAGGCGATACAATAATGTCATTATTAGCAACTATGAGTAATAGGATGACAACAAGAAGATATAGAATAATATATGAATCGTATGATCATAAGCAACCCACTACAACAATTTCAAGAGTAGAAGTACTTAATGGCGAGCTTAACGAACCAAGTAATTGTCTAGATTTTTCCATAGGTTTGGATAATCAAATTGCTTTAATTCAAGGAGTACAGGATATAGTTTTGCAGGAAAAGATTCAATTAATCCATAAACTAACAAAAGTTACTTGCCCTAAGTGTAAAATTAAAATGCATAAGACTGGTGTAAATAAATCTACTTTTCACGATGTTTTCACTGATCATAACATTGTAATACAGAGATTTAAATGCCATAATTGCGGATATGAAACGCACTCTACCGTCCGCACGTTATTGCAGGGAGTAATTTCTGGTGATTTAAAAAAAATACAAGCTACACTAGGTGCTACACATAGTTTTAGAGAAGGAGAGAAATTATTTGAATTATTTTCTGGTAAAGATCGGCAAATTAATAATCATAATCGTATTAAACAAGTTACAGAATCAGTTGGCAATGCTATTGAAGATATCAATGCTGATGAGAAGGAAATGCTCATTACTGAAGATGCTGTTGAACTAATATTAAATGTAGATGGAGGACATATAAAGACAACAGAGGATCAACGTAGTATGGAGGCTATGGTGGCTGTAGTTTACAAACCAGAATCTATAAAATCAAATAGTCAAGATACCAGGAATTATATTATAAGTAAGAATTGTGCAGCGTCAATTAAGGATGATCGTCAAAAACAAATTATAAGTTCTACTATTATTGCAGCATTGAAACAAGGCTTAAGCCCAAAAACACATATTACCGCACTATGTGATGGGGCGGCAAATTGCTGGAATATAGCAAAGGCACTAGAGCCTTTGTGTGCTAAAATAACTTATATTTTAGATTGGTTTCATTTGGGTATGAAATTTGAGAATATATCGTTACCAAAAAGGCTAAAAGAAGATCTGATGCATATCAAGTGGCATTTATGGAGAGGAGATGTGGAGAAGGCGATGATAAGATTTAAAGAAATATTAGCACTGACAAAAGAAGAACAGCATCATGATAGGATTAAAAAATTATCCCAATATGTTGATAATAATAAAGATAAAATTGTGGATTACTCAACAAGGAAGGATCAAGGGCTGATCTTTACTAGTAATCTTGCTGAATCAACTGTTGAGAGTTTAATCAATCAAAGATGTAAAGGGCAGCAACACATGAGATGGTCTAGAGAGGGGTTAAATCCTATTTTGCAATTAAGATCTATAATCCATAGTAATGATTGGTCTAGCAAATGGAAAACTGCGGTACTAAATGCTGCTTAATAATTCACTATATTACACTTCCAGAGGTATATGGTGGGCGATGGCAGACTCGAACTGCCGACATTCTCGGTGTAAACGAGATGCTCTACCAACTGAGCTAATCGCCCACTTCTTCAGCTTAAGGCAGATATTGCCCCATTTCCTCAGAAAAATCAAGTTATTTCTAAAATTATTTAATTTTTAAATAATAAAAATGTTAACCTGGATATTGCATGAAGGTGGTATTTATAAAAATAAAATGGCAATATCGCTTATAAGTGGTCATGGATATGTTAATTTTCACTTAAATTATGTCTAGATATGCAATTCTTCCTGATTTAAGATAGAATCCCCCCTTACCCCCATTTTTTATTGTACCGGGGACAGTACCATATCAATGGCATTCGGTTAAGCTGTTACCCCTCTTAAATTAAGAACTAACCTTATTAATTTTAGGTTATAGAGAAGCGAGTCCTTACATATTACGTCAATTCGGGATAAGGATATTGTGAACATGTAGATTAAAATCAAATTTTGTTGAAGGTTTATTTTTCTTTAATGAGTAAGCAACAAGAGTAGATAATATATGGACAAAGGCATTTATTGGTGATCTATGTCTAGTATGTTCAAGGTTCATTTTATTTTTTAGATAATCAAAAACTGTTTCAATTAAGTTACGCTTTCGAAGTAAGATTTTTTCTTTCAAATCCATTAATTTATTTTCCATATTCTTCTTAATTCCATGAATCATTTTTAAGCCTCTTTCATATAAATTTAAGAACAAATTTTGCTTAATATAACCTTTATCAGCTGCTATAATTCCAGTTAATCTTTTTGTTAACTCCGGTACTGGAACCCTATCATCTACATTGCCTTTGGTCACTTTTAATGCCATAAACTCCCCTTTATTATTGATTATTACATGTAATTTAAAACCATAAAAATACCCCATAGAGGATTTACTATGTTTGGCTAATCCTTTAAAAACTTTATTGCTATAACGCCTTTTATTGTGACAAGCTTTAATCGTTGTAGAGTCAATAAAATAAATACCTGTTTCCTCACCAAACAACAAATGAATCAACATATTTAGCGGTATGAATAATCGTGCCATTAATTCAACAAATCTATTATAACTCAAGGCTTTGGGAAAATCATCCTTATGCATGCACTCTATATAACTTTTATAGAAAAATTTAAAATTCTTAGCATAGGATGTATGAAACATAATTATTATTGTTAACATTTCACTTAGACTCATGCTACAACAGCGATTTCTTTGCTTATTTGATGGTAATAACTTTCTCTGTTCATACTCCAAATAAATTTTACAAAAATCATCTATAAAACTATATAATTCTGTGATATCTTTTTTCATGCCTGTAGTTTGTTTTTTTGTTTAAAAATATAAATACTGCAGGCACTCCTTTTTGACAATCCTTTTATCTATTACTATTTCATCTATATCTTATCCCGAACTGACGTATAATAGTAATAATCTCTGAGAGTCCTATACTGCAAACTACTTTACGCTTACGGTTAGGATTTGGTAATATATATTTATTTTGCTCCGTATCAAAATGCTTGCAAAAATCATCAATTAAGCAGAAAATCTCCGTAAGAGGGATCATAATATATTCTCCAATTTTGTTGTTATTATTCGAGAACTTTATAATCCCTCCCTTCTTACTTTTCAAATATTCTTTCTAACAAACTGGTTTGAAAGAAGGTTTTATTTTTACCATAGCTCACCACTATAATGGTTCCAATATTTTGGACAGAAAAATAAGAAAAATGAGATAGAATTCTTTAGCAAACAAGGAGAGCTAGAGATGAAAAAACAAGTAAGGCAATATAGTGCTGAGGAGAAAGCCAAAATTGTCATAGAAGCAATTAAGGGAGAGCTAACAATAGCCCAGATAACCAGTAAGTATGGTGTTCATGCAACACAGATAAGTAACTGGAAAAAACAAGGTCTTGAGTTGTTAGTACAAGGTTTTAAGAATAAAACACAGAGTGCTGATCCAAATCAGCAGGGGTTAATCAAGAATCTATATGAGCAAATTGGTCAGTTAAGCGTTGAGTGTGACTGGCTCAAAAAAAAATCTGCATTGTTTGGAATTAAAGGTTAGGTGTAATATGATAGAGCCTAATCATAATAAGTTAACAATTGTACAACAGTGTAAGTTATTGGATATTAGCAGGTCAACCTATTACTATCAACCTACTGGTATTAGTGAACAAGATATCAAGATTATGGCAATAATTGATGAGACCTATACTATGCATCCATATTATGGTATGCGGCGGATGGCTAAATATTTACAAGCCCAAGGTTTTTCGGTAGGTCGTAAAGCTGTTAGACGTTACTACAAGATAATGGGTCTTGAAGCTGTTTATCCTAAAATAAATTTAAGCAAGAGGAATCAAGTGCATAAAATATATCCTTATTTACTAAAAGGATTAGAAATAGTATTGCCAAACCAGGTTTGGAGTGCAGATATAACGTATATAAGACTGAGCCAAGGGTTCGTATATTTAGTAGCTATTATTGACTGGTATAGTCGTTATATTCTAAGTTGGCGAATCTCCATTAGTTTGGAAAGTGAATTTTGTGTAACAGCCCTTGAAGACGCTATAGAAAAATATGGTATGCCAAAAATATTTAATACCAATTGCAATAATTAACGCAGTGGTGTAAAATGGGTTTTTAACTGATAAAGGTACTCAAATGGCTAGGTTAATATTACCACAAGGTTTTCATGGTCATGATTTTATAAAAATGATGAAACATGAGCCGCATGGTCGAAATCGTATACGTTTATTGGCGATGTATCACCTTCAATTAGGCAAATCTTTAAAAGCCATATCTGAAATAGTGAAGTCACACTGGAAAACTGTGCAATCATGGCTCAGAAGATTTAGGAATCATGGTTTTGAAGGATTATTTGAATCACAAAGAAGCGGCGCCCCTAGGAAGATTAACACTATACAAGAGTCTGCTCTTTTTGATAAAATCAATACGCTCAGTGAAAGTAAAACTGGTGGGTATATAACTGGAAAGGAGCTACATATCATGTTACTTGAGGAATATGGTGCTAAATGCGCTTTAAAAACAGTCTACAATACTATGCACCGCCTTGGTTTTAGCTGGATTACTTCTCGTTCAATGCATCCAAAGTCAAATCAAGAGACTCAAAATACATATAAAAAAACTTCCCAGACATGTTAACAAAATTATTACCAAAAAATATCGATAGATGTAAAGTTGATATATGGTCTCAGGATGAAACTCGAGTTGGGCAACAAGGTAGCTTAACTCGTATATGGGCTAAGCGTGGCACTAGACCCCGTAAAGTTCGGCAACAGCAATTCATTTCAACATATATTTATGGAGCTGCTTGCCATGATACAGGAGAAGCTTTTGCATTAATTTTACCATATGCAAACACACAGGCAATGAATAAATTCTTAGAAGAGCTTTCTCGCAGTATTCAAGGCAACCGACATATAGCTTTACTAACGGATAATGCAGGTTGGCACACAGCCAAAAAACTAACTGTGCCAAGCAATATCACTTTGATACCGCTTCCGCCCTATGCACCGGAACTTAATGCAATGGAACAAGTTTGGGAATGGATCAAAAATCATTTCTTGTCTAACCAATGTTATGGTGTATATGAAGATATCGTCACTATGGCTTGTTACGCTTGGAATCAATTTGCTCATAATGTAGATTTAGTAAAATCAATTATGTATAGAGACTGGATAAACACACCGTGTTAATTATTGCAATTGGTATGATATACGGAAAAGCTATACTTTGCAGTAATTTATAAAAGAAGAAGAACCATCTTGGATAAAACTATTTTTTGGGTTATTGTTGTTGGCACTATTATAGTAACTTTGACTCTGATCTCTAATATATTGATGCCATTTTTTATAGCTGGGATAATATCATATATATTACAGCCTATAATCGATAATCTGTCGTTACGATATAAATTATCTAGAACTATAGTAGTTTCAGTAATTTCCTTTCTATTTTTTAGCATTTTTGCTATAGTAATTGTAGTGTTGCTGCCTATCATATATCAACAAACAACTTTGCTAATTAGTAAAATTCCAGCTTATAAAGATTATTTACAAACTGAATTAATACCTGTTATTACGGCAAAATTTTATTCAATAGATCCAGATATTGCTGATAATATAAAAAATTCTATTAGTAACTTTGTTAATGGTATATTTTTGTTGATCACAGGGCTTGCTAATAATATTTGGCATGTTACTATGGTAACAATCAATTTATTTGTGTTGATTTTATTAATACCACTTATATTATTTTATTTTTTACGAGATTGGTTAACAATGTCAGAAAATATAAACCTTTTACTACCTTTGAAAGGTAAAAAGAAAATTCTAAAAATATTATCAGCCATTAATACTTCCTTGTCTTCTTATATAAGGGGACAGCTAAATGTTTGTTTATTATTATCAATCTATTACGGAGTTTCTTTGTCGATTCTTGGTGTGGATTTAGGATTATTGTTAGGGGTTTTATCTGGTTTTTCAATAATTATACCATTTGTTGGCATCTTAATATCCTTTTCTCTTACCATGATTGTTAGTTATTTTGCTTTTGGTATGGTCAGTACCTTATTTTATATAATCATTATTTATTTGGTTGGCACAATAGTTGAAGGATATATTTTATCACCGAAAATTATAGGTGATAAGATCGGTCTACATCCTCTTTGGATAATATTTGCAGTTCTTGCATTAGGTAATATATTTGGTTTTTTGGGTATATTATTTGCTATACCAATTGCCAGTATAGTAAAAGTTTTGTTTTTAGCTGCTATCGATTTTTATAAATCTAGTAAGTTTTATAAGACTTAAAGATGAGAGATTCCCAGCAATATATATTACCATTATTTGGTAATGATCGATATGTTCTAGATAATTTTATTAATTCACCTTCTAATCAAATCGCATACAATTCAATAAAAAACTGGTCGAGAATTTGGGGCAGTAAACCCTATGAGTTTACAATTTTGCTTTATGGTCCTCCTTCTTCTGGTAAAACATATCTTAGTAAAATATGGCAAAATTTGTCGAATGCATTTTTTATAAAAAAAGATTCAGATATACTTAGTGCAGAGCATATTATGAAGTATAATGCTTTTATTATAGAAGATATAGAATTTTGGCAGGAAAGAAATATCCTCCATTGTTTTAATTTAATAAGTGAGTGTCGTAAATATTTGTTGATGACTACAGGAAGCTTAGCTAATAATTTTGCATTACAGGATTTATCATCAAGAGTCAATTCTGTTTTAAGATTAGAAATAAAACAGCCAGATGATGAATTGATGAGCAAATTAATTTTTAAGTATTTTTCTGATCAATCGGTTAAGGTATCTGACTGTGTAATTGAATATTTATTAATTAATTTACCACGGCAATTTGATCAAATAATCAAATTATTGGATGTAATAACGCACTATGCATTAGTTCGTAAGCAAGCTGTTACCATCTCTCTTATCAAACATGCACTTAAATAGGAAGTTGGGGTACTCAAATGATTTGAAGAATTGTTTTTTTGAAAATATAGGGACTCGCATACCATAGCACTATACAATTTTGCAAAAATGCTAAAGGTTGCTTGTTGATTATATGAATATACGTCAATTCGGGATAAGGATATTGTGAACATGTAGATTAAAATCAAATTTTGTTGAAGGTTTATTTTTCTTTAATGAGTAAGCAACAAGAGTAGATAATATATGGACAAAGGCATTTATTGGTGATCTATGTCTAGTATGTTCAAGGTTCATTTTATTTTTTAGATAATCAAAAACTGTTTCAATTAAGTTACGCTTTCGAAGTAAGATTTTTTCTTTCAAATCCATTAATTTATTTTCCATATTCTTCTTAATTCCATGAATCATTTTTAAGCCTCTTTCATATAAATTTAAGAACAAATTTTGCTTAATATAACCTTTATCAGCTGCTATAATTCCAGTTAATCTTTTTGTTAACTCCGGTACTGGAACCCTATCATCTACATTGCCTTTGGTCACTTTTAATGCCATAAACTCCCCTTTATTATTGATTATTACATGTAATTTAAAACCATAAAAATACCCCATAGAGGATTTACTATGTTTGGCTAATCCTTTAAAAACTTTATTGCTATAACGCCTTTTATTGTGACAAGCTTTAATCGTTGTAGAGTCAATAAAATAAATACCTGTTTCCTCACCAAACAACAAATGAATCAACATATTTAGCGGTATGAATAATCGTGCCATTAATTCAACAAATCTATTATAACTCAAGGCTTTGGGAAAATCATCCTTATGCATGCACTCTATATAACTTTTATAGAAAAATTTAAAATTCTTAGCATAGGATGTATGAAACATAATTATTATTGTTAACATTTCACTTAGAATCATGCTACAACAGCGATTTCTTTGCTTATTTGATGGTAATAACTTTCTCTGTTCATACTCCAAATAAATTTTACAAAAATCATCTATAAAACTATATAATTCTGTGATATCTTTTTTCATGCCTGTAGTTTGTTTTTTTGTTTAAAAATATAAATACTGCAGGCACTCCTTTTTGACAATCCTTTTATCTATTACTATTTCATCTATATCTTATCCCGAACTGACGTAATTTAGGTTGCATTTTTAATAAAAAAGTTGCTAAATAAGCAATAATATATTTGATTATCAGATAAATATTGTATATATTCATAAAGCATTTCCTTTTATGATTGGGTTTTTAGGGTTAATAACATTTTTCTTATATTCAACTTATACATATTGACAAGTGGTTGAATTTATATGTAAAATGGTTACGATTCCTAAAGTTTATCTTACTGAAAGAATTTATTAAATTTATTTGGTAAGACAAACAACTTTACTATAAGGGTTTTTTCCTGTCAAGAAAAAAACCGTTTTTCACGGATAAATTTATAAAAGATTATGTTTGATGGGTTGGTTTGAAAATATAAAGGATTTCCTTAATAAAAAAATGAAGGATGAAGGGCTAAAGGTAGGTCAACTAGCTGAGGCTGCAGATGTTCCTGAAACTACTATGAGGAAGATGCTAGATAATCGGCGTCCTGAGATAAAAAACATACTCAAACTAGCTGATTATTTTAAATGCTCTGTCAATGAATTATTGGGTAGAGAGGAATTTGACTCTGGGGGAAAACAACAATATGGTAAACTATCTCCTGAAGAATTAAGTGCTAATTTAAGGAGTTTTATCAATAAGGAGCTAGTCAAAAACGATTTAACTCAGTCTGAGTTAGGGAAAAAACTTGGTCTTAGTGAAGATGCATTACGTCCTTTTTTAAAAGAAGATGATACTCAAAAAATGCTATCTAGTGTTACATTGGTACTTCTTGCCGATTTTTTTAAAGTGTCTATTGATGGGATGATTGGTAGAACACCGAATCTCGCAAGAGAACAGCAGATAGAAAAACCTTTAGATAACATAAAAAACCTAAGTCCTGAAGTTCTAAAAGCCGCTCAACTTATCGGCAAATCTATCAAAAATGATATATCTAAGGTTTCGGCTGATGAAAAAGCTGCACCCCGCCATGTTAGCTCTGTAACTAAGAAACCGCATAGTGAAAGAAGCAGATAATTCTTTTGGGTAAATAGTAGGTTGTTTAATGCAAGAACGTATCCGTAATATTAGAGGACTATTTGCTAAGTATAAAATAGATGGATATATAGTACCATGTAACGATCAATATCTTAATGAGTATGTTCATGAAAGTGCTAAGCGACTGCAATATATAACTAACTTTAGCGGATCAAATGGTATTGCGGTGATTTGCAAAGGTAAGGCGGTATTTTTTACAGATGGTCGTTATCTAGAACAAAGTAAACATGAACTAGATCAAGAAATTTTTAAGATTTTTGATATTAAAGATTTAGCACATTTTCCTTGGGATGACTATTTATGTAATGATGGTATATTGGGATATGATTCGAAACTCTTTACTAATGTTAAGTTACAAACATTTGCTAAAATAAGATCCCGTTTACAGAAGATATCTGATAATTTAATAGACCAAATTTGGTATGATAAACCTGATCAGCCATCATCAAAAATATATATTCATGATGATAAATTTTCTGGTCAATCATATAGTAATAAAATTGCCATATGCCGCAATCTACTAACTAAATATTCCGCCGATACAATGATTGTTACTTCAACAGATTCAATATGCTGGTTATTAAATCTCAGAGCAAGTGACACTCCATATTCACCATTGATGCTCGCTATAGTTCTAATCACTCAAGACCAACTATATTTATTTACTAACCCGAATAGAGCTAATCAAGAAATTATGATTGCTCGCCCTGACATAACTATTTTATCGGAAGAAAAGTTTGCCGGTATATTAGGTCAAGCTAATAAGGTTCTCGTTGATGAAAATTTTGCCTCAAGTTACATTATGGATTTGCTCAATAATAAACTAGTAGAAAAAATTAACGACCCTTGTCAACTATCTAAAGCAATTAAGAATGATATTGAGATTAAACACACAGTTAATTTTCATATTAATGACGCGGTAGCACTATGTGAATTCTTGGCATATTTGTTTGAGCTACCAAATTTACAAGATCAAACTGAGTATGATTTAGGAGAAATATTAACCGAATTTAGATCTAAGCAAGATCAATATGTTACGAATAGTTTCCCAACTATATGTGGTTTTAAGGAAAATGGTGCGATAATTCATTACCGAGCAACAAGCCATCAAGCAAAAAAAATCTTAGGTAAAGGTATATTATTAATTGATTCTGGTGGACAATATAAAGGCTGTACCACTGATGTAACCAGAACCTTTGCTATAGGTGACCCTACCGAGGAACAAAAATTACGTTATACTCAAGTTCTTAAGGGACATATTGCTCTATCGATGATTAAGTTTCCGGTTAATATTACTACAGGAAGCCATTTAGATGTATTAGCTCGACAATTTTTGTGGAGGGACGGGCAAGATTACCCGCATGGTACAGGTCATGGGGTCGGTTGCTTTTTAAATGTCCATGAAGGACCACAAAATATTAATTTACGCAGTAACGTGATTTTACAACCAGGTATGATTGTGTCCAATGAGCCGGGTTACTATAAAATCAACGAATTTGGTATTAGAATAGAAAATTTGATGTATATCAGAAATAGCTTACAGGATGTAAATTATTTAGAGTTTGATACTCTTACTATGGTTCCTTATGCAAAGGAGTTAATAGATTATAAAATGCTAAACGAAGATGAAATACGTTATATAAAACAATATTATCAAAAAATTAAACAACAAGTTTATCCCCTACTGTCAATTAGAGGACAGCAATGGTTAGGCAATCAATTATTTTCATATATAAACTAGGTGACAAAAAAGTTTCTTGCTCTAAATATTGCATCTTGACCTTATTATAATGTAAAATTCTACATATAACGGTTAACATATTTATCTAATAAGGTTTTTATCATTTTTTGATAGGGAATATGATGTTTAGATGCTTGAGACTTAAAAAAATCAACACTTTCTTTACTTAAAGAAGTAGTAATTTTAACGGAATTATCTTTTAGGATTAAATTCTCAGGTGCTGGTAAGAAGTCATTTATTATTTTCACTTCTTTTATTTCACCATCACTATATTTTATTTTCTTTTTCATAAATCTTTTTTCCTTTTCTCCAATAACCCGCACCAAAAATCCTTATGATATAGTCAATTGATGAGAAGTTGGGAACGTTGTCACTCGTCGCTCGCCTATTACTTATAGGCGTCGCTCCATCGCATAAGCGTTAGTTTAAGAAAACAATAATTGAGAAACCGTCATTGCAATCTGATGTATCCCCACGAAATTGTTGCAAAATAGCAAGAATTGATAGAATATCTTCATTATTTAATGATGATGGAGATAGTAGGTTATGGATGTAAAAACAGTATTAAATGAAGTAATAAAAGAACATTGTCCTTTTATACATAATAATCGTTTAAATGCGTTACTTGATGTTGCAGAAGGCTTGCGATATAGTCAGAATTTGTCTTTGAGTGCAATTGGCAGGAACTTGAGTGGTGATAGTAAAGTAAAACATAAAATAAAAAAAGTTGATAGATGTATAGGTAACAAACATTTATATAATGAGGTTGATAATCTCTATAGTGCTTTATCATATTTCATATTTGAGTTTATCAAGCATTCTAATGATGACAGTGTTGTGATTGATTTATGTTATCTTAAAGATGATGGAAGTGTAATATAGTGAGTTGACATTGTTATAAAAAGGCGATACAATAATGTCATTATTAGCAACTATGAGTAATAGGATGACAACAAGAAGATATAGAATAATATATGAATCGTATGATCATAAGCAACCCACTACAACAATTTCAAGAGTAGAAGTACTTAATGGCGAGCTTAACGAACCAAGTAATTGTCTAGATTTTTCCATAGGTTTGGATAATCAAATTGCTTTAATTCAAGGAGTACAGGATATAGTTTTGCAGGAAAAGATTCAATTAATCCATAAACTAACAAAAGTTACTTGCCCTAAGTGTAAAATTAAAATGCATAAGACTGGTGTAAATAAATCTACTTTTCACGATGTTTTCACTGATCATAACATTGTAATACAGAGATTTAAATGCCATAATTGCGGATATGAAACGCACTCTACCGTCCGCACGTTATTGCAGGGAGTAATTTCTGGTGATTTAAAAAAAATACAAGCTACACTAGGTGCTACACATAGTTTTAGAGAAGGAGAGAAATTATTTGAATTATTTTCTGGTAAAGATCGGCAAATTAATAATCATAATCGTATTAAACAAGTTACAGAATCAGTTGGCAATGCTATTGAAGATATCAATGCTGATGAGAAGGAAATGCTCATTACTGAAGATGCTGTTGAACTAATATTAAATGTAGATGGAGGACATATAAAGACAACAGAGGATCAACGTAGTATGGAGGCTATGGTGGCTGTAGTTTACAAACCAGAATCTATAAAATCAAATAGTCAAGATACCAGGAATTATATTATAAGTAAGAATTGTGCAGCGTCAATTAAGGATGATCGTCAAAAACAAATTATAAGTTCTACTATTATTGCAGCATTGAAACAAGGCTTAAGCCCAAAAACACATATTACCGCACTATGTGATGGGGCGGCAAATTGCTGGAATATAGCAAAGGCACTAGAGCCTTTGTGTGCTAAAATAACTTATATTTTAGATTGGTTTCATTTGGGTATGAAATTTGAGAATATATCGTTACCAAAAAGGCTAAAAGAAGATCTGATGCATATCAAGTGGCATTTATGGAGAGGAGATGTGGAGAAGGCGATGATAAGATTTAAAGAAATATTAGCACTGACAAAAGAAGAACAGCATCATGATAGGATTAAAAAATTATCCCAATATGTTGATAATAATAAAGATAAAATTGTGGATTACTCAACAAGGAAGGATCAAGGGCTGATCTTTACTAGTAATCTTGCTGAATCAACTGTTGAGAGTTTAATCAATCAAAGATGTAAAGGGCAGCAACACATGAGATGGTCTAGAGAGGGGTTAAATCCTATTTTGCAATTAAGATCTATAATCCATAGTAATGATTGGTCTAGCAAATGGAAAACTGCGGTACTAAATGCTGCTTAATAATTCACTATATTACACTTCCTTAGCTGGACTGCTTGCCTATGTTTTTAAGCCTAATAAAATTTCTGTAGCTTTTGGAAAATTAAACAATCTCAACCTTCCTCTTACATCAAACTGAGGTTAAAATATAGCAGATTTTTATGTTACACTAATAGCTGTTTACATTATTTTTGCAAGATTGCTTATTTTTTTCATTTGCTTCAATACTCAACATATTTAAAATATGTTTAACTAACATAATTCTTGACTTATTATGTTTAATTAATGAACCTATAATAGGATTGAGTAATTTAGAATGTCGCATTAGATAAGGATCGCACTCAAAATGCACTCCACTTAAAATAGCCCTGCCCCTACCGAGTTTACACATTATAATAGCTGCCTTACAATCTTCATAATTAGCAATAATTTTTGTATTAGCTACATTTTGGGCATCTAAAAAATAGCCTCCTCCATTATAAAAAACCATAGAATCTTCAGAAAGATTAGGAGTATTTAAGATTATCCTAGCGGCTCTTGCTCCTTTATTTGAATTATAGTAATACTTACATAAGGCTGGACCTATAACACCCCCCTGATATATGGCAAGTTCTCGAGTGCTTACTACTTCTATGGGGGAAGATTTAGCAAATTCTAGGTAAGTACCACTATAATATGCTCCTGCACATATTCCGAGAAAACTACCACCTTGCATTAAATAGTTTTGTATATACTTATTGCCTTTGCCGTTAAGATGTTCCGCATAGCATCTATCTTTTCCTCCTGGAATAATAAGTAAACTAGTATTATCAATCCAATCTCCTCTTATAATTTCTTCTGCAGAAATATAACTTATATGATATTTTGTTGAAACATAATGAACAAAACTATTAAAGGTATGATACAAGCTTTCCTTCGATGTACCTAGCCCATTATAGATTCTGATTGATGGTATCATTAAATTTTTTTACTCAAACTAATAGCTATATTACACATTAACTTGATAATTTTATTAATTAGGGGGGCAAATACTACTTCATTACTACCTTGCACTAGAGCTATATCTTTATGCTCCATTTCATCAGACTGAAATTGCTTTATACTATCTAACAATTCTTTTTCTAAATTATTGGCTATATATCCTTCGAGATAATCTATTTGTTTTTGATAATGTTGTTCAATCGCTTCTTCTACACTTTGGGTTAACAACATGGCAGTTTTTGTTCCTATTAATATTGATCCACTACCAAGTACATAACCAATAATATGCCAAAATGGCATTAAGATCGTTGGTCTAACATTACCTTGTAATAACAAGTTAGTAAAGTAGCTTAAATGTACTTCTTCTTGCTGCATCATATGTTTTATTGTAGGATAGGTTTGATGGTTTCTGCAATAATTTAATTGCCCCTCATAAATTCGTTTTGCACCGTATTCTCCGGCGTGATCCACTCTAATAATTTCTTTGATGATATTTCTTGAATTGGTAAAATCGGGTCTTGCCATACGCCCTAGTTCATTTAAATAATGTTATTAAAATTTATTCTATCAAGAAATATAATACAGCAATCTATCAGTTCCTTAAAAGATAAATTTATATTTTATTGACAGTTTAGTGTCATTATTGTATAAGTAAATCTGTTCCTTTGTATTGGATATGAATTTATGAAACGCACATTTCAACCTAGCAATTTAGTAAGAAAAAGAAGGCATGGGTTTAAGGCAAGAATGGCAACTGTTGGTGGTAAAGAGATTTTAAGGAAGCGTCGGGCAAAAGGCAGAAAGAAGTTATCAGCATAGGCAGTGCTTATTTTATCTCTAAAAAATCAAAAAGAATTTGACCTAGTTAATAAGTTAGGCAAAAAGTTCTATAGTCCTTATTTTATCACAGTAATAGCAAAAGATTTTACTAAGCTTCTTACAAAATTAAATGCAAGGAATAATGCTGGTGGCAAGACTACCAATCAAACACGGCTATGTAAGAAATCTAGTGAGATTTTATTGCTTTTTGGCATAAAAGCCGGAAGAAAATTAGGAAAAGCTGTTATTCGCAATAAAATTAAGAGGCGTATCAGGCATTTAGTTAGGCTTCTAAGTAAAGAAACACAAATTAAACCCAATAACTGGGCAATGATAATTATTCCTAAGAAAGGTTTTGATCAAATTGAGTTTACAACCTTACTAAGCGAATTATACAGGATATTTTCAAAGGCATAATAGACTCGTGAGCGTTCACACTACTAACCTAAATTTCTCTATTACTAACCCATTGATAGGCAGTAGGATCACTAAATACTTGTCGTAAAAATTGATTGTTCATAGCATGGCTGGTTTTATAACCAGTGATGTTAGCTATTAGATACCCTCCTGTAGTATATAAATCTCCGAATAGATCAAGAAGTTTATGCCGCACGAATTCATCAGTATATCTAAGTCCATCGTGATTTATTATAATATCTTGATCTATACCTATAGCGTTATCAAGAGATGCCCCACGTGCCAGCCCTTTGCTTTTTAAATATTCAAGTTCATGGATAAATCCAAAAGTTCTAGCATCAGCAATATTATTTTTAAAAGATTCATTTTCTGAGAAGAGTAAATTTTGCTTGCCAATAGCTTTACTAGCAAAATCTATTGTCATATCAACTGTCATACTATGGGCAGGGCTACACACTAACTCGCAATCTTTGTGAATTGCCCTAATTTCTTTTAAGATTTTTAGGTATTTTTTTGGAGCATTTTGTAATTGTCGCCCAGCACATTCTATCATAAAAACAAAAGCTTTACTGCTACCATCCATTATTGGTACTTCAGAACCATCGATTTCAATTATTAAATTATCAATTCCACATCCCCAAAGAGCTGCCATTAAATGCTCTATAGTTGAAACGGAAATATTATGTTCATTTTTTATGGTAGTAGAGAAAGAAGTCTCTGAGACATTCAAACAACTAGCTTGAATAAAATTTATTTCTTGCCGCACATCAGTCCTGACAAAAACAATGCCAGTATTTTCTGCAGCTGGTCTTAAAGTCAACTGAGTAATGCTACCGGAATGAACGCCTACCCCATAACAACTTACAGGGTTTAGTATTGATACTTGCATTGATAAGTTCTACTTCTATTTTAGAAATTCAGGCTATTTTAATACCTTAACAGATTATATGCAAGTTACATTATGTTACAAAATATTACACTTATACTAGGCTCTGTGAACAAAATTTTAATTGTTTAGATTTTGAGTATTTTTAAGCGAAAATTAATAAGATTTTTGCCGGAATAGTTAGTTCTATTTCAAAAAAATCTTATAATTTGCAGCTAAAAAGAGTCGAAATCTAGTAATTTAAATTTTGTTCACAGAGCCTAGATAATCAAGGTTTTTGCAGAGCTTATAAATATAGTCAATTCAGGAGAATTTGGGGCTAGGAGCGATGGAGCGACACCTATAAGTAATTATAGTACCCTACAATTTTGAGAAGATGAAGAAGAATGGTTGATTTAGAGTGGTGTGAAGTAGTATAAGGTAGGTATTTTTATAACAAAATGCATAATATAATACTTCAAGAATTGATTTTATATATAGACGGAAATAAATCAAGATTAAAATGTTTGTTTGGTATGGTAATTAGTTTGCTGACGGGCAGCTCAATTTATCAAAAAGGTTTAGCACTTGGTATTTTAGGTGATGCTAAAGCGACGTCAAAAACTCATAGAATTTGGACCAGTGTTAAGAACAAGCTCTTTTGCCGCCACTTACAGTTCCTAAAAAAATAATGTTTACACTTTTTTATTGTTAGAGCAAAAAATATATTGCAAAATAATTGTAATATGAATAAAATCGAGTAAATCAATACCGACACTGTGATTTCTAGGAACAGATAAAAATGCAATATAATTTATCATTAGAGGATTTAAATTTATGCAAGAAAAAGAAAGGTCAATCAAATCAGTTAACTTTTGCAATAATGTTAGTGTATTTCAAAAAATACATACAATTTCCCTCTAATAAAGCTAACACAGTTTCGATGCAATTATTGTTACAGGTTGCCAAACATTTAGATATTGATCCAACACAAATTATTACATTTGACTGGGATACACGTACTGGAGAAAGGTATCGTCAGGATATCAGACAGTATTTAGGATATCGTGTAGCAAATGCCAAGGATATTACATTAATAATGAATTATCTTGTAGATGACTTGATACCGCGTCATTTCTCAGATTCAGTGCTACTTGAACAAATACGTACATATTTCATCAAAGATAGAATAGAAATTGTTAATACCAAACAATTAGAAAATTACATTTCGTTAGCTAAACAAAAATTTGAACAACAATTTTTTAGAAAAATATTTGATAATTTAAGTCAAGGAAATCTTCTTTTAATAGATCGCATTCTTAGTAAAAATAGTGATGAGGATAATAACATTATAGAATTATCAGAACTTAAAAAAGATATCTCTGGAGCTAAAATTAAGAATATTCAATGTGCCATAAATAAAATCAATTTACTAGGTCAAATCAAATTATCTGACTGCATAATAGAGTCAGTAGACAGAAAATTATTATTAAAATATTATGAACGTGTGATGGTTTTTGCACCTAGCAATATTCTAGATTTTGCCCCGACTATAAAATATGCCACCATGGCAATATTCTGTAGTGTAAGACTGGAGCTATTGTTGGATGCCTTAATAGATACCATGATTAAACTAATTAAAAAGATGCGAGCCGGAGCAGAGAAGCATGTAGACCGTCATATTCTTCAGGAAGTTAAGCGTGTTGACGGAAAGTTTGGTATTCTAGAAAAGTTGGCTATACTAAATGCAAAAAATCCTAAAAGCATTATTGAGGACAAAGTTTATCCGGTAGTGCCTCAGGAGAAGCTGGAAGAAGTAATTGAAGATCTACAACATCGTGGTAGTAAGTGGTATCAGGCTCAGGTGCGAGAAAAAATGCATACCACCTATGCTTATGGCAATAGAGGTAGTCTACTTGCGATAATAAGAATATTACAAATTTCTGAAGATCATATTGATTATCAACCTATCTTAAAGGCAATTCGTTTTATCAACCAATACTGGAATGAATCAGATTTAGCTTACTATATTAATATCCCACCAATCAATAGAGCTATCCCACAGAACTGGTATAGCATGATCTTTAAAATAGAAAAAGGTCAATTGCGAATAAATAAATATAATTATGAACTAGCCATATTAGAACAGATTAAAGAACTTCTTGGTTTTAAAGCTATTTGGGTTAATAAAAGTTACCGTTATAGAGATCCGAATAAGGACTTACCGAAGGACTTTATTGAGAAACGAGAATCATATTATGAGTTACTTGGGTTACCGCTAAAATTCGAGGAGTTCGTAGAAAAATTAAAGACTTCACTTACTAACAGCTTAGATGCATTAAATGCAAATATTCCTAATAATCAGTTTGTAAAGATCCAACAAAGTAAAGTTGGTAACAATATAAAGCTTACTCCCTTAGACTCACAGGATGAACCTGATAATATTATTAAGTTACAGCAAGAAATCAATAATAAGTGGTCAAGTATACACTTAATTGATATTTTAAAAGAGTGCGATCTAAGAATCAATTTTACTAAGGAACTTGAAACTGTTGGTAAAAGCAGCAATATCAATAGTTCTGATCTACAAAGAAGACTATTACTATGTATATTTGGCATTGGTAGCAACACCGGATTAAAAAGAATCAGCATTGCTAATGATAATGTTAATTATAGTGATTTACGTTATGTAAAAAAACGCCATATTAATGCTACAAACATTAGAAATGCTATTCGTACAATGGTTAATAACGTTTTAAAAACACGAAATCCTGATGTTTGGGGAGAGGCTACTACAACAGTGGCCTGTGACTCAACTCATCTGTTTGCTTGGGATCAAAATCTAATGAGCGAATGGCATTTTCGTTATGGTAAGAAAGGAGTAATGATTTATTGGCATGTTGACAAGAAATCATTATGTATTTACTCGCAGTTAAAGGATTGCACCTCATCAGAGGTAGGTAGCATGATAAAAGGCATTATTGACCATGATACGGACATGGACATGAATCGTGTATTTGTCGATACCCATGGACAAAGTGTAATAGGTTTTGCCGTGAGTTATTTACTAGATTTCTCCTTATGCCCGAGACTAAAGGCAATCAATAAGCAAAAATTGTATTACGTTGATTCTAGAGATAGAAATAAATATAAAAATATTTCAGAGATCCTAAAGGGAAGTATAAATTGGGAGTTATTAGAAGATAATTACGATGAGACTGTCAAACATATGGTTGCCCTAAAACTAGGAATAGTTACACCATCCGTATTAATCAAAAGATTTAGTAATAATAATTACGCTCATCCGGTATATAAGGCACTGGTAGAACTAGGCAAAGCCAATAAAACCATATTTTTGTGTAAATATTTATCCTCGGAAGAATTACGTATTGAAGTTAATGAAGGACTAAATATTGTTGAACGCCTTAATAATGTAATGGATTTTATTTTTTACGGTAAACTAGGTCACATTGCAACGAACAATATTGAAGATCAGGAATTATCGGTATTATGTTTACATCTGTTGCAGGTATGTATGGTTTATATCAATACCTTGATTATTCAACAAATATTATCACAGCCACATTGGCAGAACAGGTTTATGCCTGAAGACTATAGAGCATTAACACCGTTATTCTCAGGTCATATAAATCCTTATGGTCTTTTTCCGTTAGATTTTAATAAACGCTTGTTAATCGGGATAACTATTTAATTGCTTATTATGATATTAGAACGTACGCCAGTTAGAGAAAAAGCTAAATATTTTTGCAAACATCTGAAAAAAGAAAAGCCTGATTATAATTACTTAAGAGAATTATTCAGGCATATAAGAAAAAATCTTGATGTAGAAGTAAAGAGTGGTAAGGAAAGGAAGTTGCCGTATGTGCCTACGGAAGAGGAAATAAATAAATATTACAACACGGTATGGAAATCTAGAAATATGAAGCATATAGTAATGATTAAAACATTGCTTTATACCGGGGTGAGAGTTTCTGAGTTAGTAAATATAAAAATATCTGACATAGATTTAGATAATTGTCAGATAAAAGTTGTGCAAGGTAAGGGAAAGAAGGACAGAATAGTTCCGTTTCCTGATAGTTTTAAGGAAATATTAGCTGTTCATCTAGAAAATATGAAAAGAAATGATTCAAAATATTTATTTGAATCAAGTTTGAAGATGGCATATTCTGATCGAGGCATTAGAAAAATATTAATGAACTATACAAAAGAAGCGGGTATTGAGCATTCAATATCTCCTCATACATTAAGACATTTTCTTTTTACTTGGATGAAGAAAAAAGGCGTAGATGACGCATTAATTCAGCCATATTCAGGACATGAGAGTCGTCAATCATTGGAGATGTATTCAAAATTATCACTCGGAGATTGCCAATCTGAGTATGAAAAAAGGATTAAAGATTTTCCAATTTAATTCTAAGTGGCGGCAAAAGAGCTTGTTCTTAACACTAGTCCTATTTATCGTTTTTTAAAAGATTTTAATTTTGATTATATGAAGGTTGGCTATTTGCTATTAAGCTTTTTTGCTTCAAAAAATTATGTCGTAGCAATGGATAGGACAAGTTGGAAATTTGGTAAATCCGATATTAATATTTTATTTTTAGTAATGGTAATTGGTAAAATATCGGTGCCAATATTCTGGAAGACTTTGTCGCATGGTGGCGGGTGTTCTGCAGAATTTATGAAGGAATTTTTACAGAAATTTATTAATAATTTTGGCGTTGAAAGAATAAAATATTTGCTTGCTGATAGAGAATTTATGAATAAAGAATGGTTAGACTTTCTGATAAATAACCATCTAAAGTTTGTTATTCCATTAAAAATGGATCATAAAATTCGTCTTACAAAAGGTTTAAGAACTTTAACCATTGAAAGAATATTTAGTGATGTTAAAGCCTTAGAGTATAGGGCTTGTAGTGGTATATTATGGAATAGAAAGGTTAATTTTACCGCATATAGAAATGATAAGAGCGAGCTGATGGTTCTGGTGTCTTCAATTGAAATAGAGCAAGATATTTTTGCTTTATATAAATTTCGTTGGAGTGTTGAACGACTATTTTTGCACCTAAAAAGCGGTGGTTTTGATATTGAAAAAAGTCACATTGTAAAATTGGATAGATTTGAAAAATTATTAGTGATAACTGCTATTGCTTCAGCTTTAATAGTCAAAAATGGAATAATACAAAATGCCTTAAATCCCATCCGAATAAAACGGTACAAAACCATTGAAAGACAATTGTTTTCATTATTTACCTATGGCTTTGATCATATCAAAAATGCTTTTTATCAATCTACAACAGCCATAACGCAGCTAATATCCACATTATTAATACCTCCCAAACAAAAACTTTTTTCTATCCTAATACCATCTTTACAAAAATTGTAGGGTACTATGATAAGTAATAGGCGAGCATTGAGCGACGACGCCCCCAACTTCTCATCAATTGACTATATACTCTCAAAATTTGCTATTGTAATGTTTTTAATTGGTATTTAATACTAAGATTCAAAACCCCTCCACCAACAACTCCAACATAAATCTTAATATTATTCTTACCATTCCGTAAATGTGGCATCAGATTAAGTTGTGGTAACTTAGTTTTGTCATATATATCAGGAGCTTGCACAAAATCTTCTTTTTCATCAGTTTTAGAAATGTAAACAACACATTTATCAGCTTGATAATTTCTACATTCTATATGCTTAAACTCATACTTAGGAGGACCAGTATAAATAATTTTATCATTGACTTTAATCATTAAGTAATCATCATAATACGAATTAGCCTCACCTATTGTGAAAGAGGTTAGCATATTAGTATTGGGTACATCAATCTCATAATTTGCCCAATGTAATGTATCTGTTAGGTAGGCTGTAGAATTGTATGCACCACCAAGTACCAAGGTACCAACTTTAGTTGAAGTATCATAGCTATTTTTTACAGGAAAATTACTTTTAAAATCGTTTGTATATTTGAAACTAAGACCATTATTCTCTTTACAACCAACCCCCTCAGGTAATGCTTCAAAACCAACGCTTTTAGTAGCTATATTTAATAGGCAATAACGCTGCAGTGGTTTATTTGAATGAATTAATACCCAACCATCCCTGCAAGTACCTTGTGCCAAGTGACCTATTTCTGTATCTGGCTCACTTATGTTATCAGACTTCCATGTTGCATTACCACTAATATCAGTCGGGGTAGAAATTGCTTTGCATTTAGGGGCATCAATTGTGGTACAAAGACCCAATTCTTGGGATATTTTATCTCGAATTGCATTAGTCTTCTGATCGTATATAGGATAGCCCTTTTCCTTAGAGGCAAAATCGTAATGTTGTCCGGTATTTATCGGATATCCTTGTGATGAGGGTGGATAAATTCTATTATCAGTATCTACAGAGACTTTACATACTTCAACACCTTGTTTACGATTATTTACATAACAATGCACTCTATCACATTGATAAATTGTAATACCCTCCACAGTCTCTTTAGATTTACAATTAGTAGTACCTTTACATAGAGGAAGAAAGTTTTGATATTGGGTACTTTTTTCCTTAAATTTTAAGCAATCAATGGTATCTGATTCAAGTAGTTTTGCTAGCACACAATTAGTATTATTTACTCCAGGAATACATTTTTCTATATCTTTTAATTGTAAACAACCATGCGTTGCTCCTTGCAGATATTTACCATTTATATATTCAAGACCTTTCAAATATACCGCATCTGTAATAAGTTTTCCTTCAGTATCGTAAGGAGCCTTGTCGTTTTTGTATTCACCATATATTGTTAAAGGATTCATAGATTTTTTTCCAGAAAATGGCATAGCAGTATATGTAACTGGTGGAGTATTAGAAATATATGCCATGAAGGAAGTAAAATTATATCCTGCTAAATTTATTATTTCTTCTGTCTTTTGTGTCTCAGTTGAATATATCGACAATGGAGTAACAACAGTGCTAGTTAAATCAACCACTTTCCCTTCTTTGTCTAACACTTGGATTGACGCAACAAATTGAGGGGTATAATAGCTATTATTAGGGCAAATCACCTCAGGAATTACCCCACATTTTTGGGTTAAGATTTGGTAGCCATCTGTTACTCTTTTTTCACAGCCAATTAGCTGATCTCCTTCTATTACACAAATAGATTTTGGGTCACGACGAAAACTAGGTTCTAAATCAGTATTTCTAACAATTGATACAGCAAAAGACCGCTTCTTGTCATTATTATCATTGAGCTCAAAGAGTTTTTGTAGGGTTAATAAATTGTTACCATCCTGATTTTGCAACTTGGGAAATTCAATATTAGCATCGATAAACTCGCCAATATTGATCCCCCATATTTCTTGACAGGTAGTTTTATCTTTATCCTCTGCCTTCGTGCTGTTACAATCAGGTAAATCATCAACATAGTAACTACTTGGTGTAGAGTGATGGCCTATTCTTTGTGCGTATACTATCCTGAAGCCATCTTCGCAACCATTTTCAGTAACACTACATTTAAAGTCGATTTTTGTGTCAACACAAGGTTTTGTATCATTAAGAATACATTTTTTTATTGTATCGCGTTGAACAGTAGCAATATGTATTCCTTTGGCTGAAGAAAATGCCCCAAGATTGTTTATTACTACACATTTATCGGTTTTTGTAGGATTTTCTTTATTTTTACAAAGAGGTACCATATTGTCTAAACTAATACGCACGACATTATGAATAAGATTATTCCTTAATTTAGATACCACACATGGCTTGTCTGAAGATTGAACAAATAAATCATTTTTCTTCTTACTGCATACAGATTGGGTAGTGGGGGTAATAATTAATGGGGCTAATTTAGGGCAATATGGTGGCGGGAAAGGACCAAACGGTAATTCAACACAACCAAATTGATAGTTATCAACAGTGCTATTTAGCTTGCCCAATGCTTCTACTATAGTTCCTGCCGCTGTATATATCCATTTTTGCTCTAGAATATATCCTATCCATTTAACCATTTCTTTTATAACATCAAGACCAGGGGTATTTTCAGCACCCATTATATCTAATAACTTACCTAATAGTGCTGACATAGTTAGACTAGACTTAATGTCTATTAAAAATTTTAGAACTTTTGCAAGAGGGTGTAACTCATCTGTTTTATGAAGAGGTTGTCTTACTGGATTCCAATCCAAAACATCGGTGTGAACTCCAGTAGCTGAAACCAGATTTACTAAACCAGGATCACTATATGCACATAACTTTGGTCTATCAAAATTAAATTGTTTTCCATCATCTCCCATGAATAATTCGTCATCTTCTGTAAAACCAACATCATTCAAGTGTTTTCCAAGAGTATAACCAGGATCTGCTGGCGTTCCTTTTCTGTTAAGATGAGTTGGTGCTACTTCCGGGACGGCAATCCTAGCACAAATTCTGAGTAAAGGTAAGGCATAAGCCCCAGGCCATACTACACACTCACCATCCCAATTTAAAGTAGTGGATTGATTCCAGCAGGCAAATGCATTACAACTTTGAGTTCTTATACGAATCTTTGGGGCAAAATAAGAGCTTTCTTTTGTACGTTCTGCACAATGCCGCAGATAAAATCCAATCCAATTCTCAGGAGGATCAAATTGAACCAAGCAATTATCTACATCACGTCCATCCCGTCTATTCCATGGTGGACATAGAGGGTTTGGCTTTATTGTTCTTTTGATTGTTTTATTCCATATTTCATCTATCGTAGTGTAGCCACAATTGCAAGGATTCTTTAGACATTCTCCAACTGCTTCCCAAAATGCACAACTATTGCTTGAGTAAATCAACAAGAAAAATACTAAATAATATTTTTTGAACACCAAATTCCTCTTTCAACTAAATACGATTTAATGCTATATACAAAGGATTAATCCAATTATCAGGGTGTCCTGGATATTGTTGTAATATTTTTTGATATATTTTTAATTCCTCAGCTCTACAGGATAAAATCTTGATAATACCAATTAAGCTTCCTATACTTAATTCCACAGCAATAGATTGATCGTATTGGTTTATTAAGAACATTCTAGAAGTAATTGTAAATTTCGATAACTTCTTTATTTCTGATTCATTTAACCCTAAAATTTGCTCTAAATATTGCAATTTTATTTCTGATGGTAAAATAATTTTAGTGTCTGTTAAGTCTAACCAATTCTGTAACACCCTAGTTTTTATCGATTGCAAATAACTAAAATTAAAATTACTAACCATGATCCCATTATTTTTCATTAATCTATCAGAAATCATTTCTGATATGTTATCAAAATTTTCTGGTCTATACAAGGAATCAAGACTATCTATTACTAATATTTTTGGACTCTTCCCTGTAATAGTTAAATGATAATTAAAAGCATATATTAACCCTACACATAAACTATTATGCTTAGTTAAATTCATTGAGAATGCTTCTAAAAGTTTTCTATCCGTTGGATAAAAACGTTTAATAAAGGATTTTTCAGAAAAAGAATATAAATTAAATCCTATTATATTACCTTCGGATAAAGGAAATTTATCACTATCAAATATACTATCATATAATCCGCCTTCTGCATAATCTGTTAATTTTAGTTTAATTAACTCTCCACCTTCTATTGAAAAATCGATTATTTTTAAAATGGATGAAAAATTACGATCCTTATTATCTAAACTATGAATTTTATCGGCAAAAATTTCTAGAAAAGCTAATTCAATTTCGGTTAGAGGATAAAAAGAATGATTACAAATTATTTTAAGAAATTCAACAATAAAATGTCTTGATTCTAGAGTATCATCTAGTATAAATGGATTTATTAGATTTTTTTCCTTTTCAATCCAATGCCCTTCAATTGATTCAACAAAAATCTTTGAATCATTATTGTTGGAAAGATACAATATTGTTGGCTTATACTTAGTAGCTTCAGAAATCAAAAAATTTGTTAATACGGTCTTGCCAGTATTAGCTGTGCCAAAAATACAAACATTTCCTCTATTATTACTTTTAGCATGAAAATTCATAAAGTAAGGCGTTCCTTTTTCCGTTCTAAGCAAAGTTACCGCTTTACCCCATATGTTATTTTGGCTTCCAGTTGGAAAATTATGTAATGAAGCTAAGGCAGCTGTATTTTCAATAATTGTTGGGGCTAACCTTCTAATACAGGAAAAGTTGCCTGGGAGTTGTGCCCAAAATGTCGATTCTAAGTTTATATCTTCTCGTACATGAACAATTCCAATTTTAGCAAGTTCCCTAGACGCCTGGGCAATTGATTGATCCAATTTGTTCAAGTCTGATCCTATAATAGCAATGGAAATTTGTTGTTTACAAAATTGGTTTGGAATTGAAGCATCAAGATTCATTATCTTATCTATTCCTGTAATCTCAGCAAGCTTAGAGTCTTTACTAACTTGTAAAATATAGGCCTGTTCTTCAAATGCTTTAGATACTTCTTTTTTATCAACGAAATAAAATATTTCTGTTGCTATTAATTCTACAGGTAATTGTAGGAATCCATCAAGGGCATCTGATGATACTTCTTGATATTCCTTTATTGAAATAATGGATGCAAATTTTTTACCATGTTGACTTATTACTTCAATCTTATCATTACCAACTGCATATTGATTAGAGGCTAAAGCATTAGATAAATTGGCAATCGGCACTAAACAATATTCCTCGTTAAGATGGACTATTCTGCGATATAAAAACATCAGATCAGAGTAAGATTCCTCTCTTTCAAATCTTATTCCTAACTTTACTGCACCAAAACCTTGCAAATCCAAAAGTATTGTATCAACAGTACTATTTAGTATTTTAAAAACACTATCTAAGTAGTTATTTTGGTAATTGATAAGTTTATCGAAAGACAAAGAAGTTATTAAAGAGTTTAAGTCTTTAACTTTAATGTTATCAGAATCATAAATTATTGAAATATATAAAGTATTAACAAATTTATCATCCCAGTAATTCTTTTGTTGCCATAGATTGTGAATATTAGCTGGTAACAATTTATTGTACGGAGTTGTGTCATCTAAATTTGTCTTACGCCGTACCGTATGTATCCAGAATGCAAAACTTTTATTATGAACATTTTTCTTGATAGCATTACGCACTACCTCTCGTAAATTGAATAACTTATCACTAATATTTTCTGCATTAATACCATTTATTTGGATAGTTTGGAGTAGTTCCCCATTCTTAGTTAACAGAGTGTTTTCATTATAGTGACAAGCAATTGGAATAAAATTCTCTGCAGAATTATTATACAAATCCTTATCAATTTTCCTCGAATTGCTAGTTATTTTGAACACCAATGATACCTATTAAATAAACATATATTACTTACTCACCTTACGCATAACCCCCATGACAATTTAAAAATTCCAGAAAAATACAAGACGCTATTAGCGAGACCACGCAAGTAGGTCGTGGCAATCCACATTTATTAGATTGCTTCGTCGCTACTAAAGTAGCTTCTCGCAATGACGCCAAGCTATTTTATATGTGACTTTTAAATACCATGCGTAAGGTGACTTACTTATATTCTTTTGTTTTTAACATAACTATCTTAATCTCTCATACTTAACATTTAGCGGTATGTTAACATTTAGTAGCATGAATTCGCTCTAACCCACCCATATAACTCACTAAAACATCTGGAACCGTTATTGAGCCATCTGCATTCTGGTAATTTTCTAGAATTGCAATTATTGTTCTACCAATTGGTAAACCAGAACCATTTAACGTATGAGCAAAAGTAGTGTCGTTGCTACCAAATTCTTTATATCTAGCTTTCATCCTTCTAGCTTGGAAATCTCCACAATTAGAACAGCTTGAAATTTCACGATATAGATTCTGACCTGGCAACCATACTTCCAAATCATAGGTTTTCTGAGCAGTAAACCCCGTATCCCCAGTACAAAGCAACATAACTCTATATGGTAAATCAAGTTTTTTTAGAATAGTCTCAGCAGCATTAGTGATATATTCATGTTCACATTTAGATTCTTCTACAGTAGTTATTGTGACCAATTCAACTTTACCAAATTGATGCATACGTATCATACCTCTAGTATCCTTACCACTGCTCCCAGATTCCGATCTGTAACAGGGGGTATAAGCAACATAACGTATAGGTAATTCTTCTCTAGCTATTATAGTATCAGATACCATATTAACAAGAGGTACTTCGCCTGTTGGAATTAGCCTATAATTATTCACCGTTTCAAACGAATCTTCTGCAAATTTTGGCAATTGACCACTATTATACATAGCAACTGGTCGTACTAAAGATGGAGGAGATAATTCAATAAAACCAAATTCCTCAGTATGAGTATCAATCATAAAATTAATCAATGCCCGCTCTAGCTTTGCTAAATCTCCTTTGAGAGTGACAAATCTACTACCAGACATTTTAGCAGTACGTACAAAATCCATCATCCCTAAACTCTCACCAAGCTCAAAATGCTGCTTAGCTATTACTAGGGATGCCTTGGTGGTAATATCTCCAACTGTTCTAATCAGTTTATTCATACTTCCATCAGTACCGTATGGTACGTCATCCTCAGGAAGATTTGGCAGTACTTCCAGCATATCGTTGAGCTGATGATTACTATTTAACTTTAGAGTCAGTTCTTCTAATTTTTCATTTATATGATCCACATCACGCTTTAGTTCTTCAAATTCCTTACTAGTCTTGCTAGGCATATTACCTAAAGATTTAGATTTTTTCTTTCTTGCATGCTGGAATTGTTGAATGAGATTAGTTAACTGACGCTTGTTTTCGTCTAGTTTAGTAATTTTATCAGACATTGGGGCAATTCCTCTTTTGATAAGTAAATCATCAAATTCCTGTTTATTTTCCCTAATCCATTTTATATCTAACATCTAATTTCCTCGGTTTTCTACAAATTTACACATAATAACTGAAGTTTCATATAATAAAAGCATTGGTATTGCAAGGGCAAATTGGCTAAGTACATCTGGTGGAGTCAAAATACCAGCAATAACAAAAATAATTATTATAGACCATCTTCTCTTGTTCACTAAGTCTTTTGCTGTTAATATTTTTAATAAATTTAATATTAGCATAATAATAGGCAATTGAAAGGCTATACCAAAAGCAATAATTAGCTGAATTACTAAATTTAAATATTCGCTAACTCTAGCTTCTAGAATTAGTGGAATAACGACATTATGATCTTCAAAGCTCAAAAAAAATTGCCATGCACGCGGCATAACAAAGTAAAAAACAAAGACACCCCCACACCAAAACAAAATAGGTGCCATAAAGAGGATAAAAGCCACATATTTTTTCTCATGTGAATATAGTCCAGGTTTTATAAACAAAAAACATTCTATGCTAATAATTGGTATAATCATGATAAAAGAAACAAAAGCCGCAAGTTTTATGTAAGTAAAGAATGCCTCAGTAAGACCAGTATAGATCACTCTTCTTATATTAGCATGACTTAATTCTGCAAGTGGTTCTAATAAAATATTATATATATCACTGCTAAAATAATAACAAATAATAAAACCAATAATGAATGCAGCAAACACTCGTAAAAATCTAGCTTTTAGCTCTAAAAAATGTTCTTTAAAGGTATATGATTTCATAAATTAATATATTGCTGTAAAAGTTTCGCTATCGTAGGTATAGTCAATTGAGGAGAAATTGGTGACGTCATCGCTCAATGCTCACCTATTACTTATAGGCGTCAGTTTAAGAAAATAAAGTAGAAAAGTCGTCGTTGCGAGCCACCGTAGGTGGCGTGGCAATCGATTTTTAATCATTTTTCTGGATTGCTTCGTCGACCTTACGGTCTCCTCGCAATGACGGTTTTTCAATTATTGTTTTCTTAAACTAACGCTTATGCGTCGCTCCATCGCTCCTGCTATCCAATCCTCCTGTATTGACTATAGCCTCCTGGGAGACCGCCTACAATAACTAAAGTAACTCAATGATAGGTAAGCCACTAGTTTGACTAGTGAGACCATCAAGGCTTGGCCTTTAGATTTAGTATAAAATAAAAAGTTATCATATATAACTTCTTTGGCTTGACGGTCAAAGGAGAAAATATATGACAACATACGAAAGTTTAAATCATTCTAAATGGGATTGCAAATATCATATTGTGTTTATTCCAAAGTGTCGTAAAAAAGAATTGTACGGGAAGGTTAGAAAATATCTTGGGAACGTATTCCATGAGTTAGCTTTTCAACGTGGGAGCAAGATCATAGAGGGGCATATGGTACAAGATCATGTGCATATGCTCATCAAGATTCCTCCTAAATATTCTGTAGCTGAAGTAATAGGCTATATCAAGGGGAAAAGTGCTATAGCCGTTGCTAGGCAGTTTGGTGGACGAAAACGTAATTTTAATGGAGAAAAGTTGTGGGCTAGAGGTTATGCGGTCTCAACTGTAGGATTTGAAGAGAATCAGATCAAACACTACATTAAGAATCAAGAGCAACTTGATAGTTTAGGCTCTGACGAATCAGGAGAATTTTAATTAACAATGGCAGCCCTTTGGGCTGCTCATAACCGTCAAGCCCCTCGCTTTGCGAGGGCGTTCTGACTCTATATTTGGCTCTTTTTGGTTGCAAAAAATATAATTAATTAGTCATCTTTTTCTAATTCTTGCGACAATACTTCATCAAGTTCTTGCCTGAGTTCTTCAGGAAGTTTTTCTACTTTATCAAGATATTCATTAGATTGTGACTTTTTTAAGACATTTGTAGTATCAATAATCTCTGATTTTATGGGTAATTTAATGGATTCTAAACTATTTTGTGGTAGAGTTTTTATAAAATTCTTACTTAACTGATCTAGATAGGGAGTAGTCGTGGATTCTTTAAGCCATTCTGGGTATTTATCAATGGTAGTATTTTGCATAACATCTTTTAGCGTTTTTGCTTGTAGATAACTGCCAGAAAAGAAAATTGTTAGGACTAGAAATAGGAATAAACAAATAATCATACCTCTAAATACGCCAACGCCTAGACCCAGAGTTCTATCAACGACCCCGCCACTTATAAAGGCAATCATCAAAAGAAATTTATGGGTTAAGAAAGAGCATACACTCCAAGATATAATATAGGAGATACTCCCAGAGCTAATTACCAACGCAATATGGTTAATAAAATATCGACTAATGACCTCATTAATATATGAAGATAAGTAATAGGCAAGAATAATTGAAAATATAAAGCCAAGTAAGCTAATAGTAACTTTTGCTAATCCCCTATAAGCTCCGAGCATTGAGGAAGCAGTAATAATTGCCAGTATTGTTATATCAAACCAAGTAAACATTAGACTTTTTAAAAAATTACTTTAGGTTTAGAACAGGTATAGAGTATATTTAATTAGACTTCCTGGATAAGTCAATCGAAAGTCTTTTAAAAATTTTATTGAATAGGTATAATTTAACACTGAATAGGTATAATTTAACACTATATGTATCTAAAAGCTAGTATATTAATATAATAATAGACTAAATAAATTTAACAATACAATAAATATTATGAATGAAAACAATAAAATTTTTGATAATTTGTCTGGTAAGGTTTTGATAGCTACTCCTTATATGCTTGATGGTATATTTAATAAATCACTTGTTTATATGCTATCTCATACAGCAGAGGGAGCGATTGGCTTAATTTTCAATAATTTAGTGAATCATATAGAAATAAAATCGTTCTTTAAAATATCTGATGATCAGGTAGGTAATATTATGATGCCTATCTATTTGGGAGGAGCAGTTGAGCATGATCGTGGTTTTTTCTTACATTCTGATGACTATAATGAGAATTTATTATTGAAGTTTCAAAATCATTTAGCAGTTAGTTCTAATCCTCAAATCCCTCATGATATTGCTTCTGGTAATGGTCCTAAAAATAGTTTATTTATTATTGGCTATACTTCTTGGAAAGCAGGGCAGCTTGAATCAGAGATTAAGGATAATTTGTGGATAATAACAGATTGTGATAAAGATTTTATTTTTTCTGGTCGTCCAGAGCATAAGTGGCATAATGCCTTGCAAAATCTTGGTATCAAAGAATCGCACTTTACTTCACGAATGGGTAATGCTTAATATTAAAAACCAATAGCCTTGAAGCAATAAGTTCTTCAAATTATTATAATAACCTGAGTTTGACGTAAGCACCAAACAAAATGCTAAGCATTATGTAATAACATAAACAAACTGTTGGTGGTGAGCTATGGTAAAAATAAAACCTTCTTTCAAACTAGTGTGTTAGGAGAAAGAATATTTGAAAAGTAAGAAGGGAGGGATTATAAAGTTCTCGAATAATAACAACAAAATTGGAGAATATATTATGATCCCTCTTACGGAGATTTTCTGCTTAATTGATGATTTTTGCAAGCATTTTGATACGGAGCAAAATAAATATATATTACCAAATCCTAACCGTAAGCGTAAAGTAGTTTGCAGTATAGGACTCTCAGAGATTATTACTATTATAGTAATGTTTCACTTGAGTCACTACCGTACCTTTAAAGATTTTTATTTATGCTGCCTATGTCAAAGTTATAGAAAGGAATTTCCAAAACTTGTGAGCTATAGTCGTTTTGTTCAGTTAATGCCAATGAGCTTCATGCCCATGGTATTACTGCTAAAAAGCCTATCAGGAAAACAAACTGGTCAATATTATATCGACTCTACTAAACTTCCTGCTTGCCATAATTTAAGAATTAATAGACATAAAGTATTCAAAGACATAGCAAAAAGAGGTAAGACTTCCACTGGGTGGTTCTTTGGTTGTAAGCTACATATTGTCATTAACAGTTGCGGAGAGATTATGAGTTTTTCTTTAACTCCAGGAAATGTTGATGATAGAGCAGTGGTAGAAAATTTAGTAGATAAATTACAAGGCTGGCTTTTTGGTGATCGTGGGTATATCAGTAAAAAACTCACTCAATCCCTTGCTAATCAAGGTTTAGAACTAATAACAAAAATTAAAAGTAATATGAAAGAAAGAATAATAGATCCTATTAAAAAGCGGTTTTTAAATAAAAGGTATATTATTGAAACCATTAACGATCAACTAAAAAACCTTTGTCATATAGACCATACAAGCCATAGATCTGTTATGAATTTTCAAACTAACGTACGTCAGTTCGGGATAAGATATAGATGAAATAGTAATAGATAAAAGGATTGTCAAAAAGGAGTGCCTGCAGTATTTATATTTTTAAACAAAAAAACAAACTACAGGCATGAAAAAAGATATCACAGAATTATATAGTTTTATAGATGATTTTTGTAAAATTTATTTGGAGTATGAACAGAGAAAGTTATTACCATCAAATAAGCAAAGAAATCGCTGTTGTAGCATGAGTCTAAGTGAAATGTTAACAATAATAATTATGTTTCATACATCCTATGCTAAGAATTTTAAATTTTTCTATAAAAGTTATATAGAGTGCATGCATAAGGATGATTTTCCCAAAGCCTTGAGTTATAATAGATTTGTTGAATTAATGGCACGATTATTCATACCGCTAAATATGTTGATTCATTTGTTGTTTGGTGAGGAAACAGGTATTTATTTTATTGACTCTACAACGATTAAAGCTTGTCACAATAAAAGGCGTTATAGCAATAAAGTTTTTAAAGGATTAGCCAAACATAGTAAATCCTCTATGGGGTATTTTTATGGTTTTAAATTACATGTAATAATCAATAATAAAGGGGAGTTTATGGCATTAAAAGTGACCAAAGGCAATGTAGATGATAGGGTTCCAGTACCGGAGTTAACAAAAAGATTAACTGGAATTATAGCAGCTGATAAAGGTTATATTAAGCAAAATTTGTTCTTAAATTTATATGAAAGAGGCTTAAAAATGATTCATGGAATTAAGAAGAATATGGAAAATAAATTAATGGATTTGAAAGAAAAAATCTTACTTCGAAAGCGTAACTTAATTGAAACAGTTTTTGATTATCTAAAAAATAAAATGAACCTTGAACATACTAGACATAGATCACCAATAAATGCCTTTGTCCATATATTATCTACTCTTGTTGCTTACTCATTAAAGAAAAATAAACCTTCAACAAAATTTGATTTTAATCTACATGTTCACAATATCCTTATCCCGAATTGACGTAACACGTCAGTTCGGGATAAGATATAGATGAAATAGTAATAGATAAAAGGATTGTCAAAAAGGAGTGCCTGCAGTATTTATATTTTTAAACAAAAAAACAAACTACAGGCATGAAAAAAGATATCACAGAATTATATAGTTTTATAGATGATTTTTGTAAAATTTATTTGGAGTATGAACAGAGAAAGTTATTACCATCAAATAAGCAAAGAAATCGCTGTTGTAGCATGAGTCTAAGTGAAATGTTAACAATAATAATTATGTTTCATACATCCTATGCTAAGAATTTTAAATTTTTCTATAAAAGTTATATAGAGTGCATGCATAAGGATGATTTTCCCAAAGCCTTGAGTTATAATAGATTTGTTGAATTAATGGCACGATTATTCATACCGCTAAATATGTTGATTCATTTGTTGTTTGGTGAGGAAACAGGTATTTATTTTATTGACTCTACAACGATTAAAGCTTGTCACAATAAAAGGCGTTATAGCAATAAAGTTTTTAAAGGATTAGCCAAACATAGTAAATCCTCTATGGGGTATTTTTATGGTTTTAAATTACATGTAATAATCAATAATAAAGGGGAGTTTATGGCATTAAAAGTGACCAAAGGCAATGTAGATGATAGGGTTCCAGTACCGGAGTTAACAAAAAGATTAACTGGAATTATAGCAGCTGATAAAGGTTATATTAAGCAAAATTTGTTCTTAAATTTATATGAAAGAGGCTTAAAAATGATTCATGGAATTAAGAAGAATATGGAAAATAAATTAATGGATTTGAAAGAAAAAATCTTACTTCGAAAGCGTAACTTAATTGAAACAGTTTTTGATTATCTAAAAAATAAAATGAACCTTGAACATACTAGACATAGATCACCAATAAATGCCTTTGTCCATATATTATCTACTCTTGTTGCTTACTCATTAAAGAAAAATAAACCTTCAACAAAATTTGATTTTAATCTACATGTTCACAATATCCTTATCCCGAATTGACGTGTAACGTATTAGCTGGACTGCTTGCCTATGTTTTTAAGCCTAATAAAATTTCTGTAGCTTTTGGAAAATTAAATAATCTCAACCTTCCTCTTACATCAAACTGAGGTTATAATAGCTTATAGGAGGAGACTTTGACGTGGATTGTTTTTTGTATAGTGATTGTAGGTTTATTAATCTATGATCTTGGTTTTGCTAACAAAGAAAAT
This sequence comes from Rickettsia endosymbiont of Oedothorax gibbosus, assembly GCF_936269705.1. Classification (NCBI taxonomy): domain Bacteria; kingdom Pseudomonadati; phylum Pseudomonadota; class Alphaproteobacteria; order Rickettsiales; family Rickettsiaceae; genus Rickettsia; species Rickettsia endosymbiont of Oedothorax gibbosus. The sequence goes on from NZ_OW370493.1 coordinate 2,210,066, forward strand.
AAGGTATTAACCTTTCGCCAAACCATTTATTTTAGCCTTTTTTACTTAATTATAGCATGCCTCTTTGGTGTTTTTATTTTCTTTGATATGGGAAGAGAGAAAGCCCAAGAATATTACACTTGTTTTTTTATAGAAAAAGCCATGTCATTGGATAATATTTTTATTATTTTAATGATTTTCCAGTTTTTTTCTATTCCCTTGATCTATCAACATCGAATATTGTTTTTGGGAATTCTAGGTGTCATAGTGTCTAGAGCTATAATTATATATTTAGGGGTCATTGTTATCTCAAAATTTTCTTGGTTATTATATGTTTTTGCAATTATTCTTATAACTACAGGTATAAAAACTTTTTATCTATCAAATAAAAATTTAAAAGTGCAAGAATCGTCTATTTATAGAATTCTACAAAAATACTTTAGCATTACCCCCAAAATCTCGGGTTACAAATTTTTTGTTAAAACTAGCAAAGGTATCAGCATTACTCCTCTTTTTGCATCATTAATAATAATAGAAGTTATGGATATTGTGTTTGCCATTGATAGTATACCAGCAATATTTGCTATCACTAAGGATCCTTATATAATTTATACTTCTAATATTTTTGCCATATTAGGTCTGCGTGCCTTATTCTTATGCTTAGCTAATGTTGTTAAGCAATTTAGTTATATAAAATATTCGCTAGCATTAATATTAATATTTATTGGTATAAAAATATTCGCTGAACATGTTATTGATATTCCATCTTATACTACACTGGCTATGACAATTATTCTTTTGTCTCTTGGCATTATTATCTCTATTATTAAGAAAAGGCGTATGTAATTAACTTAACAATTATACAATCAATGAAGCAACTATGGTTTATTAATATTGTAAAGAATAAAATTAATAATATTATATCCCTTTAAATGCGGAGATTTATAGGCAATGCTAAAATCTTGTTTATTTTCCACTGGCATAAAATATATTTTTATGCTAGAAGTTTGAAATTGTTGTATCGATTTATTCGAAATTTAATTTATGTTATGAGGTTCTAACTATGGATGAAAATATTGCACAAAATACTGTCGATCAAGATACTATCGAACAAGATATTATTGAAATCGTTGCTAATACATTAAAAGTAAAAAAAGATTTAATCACCCCTGAATCTAGATTTGTTGAGGATCTCAAAGCAGATAGTTTAGATATAGTTGAATTAATGATGGCAATAGAAGCAAAGTATAAATGCGATATACCAGATGATGATGCTAGTAAAATTCTAACCGTTGCTGACCTTATACAATATGTAATACATCATAAAAAAAATTAATCATAAGCTATAATTATGTCAACTAGAAGAGTCGTTATAACCGGTATCGGACTAGTCACTCCACTGGGAGTTGGGGTGAAACCCTCTTGGAATGGTATCATAGAGGGGCGTAGCGGTATTAAGGCAATTACCGGATTTGATACTTCTAACCTTGCTTGTAAAATAGCTGGTATTGTGGATCATTCAACTGATAGCGGCTTTAATCCGGAAAAATCTATTGATCCTCGTAATGTACATAAGATGGATTTATTCATTCAATATGGTATCGCAGCAGCTACTGAAGCAATCGAGGATAGTGGGTGGCAAGTACAAGATGAATTATCAGGAGATAGAACAGGTTTAATACTCGGTTCAGGAATCGGCGGACTTAAGATGATCGAAGAGACGTCAGTAAAGTTTCATAAAGAAAATAATGGCAAAGTTAGCCCATTTTTTATCCCAGCCTCATTAATTAATCTCCTTTCAGGTCATGTTTCCACTAAATACGGATTTACTGGACCAAATCAAGCAGTAGCAACAGCATGCTCCACTGGGGCTCATGCCATAGGAGATGCTATGCGGATGATTCAATATGGTAATGTGGATGTTATGATTGCTGGCGGAGCCGAAGCTCCGGTTACTCCGGTTGGAGTGGCGGGATTCGTTGCTGCAAGGGCGTTATCTACTAAATATAATTCTACACCTGAAACTGCATCAAGACCTTGGGATCAAGAACGTGATGGCTTTATAATGGGGGAAGGAGCTGGAGTTGTAGTACTGGAAGAATATGAGCATGCTATTAGTAGAAATGCTAAGATTTATGCTGAAATTGTTGGATATGGTTCTACTGGAGATGCTTATCATATGACTTCTCCTCACCCTGATGGAAGAGGTGCTTATAAAGCTATGTTTAATGCTCTTAAAGATGCAAAAATTGATGCAAGTATTATTGATTATATCAATGCCCACGGGACTTCTACCCAGGTTGGTGATACTATTGAGTTACTAGCTGTCCAAAGATTATTTTTGGATACCAACCCGAAGGTTCTTATGTCGTCAACGAAATCATCTATCGGTCATTTGCTCGGAGCAACTGGTAGCGTAGAGTTAATATACTCAATTCTTGCCATACAGGATCAAATTGCTCCACCAACTCTAAATTTACATAAACCGATACCAGAAGTAAAAATAGACTTAGTTCCTTTAGAAGCTAGAAAGGCAAAAATTAATTACGTACTTTCTAACTCATTTGGCTTTGGTGGAACTAATGCAAGTTTAATAGTTAAGAAAATATAATAAACTATATTCAATGGCAGCATCCTTAAATTTTATAACTTCTACTTTATTATTTCTCCAAAATATGTTATAGTCAATGTTGTGTTATCGTCTGTAGTATAGTGAGTTTGCAAAAGAACTAATAGTTAATTCAGTTGACTATAATCTAAGTTTTTATAATGGATAAGGAGTAAGCATGTCAACATCATCTGAATTTAAAGTAGGAGAAAGAATTGTATATCCATCTCATGGAGTTGGAGAGATAATAAATGTAGAACAGCAAGTCATAGCTGGTACTGATATTAGAGTTTATGTAATATCGTTTCCCCAAGACAAAATGATTCTAAAAGTACCTGTAAATAGAGCAACTATTTCGGGTCTCAGAAAACTTGTTAGCAAAACTGACCTGACTATAATATACTCAACACTTCAGGGTAAAGCTAAGCAAGGTAATAGGATGTGGAGTAGAAGAGCACAAGAATATGAAAGTAAAATAAATTCTGGCAATATAGTAGCTGTGGCAGAAGTGGTGCGAGATCTCTACAAAAACGTTGATAGTGATAGGTCTTATAGCGAAAGAACAATTTATGAATCAGCATTAAATAGACTCGCTGGGGAACTTGCTATTCTTGAAAACATAAATCCTGATGAGGCAATTAATAAATTAATTGAAGTATTGAAGGATAAACTCGCTGCATAACGATATAGTCAAATGATGAGAAGTTGGGGACGTCGTCACTCGTCGCTCCTAGCCCCAAATTCTCCTGAATTGACTATATATCCGAGTCACAACATCTATCTTTAAACGCAAAATTTGTCATATATGAACGAGTGAATTTGTCAACAAAGAAATAGAGCCACAAAGGAAGCGGTCATATATTCGGCATCGAGTGCCATAATGGTTTCTGCATTCTTATAAATATCCTTGAGTAACCTCTCATTCCCACGGCTTCTAGAGCCTCGACATACTTACGGATTTTGTTCAGAATACTTATTCATTAACTCTTTAACTTTCGTTCTCTTTATTGTTGCTAATCTTTACTCGCAATATTTATCAATTACCAATTTTTATTTAGTTGACATAGTTTTTTCTTTTTTCCAACTAAACTAATTTGCAGCATACTCGCTACCATTGGTGACTACTGCATAAGCAATCCTTGCTAACTTATTTGCTAAACCAACACATATAATATTATATGATTTATTTTCAGCAAATTTCTTCACTGCCCACTGCACTAGTTTATCTTTCGATTCCTTACCACTTTTTGCTCTTATTGCTATTGTCCTTGCGGCTTGAATCAACATAGTTCTGGCATATCTATCTCCCTGTTTGGTAATCCCTCCTAAAACTATCTTATCTCCTGAGCTATGTTGCTTTGGTACCAAACCAAGCGAAGCAGCAAAATCCCTCGGGGTTGGATAACTTTCCATTGGGGCTACACTCAAACAACTAGCATTGATTGCTCCAATGCCAAAAATTGTCTGCAACCTAGTAGCTTTCTCACTTTGCTTATTATTGCTGATAATCAGCTTTTCTAAAGTTTTCTCTTTGTCACATAAATCCTCAATTTCTTTACATTCTAAAAGTAAAATTGACCGTATCCCAGAATTTATATAACCTTTACTATACGCTAACTCTACCTCCAGCCTACATGATTTGCAAAATTTATTTTTACTTAATTTTGTATTATAGCCATATTCACATAAACTTGATATTGTAGAATTAGTTTTTTGCACACGATCTCTGATCGTATTACTTCTAATTTTATGCAAAAATTTTATATCTTGTTCCTCTTTGCTTTTTGGCAGCACAGTTTTTAATTCTGGATCACGAGCCGCTTTGCATATTGCTAACGCATCGTTATAATCATTTTTCTGTTTCGATGTAGCATAAACTTTTACATCTTTTGTTTTCATTAGTTTGACTTGCAAACCAAGCTTAGCAATTTCCTGTGACCAATAATTAGCTCCTCCACATGCTTCCATAGCTACCAATGAACTTTTATCGAGATTGCTTAAATAGGCTATTAACTCATCTCTTGTAACTTTTTGATAACCTATTTTTTTGCCATTTTGATCGACTTGCACCAAGTGCATACTATTTTTTGCTAAATCTATTCCTATTATAGTATTTTTTATGCTATTATTTATCATGGTATGGACCTATTAATTAAATTATTATTTAATTTGGAGCAGCTGAAAACTATTTTTCAGCTGACTCCGTACAAGTAAAGCATATTTCGCTTCACTCGTCCATACCATCATTCCCGCGTAGGCGGGAATCTATAATACCTCAGGGTATTTTTAGATCCCTGCTTTCGCAGGGATGACAACCATGATCCTATATTTTATTCAAATCTGCAAAAAAACTTGATTATCGCCTATAAGTAATAGGCAAGCATTGAGCGACGACGTCCCCAACCTCTCCTGAATTATCTATACCATTATAATTTATTTTGGCTTCTTATATCGGCAATTATTTTTTGCAATTGTTCCATATCCATCATTCCTGCAATTAATTTACCATTAATAATATAGGCGGGAACTCCCTGTATTTTTAAACCTTTTGCTAATTTAACATTTTTGTCAAGAAGCTTGTGTATCTCCCCCTTATTAATTTCTTCTGTGATTACTTCAACATTTAAATCATTTGCGAGAAGCGATTTTTCTACAGATTCTTTGGTGATAGGTTTTAGCTCCATTAAACCGTTATGAATATCCTGAAACTTATCAGGAGCGGTCTTATAAACAGCTAAAGCAATAGCTACTGCATAATTAGACGCCTCACCAAGAAGTGGATATAGTTGCAAAACGACTTTAACGCTCGTATCTGATTTAATTAACTGATTAATAAAATAACTACCTTTTTTACAATAACCACAATTATAATCATAAAAAGCAGCAATGATTATATCCCCATTCGGATTACCAAGTACTGGAGATGCAGGAGAACTCTCTATTTCAGATTTATTATCTCTGATATATTCACCAGTTTTTATTTCCATTTCTTGCATTTTACGTCGTTGAAGACCTTCTATTGACTGAATTATTACTTCAGGATTATTTAGTAAATATTCTTTTACAATTTTTTCAGTTTTCTCTATGTTTTCTTTTTTATCTAATGAGTACTGATCTGCAGCATTAATCGAAACCGTAGCAGAGACAGCATTAGGAGTCTTCATAGTTTTATAAGCAAATAATGCTATTAGGACAACAACGATAATCAATAATATTTTACTAATAACATTATGCATAATTCTTTTCTATTAAATATAGGTTCCTTACCTCATTCCAGCATTCTAGTTGCTTTTCCATAATTTTCAAGCATTTTAGTTATTTGCCGATAATTTACTTTACCTATTGGTAGAATCGGTATTTCTTTAACATGGATAATCTCTGGCAAATATTTTGTTAATTCAGTATTTTGTCTCGGATATGCTGAATTTTTATGCATCATTTCTATAAAATTTTCCCTATTTATAGTCTGACTGGTGGTAAAGAGAAAAATTTGTCTGTCTTTATTACCATCATCAGAACAAATAGCCACATGTCTACTATCAACATCAATCATATTAGCTAATTCCTCTATTAATACCAACGAGACTACTTCTTCTATTGCAACAAATTGTTGAACACGACCTAATAAGGTAAGATAACCATCTTTATCAATTTTTGCAACATCCCCAGTATCATACCAGCCCAGACCCAAATTTTCTGATGATGTCGGATGAATAACTCCAGGATTATTAGAGTGCATATAGCCAAGCATGATATTTGGTCCCTTAATAAATAGTTGCCCCCCCTCTTCTATTCCGTTAATTGGTTTAATATAATATTCTATTTTAGGCATCAAACGACCTACACTTCCACCACGATAATGCATGGGAGTATTACACGCTATTATTGGAGCTGTTTCAGACGCCCCATATCCTTCAAAAATTCTTATACCAAATTTATCGAGCCATAATTGCCTTGTTTCTTTCCTAAGTTTCTCACTACTGGCAAACACGTATCTTATAGAATAAAAATCATAAGGATGAGCACAGATGGCATAATTATGTAAAAATACATCTGTACCAAATATAATCGTTGCTCCGATATCATATATTACCTCAGGAACACTCCGATAATGCAAAGGAGAAGGATAAAGAAAGGCTGGTATACCGTTAAGCGTCATCATTATTGTGCCGGATAAACCAAAACAGTGAAATAATGGTAAAGCCATAAAGGCAAAATCATCTAGACTAAAATGTAACTTAGCTAGAACCTGGCATCTATTAGCTTGCAGGTTTCTATGCGACAATACTACAGCCTTAGGAGAAGCTGAAAAGCCTGAAGTAAATACGACAACTGACGGATCATTGTCATCATAACTAGCACACATATTGCTATAATAACTCTGTGGGAAAAAGCTAGCTATCATAGCCTTAATTCTTAAATATAAAGTAACTCTTGTTGTTAAATCTTCAAGATAAATGACTTTTATATTAACTTCTAAGATCTTTGCCAACATTTCTTGCAACCCAGTTTTTTCAACAAATTGTTTTGAAGTATAGACGGTTTTCACTGACGTTGTTTTGCACGATGCCACTACATTGCTAACATCACTCATATAATCAATCATGACCGGTCGACGGGAACAGGCTTGCATAGCATAAAAAGTAACAATCGTTTCAACCATGTTAGGTAGCATAATACCTATATACTCAGCTACTTCTGTATCCTGTTTTATTAAATTTGCTAAAGTAAAAGATTGTAATATTAATTGACGATAGGTAACAGACTTATCATCAATATCTTGTATTATTTTTTTGTTAAAACCATAAGCTTTTGCTGTTTCAAGGAGAGACTGAAATATAGTATTCTGGTAATCAGAGCTTTCAAATATCATATCAGTCATAATATCATAAAGAGCCTGACCTATATATTTACGCTTTTCCCTATTATCCATATTCTGATTAGCAGGAGACTTTACTGGTGGTAAAATAGTGATAGTAACCTTAGGAAATATCCGTGTTTTTAGTATATTTTTAAGTTTAGAAAAATTAGTAAACTGTGTACCATCTATTCTTACAGGTAAAATTGTTGCATCAGCTTTTTCAGCGATCATGCCAGGTCCTTCATATATCTTCATTAAGGAACCAGTAATACTTATTCTTCCTTCGGGAAAGATAGCAACTTTTTTATCTTTTTGTACTTCCCTAATCAAACTCTTTATAGCCATTGCATTAGCGGGATCAACTGGTAGAGTTTTTGCCATCGTTAAAAACGGTTTTACCCACCACACTTTAGCCATATTTGTATTAATGGCAAAAGTCATTTCTTCAGGTAAATAAGTTGCCAGTAATGCAGGATCAAGATATGAAATATGATTGGCGATAACTACTGATCTTTTGCCAGCTTTATAAAAATTTTCAATACCTTTTACTTCCACTCTGTACATACAATCAAAAATAAATTTTAAAATAGCTCGGTTAACAGCAAAAGGTACTATTTTTACTTCAGGAATTAATTGATAAATATAATAAGCTACCACTATGTTAAGTATGCTAATAAATAATATAACCGATGGTATCGAATATTCCCAATAGAATAACAATGAAAGTATTGCAGTAGACCCAGCCATAAATATAGCATTAGCAAAATTATTTATAGCAATTATTCTACTACGATGAGCTGAGGAGCTAAGATATTGTAATACTGCAAAAAGCGGAACAATATATAACCCCGCAATAGCAGCTATAAAAAATAAATCTATAATAATCCGCCAATTATGCTTTTTAGATAAAAAGACAAATATACTCTTTAATTGCTCCGGTTCATAATGAACTGCACTAATTCGACTGGCAAAAAATAAATCAATACCAAATATACTGACACCAATCGCTGAAACAAAAACATATTTCGTGGTAATTTCATTCCCCAAAATCTTACTACACCAAAAAGAACCAACCCCTACTCCAATTGAAAATGTGGCAAGAAACAAATTAGCAACATTTTCATCTGCTCCAAAAGTATTTTTAGCAAGAGCTGGAATTTGGGCAAGTATTGCCGCACTGATAAACCAAAACCAAGATATACCAAAAATTGCTAAATATACTTGCTTTTTAGATTTGGCATATTTAATCATTTCTATATTTTCGCGAAATAAATTTAATTTTATTTTAATTTCATAATTAGAATTATTTGATTTTGGCATAAAATAACTAGCAATAACGCCAATTACAGCAATCATTATCAGAATAGTGATTATTAAATTGCCACTTATAGTGTAGTATCCTCCAATAATAGTACCAACTAAAATAGAAATAAATGTTCCAGCCTCAACGAATCCATTAGCTCCCAATAACTCATTTCGGTATAAATGGTCTGGCAAAACACTATATTTGATTGGTCCAAAAAATGCCGAATGTATACCCATAAACAATATAGATAAAAACAGTATTAATAAACTATTATCAAAAAATCCATAAGTAGCAAAAAGCACTATGGTTAGTTCAAATAATTTAATGATTTTAACTAAAGTTGATCGCTCATACCTATCAGCTACTTGCCCTGCAATACTTGCAAATATTACAAAAGGTAATACAAAGATAGTATTAGCAGCGAGTACAAGTAATTGGGCTGATTCCACCAATTGACTAGATAGTTTATAGGTAATTAATATAATTAACGCATTCTTTAGTATATTATCATTCATACAACCACAAAATTGTACTATGAAGATAGGCAAAAAACGCGTATCTCGAAATAAATATAACCGATTTGATGACATGCTTTCTCCAAAGACATTATAATGGCGGTATAGTATGCAATTCCTTGCTTTATGTCAAATAATCTAATTCAAACCATCTATTATATAGTCAATTCAGGGGAATTGGGTAGCAGGAACGATGGAGCGACGCCTATAAGTAATAGGCGAGCGACGAGTGACGACGTCACCAACTTCCCCTGAATTGACTATATTACATGATGCCTTTTCCCATGGTAGCTAAAGGGTGAATAGAGGCAAGATGGTTAAATATTTTTTCCTTAGTAACTGCCTCATCATATCTTGACTGTATACTAATCCAAAAACTATCTGATAAACTGAAATACTTTGCCAATAACAGAGCAGTTTCAGTACTAATATTTCTTTGTTTGTTTACAATCTCTGTTATTCTATTAATTGGTACTTCAATATCTTTAGCTAATCTATAAGCCGAAATACCAAAAGGTTCCAGGAATTCAGTCTTAAGTATTTCGCCAGGGTGTACCGGATTAATTTTATACATATAAGTTACCTTTTATTTATGATAATCAATTATTTCTACTTCGTAAGCATCACCATTGTTCCAAACAAAGCATATTCTCCATTTATCATTAATTCTAATACTATACTTATTAGCTCTGTCACCTTGCAATTTCTCTAATCTATTTGCAGGGGGTATCATTAAATCATCTAAGATATTTGCTGCATCAATCATTGCAAGCTTAATAAGGGCCTTTTTTGATATTTCAAAGAATTGCTTATCACAAATATGTTCCTCAAATAATATATTTGTCTTTTTACACTTAAAGCTTCTTATCATAGAAGATCATATTTACAGTTATCATTATATAATATATAAATACTTACGTCAAACATAAGTATTAATTAGACAGGCTATTTAAACTAAGTTAGCTCTAAAGCGGCTTCTTCTAGCGTATTAATTTGATCTCGTATTTTTGCTGCCTGTTCAAATTCCAAATTACTAGCTTTTGAGTACATTTCTTTTTTTAATTTATTGATATGAGCTTTTAATTTCACTGGATTATCCAATAATATATGAGCTTGTTTTTTATTACCTAACTTACTATCCAGTTTTTCTAATTTAATTAGTGCATGGATATGATTATTAATTGTTTGGGGTATTATAGAATGCTGTCTATTATATTCTTCTTGAATTTTTCTTCTCCTATATGTCTCGCTTACTGCCTTGTCAATAGAGTTGGTAATACGATCTGCATAGAGTATTACCCTTCCTTGACTATTCCTTGCAGCCCTACCAATAGTTTGAATTAACGAAACTTCCGAGCGTAAAAAGCCTTCTTTATCAGCATCGAGTATGGCAACAAGTCCACATTCCGGAATATCTAGACCTTCTCGCAATAGATTAACACCAACAATAATATCTATAGTACCTTGGCGTAAATCTTTGATAATTTCAATACGCTCAAGAGTATGAATATTAGAGTGCAAATATGATACTTTATACCCTAGTTCTTGAAGATAATTTGTTAAATCTTCTGACATTTTTTTAGTTAATGTTATCACTAAAATACGAAATCCTTTCTTTATTGTCGATTGAATTTCGCTTAGCAAATCTTCAACTTGGTTAGTTGCTGGTTTTATAATACATTCTGGGTCAAGTAACCCTGTGGGTCTGATGATTTGCTCAACCATAACCCCTGCTGTTTCGTCCAATTCAAAAGGTCCCGGTGTAGCCGAAACAAAAACCGTTTGAGGTCTAAAATCTTGCCATTCCTCAAATTTTAATGGTCTATTATCTAAGGCTGACGGAAGACGAAACCCATGTTCCACTAGTACGGTTTTTCTAGCCCTATCACCATTATACATTGCTCTAATTTGTGGAACAGATACGTGACTTTCATCAACAAATAATAAAGCATCTTTAGGTAAATATTCAAATAGGGTTGATGGTGGCTGTCCATTTGCTTTACCAGTTAGAAACCGAGAATAATTTTCAATACCTTTACAACTGCCAGTCTCCATCATCATTTCCATATCATATTGGGTACGTTGATTTAACCTTTGAGCTTCTACTAACTTACCATGTGTATTAAAAAATTCTAAACGTCGTTGTAACTCCTCTTCAATTTGTGATATGGCGTTTTGTACTACTTCTTTAGGTGTTACAAAGTGCGATTTAGCATAAATCACAGCTTGCTCCAATTTAGCTAATTTTTCACCTGTAAGCGGATCAAATTCGCTGATATATTCCAGTTTATTATCAAAAAATGACAATCGCCAAGCTTTGTCGTTATAATGTACTGGGAATATATCAATATTATCACCTTTTACCCTAAACGCACCACGCTCAAATCCCACATCATTACGCTTATATTGTAAGCTTACTAGGTCACTGAGCAATTTATCTCTAGCATAAATTTCTCCAGACTTAAGGCTTATAGTCATCTGATAATAAAGACCCGGTGAACCAAGACCATAAATACAAGAAACAGAAGATACAACAATTACATCCCTACGTTCTAAAAGAGACCTAGTAGCAGAGTGTCTTAATAAATCTATCTGTTCATTTATCGAAGAATCTTTTTCTATATAAGTATCGGTTTTTGCAATATATGCTTCGGGTTGGAAATAATCATAATATGATACAAAATATTCAACGGCATTATTTGGAAAAATTGCCTTCATTTCTGAATAGATTTGGGCAGCCAACGTTTTATTATGAGCCATAATAAGTGACGGTCGACCGGTTCTCTCAATAACATTTGCCATAGTAAAGGTTTTACCGGAACCAGTAATGCCAAAAAGTATTTGTGAAGGCAATCCCGATTCAAGCCCCTTAATGACTTCATTAATTGCTTTTGGCTGATCGCCAGCTGGACTATATTTAGATACTATCGAAAAATTATTTATCATTAATTTGTAACTTGCTAATTTGTTATTATATGTAGATAATAGTTTTATAACCAATTAAATAGGATAACTTTTATGAAAAGTATATTTGTCACGGTCATTATTTATACATTAACACATTGCCCCTATTGCACTAAGGCCAAAAAGCTACTTAATCAAAAAAATATATCTTACGAAGAAATAATCGTAGATAATTATAATGAGAGGCAAAGATTAGAGCTACAGCATAAAGCTAGTGGACAACTTACATTACCACAAATATTCATTAATGGTAAGCATATTGGTGGGTGCGACGCTCTTTATGAACTTGAAAAAGCAGGTAAACTAGATGAATTAGTGAAATAATACCAAATTTTATTGCTTCAATGCTACTAAACTAGCTCCTCGCAATGACGCCAAGCTATTTTCTATATAACTTTTAAATGCTATGCGTAAGGTGAGTTAAATATACTTGACTTACAAGTGATAATAAATTACTTTAGCACAGATTATATGGCGGATATAGCTCAGTTGGTTAGAGCATCAGATTGTGGATCTGAGGGTCGCGGGTTCAAGTCCCGTTATTCGCCCCAGTATAGTCAACTCAGGAGAATTTGGACTGCGACGAGTAACGACGTCACCAACTTCTCATCAATTGACTATAGTAGTATATTTATTTTTCTATATTAAGCTTATCACTTCTCCCCCTCTCCTAATTCTTTATGATATAATTTATAATATTCGGCTTTATTTTCTATAAGCTGTGCGTGAGTTCCTTGCTCAGATATCATACCAGATTTCATAACAACTATGTGATCAACATCCTTAATACTCGATAAACGATGGGTTATAATTAAGGTAGTCTTACCTTTACGAAGATTTACTAAAGAATTTAAAATTAATCGCTCAGAATTTTGGTCTAACGAACTTGTTGCCTCATCCCAAACTAAAATTGCTGCTGGCTTCAAAAATGCTCTAGCTATCGCTAAACGTTGACGCTGCCCACCTGAAAGCGTTGAACCTTGATTACCAATCATCGTATCATAACCGGATGGGAGCTGTGAAATAAACTCATCAGCATCAGCATATTTTGCCGCAGTAATAATTTCACTGCGAGTAGCATCTGGGTTACCATAAGCAATATTTTCTGCAACGCTAGTGTCAAATAATGTAGTATCTTGCGTTACTAAAGAGATTTGCCGTCTTAAAGAGTCAATTTTTATATCTTTAATATCGTAATCATCAATTAAAATTTGCCCGCTAGTTGGGTTATAAAATCTTACTAATAAATTAGCTAATGAAGTTTTGCCGCTACCAGAACGTCCTATAACAGCTGTAGTCTTCCCTTGCATTAATTGTAAATTCAGATGCTTTAAAGCTACTTTATTATTAAATTTTAGCTCTACATTATTAAAGATTATTGATGGATTAACTAACTGAATAGTCTGAGCATTTACACTATCTTTAATAATAGGCTCAGTATCTAGAATATTAAATATTCTTCTTGTCGCAGCAATTCCCTCTTGTAGGTTGATATTTAAAGACACCAAACTCTTAAAAGGTCTATACGCTGTGATAAAGGCTGTAATAAAAGCAAAAAGTGCTCCTGGAGTAGTCTCTCCTTCTATGACTAACAATCCACCATACCAAATAAGCCCACCAACTGTTATACCACTTAATATTTCCATAAGCGGTGAGATCAGTGCATCCAATTTGGCAGTTTTTTTTAGAAAACGTAAAATATTGCTGGAAATCAATAAAGCTCGATTGCTTTCAATTTTCTCTCCTAAGAAAGACTTAACAATTTTAATTGACCCAAAAGTCTCATCTAACCTTGAAGTATAATTAGCTAATTCCTCTTGAGCTTGACCGGATATTTTGCGAATTTTTCGTCCTAATTGTTGTGTTGGATAAATTGCTGCTGGAAATGCTATAAATACAATACAAGATAGCTTAGGTTCTAACCTAAACATCACTATGATCAGACCTAGTACTGTTAAAAAATGTTTGGCACAACATACCAGTATATTCGATACTGCACCACGCATCATCGAAATATCGTTAGTAAAACGTGATATTAAACGCCCCGATGATTGAGACTGAATAAATAGAATATCAGCAAATAATAAATGTTCATACATTTTAATTTGCAAATCAGTTAAAATTCTCTGACCAATAAATTTAATTAAATAACTTGAATAATATTCAGCAATCCCCTTAATAGTAAATGTTAGTACTACCATTAACGGTAAGAATAATAACATTTGACGATTATGTGTTAAAAATATTTGGTCAATGGTTGGTTGAACTAATTCAACAATATAAGCATTACAGCAAGCGTTAACTACCATAAACAATACTGCCACCCCAATCTGTTTTAGATAGGGTTTTATATGGTCAACTACTAGCCGTCTTAAAGTACTATAGGCACTATAGTCATAATTTATTAGATTATGTTTTTTTGGCAAAATTCTCTCCTTCCGTTTGATAATTTGTTATAACTCTTGCACTATACAGATAAATTACTGTACTGCACAATATTAGTAATAATAGCATAAAAAATCCTAGCACTAAGTATATTGAATTAAAATATTGCCATAATAACATACAAAAAAATGGTGTTGTCGATGAAAGTATCATTCCACCAAGTGAATGAGATAGGCTACACATTCTGCCCCTAATATTAGTTACAAACATAGATTGGACAATAATTTGTAATGGCACTACGTAAAATGGAGCAAGTCCGATAAGTATTACCGGAAAGTAAATTACCGAGATTTTTATATATAATAGCAATTGTACAATAATTATCACTAACAAACTTAATGATAGTGAGATGATAATTTGTTTTTTAGGATAAAACCTATCGGCTAAAAAACCAGACAATACCGACATACTAGCATAAATGCTTATTAAAACTATATTGATAATTTGAGATTGATGGCTATTCATAACCAATGCACTTTTTACAGCAAAGACTCCCAAAAAATAAATGAGGAAATGGTAAATACCCCCTATACAGCCACTGATTAATATTGCTAAAATAAATTTGCTAGGCAAATTTTTGATAATCTTTGCCAAATAAAAAAAGTTATAATCAGCAGATTTATGATCTTTTCTAGATTTTAAAAATTCTTCGCTTTCATGAAAATAGTGCCTCAGGAATATAATAATTAAGCCAAAAATTCCACCAATAATAAAATTCGCTCGCCATAAATAAGCAATTGACTCAAACTCTGTAGAAAAATGGTAAATTGTTGCCGCAAGCAATGCTCCAACCTGACTACAAAATGATACAATACCACTAGCACAATTTTTGCTAGCCTTACCCACTTTTTCTACAACATAAATTTTTATTGCATCACTTTCTCCTGCTAAACTCATTAAAAATGTCATACGGCAAAATATTAAAATTATTGTTGCCACTATACCAATTTTATCAAAATTAGGAGTTAACCCGATAAGAATTGTCGAGATAGTAGCTAAAAATACCGAAATTCTCACTGAGACAATTCTACCATATTTATCACTAATAAAACCAAAAATGATAGAACCAATGGGACGAGCTATTACAGCTATACTAAATATAGCAAAAAATAATAATATTTGTTGATCATTTGATCCTAATGGTAAAAAGTTCTTGGATAAAATAGTTGCTGATAGACCAAAAAGAGCATAATCATAATAACGAACAGTTGTTGTAAAAAAAGCAATTAGGAACGCCGGTCTTGTCATACATCTAGACCTATTATTTTTTTCATGGTATAATGAATAACCTCTATCGAATTTTCAACAGTTGTTGGGTCAATCTTCAATGCTTATTGACATTGGTCTCATGAATTAAAATATCAGCTGGAATATTCAAATACTCATGTAAATTTCGTATCATTGGTAATGTTAAATTCCTTTTTCTGTTGAGTATTTCTGATACTCTCCCCCTAGAACCAATAGTCTTTTCTAAATCCTTGCGTGACAACCCTAGTTGCTCTAGTCTGAAATTAATAGCTTCAATTGGATCGGACATTTCTATTTTATAATGTTTACTCTCATAATCTTCTACTAATATAGATAATATTTCTAGTTGTTCTGACTGCTCAGAATTTTCTGTAACTTCAAGTAACTCATCTATTTTTCTCAAAGCGGATGTGTATTCTTGCTCTGTTTTAATTATATGTATGTTCATAATTTTATATCTCTTTAGCATTAATTTTATCATGAACCCATATTGGGAGCAAATGCTATTTTACCAAACTGTCATTTTAG
Organism: Rickettsia endosymbiont of Oedothorax gibbosus; assembly: GCF_936269705.1. Taxonomy (NCBI): domain Bacteria; kingdom Pseudomonadati; phylum Pseudomonadota; class Alphaproteobacteria; order Rickettsiales; family Rickettsiaceae; genus Rickettsia; species Rickettsia endosymbiont of Oedothorax gibbosus. The sequence continues at coordinate 2,226,520 of NZ_OW370493.1, forward strand.
AATGTTATCAACATATATTAGAAAAAAGCTTGTATACCAATAGCAGAATATTGTACAATTATGTTGCACAATATTTATTATATAATAATCAAATGGAAAGAGTAACTTATTCATATACTAGACAACATTTAAATACAATTTTAGATCAAATTGCTGATAATACTGAAGTCTTTTGTATTCACAGGAAAAATGGAAAAGAAGTAGTAATGCTTGAAAAAGATCATTATGATAGTTTAGTAGAAACTGCCTATTTATTACGTTCACCTAAAAACGCTCAAGAATTATTTAAGGCTTTAGCAGAATCAAAACAAAATATAGGAAAAAAAGTTGAATTTTGAGATATAAGAAAATGTTAGTTATATGCGGACCTACCGCTAGTGGTAAGTCTTATTTGGCACATTATTTAGCCAAAATATATGATGGCGAGATAGTTAACAACGACTCTATGCAGATATATAGGCATATCCCTATTATTACTGCTTCACCATCACCAATATACCGAGACGAGATACCATATCATCTTTATAACTTTTTATCCGTAGATCAAGAATTTTCAGTAATACAATATGTAAATCATGCTCTTGAGAAAATTACAGACATCCGTAATAGAGGTAAGCTGCCAATAATTGTTGGTGGTACAGGGTTATATATTAATTCCCTGCTTTTTGGTTATAATGAAATACCCACAATATCTCCAGAGATTAGGCAATATGTTAGAGAGTTGCACTCTAAGATTGGCTCATGTCAATTCTTTAGTCAACTAAAAGAGCTTGATGTATTGGCTAGCCAGAAATTAAATAAGCATGATAGTCAGAGGGTTATAAGAGCCTATGAAGTATTTATGCAAACCAAGCAATCTATATTTACTTTCCAAGCTACACAGAATATACCCATTCTTCCAGAATTTGACTTTAAAGTAATTTTTCTACATCCGGAGCGAGAATTTCTTTATCAAACATGTAATACTAGGTTAGAAAAAATATTTAATGAAGGAGCAATTGAAGAAGTAGCTCTAATTAAAGAAAACTTTCCCGATATAATATCTTCTGCAATAAAAACCATTGGTCTGCGAGAAATATTATCTTATCTAAATAATGAAATTACTTTACAAACTGCCTTAAATCTAGCACAAATTAAAACCAGGCAATATGCAAAAAGACAAATTACCTGGTTTAAAAACCAAATAAAAGACAAGATTACTCTAGAATATTCCAATAATCAACAATTTGAAGAGTTATTAATAGACTTACCTAAATCTATCTCTTAGTGCTGGAAAATTTTGTGCTATACTAAAAATTATAAAGAACATTGATTATTAAAATAGGCTATACTGAAAATGTAAGCTTTTTATGCTAAATATGAGAAAATTATGATATATTGCAACCAATCTAACCAAAAATCCTATCCTTTTGTTTTGCCGGAATTACCTTATGGTAAAGGTGATTTTGTACCACATTTTTTCCCTGAAACGTTTGATTACCATCATGGGAAACACCACCAAACATATGTAACTAACTTGAATAATTTGTTGCAAAATAATCAGGAATTACAAAAGAAGAGTTTGGAAGAGTTAATAATTTACGCAAGTACCAAGCCAGATGAAGCAGCCATATTTAATAATGCTGCACAAATATGGAACCATAGTTTCTTTTGGCATTCTATTAAGCCTTCAGGTGGTGGAAAACCTACTGGTATGATGTTGGAGCAGATAAATAAAGATTTTGGTAGTTATGAGAATTTTGCTACTGAATTTAAGCAAGCGGCAATAAGTCAATTTGCTAGTGGCTGGGCATGGCTAATCTCTAATAATGGAAAATTACAGATAGTAAAGACTAGTAATGCTGAAACGCCTATTACTAAGTCTATGAAACCTTTGCTTAACTGTGATGTTTGGGAACATGCATACTATATAGATTACCGCAATAAACGTCCAGACTATGTTTCAGTTTATATAGAGCATATGATTAATTGGCAATTTGCTGCCAGTAATCTTTGAAATTGCCAAATATAGAATTACTTATTATTGCAATCTTCTAAATAACTATCTACTGCTTCATGAAAAGCTTTTACCAGAGATTTGGCTTCGAAAGCCTCATAATTTACTAAATCTCTTATAAATTCTATTTTTCCAAAAAAAAGCTCTTCTTGCGAATCAAAATGAACTGATCCATAATAATTTTTGTAACAAATTAAATCAATTTTTGTCATATCAGCCTCTCTTCTTCTAGTTTTTTAATTATAGTCAATTGACTATACTCTTTACAAATTTATTGATTGTTCTTGGCAGATTATTTTATAGATTTCACTTTTTTCTAACAATTTAACATGAGTATCCCGAGCAATTAACGTTCCATGATCAATTAGCAAAATTTCATCAGCCTGTTCTATACTTGAAATACGATGAGCAATCGATAATATAGTTTTGCCTTTCATTATTTCTTGCAATTTACTCAATAATTTTTGTTCATTCTCGCTATCTAAAGCACTCATTGCTTCATCTAAAAGTAAAATTTCTGGGTTATATAGAATTGCCCTACTGATAGCTATTCGTTGTTTTTGTCCTCCAGATAATCTAATACCCTTTTCACCAATTTCAGTATCTAGTCCTTCTTTAAGATTTTGGACAAAATCCATTATTCCTGTGCTATTAGCCGCTTCTATTATTTCTTCCATACTTGCATCAGGTTTAGCAAAAGCAATATTTGACCTAATTGTACCAGAAAAAATACTTGAATCTTGTGGAACATAGGCAATCTTGCGTCTTATCTGATGATCTTGAGTTTTTGATATATTTTGACCAGCAATTCTAATTATTCCTTTCTCAGGAAAATAAAATTTTAACATTAATTGCATAATAGTACTTTTACCAGCACCCGATCTGCCAACTATGCCAATAAACTTACCTTTATCTATCTTAAATGACAGATCATCTATAACTAAATTGTCTAATCTTGATGGATAGACAAAACTTACATTGTCAAACTCTATACTCAAAGAAGATTTATTATCTTGATAATCACCCATTGGAACATTAGTTAATTGATTTTTGCAAGTATAATCTATAAGAACAAAAACTCTTTCCGAGGCTACAAGAGATGAGTGGACTTCAGTTAAAAGCTCAAAAATACCCCCACTACTTACACCAGCGATGATAGCGTAATAAATAAATGATATCATCTGACCTGATGATAAATGCCCCTGTACTATGTCTCTACTACCTACCCATATAATTATAGTAATCGAGAATAATATAACTGAAATAGCCAAAGCAAAAAATACTGAACGGACTTTCAAACGACTTGCCGCATGTTGTAAATAATCAGAAATTTGCTTATTGAAAGCCTCTACTTTATTTGCCTGCTGATTAAAGGCTTGTATTGCACAAATATTTGATATGCTCTCTTCTAAATTAGCGGTAATATTAGCTTGTGATTGGAGAACATTTTTTGATAAATTTCGTACATATTTACCAAATTTTATTAGTGGTAGCAATAATAATGGTATAATAATAATGACAATCGCAGCGAGTTTAGGACTCTGGCAAAACATTAAGACAATTCCACCAATTAGCATTATTGAGTTACGAACAAAAAAAGAGAGAAAATTGACAATCAACTTATAAATAAGTTCTATATCTATACTCAGGCGGGAGATGATATCACCAATTTTGAGATCCTCAAAACAAACAATATCGAAATTAATTATGTTACTGTAAGCCTCTTGCCTAATTTGACTAACGATTTTTTCAGCAATATTATTAATGAAATAAGAACGGAAAAAACTACCCGTACTAAAAATTAATATTAAAATACTAATATATAATATTGATTGGTTGATTGATTGTAGATAATTTCCTTTCAAACCGCTATCGATTAACTGCCTAAAAGCTCCACCTATTGCTAGCAAAGAAATTGACACACATAATAATGCCAACATGACAATTGCAAGATCTAATTTATAGAACTTTAAATAGTTGATAAATCTACAAGGAATTGTCTTATGCATTACAAACATAATTTTGTTACTTGCTGTGGTGCCGGATGTCGGATTTGAACTGACGACCTACCGCTTACAAGGCGGTTGCTCTACCACTGAGCTAATCCGGCAAATAAGAAAAAGCTCGTGTGACCTTTAATGTCATTGCAAGGAGATACTTTACAACACATCATCATTATCATTGCGAGGAGGTGTAAACCTCCGAAGCAATCCATTTCTAATCACTTTTATAGATTGCCACGTCGCCGCTTTGCGGCTCCTCGCAATGACGTTTTTTAGACTTATAATTACTTCTTCAGCTTACGCCTTTTCGCAATGTCATATGTTCTATAACCATCATTGCGAGACCATGTAATGGTCGAAGCAATCCATTTTTAAAACCTTTATGGATTGCTCGTCAGCTAACGCCTCCTCGCAATGACAGCATGTTATTTAAGCTTTTTTGGACTCTTTCTTAGGAGGCTTTATTTTACGATTCTTAATTTTTATTTCCATTTTCTTTTTGATCGAGGCTGGGAGTGCTATACCTGCTTCTTCAATAAACCTAGCAACAAGATCTGTAGGTTGAGCACCAGTACTTAACCAATATTCTATACGATCCGATTTTAGAATTACACGATTTGCATCACCCTTGACAAGCATAGGATTATAAGTACCTACCTTCTCCAAAAAGTCACCATCTCTAGGAGCCGTTTCATTTGCTACAACCACTCTATAATGAGGACGTTTCTTGGTTCCACCTCTTGCCAAACGAATTTTTGTTGCCATATATTCCTACTATTTCACTACTTAATCTTTTCTTCTTTAAAAGGAACGTGTTTCCTAACTACCGGATCATATTTCTTAAATGCTAATTTCTCAGTTTGGGTCTTAGGATTACGTTTCTTTACCAAAAAATACCCTGTACCAGCTGTACTAACAAGTCTTACCAAAACATTTTTATTTTTTTTAGCCACAACTATCAAACCTTTTAGTATTATTTTATAAATTGCCAGTCATCATAAAACTAAGACAACAAATAGTCAAGAGTAAAATAGTTTTCTTACGTCAACTATTGTGCTAGGCTCTGTGAACAAAATTTTAATTGTTTAGATTTTGAGTATTTTTAAGCGAAAATTAATAAGATTTTTGCCGGAATAGTTAGTTCTATTTCAAAAAAATCTTATAATTTGCAGCTAAAAAGAGTCGAAATCTAGTAATTTAAATTTTGTTCACAGAGCCTAGGAGTCTGCCTAGGCTTTTTCTTTATCATTACTAGTACTCAACGTCACGAAACGTTGGGCTGAAGTATCTAAAGCACGGCAAGCAATTGATTGAATTTGTTGCGTTGCCATATCGGCTTTTGCAGTTAGTTCTTTCATTAAAATTTCCTGCTTGGTAATTTTATCTCAAGATAACTAATACTTTGTGCTTGCAATTTTAACTTGCCTTCATATTCCTGCTGTTTAAGTTGCATGTCAAAATCATATTGCTGTGATAGCTTACTACGAAGCAATTCTTCTGCATTATTTACCGCCTCTTTTATTATATTTGGAATTTGCCCTACTTGCATTTCTAAAGATTCATAATCACCCTCTTTTTCTACTAAATCAGCTTCTCGTTTTAATAGATTATCTCTTAAATCCGATAATTCTTTCTCCATAATAGCTTTCTTACTATTATATTCATCAATTTCCTTACGACGTTTTAATTCTAATGTATAAATATATTCTTCTTCCTCACGTTTCTTGGTCTTTTCAAGTTTTTCTTTTTGCTCTTTATAATCCCGCTCAAGTTGCTCACTTTGCTGTTGCCACTGAGATTTTTTGGCTGTCATTTCTTGAGTAAAAGTTTGTTTGTTCCATTTCTAATTTAAACTGTTCTTTTTGCCCAATTTGGGCTTGTAATAAGGCAGATAAAGTATTAGCTGTTTCATTAATTTGATATAATTCTTGTAAATGTTTTTGCTCTAAATTAATTGCTTCCCGTAAATTTACCAATTTTTCTGATTCTTTAAGCAATTGCTCTGATAAATTATCGATTTACGTCAATTCGGGATAAGGATATTGTGAACATGTAGATTAAAATCAAATTTTGTTGAAGGTTTATTTTTCTTTAATGAGTAAGCAACAAGAGTAGATAATATATGGACAAAGGCATTTATTGGTGATCTATGTCTAGTATGTTCAAGGTTCATTTTATTTTTTAGATAATCAAAAACTGTTTCAATTAAGTTACGCTTTCGAAGTAAGATTTTTTCTTTCAAATCCATTAATTTATTTTCCATATTCTTCTTAATTCCATGAATCATTTTTAAGCCTCTTTCATATAAATTTAAGAACAAATTTTGCTTAATATAACCTTTATCAGCTGCTATAATTCCAGTTAATCTTTTTGTTAACTCCGGTACTGGAACCCTATCATCTACATTGCCTTTGGTCACTTTTAATGCCATAAACTCCCCTTTATTATTGATTATTACATGTAATTTAAAACCATAAAAATACCCCATAGAGGATTTACTATGTTTGGCTAATCCTTTAAAAACTTTATTGCTATAACGCCTTTTATTGTGACAAGCTTTAATCGTTGTAGAGTCAATAAAATAAATACCTGTTTCCTCACCAAACAACAAATGAATCAACATATTTAGCGGTATGAATAATCGTGCCATTAATTCAACAAATCTATTATAACTCAAGGCTTTGGGAAAATCATCCTTATGCATGCACTCTATATAACTTTTATAGAAAAATTTAAAATTCTTAGCATAGGATGTATGAAACATAATTATTATTGTTAACATTTCACTTAGACTCATGCTACAACAGCGATTTCTTTGCTTATTTGATGGTAATAACTTTCTCTGTTCATACTCCAAATAAATTTTACAAAAATCATCTATAAAACTATATAATTCTGTGATATCTTTTTTCATGCCTGTAGTTTGTTTTTTTGTTTAAAAATATAAATACTGCAGGCACTCCTTTTTGACAATCCTTTTATCTATTACTATTTCATCTATATCTTATCCCGAACTGACGTGATTTGTTTAATTATCTTGGATTTTAAGGCACTAAGATCAGTTAATATAGCATCCGATGAATTGCTAACAGCTTTTGTTATAACAACTTGCTCATCTTGTCGTTGCTTTTGTTCTTGGGGACTAGTTACTTGCTTTTCAGCTAACTGCACTAACCTGGATATTGCATGAAGGTGGTATTTATAAAAATAAAATGGCAATATCGCTTATAAGTGGTAATGGATATGTTAATTTTCACTTAAATTATGTCTAGATATGCAATTCTTCCTGATTTAAGATAGAATCCCCCCTTACCCCCATTTTTTATTGTACCGGGGACAGTACCATATTAGCTTATTCTATAGCTAATTTTTTCATAACACTATCCCATATATGTTGGTAAGGATAAGATGAAGACAACAAGAATTTAATGCTCCTAGTATTTCTAATAATTACTGCTCCAATTTTGAACAATTTTAAACGCACCGTTCCTACCAAGGCTTTAGCTAATTCAGTACCTTGTAAAAACTTATCATGTATATATTCTACTAATGTATAGGCAAGGCTTGACAAAATTAGTCTGAGTTGATTAGCCCACCATTTATGGCATGAAGTGCGATCGGCAAATAGCTCTAACTGTTGCTCTTTTATACGATTTTCCATATCTCCACGTGCACAGTAATTTTTATCATATAAATCTTCTGGCTTACCTGCTAAATTAGTTACTATATATCTTGGATTCTCACCAAGGCTAGTTACTTCTGATTTACCAACTATCTTACGATGACGACTCCAGCTATCAGCTTTATATTTAAATTCACTAAAAAAGCGTTGCTTCTCTTTGCTAATTGTGAAGGCTTCGTTAGATTGTTGCATCAATGGCTCAAGCAGCTTGTTGAGTCTAGTATTTTGGGCTATTCCGACTATATATTTTACATTATTTTCATCACACCAATCCAGCATCTGATGACGACAAAATCCACCATCACCACGAAAAATAATCTCTACTTCAGGCCACGATTGACGAAAACGCTTGACTAATAGAGATAATATTGCCCAGCTATGCTTTGCTTGTTCTAGCTTTGAGCTGCGAAGATTGCTTACTAACAGCTTTTTTCCACAAAAAACATATAAAGGTAGAAAGCAATTATGACGATAATATCCATGATAAAACTTCCCCTCTTGATTGCCATAAATTTCATCATCAGTGGCATCAAAATCAAGTATTAATTGTTTCGGCACGGTTTTATGAGATTCGACAAACTTGTCAATCATCACCTTATGAGCTTTAAGAGCAAATCCACGATCTGCTTTATTTTCTAAACGGCATAAAGTAGAGCTACTAGCCATATCGTCCAGTGTGTATAATGGTTCCAATATTTTGGACAGAAAAATAAGAAAAATGAGATAGAATTCTTTAGCAAACAAGGAGAGCTAGAGATGAAAAAACAAGTAAGGCAATATAGTGCTGAGGAGAAAGCCAAAATTGCCATAGAAGCAATTAAGGGAGAGCTAACAATAGCCCAGATAACCAGTAAGTATGGTGTTCATGCAACACAGATCAGCAACTGGAAAAAACAAGGTCTTGAGTTGTTAGTACAAGGTTTTAAGAATAAAACACAGAGTGCTGATCCAAATCAGCAGGGGTTAATCAAGAATCTATATGAGCAAATTGGTCAGTTAAGCGTTGAGTGTGACTGGCTCAAAAAAAAATCTGCATTGTTTGGAATTAAAGGTTAGGTGTAATATGATAGAGCCTAATCATAATAAGTTAACAATTGTACAACAGTGTAAGTTATTGGATATTAGCAGGTCAACCTATTACTATCAACCTACTGGTATTAGTGAACAAGATATCAAGATTATGGCAATAATTGATGAGACCTATACTATGCATCCATATTATGGTATGCGGCGGATGGCTAAATATTTACAAGCCCAAGGTTTTTCGGTAGGTCGTAAAGCTGTTAGACGTTACTACAAGATAATGGGTCTTGAAGCTGTTTATCCTAAAATAAATTTAAGCAAGAGGAATCAAGCGCATAAAATATATCCTTATTTACTAAAAGGATTAGAAATAGTATTGCCAAACCAGGTTTGGAGTGCAGATATAACGTATATAAGACTGAGCCAAGGGTTCGTATATTTAGTAGCTATTATTGACTGGTATAGTCGTTATATTCTAAGTTGGCGAATCTCCATTAGTTTGGAAAGTGAATTTTGTGTAACAGCCCTTGAAGACGCTATAGAAAAATATGGTATGCCAAAAATATTTAATACCAATTGCAATAATTAACGCAGTGGTGTAAAATGGGTTTTTAACTGATAAAGGTACTCAAATGGCTAGGTTAATATTACCACAAGGTTTTCATGGTCATGATTTTATAAAAATGATGAAACATGAGCCGCATGGTCGAAATCGTATACGTTTATTGGCGATGTATCACCTTCAATTAGGCAAATCTTTAAAAGCCATATCTGAAATAGTGAAGTCACACTGGAAAACTGTGCAATCATGGCTCAGAAGATTTAGGAATCATGGTTTTGAAGGATTATTTGAATCACAAAGAAGCGGCGCCCCTAGGAAGATTAACACTATACAAGAGTCTGCTCTTTTTGATAAAATCAATACGCTCAGTGAAAGTAAAACTGGTGGGTATATAACTGGAAAGGAGCTACATATCATGTTACTTGAGGAATATGGTGCTAAATGCGCTTTAAAAACAGTCTACAATACTATGCACCGCCTTGGTTTTAGCTGGATTACTTCTCGTTCAATGCATCCAAAGTCAAATCAAGAGACTCAAAATACATATAAAAAAACTTCCCAGACATGTTAACAAAATTATTACCAAAAAATATCGATAGATGTAAAGTTGATATATGGTCTCAGGATGAAACTCGAGTTGGGCAACAAGGTAGCTTAACTCGTATATGGGCTAAGCGTGGCACTAGACCCCGTAAAGTTCGGCAACAGCAATTCATTTCAACATATATTTATGGAGCTGCTTGCCATGATACAGGAGAAGCTTTTGCATTAATTTTACCATATGCAAACACACAGGCAATGAATAAATTCTTAGAAGAGCTTTCTCGCAGTATTCAAGGCAACCGACATATAGCTTTACTAACGGATAATGCAGGTTGGCACACAGCCAAAAAACTAACTGTGCCAAGCAATATCACTTTGATACCGCTTCCGCCCTATGCACCGGAACTTAATGCAATGGAACAAGTTTGGGAATGGATCAAAAATCATTTCTTGTCTAACCAATGTTATGGTGTATATGAAGATATCGTCACTATGGCTTGTTACGCTTGGAATCAATTTGCTCATAATGTAGATTTAGTAAAATCAATTATGTATAGAGACTGGATAAACACACCGTGTTAATTATTGCAATTGGTATAATACTGATCAAGGAGTACAATTTACCTCGGAGAATTTTATTAGTATGCTAAAGCTACATAATATCTTGATTAGTATGGATGGTAAGGGACGAGCCTTAGATAATATTTTTATTGAACGTTTTTGGCGATCATTAAAACAGGAAAAAATTTATCGGATTATTTTAACAACAGTAAAGGAGGCAAAGACAGCAATTAACGAATATATGGACTTTTATAATAGACAAAGGATGCATCAAGCTTTGGATTATAAAACTCCAGAATGTGTATATTTTGAAAAAAATATTGTATAAAAACAACAATTTAATTTTTGTGAATTATATCTCTATTTATCTAAATTTTTGTCTAGACAAAGGGGACCACCTTAGTGTCTATACTTGTTTGCAAAGCTGGACATTTTCTTAAATTATCGTGATCATTTAAATCTTCATAACCAAGAGCAATACCATAAATACACTGTTTGAGCATTGTTAAAATAGTATGAGTAATTTTATCAGAATCTCGCTTATCAGGAAAAATCTTAGCCAGTTCATTAGTTAGACCAAGTCTTTTATCTGCTTCTCTTAGCAATAATACACCTCCATCGCTACTAATATTACCTCCTGTGAAATTTATTTCTATTTGACGATTTTTTACTTTCGATTGGTAAATTAATCCTGTACAATTTGTCATGGCAAAACCCTCTATGTAATCTTCTTTTAACACTGATATTATATAGTATTACAAGGGTTTTGTCTCTATTCTTTCATGCAATATTCAGGCTAGTACCTCATTATAGGCTGATAAAATTTGCTCCTTGGTACTTTTAAGCGACAATTGTTCCGGAGTATTGGATTTTTTCATTATTACCTCATCTCTTACGTAAAGTTTAACAGTTTAGGACGTTATATTAGTGTATTCTTTATTCAATTCTCTAATTACCCACATCCATATGATACAGATTATACCAAATACTATCATTAAATATATAGAAATAGATTGATAAGTTGCACAAGGTAAAATAATAAATATTAAAGACTGGAGAAGGGCACTCGTTGACTTTCCAAGTTTAGTACCAATTACGTCAGCAGCTGCTTTACCTTTTGTCTTAAGCTCAGTATCTAAAGGAACATATGACATTTCTTTAGTAGAATCAAATAAAGTATATTTACTTGATTTACTCAACACGTTGTTGATTAGTCCCATTGTAATAGCAATCGAAGAAGGATCAGTGAGCATAAAGCTAACCACAATTATAGCAGACAATCCATCAAAATTAGATACTAAGAAAAATAGCATGCCAGTTATAAAAACCATTATTGGCGTTATACTGGCTGCGGTAAACCAGCCCAACCTCCTGACAATATTGGAGCCAAGAATAACAAACAAAATGGTAAATATGCCAGTAATACTTAGATAATTGCCAACAAAAGCAGCAAATTCCGTCGGTGTTTTATAAATCTTTGAAGCTGATGCTTTCCAAGGTCCTTCAACTAAGTTTATAGCTATACCATAACAGACAAGCAGTGTAGCAATTAGCCTAATATATCTTGAAGCAATAACCATTTTAAAACTTTCTATAAGGGTTAGCGATTGTTTCTTGACAGAAAATTGCAGTTTTTCTACCTGAGATTTATCTAATATTTTATGGTTCAGCATCCAAAAAGTTGCTAATGCTATTGAGCCAAGTACCAATACGCATCCTAATATGATTTGTACTGAAAGTTCGGACTCTGTATGTTGTAGACCAAACTTCTTAATTAACAATTGATTTAGATAAGATAAGTTCTCTAGAAACTTACCTGATATGTAAAGTCCCGTTTGAGCAAAAAGTCCAAATAAAGGATAGAATCTTTTTGATTGTTCCACCGAGGTTATATTATTAACAAACTGCCAAAAAAGTAATGCAAATATCACGCTTGGCCATAATTCTGCTATAATATAGAACAAAGAAAAACTCCAATTAGATAAAAGTAATATAAACCATTTTAAATTGGGATAAGACTTTACTAAAATACCATCATGCTCACTATTCAAATGCAATGCCAAATGATTAGGAAAAATATAAAATGCAAATAAAGCAAAAAACAGTAGAAAAATTGACAATATAAGGTAGAATATATACTCCCCTTTTATGTTATTTACTAATTTCACATAGATTATCGACATCAAAAATGCCGAAGGTAAAACCCCCCAAAATTTAAGAAATGATACAGTTTCGGTACCAATCATGGTATTAATCAAACTGTCTTTTAAGGCTCTGATAATATTTTGTATAAATAAAATACAGAACATCAATAATGTTACATATAGAAATTTAGATAATTCATGCCTTTTGATAGGAAAGATATATTCTGACAATCTATTTGTTAATTTTGAGGTGGGTGATGTATTTTGAGTTATAGAGAGATACGAAAAAACTTTAGAAATTACTGCCATATAAGGCTCTAACCTACTTATTACTTGGTTAGAGCCACATACTAAAGCTTTTTGTCTTGATAGTCAAGGATAATATTTATTAATCAGCTAAATAGACGAGTAATATAGCTTTGAGCAAGCGTTATTTATTATTTTTTTCCCTCATTAATCTTATTATTATGTACTTTGTGGGCTAAATATAATCCGGCAAATATACATATATAAGCTGCTAATGAATATACACATTTAAATAGTACTTCTTGGTAAAAAATCGACAAAACTCTAGTTGCAGGAAATATATTGATAAAGAATCCTAACATTACAATACCATCTATAATGGCACATACTATTAAACTGATAAAATTCCTGTTATTAAAAGAATATGTTAATGCTGATTTGAGATGTAAAAATACACTCGTACTACAATATGTTGACAGCAATACAGAGACAAAAGTTGCAGACGCAACTCCCTTAATAACACAACCATTAATATAATAATCTAAATTCCATAACAAACCAAAGATTACTATCGTACTCAACACCACAGCAATCATAGCTTTTTTCTTGCCATATAGTTCAGATATAATATTAACAGTTAACGTTAAAAAGACAAATACTAAAGAACACTGAGATATTTTATTAAAGAAATTTAATAAATAAGTAAATATACAAAGTAACGTCACTAGTGGCATGTAAAATTTATTGTTAATATGGTGCATATTCCTTTCCTCTTTTTTTGGTCTAATCTTAGATAACCTGAATTCAGTATAACAAGTTATTCTAAAATCTGTTATATCTATAAGTATAACAGATTTTTATGATCCATTAATAGCTGTTTTCATTATTTTTGCGGTATTGCTTATTTTTTTCATGTATAGACCTACCAGATAATCCAAGAAAAAAAATAATATATAACAGCAAAAAAATTGAATGTAGTCATGTATCCGACTTATAGTTAACCTGAGTTTGACGTAAGCACCAAACAAAATGCTAAGCATTATGTAATAACATAAACAAACTGTTGGTGGTGAGCTATGGTAAAACTCAATAACTAACCAGCTGAAGCTGGTAGGTTGAAGTTGCGACTAGAAGTCACGGATTTACTCTAAAGAGATATTCATTACATTATTAGGCTGATGTGCATCTGAATGATTGTTAATGTAGTTATTGATTATATCATCAGTGACATTACCACTGGTTGAGCTAAAGAAGCCCCTAGCCCAAAAGTGGCGTCCCCAGTAAGTTTTTCTAATTTCAGGAAATTCTTGCTGAATTTTATATGATGAACGTCCTTTAGCTGCTTTAACAAACTGACTAATGGATATATGAGGTGGAATTTCAGCCATAATATGGACATGATCGGCAGATAATATTCCATTGATGATTTTGATACCAAGATATTCTGCTACCTGAGCAATAATTTCTCTAATTCTAATCCTGAGGTTACCTGTGAGTACTTTGTATCGATACTTAGTAATCCAAACGATATGGAAGCGGTGGTAAAATACGGTGTGGCTAGACTTACTATAATCAGTCATATATATTATTCTCTATTCAGAGAATAATATATATGATAACATTAGTAAATTGAAATATTTTAGAACAAGGACTGAAGTCTTTTCCGGCTGAAGCCGGAGGTTTTAACCAAATTTTGGGACAATAAAACCTTCTTTCAAACTAGTGTGTTAGGAGAAAGAATATTTGAAAAGTAAGAAGAGAGGGATTATAAAGTTCTCGAATAATAACAACAAAATTGGAGAATATATTATGATCCCTCTTACGGAGATTTTCTGCTTAATTGATGATTTTTGCAAGCATTTTGATACGGAGCAAAATAAATATATATTACCAAATCCTAACCGTAAGCGTAAAGTAGTTTGCAGTATAGGACTCTCAGAGATTATTACTATTATAGTAATGTTTCACTTGAGTCACTACCGTTATAGTACCCTACAATTTTGAGAAGATGAAGAAGAATGGTTGATTTAGAGTGGTGTGAAGTAGTATAAGGTAGGTATTTTTATAACAAAATGCATAATATAATACTTCAAGAATTGATTTTATATATAGACGGAAATAAATCAAGATTAAAATGTTTGGTTGGTATGGTAATTAGTTTGCTGACGGGCAGCTCAATTTATCAAAAAGGTTTAGCACTTGGTATTTTAGGTGATGCTAAAGCGACGTCAAAAACTCATAGAATTTATCGTTTTTTAAAAGATTTTAATTTTGATTATATGAAGGTTGGCTATTTGCTATTAAGCTTTTTTGCTTCAAAAAATTATGTCGTAGCAATGGATAGGACAAGTTGGAAATTTGGTAAATCCGATATTAATATTTTATTTTTAGTAATGGTAATTGGTAAAATATCGGTGCCAATATTCTGGAAGACTTTGTCGCATGGTGGCGGGTGTTCTGCAGAATTTATGAAGGAATTTTTACAGAAATTTATTAATAATTTTGGCGTTGAAAGAATAAAATATTTGCTTGCTGATAGAGAATTTATGAATAAAGAATGGTTAGACTTTCTGATAAATAACCATCTAAAGTTTGTTATTCCATTAAAAATGGATCATAAAATTCGTCTTACAAAAGGTTTAAGAACTTTAACCATTGAAAGAATATTTAGTGATGTTAAAGCCTTAGAGTATAGGGCTTGTAGTGGTATATTATGGAATAGAAAGGTTAATTTTACCGCATATAGAAATGATAAGAGCGAGCTGATGGTTCTGGTGTCTTCAATTGAAATAGAGCAAGATATTTTTGCTTTATATAAATTTCGTTGGAGTGTTAACGACTATTTTTGCACCTAAAAAGCGGTGGTTTTGATATTGAAAAAAGTCACATTGTAAAATTGGATAGATTTGAAAAATTATTAGTGATAACTGCTATTGCTTCAGCTTTAATAGTCAAAAATGGAATAATACAAAATGCCTTAAATCCCATCCGAATAAAACGGTACAAAACCATTGAAAGACAATTGTTTTCATTATTTACCTATGGCTTTGATCATATCAAAAATGCTTTTTATCAATCTACAACAGCCATAACGCAGCTAATATCCACATTATTAATACCTCCCAAACAAAAACTTTTTTCTATCCTAATACCATCTTTACAAAAATTGTAGGGTACTTATATCTTTAAATTATGATATAAGTAATGGTAAGAGGGTGATTTGAGGGGTACTTGATTGAGATAATCGAGCATAGAATAAGTACCCTCTTACAAAGTTTGCTTTGAACAAATTGCAGAAGGTGTTGGAAGTAGCAGCCTTGCACAATAAGACGAAGGAGATTATATCATGAGTAAAATAATAGGTCTAGATGTAAGTAAACAATGGCTTGATATATGTGTATATAATACAAGCGATAAACCTAAATATCATCGTTTTGCCAATGATGCAGCTGGTCATGAAGAGGTGATTAAATTAGTAAAAGAGCAAGAGATTAAGCTAATAATATGTGAACCCACTGGAGGATACGAAGCTGAGATTTGTCAAAAGCTGTATAATAATAAGCAACAAATACATAAGGTCAATACATATAGTTTTAATTCTTTTAGTAAATCGGTAAATTTGTGTAAAACTGATAGGAAGGATGCATTTAAATTAGCATATTATGGTGATAAGATGCAGCTTTCAGCGAATTATATATATCAAGTTGAATCAGAGAATTTGAAGAGATATAAGCAAAGACGAGAAGATTTAGTATTAATGCTTAGCAATGAAAAGAAAAGACTACATCATAGTATTGATGGTATTGATAAAGATAGTATAGAAAAACACATTAAATTCTTACAAAATGAAATAGCTGAGCTTGATAAGAAGTTAAACAAAACAATAGATGAGTCAGAAGAGTTAAAAGAGAAGGTAAAAATATTAGAGACTGTACCTGGTATTGGTAAATGTTTGGCTACAAAACTAATTAGTTTTGTACCTGAATTAGGGGATAAAAATTATAGTAGTAATGAATTGTCAGCAATTGTGGGGATAGCTCCGTACGCCCGTGATAGTGGTAATAAGCAAGGACGAAGATTTATTAGGGGAGGCAGAAAAATACCACGGGATGCTTTATACATGGCGGTATTAACTGGCAAAAATGGTTTTCAATATTTAAAAACTTTATACAATAGGCTTGTTAATAATTTTAAACCTAAGAAAGTTGCGATAGTTGCTTGTATGCGTAAGCTACTTGAAGTTTGCCATAAACTTATTCAACAAAAACGTTGTTTTATTATTTAGATAAATATTTTTTTGAAAATTTAGATAAAAGATAATTGCTATGTCACTACCGTACCTTTAAAGATTTTTATTTATGCTGCCTATGTCAAAGTTATAGAAAGGAATTTCCAAAACTTGTGAGCTATAGTCGTTTTGTTCAGTTAATGCCAATGAGCTTCATGCCCATGGTATTACTGCTAAAAAGCCTATCAGGAAAACAAACTGGTCAATATTATATCGACTCTACTAAACTTCCTGCTTGCCCTAATTTAAGAATTAATAGACATAAAGTATTCAAAGACATAGCAAAAAGAGGTAAGACTTCCACTGGGTGGTTCTTTGGTTGTAAGCTACATATTGTCATTAACAGTTGCGGAGAGATTATGAGTTTTTTTTAACTCCAGGAAATGTTGATGATAGAGCAGTGGTAGAAAATTTAGTAGATAAATTACAAGGCTGGCTTTTTGGTGATCGTGGGTATATCAGTAAAAAACTCACTCAATCCCTTGCTAATCAAGCTTTAGAACTAATAACAAAAATTAAAAGTAATAGAGTCTGTCCTATAGTTTGTGTAAGTTGCAAAGAAAGCAGTAAGAGATTACTGTAAAAAAAGTAACTTAAGCAAGCAAGGAGGAATTATGGCTAAAAAATTAGATACAGATAAAGATACATTAAACATCAGTAATCAGCTAGTAGAAGAATTATTATCAAAAGCAGATCCATCGGAGTTATTTGGTCGAGATGGTTTATTTCAACAGCTAAAGAAGCAAATAGTTGAGAAAATATTAGCAAGTGAGTTGGATCATGAATTAGGATATTCAAAACATAGCAAGATGCCAAAAGTAGATAATAATCGTCGTAATGGTAGCTATGAGAAGACAGTAATTGATGGGGATGGTCGTAAGCTGACAGTAGAAGTACCAAGAGATCGGGAAGGAGAGTATAATCCTCAATTAATACCAAAAGGGCTGAGGAGATTTAATGGATTTGATGAGAAAGTGATATCCCTTTATGGTCGCGGTATGACAGTCAGCGAGATCCGAGGGCATTTAGAAGAAATATATCAAACTGATGTATCTGGTGACTTGATATCCACCATAACAGATGGGGTAATAGAAGAAGTAACTAGGTGGCAAAATCGTTGTTTAGATAGGGTGTATCCAATATTATACTTGGACTGTATCTATGTAAAATCTAGAGACAATCACATAGTAATAAATAAAGCAGTATATTTAGCACTTGCTGTAAATATAGAAGGGAAAAAGGAGTTACTTGGCATTTGGATAGGCAAAAATGAAGGTGCTAAATTTTGGATGCAAGTAGTTACTGAGTTAAAGAATCGAGGAATTGAACAAATTTATGTTGCTTGTGTGGATGGTTTAAAGGGCTTTCCAGAAGCTATAAGCAGTGTATTCCCGAGTACTATAGTACAATTATGTATTGTACATATGGTTCGCAATTCAGTAAAGTATGTGTCATATAAAGATTTAAAAGAGGTCACATCAGATCTAAAACAAATTTATACAGCTAATAATGACGAAATGGCACGTTTAAAACTTCAGCAATTTGGTGTAAAATGGGATAAAAAATGAGCCTTTCTAATTAAGTGTGTAAATTTTTCATAGGGCTTAAATTCTACCTTCAAATTTTATCAAAAAGTGAGCCATAGCTGCGTTCCAGTTCGGAATCGGCATAACCCATTTCTTGGTCATATAATCAATTGCCAAATATAAGGTCTTAAAAACGGCATTATCATTTGGAAAAACCCTTTTATTCTTAGTAACCTTACGTAATTGGCTATTGACAGATTCTATACTATTAGTTGTGTATATTACTTTCCTTATCGCCTCAGGGTATTCTAGAAAAACCATTAAATTTTCCCAATGAACATACCAAGATTTAGCAATTTGTGGATACTGTTTACTCCATTTAGCTTCAAAAGATTCTAAAGCAAGATGTGCTTCTTCCTCTGTGCTAGCAGTATATATAGGCTTTAAATCAGCCGCTAATTCTTTTCGGTCTTTATATGATACATATTTTAAACTATTTCTAATCTGATGTACAATACATAATTGATGTTCGGTTTTCGGAAAAACTGCTTCTATTGCCTCAGACATACCGGTTAAATTATCACTGCAAGCAATAAGCATGTCTTGCATACCTCTGTTCTTCATCTCAGTAAAATTACCAAGCCAAAATTTAGCTCCTTCATTTTCACTGTTCCACAATCCTAAAATATCCTTCCTTCCAGATAAATCAATACCTAATGCTACATATACAGACTTATTGATAATTCGTTTATCTTGACGTACTTTTACTACTAAACAGTCAAAAAATACTATAGCATATACTCGATCCAATGGTCGGCTTTGCCATATCTTGACATCCTCAATTACATCATCAGTAATTTGACTTATCAAACTTTCGCTAACGTCAGCTCCATACAATTCTTGCATTTGAATCTTAATATCAGATAAGCTCATTCCTTTAGCGTATAACGATATTATTTTATCATCAAATCCTTCAATACGTCTTTGACGCTTCGGAATTAATGCAGGTTCAAATGTACTACTTCTATCCCTTGGAACCTCAATCTCTACAACTCCATTATTTGTTACTAGATTCTTTACTTTACTACCATTACGAACATTATTGCTATCAGTATGACAATATTTATCATATCCTAAGTGATTATTCATCTCTGACTGCAATGCCTTCTCTACAAGCCTTTTGGTTAATTGTTTTAATAAACCATCCTCTTTAAATAAAGTTGATATATCTGTATCATTATTTATTAATAAATCTATTGCTTGATTCATTGCTTCATTTTGTTTGTGACGCATTATAATTTCTCCTTTTGTTATATTATATTTTTATATAACCTTTGAAAAATTTACACACTTATTTGTACAGAGCCTGATATTTGGCAACGTAATTGGTCTGGGATAATACCGTTTTTTGCCTTTCCTGAAGAGAACAGAAAGGTAATTTATACTACTAACACTATAGAATCTGTAAATCGTCAAATTAGAAAAATTATCAAAAATAAGGGGGTGTTTCCAGATGATAAGTCAATTCAAAAAATAATATTTTTATCCCTACAAAATGCAGCCAAAAAATGGACCATGCCTATTAAAGATTGGTCTTTAGCTTTAAATCAATTTGAAATACTTTGTGGAGATTTTAAATATGATTTATTGGAAAATAAAAAATGAACTTTGTGAGTAGACCTAACCAATTGCTTGGTTAAGCCCCTCCTCAGAACCGGACATGCAGAGCTACCGCATCCGGCTCCCGAAAGGTAAGATAGGCTTGTACCCTATTTTTTTTGTTGGTTTTAGAACATTGAAATGGTCTTCCACTTATTTGGAAAGTCGACCCTTTTGAGTATTTCAGCTAATCTTTGCCAATTCATCTTACGCTTCCCACCCATTCTATTAAACCACCCATATATTGCTCGCCTAGTTTGGTGAATAAATGAACTTACTCGTCTTTGATTATCTGATATACCATGATAATTGATCCACCCCTTTGTAGCTCTAATGACTTGCAATAATATCTGTTCTTTGCCCCTCTCATTAAGGTGACTTCGTAGATATTCTCTTAGCCCTTTAAGCTTCTCGGTAAATCGATCTTTCCTTGTGGTATATTTTAATCTCCATATGTTACCAAACCTTGATTTACCCCAATAGCAAGTAAAGCCAAGAAAATTATAACTCTTGATCTTCTTACCTTGCTTAGCTAAGTCCTCAGCATGGTATCTACCGGACTGAATCATCTGCGATTTAGCTTCATTGATGTTCAAGCCATACTTGTTTAATCTTTTGGGCAAAACCTCATAAAACTTCCTCGCGTCTTCTTCATTCTCAAAGACGAACACCATATCGTCACAATACCTCACCATTCCAGTTTGCCCTCTTATGTTTTCCTTGCTGATTTTAGCAAACCAACAGTCAATAACATAATGTAGGAAGACATTTGCCAAAATTGGTGATGTTTTAGACCCTTGGCGGCATCCTTCCTTGTTAGTAACTGTAATGCCGTTTTCTATAATTGGTGTTTCCATCAGTTTCATAACTAGTCTTAGGAATCTTTTGTCAGATATTCTCTTTCTTAGGAATCCCATCAACTCAGAATGTTTGATTGAATTGAAGCACTTAGTTATATCAATTTCAACTACAGCTCCTTTATTGAAGTTATACGTAAGTCTATTCAACTCCTTAAGTGCATCATGGGCGTTTAATTTAGGTCGAAACCCGTAAGAACATTTTAAGAATATTGGCTCGAACACTGAGTTTAATATCTTGCTTACTGCCGACTCGATTATCTTGTCTTCAAAGCATGATATTACCAAAGGTCTTTTGCCTCCATCTTCTTTTGGAATCAATGTAATTCGTGCAGGTTTAGCTTGATATTGCCCCTTGCGAATTTTAGTAAGGAGCGAGAGCAAATTTGCTTCCAACTTCTTACCATAAACCGCTTTGGTTATACCATCTATTCCTACAGCTTTCTTGCTATCAAGTTCCTTATATTGTTCTTCTAACATCTTTAAATCAATAATATGTCCAAGATTATTAAACTTTATGTCTTGATTTTGTGATGATAGCAACTTTATACGCTCAAGTTTCGTTGACCATGTATTTCCGTCTATGCTGTGTACGGTCATTGTTTCCCTCTTACGTTCTTACCTTTCTGTCAGCCCTTCGCTCCACTCCCATTACGAAGCTTCATCACTACTACAACTGACTCAGCCATCCTTAACACCATCTCCAAAGCCTTATGTTTCGGCACTTGTACTTTGAATACTTACTTAACTCAGTAAGAGTTATAAGGACTTCTCAAGTTGTGTCATTAATCTCTACAAACTCGCTGACGCCTGAGACCCCGATGGTTGAAAACTTTCGGATTTTCGCTAGTTTGACCTCTAGTTTTCTCTTGTCTACTGCGTTGTGTAGCACATCGACTTCCACTACCAATATCATTTCAGGGCTATCACGTTCACCATTTGGTTTCGGCTCGGATGTTTCGCTGTCTACGCTTTACTACTGTCGTTACCTTCAGCAGCACAAGACTCGCTATATGGTGGAGCTAGCTACTCCTTCCATAACAGGACTTTCACCCGTAAGATTAATGCACCTTATCTTGACGCACACACAAATTAAATGATTGACTCAAGTAATATGAAAGAAAGAATAATAGATCCTATTAAAAAGCGGTTTTTAAATAAAAGGTATATTATTGAAACCATTAACGATCAACTAAAAAACCTTTGTCATATAGACCATACAAGGCATAGATCTGTTATGAATTTTCAAACTAACGTATTAGCTGGACTGCTTGCCTATGTTTTTAAGCCTAATAAAATTTCTGTAGCTTTTGGAAAATTAAACAATCTCAACCTTCCTCTTACATCAAACTGAGGTTATAGTTAATAAATTACTTTAAATTTACCCTATAGCCCTGATGGAATTCATTGGCTTACAAACTATATTACTTATCATTCCCTCGGCTTCTAAACGAACCCATGAACAAATCAGTTTTTTGTAAGCTAAGGTTCGTCTTATTTACCATCATTTTAGAATGTTATTGGCACTAATATATGATTTAAGTTGATAAATTTACTATTGCCGTTACAATGCTTATAATTCTAGCATTTGAGCCTCCAATACCTCTCTAGAAACCTGGATGTTATATATTTAGACAATATATTAGTTTTTTTCGATTTAAAATATATAGTAGTATGAATAAATTTATCCTTTACAACAATGGGGAATATGTCCTAGAACACGAAGCTAAGGTTTCTTTTTTAGATAGAGGTTTTCAATTTTCAGATGGTGTGTATGAGGTTATATCAATACACCTAGCTCATCCAGTAAAATTATCAGAACATTTAGAAAGGATTAACCGATCTTTCTCTATTATCATTATGGTACCACCATTTTCAAGTAATGAAGCGCATAAAGATATCATACGTGATTTAATGAGTAAGAATAATATAAAAGAAAAGGAAATAGAAGAAGGATATATTTATATACCAAGTAACACGAGGAGTAGCACCAAGAAGCAGACCTTTTCCGAAAGAAGCCAAACCTACGACTATCATTAGTGTAAAACCATATGATTTTCCAATCCGCTATAATCCTGTTAATGATAGTTATGAAGGTTATGTTAATGGAGTTAAAGCAATAACAGTACCTGATGAACGTTGGAAGCGTAGTGACTTAAAATCCTTAGCATTATTACCAACTGTTTTAGCAAGTCAAAAGCATCAGAAAATGATGCTTTTGAAGCTATAATGGTAAAGGATAATGGAGAAATAAGTGAAGGAACAGTCTCAAATGTTTGGATAGTTGATTCTAATGGAGTGCTGAGAACTCATTATGAAGGGTTTAGTATCTTACCTGGTATAGTGAGGAAAACTATAAAAGAATTTGCTTATAAGCAACGTTTAAATTTCGAAGAAAAACCTTTTTCAGTACAAGAAGCTTTAAATGCAAAAGAAATATTCTTAACTGGTACTAGAACTAAAATATTACCAGTAACTCAACTTAATGATAACTTAATTGCAGATGGTAAACCTGGAATTATTACGATGAACTTTCTTAAAACTTATTGGGAATTTGTATATTCTGGTATTTGGTTTGATTGGTAAGTGTCCAGTAAAGGAGGTCTACCAAAAGGAATTATTCTAAGAGGCTGCCCACGATAACTAATTAATTATATTTTGAGCTATTTTTCGACGAGAATAAATATGATTTTTGAAGCAATAACGTACCTATTGCAAGAAAATCATGTTTATACTAAAATGATTTGAAGAATTGGGACGTAAAACTGCGGGGAATTCGCACACTCAAATGTACACTCCGCTCGCTCACCCCTTGTTTTATGCTCCAATTATCCAAATCATTTTAGTATATCCGCAGCTAAAAAGAGCTAAATATAGAATTATACTTTAGTTATTGCAGAGTTCCCTAGGTTCCGTGAACATATAGCTAACCCGATTAGCTATATGTTCGTCTATTAGCGAGCAACAGCAAAACAATCTAAATCCAATCATTTTTTTGGATTATTTCGTTGCTACTAAAGTAGCTCTTCGCAATAACGAAGTACCGCCAATCTAGATAGCTTTAAAAATTTGTATTGCAAGCTTGGCAATGACTTACTCTCCCATGCCTCAGGGCATAGTACCATCAGCACTACAAGGTTTCACGTTCGAGTTCGGTATGGGATCGGGTGTTTCACTTGTGCTATAACCACCAAGCTAGCAATACAAATTTCTTACATCATAAGTCAACAAATATCTTTTACAACTCTACTTCTGCTGGTAATTTGGACAATGATGCGGTACCCAAATCCTCACATACATTATAGTATGCTACGATTCTGCGTCCGCGTTTTCCTTCAAATCCTTGCACATAAGCAAATTTTGCAAGAGGTCTAGTTGGTAATTTTGGCGTCAAAACTCACCTTCGCTCCTCACGTACGTCTATGTACGCTGCGGTACTCGATTTCGTTTCTCCCAAAAATTCATCAACTATCTTTGACAGCCTCCTAGAAGGCAAATAAAAAAATTTAATGTTGATAAAACTGAAAACTTGGTATGTTTTTTACAGAATTAATGCTGCACACAAAGTACAACCTCAGCAAAGTAAATCAATCGAGCTATTAGTACCAGTTAGCTACACACGTTACCGTGCTTCCACACCTGGCCTATCAACGTGGTGGTCTTCCACGGCTCTGATAGGGAAGTCTAGTTTTGAGGTAGGTTTCCTGCTTAGATGCATTCAGCGGTTATCCTTTCCGTACTTAGCTACCCAGCTATGCCGCTGGCGCGACAACTGGTCCACCAGAGGTACGTCCACCTCGGTCCTCTCGTACTAAAGGCAGATCCTCTCAAACTTCCTACACCCACGGCAGATAGGGACCAAACTGTCTCACGACGTTCTAAACCCAGCTCACGTACCACTTTAATCGGCGAACAGCCGAACCCTTGGGACCTTCTCCAGCCCCAGGATGTGATGAGCCGACATCGAGGTGCCAAACGATTTCGTCGCTATGGACGCTTGGAAATCATCAGCCTGTTATCCCCGGAGTACCTTTTATTCGTTGAGTGATGGCCCTTCCACTCGGGACCACCAGATCACTATGACCGACTTTCGTCTCTGCTCGTCTTGTCAGACTCGCAGTCAGGCTAGCTTATGCCATTGCACTCTAATAGTTGATTTCCGACCAACCTGAGCTAACCATCGCGCGCCTCCGTTACTCTTTGGGAGGCGACCGCCCCAGTCAAACTACCCACCATGCATTGTCTCGGATCCTGATTCAAGGATCGCGGTTAGATATCAAGAATCAAAAGGGTGGTATCTCAAGGGTGACTCCACAGTGGCTTGTGCCACCGCTTCATAGTCTCCCACCTATCCTGCACATCTAATTCCTAATACCAGTGCAAAGCTATAGTAAAGGTTCACGGGGTCTTTCCGTCTAACCGCGGGAACTCCGCATCTTCACGGAGAATTCAATTTCGCTGAGTCGATACTGGAGACAGCGGGGAAATCGTTACGCCATTCGTGCGGGTCGGAACTTACCCGACAAGGAATTTCGCTACCTTAGGACCGTCATAGTTACGGCCGCCGTTCACTGGGACTTCAATTCAGAGCTTGCACCCCTCCTCTTAATCTTCCAGCACTGGGCAGGCGTCAGACCCTATACTTCGTCTATTGACTTTGCAGAGCCCTGTGTTTTTAATAAACAGTCGCTACCCCCTAGTTTGTGCCACCTATAAATGGTTGCCCATTCACAGGTCATCCTTCTCCCGAAGTTACAGATGCAATTTGCCTAGTTCCTTCAGCATCGTTCTCTCAAGCACCTAGGTATACTCTACCTGTCCACCTGTGTCGGTTTGGGGTACGGTCTTTAACGAGGGTGTTATTTCCTGGAAGATATTCACCGCACACGCAATCCAATAAGCGTATACAATTTACTATCTCCGTCACATCCCTCAGGTTCAGGAATATTAACCTGATTCCCATCGATTACGCCTTTCAGCCTCACCTTAGGAGCCGACTAAGCCTGCGCAGATTAACTTTACGCAGGAACCCTTGGACTTTCGGCGAGAATGTTTCTCACATTCTTTATCGCTACTTATGTCAGCATTCTCACTTCCGATACCTCCAGCAAACTTCACAGTTCACCTTCACAGGCTTACGGAACGCTCCGCTACCATCTGCACTATTAAAGTGCAAATCCGCATCTTCGGTACATGACTTGAGCCCCGTTACATTGTTGGCGCAGGAGAACTTATTTAGACTAGTGAGCTATTACGCTTTCTTTAAATGATGGCTGCTTCTAAGCCAACATCCTAGTTGTTTTGGTTTTCCCACATCCTTTAACACTTAGTCATGATTTAGGGACCTTAGATGGCGGTCTGGGCTTTTTCCCTCTCGACTATGGACCTTAGCACCCATAGTCTGTCTGCTATGCTGTACTCGTCGACATTCGGAGTTTGGTTGAGTTTGGTAAGTCTGTAGGACCCCCTAGCTCATCCAGTGCTCTACCTTCGACGGTAATCGCTATAACGCTCTACCTAAATAGATTTCGCGGAGAACCAGCTATATC
Source organism: Rickettsia endosymbiont of Oedothorax gibbosus (assembly GCF_936269705.1). Lineage (NCBI taxonomy): Bacteria > Pseudomonadati > Pseudomonadota > Alphaproteobacteria > Rickettsiales > Rickettsiaceae > Rickettsia > Rickettsia endosymbiont of Oedothorax gibbosus. The sequence goes on from NZ_OW370493.1 coordinate 2,253,159, forward strand.
CGAGTTTGATTAGCCTTTCACCCCTAGCCACAGCTCATCCCCTACTTTTTCAACAGTAGTGGGTTCGGTCCTTCAGCGGATATTACTCCACCTTCAACCTGGCCATGGCTAGATCACTCGGTTTCGGGTCTAATTCATCTAACTAAAATCGCCCTATTCAGACTCGCTTTCGCTACGCCTACACCTAACGGCTTAAGCTTGCTAGATAAACTAAGTCGCTGACCCATTATACAAAAGGTACGCCGTCACAGAACATAAATGTCTGCTCCGACTGCTTGTAAGCATTCGGTTTCAGGTCTATTTCACTCCCCTTATCGGGGTTCTTTTCACCTTTCCCTCACGGTACTTGTTCACTATCGGTCACTAGAGAGTACTTAGGCTTAGAGGGTGGTCCCCCTATGTTCAAACAGGATTTCACGTGTCCCGCCTTACTCAAGGACTCCAAAACTTTTTACCTATAAGGGGCTATCACCCTCTATGGCCAACCTTTCCATGTTGTTCTAGTTTTTATTCTGAAGCCACTGGCCTGGTCCGCGTTCGCTCGTCACTACTAACGGAGTCTCGGTTGATGTCCTTTCCTCCAGCTACTAAGATATTTCAATTCGCTGGGTTTGCTTCGCATAGCTATGTATTCACTATACGATACCTGCTAAGCAGGTGGGTTTCCCCATTCGGAAATCTTCGGATCAAAGCTTATTCGCAGCTCCCCGAAGCTTATCGCAGCGTATTACGTCCTTCATCGCCTTCTAGTGCCAAGGCATCCACCAAATGCTCTTATTTTATTTACTTTAATTTTTTCAAACTTGAGATTGTACGATGTGTACAGAACTAATTCTGCACCATTACAGTATCCACTCGCGATCATAGAATTTTTATTAATCGCAGTGTGTATTTAGTTTTCAGCTTTATCAACTTGTCAAACAGCTACAGGATTTATTTACCCTGTGTGAAGTTTTATACCGATTATTCAAAACAATGTCAAACATTATTTTATAAATAATTCCAGAGGCAGGCTAAAGTTACAACTAATAACAAAAAATACTACATTATAAAAACGAATAATTGTCATTGCGAGGAGCTACTTTAGTAGCGACGAAGAATCTATGAGGGCAATCATTAGACCTCTTGCAAAACTCGCTTATGAGCAAGGATTGAAGGAGACTCGGAACCACAGCACACTCTAATGTAAGTGAGGATTCGAGTACCGAATCATTGTCCAAATTACCAGCAAAAGTAGAGTTTTGCAAGAGGTCTATTTTAGTCTCTCGATTTGCTCTTTAGATAAGCCTGTTAATTCAATGATCTCATTAATAGTCTTATGTTTAACTAGCATAGTTTTTGCTATAACTTTCATTGCCTCGACTCTACCCTCGGCTCTACCTCTAGCTTCTCCTCTGGCTTCTCCTCTAGCCTCTCCGATTTTAATACCATCCTGTAGCCCGATTTGAATCCCCTCTTCTTTCCATACTTGAGCTATACTAGGCATAATTCCCTCTCCTTTCTCTTTAGTTAAACTATTTTTTAATATTTTTTCTAACTCTATTTTATCACTTTGCTCAATAAAGGTCAAAGTATACTGTAATAGATTTCTTATATGGTCATAGCCTATTGTTATTTCACTCAATTTAGGCAAGAGATGAGAGATTTCTTGCCATCTCTTCAGTAATTGACGTTCGTGGATGTGTTTGAGGAAAAATAACAAAATCCCAGACCATACTTTTTCCTTAAGTTCTTCATCAGGAATATCATGTACGTTAATAAGCTGACAATCATTGATCCAGAAACCTCTAGCTAGCCTGGATATTGCATGAAGGTGGTATTTATAAAAATAAAATGGCAATATCGCTTATAAGTGGTAATGGATATGTTAATTTTCACTTAAATTATGTCTAGATATGCAATTCTTCCTGATTTAAGATAGAATCCCCCCTTACCCCCATTTTTTATTGTACCGGGGACAGTACCATATTAGCTTATTCTATAGCTAATTTTTTCATAACACTATCCCATATATGTTGGTAAGGATAAGATGAAGACAACAAGAATTTAATGCTCCTAGTATTTCTAATAATTACTGCTCCAATTTTGAACAATTTTAAACGCACCGTTCCTACCAAGGCTTTAGCTAATTCAGTACCTTGTAAAAACTTATCACGTATATATTCTACTAATGTATAGGCAAGGCTTGACAAAATTAGTCTGAGTTGATTATCCCACCATTTATGGCATGAAGTGCGATCGGCAAATAGCTCTAACTGTTGCTCTTTTATACGATTTTCCATATCTCCACGTGCACAGTAATTTTTATCATATAAATCTTCTGGCTTACCTGCTAAATTAGTTACTATATATCTTGGATTCTCACCAAGGCTAGTTACTTCTGATTTACCAACTATCTTACGATGACGACTCCAGCTATCAGCTTTATATTTAAATTCACTAAAAAAGCGTTGCTTCTCTTTGCTAATTGTGAAGGCTTCGTTAGATTGTTGCATCAATGGCTCAAGCAGCTTGTTGAGTCTAGTATTTTGGGCTATTCCGACTATATATTTTACATTATTTTCATCACACCAATCCAGCATCTGATGACGACAAAATCCACCATCACCACGAAAAATAATCTCTACTTCAGGCCACGATTGACGAAAACGCTTGACTAATAGAGATAATATTGCCCAGCTATGCTTTGCTTGTTCTAGCTTTGAGCTGCGAAGATTGCTTACTAACAGCTTTTTTCCACAAAAAACATATAAAGGTAGAAAGCAATTATGACGATAATATCCATGATAAAACTTCCCCTCTTGATTGCCATAAATTTCATCATCAGTGGCATCAAAATCAAGTATTATACCAATTGCAATAATTAACACGGTGTGTTTATCCAGTCTCTATACATAATTGATTTTACTAAATCTACATTATGAGCAAATTGATTCCAAGCGTAACAAGCCATAGTGACGATATCTTCATATACACCATAACATTGGTTAGACAAGAAATGATTTTTGATCCATTCCCAAACTTGTTCCATTGCATTAAGTTCCGGTGCATAGGGCGGAAGCGGTATCAAAGTGATATTGCTTGGCACAGTTAGTTTTTTGGCTGTGTGCCAACCTGCATTATCCGTTAGTAAAGCTATATGTCGGTTGCCTTGAATACTGCGAGAAAGCTCTTCTAAGAATTTATTCATTGCCTGTGTGTTTGCATATGGTAAAATTAATGCAAAAGCTTCTCCTGTATCATGGCAAGCAGCTCCATAAATATATGTTGAAATGAATTGCTGTTGCCGAACTTTACGGGGTCTAGTGCCACGCTTAGCCCATATACGAGTTAAGCTACCTTGTTGCCCAACTCGAGTTTCATCCTGAGACCATATATCAACTTTACATCTATCGATATTTTTTGGTAATAATTTTGTTAACATGTCTGGGAAGTTTTTTTATATGTATTTTGAGTCTCTTGATTTGACTTTGGATGCATTGAACGAGAAGTAATCCAGCTAAAACCAAGGCGGTGCATAGTATTGTAGACTGTTTTTAAAGCGCATTTAGCACCATATTCCTCAAGTAACATGATATGTAGCTCCTTTCCAGTTATATACCCACCAGTTTTACTTTCACTGAGCGTATTGATTTTATCAAAAAGAGCAGACTCTTGTATAGTGTTAATCTTCCTAGGGGCGCCGCTTCTTTGTGATTCAAATAATCCTTCAAAACCATGATTCCTAAATCTTCTGAGCCATGATTGCACAGTTTTCCAGTGTGACTTCACTATTTCAGATATGGCTTTTAAAGATTTGCCTAATTGAAGGTGATACATCGCCAATAAACGTATACGATTTCGACCATGCGGCTCATGTTTCATCATTTTTATAAAATCATGACCATGAAAACCTTGTGGTAATATTAACCTAGCCATTTGAGTACCTTTATCAGTTAAAAACCCATTTTACGTTAATTCGGGATAAGGATTAGTAAAAATGCTTTAGCTATAACTAATACAAGATTTTGGATATGTATAAATTGCATTTCTGTGAATTCATACATTAATTGCTCTTCGTAGTGTATATATGTCTGCTATTTTTACTAATCCTTATCCCGAATTAACGTAATTAGGTCTAAATGCAACCTAGCCGCAATATACTTGCAGACTTTATTTTAGTGCCATCGTGTCGCACTACGCAATATATAAACCTAAAGGTTTATTATTTGCTTGCTGGTTCATATGTTTGAGATTCAGTGGATAATTTTAAGATTGCATGGTAATGTCAACGATGGATTGAATAAGATTGAGATTCACGAACCATGGCGATACAGTTTGCAAGAATAGAAATAGTAGGCAGAAGTGAAGGTAAAAATGCTTGCCTTAAAGCTGCTTATAATGCGAGGTTGATTATTAAAGATCATCAGACTAATGTTACTTATAATTTTGCCAGAAAAGGAGATAACGTTTATCATACAGTTTTACTACCTAGCTATGTAGATCGAAGATTTAAAGTCCCTGAAATATTGATGAATGAGGTAGAACAGGCAGAGAAAAGAAAGAATAGCCAGTTATTAAAAGATATTGTTATAGCCTTGCCTGACGATAAGGAGCTAAATTTACAAGATAGAATAGCCATTACCCATGAAATAATAGAAGAGATGGCATGGGTAAAAAATGGTTTAGGAGTGCAAGTAGATATACATAAACCCCATAATACGTCAATTCGGGATAAGGATATTGTGAACATGTAGATTAAAATCAAATTTTGTTGAAGGTTTATTTTTCTTTAATGAGTAAGCAACAAGAGTAGATAATATATGGACAAAGGCATTTATTGGTGATCTATGTCTAGTATGTTCAAGGTTCATTTTATTTTTTAGATAATCAAAAACTGTTTCAATTAAGTTACGCTTTCGAAGTAAGATTTTTTCTTTCAAATCCATTAATTTATTTTCCATATTCTTCTTAATTCCATGAATCATTTTTAAGCCTCTTTCATATAAATTTAAGAACAAATTTTGCTTAATATAACCTTTATCAGCTGCTATAATTCCAGTTAATCTTTTTGTTAACTCCGGTACTGGAACCCTATCATCTACATTGCCTTTGGTCACTTTTAATGCCATAAACTCCCCTTTATTATTGATTATTACATGTAATTTAAAACCATAAAAATACCCCATAGAGGATTTACTATGTTTGGCTAATCCTTTAAAAACTTTATTGCTATAACGCCTTTTATTGTGACAAGCTTTAATCGTTGTAGAGTCAATAAAATAAATACCTGTTTCCTCACCAAACAACAAATGAATCAACATATTTAGCGGTATGAATAATCGTGCCATTAATTCAACAAATCTATTATAACTCAAGGCTTTGGGAAAATCATCCTTATGCATGCACTCTATATAACTTTTATAGAAAAATTTAAAATTCTTAGCATAGGATGTATGAAACATAATTATTATTGTTAACATTTCACTTAGACTCATGCTACAACAGCGATTTCTTTGCTTATTTGATGGTAATAACTTTCTCTGTTCATACTCCAAATAAATTTTACAAAAATCATCTATAAAACTATATAATTCTGTGATATCTTTTTTCATGCCTGTAGTTTGTTTTTTTGTTTAAAAATATAAATACTGCAGGCACTCCTTTTTGACAATCCTTTTATCTATTACTATTTCATCTATATCTTATCCCGAACTGACGTATTTTACACCACTGCGTTAATTATTGCAATTGGTATAAGCTACATATTGTCATTAACAGTTGTGGAGAGATTATGAGTTTTTCTTTAACTCCAGGAAATGTTGATGATAGAGCAGTGGTAGAAAATTTAGTAGATAAATTACAAGGCTGGCTTTTTGGTGATCGTGGGTATATCAGTAAAAAACTCACTCAATCCCTTGCTAATCAAGCTTTAGAACTAATAACAAAAATTAAAAGTAATATGAAAGAAAGAATAATAGATCCTATTAAAAAGCGGTTTTTAAATAAAAGGTATATTATTGAAACCATTAACGATCAACTAAAAAACCTTTGTCATATAGACCATACAAGGCACAGATCTGTTATGAATTTTTAGCTGGACTGCTTGCCTATGTTTTTAAGCCTAATAAAATTTCTGTAGCTTTTGGAAAATTAAACAATCTCAACCTTCCTCTTACATCAAACTGAGGTTATTTAACTTTGACATTTTATACCTCTAATATTAAATTTGTCAGTAGACCTCTTGCAAAACTCGCTTATGAGCAAAGATTTGGAGGAAACGCTTCACCTCGAACCGCAGCGTACTCTAAATGTACGTGAGGATTCGAGCATAGTACCCTACAATTTTTGTAAAGATGGTATTAGGATAGAAAAAAGTTTTTGTTTGGGAGGTATTAATAATGTGGATATTAGCTGCGTTATGGCTGTTGTAGATTGATAAAAAGCATTTTTGATATGATCAAAGCCATAGGTAAATAATGAAAACAATTGTCTTTCAATGGTTTTGTACCGTTTTATTCGGATGGGATTTAAGGCATTTTGTATTATTCCATTTTTGACTATTAAAGCTGAAGCAATAGCAGTTATCACTAATAATTTTTCAAATCTATCCAATTTTACAATGTGACTTTTTTCAATATCAAAACCACCGCTTTTTAGGTGCAAAAATAGTCGTTCAACACTCCAACGAAATTTATATAAAGCAAAAATATCTTGCTCTATTTCAATTGAAGATACCAGAACCATCAGCTCGCTCTTATCATTTCTATATGCGGTAAAATTAACCTTTCTATTCCATAATATACCACTACAAGCCCTATACTCTAAGGCTTTAACATCACTAAATATTCTTTCAATGGTTAAAGTTCTTAAACCTTTTGTAAGACGAATTTTATGATCCATTTTTAATGGAATAACAAACTTTAGATGGTTATTTATCAGAAAGTCTAACCATTCTTTATTCATAAATTCTCTATCAGCAAGCAAATATTTTATTCTTTCAACGCCAAAATTATTAATAAATTTCTGTAAAAATTCCTTCATAAATTCTGCAGAACACCCGCCACCATGCGACAAAGTCTTCCAGAATATTGGCACCGATATTTTACCAATTACCATTACTAAAAATAAAATATTAATATCGGATTTACCAAATTTCCAACTTGTCCTATCCATTGCTACGACATAATTTTTTGAAGCAAAAAAGCTTAATAGCAAATAGCCAACCTTCATATAATCAAAATTAAAATCTTTTAAAAAACGATAAATTCTATGAGTTTTTGACGTCGCTTTAGCATCACCTAAAATACCAAGTGCTAAACCTTTTTGATAAATTGAGCTGCCCGTCAGCAAACTAATTACCATACCAACCAAACATTTTAATCTTGATTTATTTCCGTCTATATATAAAATCAATTCTTGAAGTATTATATTATGCATTTTGTTATAAAAATACCTACCTTATACTACTTCACACCACTCTAAATCAACCATTCTTCTTCATCTTCTCAAAATTGTAGGGTACTATACTCTCAGTCACTTATTCAATTTATTATTTTAACCCTCCTGTAAAATCTGTGGGATACTTATATCTTTAAATTATGATATAAGTAATGGTAAGAGGGTGATTTGAGGGGTACTTGATTGAGATAATCGAGCATAGAATAAGTACCCTCTTACAAAGTTTGCTTTGAACAAATTGCAGAAGGTGTTGGAAGTAGCAGCCTTGCACAATAAGACGAAGGAGATTATATCATGAGTAAAATAATAGGTCTAGATGTAAGTAAACAATGGCTTGATATATGTGTATATAATACAAGCGATAAACCTAAATATCATCGTTTTGCCAATGATGCAGCTGGTCATGAAGAGGTGATTAAATTAGCAAAAGAGCAAGAGATTAAGCTAATAATATGTGAACCCACTGGAGGATACGAAGCTGAGATTTGTCAAAAGCTGTATAATAATAAGCAACAAATACATAAGGTCAATACATATAGTTTTAATTCTTTTAGTAAATCGGTAAATTTGTGTAAAACTGATAGGAAGGATGCATTTAAATTAGCATATTATGGTGATAAGATGCAGCTTTCAGCGAATTATATATATCAAGTTGAATCAGAGAATTTGAAGAGATATAAGCAAAGACGAGAAGATTTAGTATTAATGCTTAGCAATGAAAAGAAAAGACTACATCATAGTATTGATGGTATTGATAAAGATAGTATAGAAAAACACATTAAATTCTTACAAAATGAAATAGCTGAGCTTGATAAGAAGTTAAACAAAACAATAGATGAGTCAGAAGAGTTAAAAGAGAAGGTAAAAATATTAGAGACTGTACCTGGTATTGGTAAATGTTTGGCTACAAAACTAATTAGTTTTGTACCTGAATTAGGGGATAAAAATTATAGTAGTAATGAATTGTCAGCAATTGTGGGGATAGCTCCGTACGCCCGTGATAGTGGTAATAAGCAAGGACGAAGATTTATTAGGGGAGGCAGAAAAATACCACGGGATGCTTTATACATGGCGGTATTAACTGGCAAAAATGGTTTTCAATATTTAAAAACTTTATACAATAGGCTTGTTAATAATTTTAAACCTAAGAAAGTTGCGATAGTTGCTTGTATGCGTAAGCTACTTGAAGTTTGCCATAAACTTATTCAACAAAAACGTTGTTTTATTATTTAGATAAATATTTTTTTGAAAATTTAGATAAAAGATAATTGCTATAGGATTCGAGTACCGCATCGACGTACAAATTACCAGCAGAAGAAGTAGAGTTTTGCAAGAGGTCTAGTGTACTGCCCACTTAATTTGCTTTAAATTAACACCTTCTTGAACCATCTCCCAAAGAGGACTCAGTTCTCTTAATTTGTTAATTTTTGACTTTATTAACTCTACAGCATAATCTATTTCTTCTTTAGTGGTAAATCTACCAATACCAAACCTAATTGATGTATGAGCCATTTCTTCGTCAACCCCCATAGCTCTTAACACATATGATGGCTCCAGTGAAGATGAGGTACAAGCTGAGCCGGATGAAACGGCTAAATCCTTAATAGCCAATATCATTGACTCCCCTTCGACATAAGCAAAACTTAAATTTAAATTTCCCTTATATCTCTTATGCATATCACCGTTTAAATAGACATCAGCAATTTGTTTAGTAATATTATTATAAAATCTATCAAAAAGCTCTTCTACCCGCTTAGCATCTTGTGACATTTCTGATAGAGCTAATTCAGCTGCTGCCCCGAGTCCAACAATTAAAGGAGTTGGGAGAGTTCCAGAACGCATACCTCTTTCCTGTCCACCACCATTTAAAATTGGCACTAATCGTACCCTAGGTTTTTTTCTTACATATAAAGCTCCAATACCTTTGGGACCATAAATTTTATGCCCAGAAATACTTGCCAAATCAATGTTACAATCATTAACATCTATAGGGATTTTACCATATCCTTGGGCAATATCTGAGTGAAAAAATACGCCTAATTCCCGACAAATTTTACCAATTTCTTTAATTGGCTGAATAACACCGATTTCATTATTTACTGCCATCACCGATACCAGCATAGTTTGGTCGGTTATGGCATTTCTTAATTGCTGTAAATCAATCAAGCCATTTGTTTGAATTGGCAAATATGTTACCTTAAATCCTTCATTTTCTAAATGCCGACAAGCATCTAAAACGCATTTATGTTCACTTATCACTGTTATTATGTGATTTTTCTTACTACCATAAAATTTAGCAATACCTTTTATCGCTAAATTGTTAGATTCAGTAGCACCAGAAGTAAAAACAATTTCTTTAGAATCAGCACCAATAAGCCTTGCCACTTTCTTTCTTGACATTTCTACAGCTTCTTCAGCTTCCCAACCAAAGGAATGACTCCTAGAGTGTGGATTACCAAATTTAGTAATAAAATATGGCAACATACATTCTAGAACCCTTGGATCCATAGGGGTTGTTGATTGATAATCCATATAAATTGGCAACGATTTACCAGTTAATTTTACTTGTTGTCTTAATTCTTCTAACTTATCCATTTGAGTATACTTCTTCAAACGCTTTAATAAATGTCACAACATCTTCAATAGTTTGTTGATAATCGAAGCTGATTCTAATCGAAGACCTAGCATCTTCCTCACTAACCCCCATAGCAGATAACACATGTGACTTACCAACTTTTCCTGATGAACAGGCAGAGCCGGAACTAACCGCTATACCCCTTAAATCGAAAGCTATCAACTTAGTTTGTGCATCAGTTTTGGGTACAATCATCAAGGTAGTATTAGGTAGTCTTTCAACATTCTTTGACACTATTTTAACATTTTTATAGTTGAGTAAATTCTGCTCCAAATATGTTTGTAATTTCTTCATTTTATTATATCTATCTTTTAGCTCATTAGTAACTATTGATGATGCAAGCCCGAACGAGGCGATTGCCAGTACATTTTCTGTACCTGAACGAATATTCCTCTCTTGCCCTCCGCCAATCATCATCGCTTTAAGCGTATTTCCTGCCTTAACAATCAACGCACTACTACCCTGCATTCCACCTAATTTGTGAGCCGATATAGTAGCAAAATCAACAGCTAGTTCTTTAATATTGACCGGTATTTTGCCAACTGCTTGCACGCAATCACTATGCAATACCGCCCCATATTTTTGGGCAATTTTAACTAGCTGCTGTATGTTTTGTACAACACCACTTTCATTATTAGCCAACATCACAGAGACTAGCTTTTTACTAGCTTGACTAGTTGATAATAATTGCTCTAAATGTTCAATATCAACAATGCCATCACTATCAACACGGATAATTTTAATATTATCCCGATATTTAGTGTGATCAAAGATCGATAAATGCTCTATACTAGAAACAAAAATTTCTCCATCATAATAATTATTCATCAGCAAATTATTACTCTCTGTACCAGAGGAAGTAAAAATTACCTGATATTCCCTAGAATTTATATCAGCTCCAACAGATTTGGCAACCTGCTGCCTAGCTATTTCTACTAAACTTCGAGCATAACGCCCCTTTGTATGAATAGAAGACGGATTATAATAGGTCTCTTTCATCAAATTCTCCATCAGCTCTTTAACCTTAGGATGAATGTTAGTAGTAGCATTATGATCTAAATATAACATAATTTTTCAGCCCACTAATACAAAAGTTGTAAAAAAATAATTTTTATATTAGTTATTGTTCACGACGTCATGGCAAGGAGCTACTTTAGTAGCAACGAAGCAATCCAGAAAACGAGTAGAAATGGATTGCTTCGGAGGCTTACGCCTTCTCGTAATGACGGAAGTATAGCTAATCGGGTTAGCTATATAGGGAATTTAGTTTGACTATATACGCTCCTAATCATTTGAAAAGTTGGTAGACGAAGATCAAAATCAAGAAGTGCTAGGAGTATTCAAGCCGAGGAGCGGAGCGTACATTTAGTACGTGAGTACCGCAGGTCTTGAATAACGACAACGCAATTCTTGATTTTCATCGAGTATACCTAAAGCATATCAGCTATCGAGATAGTATCAAAATAATCCCTTATATGCCGACTCAAACCTAACCATAAATGATGGGCGTTACATTGCACTTTATTAGGTACACAACTATTTCCAGATTTCCCTAAACATCTGGTCATTTCGATATTCTCATCTACCGCATCAATAATATTAGCAATCTTGATTTTATCTAATTTTTCATTAATGATGTAACCACCTTTTCGACCTTTAGCTGATCTAACTATGTTAGCTTTCTTCAGTTTTGCAAAAATTTGCTCCAAATAATTAACCGGTATATGTTGTTTTGCTGAAATTTCAGCCAAGGTAACAGGCATATTCGACATTTGCGATGCAATTTCTAAGATTGCCATCACCGCATATCGCCCTTTTGTAGTTAATTGCATACAAACGACTCCACCATTATAGCATATATCTTATAATATCCTACTAATTTAATCAAGTATTATATTAATAAAAAAATCCAATTGACAGTAGCGAAATTGGTAACTAAACTTCTATTTATGGTTAATCCGATTAGCATTACTCCATCGTTGTAACGCATAAGCGTCAGTTTAAGAAAACAATAATTGAAAAACCGTCATTGCGAGGAGACCGTAAGGTCACGAAGCAATCCAGAAAAGTTATTAGAAATGAATTGCCACGCCACCTACGGTGGCTCGCAATGACGATTTTTCTACTTATATTTTCTTAAACTAACGCCTATGCGTTGTGACGAGATTACTAGGAGGTTGCCTGCGATAACTAATAAATTAATAATCATATTATAATATTTTAAAATGGAGAGTAACCCATGTCTAAGAATCAAGATAATGCTTCTTTAATAAGTGATGAAACAACAGAAGCACAAAGAAAAAAACACGAAGAATTTTTAGCAGATTTAGAAGATGTCCGAGCAAAATTTGAGGAAAAGTCAGTAGAGGAAATCAAAAAATCTAGCATATTAGAGTTGGCTAAGTATTTTTGTAATGATTATTTGCTTATCATAAAACATCAAAAACAGAGCGAGAAATTTTCTGATCCCCAAAGCAGTGAGGAAGAACAACTTAAAGCTCATAGCTATCTAGACAAACATACTGAATCTAACACCATAGTACCCTACAATTTTTGTAAAGATGGTATTAGGATAGAAAAAAGTTTTTGTTTGGGAGGTATTAATAATGTGGATATTAGCTGCGTTATGGCTGTTGTAGATTGATAAAAAGCATTTTTGATATGATCAAAGCCATAGGTAAATAATGAAAACAATTGTCTTTCAATGGTTTTGTACCGTTTTATTCGGATGGGATTTAAGGCATTTTGTATTATTCCATTTTTGACTATTAAAGCTGAAGCAATAGCAGTTATCACTAATAATTTTTCAAATCTATCCAATTTTACAATGTGACTTTTTTCAATATCAAAACCACCGCTTTTTAGGTGCAAAAATAGTCGTTCAACACTCCAACGAAATTTATATAAAGCAAAAATATCTTGCTCTATTTCAATTGAAGACACCAGAACCATCAGCTCGCTCTTATCATTTCTATATGCGGTAAAATTAACCTTTCTATTCCATAATATACCACTACAAGCCCTATACTCTAAGGCTTTAACATCACTAAATATTCTTTCAATGGTTAAAGTTCTTAAACCTTTTGTAAGACGAATTTTATGATCCATTTTTAATGGAATAACAAACTTTATACCAATTGCAATAATTAACACGGTGTGTTTATCCAGTCTCTATACATAATTGATTTTACTAAATCTACATTATGAGCAAATTGATTCCAAGCGTAACAAGCCATAGTGACGATATCTTCATATACACCATAACATTGGTTAGACAAGAAATGATTTTTGATCCATTCCCAAACTTGTTCCATTGCATTAAGTTCCGGTGCATAGGGCGGAAGCGGTATCAAAGTGATATTGCTTGGCACAGTTAGTTTTTTGGCTGTGTGCCAACCTGCATTATCCGTTAGTAAAGCTATATGTCGGTTGCCTTGAATACTGCGAGAAAGCTCTTCTAAGAATTTATTCATTGCCTGTGTGTTTGCATATGGTAAAATTAATGCAAAAGCTTCTCCTGTATCATGGCAAGCAGCTCCATAAATATATGTTGAAATGAATTGCTGTTGCCGAACTTTACGGGGTCTAGTGCCACGCTTAGCCCATATACGAGTTAAGCTACCTTGTTGCCCAACTCGAGTTTCATCCTGAGACCATATATCAACTTTACATCTATCGATATTTTTTGGTAATAATTTTGTTAACATGTCTGGGAAGTTTTTTTATATGTATTTTGAGTCTCTTGATTTGACTTTGGATGCATTGAACGAGAAGTAATCCAGCTAAAACCAAGGCGGTGCATAGTATTGTAGACTGTTTTTAAAGCGCATTTAGCACCATATTCCTCAAGTAACATGATATGTAGCTCCTTTCCAGTTATATACCCACCAGTTTTACTTTCACTGAGCGTATTGATTTTATCAAAAAGAGCAGACTCTTGTATAGTGTTAATCTTCCTAGGGGCACCGCTTCTTTGTGATTCAAATAATCCTTCAAAACCATGATTCCTAAATCTTCTGAGCCATGATTGCACAGTTTTCCAGTGTGACTTCACTATTTCAGATATGGCTTTTAAAGATTTGCCTAATTGAAGGTGATACATCGCCAATAAACGTATACGATTTCGACCATGCGGCTCATGTTTCATCATTTTTATAAAATCATGACCATGAAAACCTTGTGGTAATATTAACCTAGCCATTTGAGTACCTTTATCAGTTAAAAACCCATTTTACACCACTGTGTTAATTATTGCAATTGGTATCACAGAATTATATAGTTTTATAGATGATTTTTGTAAAATTTATTTGGAGTATGAACAGAGAAAGTTATTACCATCAAATAAGCAAAGAAATCGCTGTTGTAGCATGAGTCTAAGTGAAATGTTAACAATAATAATTATGTTTCATACATCCTATGCTAAGAATTTTAAATTTTTCTATAAAAGTTATATAGAGTGCATGCATAAGGATGATTTTCCCAAAGCCTTGAGTTATAATAGATTTGTTGAATTAATGGCACGATTATTCATACCGCTAAATATGTTGATTCATTTGTTGTTTGGTGAGGAAACAGGTATTTATTTTATTGACTCTACAACGATTAAAGCTTGTCACAATAAAAGGCGTTATAGCAATAAAGTTTTTAAAGGATTAGCCAAACATAGTAAATCCTCTATGGGGTATTTTTATGGTTTTAAATTACATGTAATAATCAATAATAAAGGGGAGTTTATGGCATTAAAAGTGACCAAAGGCAATGTAGATGATAGGGTTCCAGTACCGGAGTTAACAAAAAGATTAACTGGAATTATAGCAGCTGATAAAGGTTATATTAAGCAAAATTTGTTCTTAAATTTATATGAAAGAGGCTTAAAAATGATTCATGGAATTAAGAAGAATATGGAAAATAAATTAATGGATTTGAAAGAAAAAATCTTACTTCGAAAGCGTAACTTAATTGAAACAGTTTTTGATTATCTAAAAAATAAAATGAACCTTGAACATACTAGACATAGATCACCAATAAATGCCTTTGTCCATATATTATCTACTCTTGTTGCTTACTCATTAAAGAAAAATAAACCTTCAACAAAATTTGATTTTAATCTACATGTTCACAATATCCTTATCCCGAATTGACGTGTTATATTATCAGATACACCAAAAATCATATTAGACAAATCCGCTGCTACCACTACATTCTTATCAGGAAAATATATGTTCTTTAAATATTGGTTAAGACTCAAACTTCCCTTAGGGTCGTCTGCCAAAGCTGTATGCTGAGCTGCAATATATTTCCCTATATCCTCAATAGTAGGGCGATATTTCTCAATTTTAACAGCAATATTATCAAAAACAGATTTTTCTTTTACCATAACTTCTACTCCTAATTACTTTTGTGCTTACCATACTATAACTTAGAGATTTAATAACAAACGATCTGGATTTTCAATTAATTCCTTGATTTTCACAAGAAAAGTAACAGCTTCCTTACCATCAATAATACGATGATCATAAGATAAAGCTACATACATCATCGGACGTATTTCTATTTTGCCATTAACCACTACTGGTCTTTCTTCAGTCTTATGAAGACCTAAAATACCTGATTGAGGAGGATTAATAATAGGGGTTGATAATAATGAGCCATAAACACCACCATTGGAAATAGTAAAAGTTCCTCCTGATAAATCAGACATCGATAACTTTCCTTCTTTAGCCTTTTTACCCAGACCGGCAATTTCTTTCTCAATACCAGCAAAACTCAATTTGTCAGCCTGCCTGACTATTGGTACTACTAACCCCTGTTCTGTTCCTACTGCCACCCCAATATCGTAATAATTCTTATACAGAATCTCATCCCCTTCTATTTCAGCATTTACCGAAGCTACTACTTTCAGAGCTTCAATAGTAGCTTTTACAAAGAATGACATAAACCCCAGCTTAACACCATGCTTCTTCTCGAACTCTTCACGATACTGCATACGCAAATTAATAACTTTCAACATATCAATTTCATTAAAAGTTGTTAAAATAGCTGCGGTATTTTGCGATTGTTTCAAACGATCTGCAATAGTCTTACGAAGTCGCGACATTCTAACGCGTTCTACCGCCCCTGCATTTGCCAATGCAATATTGCTCACAGGTGATTCAGTTGCCTGTATAGATGAAGTTGTTGTTGGACTATTTATAAATCCTAATACATCTCCCTTAGTTACCCTACCCTCTCTACCAGTACCTTTTATGTCATCTAAGGACAGTTTATTTTCACTCACTAATCTTCGTACAGAAGGTGGGGAAGCAATGCTGTTTATATTTGCAGGTTGTTGTTGTACCTCTTTACCTGACGTGCTAGGTAAAGCTACAGCAGAAACTGCTCCTTCGGTAATTTGCCCAATGCTATCACCGACAGATACCGTATCTCCCTCATTCTTAAATATTTTGCTTATTACCCCAGATGAAACTGCATTTACTTCCAACGTAACTTTTTCTGTTTCAAGCTCTAAAAGTAGCTCATCCACTTTAACCACATCTCCTTGTTTTTTATGCCACTTGGCAATAGTAGCCTCTGATACTGACTCTCCAAGGGATGGAACTGTAATTTCAATAGTCATATTATTTTATTCTCCAATTATATTCTATATTATACTATATATTATCTTCTCCACTAATAGCAAAAATTGTTTTAGCACTCAAATGATGTTAAAAACATCTATTTTTTGCAGTCATTTTAGTATACTATTATTTTATTTATACTCAAATGATTTGGAGAATGGGGACAATAAACAAGGGGTGAGCGAACCGAACGTACATGAACACAAATATTTGCGAAACCAATTCTTCAAAGCAAAAGAGTATACCACTAAGTAATATATTATAGGAATGCAATGAAAGATCGGAAAGAAATTGAGCCATATATGGCATATAAGCCTACTCAGGTATATAATGTCTTGAAAAATTTATCTAAAAGACAAGGATATAAACTATCAGCAGAGACATATGAAAATCCGGGAAATCCTGAAAATAAAATCAATTATTATCTTAAAAAGGACAATAATTATATCACTACCCCATCTCATGATGCTCAAAAAGGCAGTCCACTTACAACAACTGCAGCCCCATTAAAGGATACACTTGGAATATTAAACCAAGATACTAATTGGAAGAGAGCAATAATTCCTATTTGTCAGTCTAACAAATATTTTCTTGGATTGTTGACAAGAAAACACTTCACATATTTAGAGTTGAATAAAGATAACGCTGGGAATATAACATCTCATCATCATGATTCCAAAGGATGGCTTAGTCGTTTTTATCCACTAAAACCAATTAGAAATTTACTAGAAGAAACATTTGGAAAAGATAGAGTTACCTTTAAATCATCATATCTAGGTCATCAAAAAATAGCTGATAATATAAATTGCGGTCGATTCATCCTGTCTTATATAAAAGACATTATTACTTCGGGTTCTATTAAAAATAAAATAAATCCTCAAACCCAAACAAATTTATTTAGTGATTTTGACACAACAATTAACAACCCACCTAGCAATCCACCTAAGGAGGAAAAGATTTCACCTAAAACTAAAGTTCCAACACCATCTCCTCCCAATATGGTAGACCGCGTATCTCGCATTAGTAAAAAACCTAATAGTTCAGCAAGAACACATTAACTGGTATACTCAAATGATTTGAAGAATTGGCTCCGTAAAACTTCGGGGCATTCGCGTACTCACGTAGGTTTACTACGCTCCGCTCGCTCACCCCTTGTTTTGCGTTCCAATTCTTCAAATCATTTGAGTATAGCACTCCTCCTACCATCCATATCAGCAAATACCTCTTCCCACGATCCAACAGTTGCAGCTTTGGTATATTCGGTTACCCTTGCTTCAAAGAAATTAGTATGCTCCATACCGTTTAAGATTTCATCAAGCCAAGGCAACGGATTATTATCAATTAAATAAATTTCTTTAAGTCCAAGCTGCATTAATCGGCGATCAGCAATATAACGAATATATTGTTTTACTTCTCTAGCGGTTAACCCTTCAATACCACCAACTTCAAATGCTAGTTCAATAAAGGCATCTTCAAAATGGACAATAGTAGCACAAGCTTCATACAGACGACCACGAACTTCCTCAGTCCATACTTCAGGATTTTCCCTAATAAAAGTTTTAAATAACATAATGATTGAATCAGTATGTAACGTCTCATCCCTTACTGACCAACTAATGATTTGCCCCATACCTTTCATTTTATTAAAACGAGGAAAATTAAGCAAAATAGCAAATGAGGCAAATAGCTGTAATCCTTCAGTAAATGCCCCAAATACTGCTAAAGTTGTAGCAATATCTTCTTTCGTTTCTACCCCAAAACGTTGCATATAGTCGTATTTATCTTTCATTTCTCTATATTTAAGAAATGCTGAATATTCAGTTTCTGGCATACCCACAGTATCAAGCAAATGAGAATAAGCCGCAATATGAATTGTTTCCATATTAGAAAATGCTGATAACATCATCAATACTTCCGTTGGCTTAAATACCCTGGAGTAATGTTTCATATAGCAATTATTTACTTCAATATCAGCTTGAGTAAAGAAACGAAATATTTGAGTTAATAGATGTTTTTCTCCAGGAGTTAAATTATATTTCCAATCTTTTATATCATCAGCTAGCGGCACTTCTTCTGGTAACCAATGAATTCGTTGTTGAATATGCCAAGCTTCATAAGCCCATGGATAAGAGAATGGTTTGTAGATTGGACTGGCATCAAGTAAAGACATATTATATTTCCTTTTTAATTTATTCGAATTTTAATTATACCCATCTATTAGAAGGCTGTTCGGCGAAGCAAAGCCCCCAACGTCATTGCGAGGAGCTACTTTAGTAGCAACGAAGCGATCTATATGACAAGCTTCATGGACTACCACGCTCACATACGTTCGCTCGCAATGACTTACCTATTAATTCGTCATTGCGAGAAGTGCGTAAACACGACGGAGCAATCCATATGACAAGCCTAGATAAATCAAAAATTATTGACAGGCTAAACACTCATCATATTTAGAAGACTCTTCTTCTTGTTTTTTCTTATTAGCTATTTCAATATCTTTAAAATCTACTTTCTTGACATCGTGTGATACTTTATCGGGTCTTTGAATTGAGGTTGATCTACAATAATATAAACTCTTTACTCCTTTTTTCCAGGCTCTAAAATGGATATTATTTAAGTACATCTTACTTACATTACCTGCTAAGAAAAGATTTAGAGATTGAGATTGCGAAATATGTGGCGTCCTATCTGCTGCTAAATCAATAAGCCAATTTTGATCAATCTCATGTGCCGTTTTAAAAACCTCTTTTTCATGAGCAGATAAAAAAGTTAAATGTTGAACCGAGCCTTCATGCGTGGCAATTGATGACCAAACTTGATCATTATTAAAGCCTTTGCTACTTAATAATTTTTCTAAATATTTGTTACGTACATTAAAAGATCCGGTAAGAGTCTTTTGAATAAAACTATTAGCAGCAAATGGTTCAATTCCAGGCGAACTATTACCAGCAATAATTGAGATTGATGCTGTGGGAGCAATAGCTGTTTTATTACTAAAACGCTCTTTACTACCTACTTCATCTGCATCAGGACAAGCCCCACGTTCATCAGATAAAATTACGGAAGCTCTATCAACTTCTTTATGAATATGTTCAAATATTTGGTTATTCCAAACCTTTGCCATTACCGATTCTACCGGCACATCCTTTAATTGTAAGAATGAGTGAAAACCCATAACCCCTAACCCTACGCTACGTTCACGCATGGCTGAATATTTTGCTCGCTCCATGGTGTTTGGGGCTTTAGTGATAAAATCTTCAAGCACATTATCTAGAAAACGCATGGCGGTAGGAATAAACTCTGGATCATTTTGCCAATCATCAAAATATTCTAAATTTACCGAAGATAGGCAACAAACAGCAGTTCTCGCTTTACCCAAATGATCAATACCAGTTGGTAAAGTAATCTCACTACAAAGATTTGAAGTTTTTACCTGTAGCCCAAGTTTTTTATGATGTTCAGGAATATATTTATTGATAGTATCAATAAATATTATGTAAGGTTCTCCAGTTTCTATTCTAGTAGTTAATAACTTCACCCATATCTCTCTTGCCTTAACTACCCGTACAACTTTTTTAGTATCAGGGCTAATTAAAGAAAAATCCTCATCATTTTCTACTGCTCGCATAAAGGCATCTGTTACAGCTAT
This sequence comes from Rickettsia endosymbiont of Oedothorax gibbosus, assembly GCF_936269705.1. Classification (NCBI taxonomy): domain Bacteria; kingdom Pseudomonadati; phylum Pseudomonadota; class Alphaproteobacteria; order Rickettsiales; family Rickettsiaceae; genus Rickettsia; species Rickettsia endosymbiont of Oedothorax gibbosus. The sequence goes on from NZ_OW370493.1 coordinate 2,273,500, forward strand.
ACCATGATGAATGTTCAAAGCTTTACGATTAGTATCACCACCTGTATGACGTCTTAAATCGATAAATTCCTCAATTTCTGGATGGTCAATTGGTAAGTATATAGCAGCACTACCACGTCTAATTGATCCTTGGGAAATAGCTAAGGTCATAGAATCCACAACTTTGACAAATGGAATAATGCCAGAAGAAGTGCCTTTGCCTTTAATTTCCTCATTAATCGAACGAACGTTGCCCCAGTAGCTTCCTATACCACCACCACGCGAGGCTAACCAAACATTCTCCGTCCAAAGGTCTACAATACCTTCTAAACTATCATCTGTTTCATTCAAAAAACAAGAAATAGGCATCCCTCTATCAGTTCCACCATTACTAAGAACTGGAGTGGCTGGCATAAACCACAGCTTGCTTATATACTCATATAATTGCTGGGCATGTTGGGTATTATCAGCATAGTAGCTAGCAACTCTAGCGAATAAATCCTGAAAATCCTCTCCGGCTAATAAGTACCTATCCTTTAGGACGGCTTTACCAAAATTAGTCAATAAATTATCTCGTTTCTTGTCAATTTCTATAGGAAATTTAGTATTTGCTTGCGTTGTCATGTTGTATTTCTTAGTTTTTGAATTAAGTTGTGATTATAACTGAATTTGATTATAATAAATGAAAAAAATCTAAATTATAGCAGATTTTTATTTTAACACTAAATACAAGGTGTCATTGCGAGAAGGCGTGAGCCAAGAAGCAATCTAACCTCACAACCGTCATTGCGAGGAGCTACTTTAGTAGCATTGAAGCAATCCATTCATGATCATTTTTGGATTGCCGCGTTGCCGCAAAGCGGCTCTGAGCCATGACGTCTTGATTTTTCAGTCTACTATCCATCATATATGCTCAACATATTGGTCTTAAGTAATTGAGTTGATTACATGCTCGACAAATACCGATCTTTTCATGCGACGCTCTTCAGTATTGGCTCAGCTAACTCCTACTAACAATTCTGCAACAGTAATGGAACTAATATAACCTGAGTTTGACGTAAGCACCAAACAAAATGCTAAGCATTATGTAATAACATAAACAAACTGTTGGTGGTGAGCTATGGTAAAAATAAAACCTTCTTTCAAACTAGTGTGTTAGGAGAAAGAATATTTGAAAAGTAAGAAGGGAGGGATTATAAAGTTCTCGAATAATAACAACAAAATTGGAGAATATATTATGATCCCTCTTACGGAGATTTTCTGCTTAATTGATGATTTTTGCAAGCATTTTGATACGGAGCAAAATAAATATATATTACCAAATCCTAACCGTAAGCGTAAAGTAGTTTGCAGTATAGGACTCTCAGAGATTATTACTATTATAGTAATGTTTCACTTGAGTCACTACCGTACCTTTAAAGATTTTTATTTATGCTGCCTATGTCAAAGTTATAGAAAGGAATTTCCAAAACTTGTGAGCTATAGTCGTTTTGTTCAGTTAATGCCAATGAGCTTCATGCCCATGGTATTACTGCTAAAAAGCCTATCAGGAAAACAAACTGGTCAATATTATATCGACTCTACTAAACTTCCTGCTTGCCATAATTTAAGAATTAATAGACATAAAGTATTCAAAGACATAGCAAAAAGAGGTAAGACTTCCACTGGGTGGTTCTTTGGTTGTAAGCTACATATTGTCATTAACAGTTGCGGAGAGATTATGAGTTTTTCTTTAACTCCAGGAAATGTTGATGATAGAGCAGTGGTAGAAAATTTAGTAGATAAATTACAAGGCTGGCTTTTTGGTGATCGTGGGTATATCAGTAAAAAACTCACTCAATCCCTTGCTAATCAAGGTTTAGAACTAATAACAAAAATTAAAAGTAATATGAAAGAAAGAATAATAGATCCTATTAAAAAGCGGTTTTTAAATAAAAGGTATATTATTGAAACCATTAACGATCAACTAAAAAACCTTTGTCATATAGACCATACAAGGCATAGATCTGTTATGAATTTTCAAAATAACGTATTAGCTGGACTGCTTGCCTATGTTTTTAAGCCTAATAAAATTTCTGTAGCTTTTGGAAAATTAAACAATCTCAACCTTCCTCTTACATCAAACTGAGGTTAATAATAATCAAGATACAAAGAAAGAAAATTAGGAGAGAAGTACAGTTATAATAAATTATATAGCCCAGATATTGCATGATAGATTATTACAAGGGGTTCAGAGGTAAATATTGGTGCCTTTATACAATATCTGGGTTAGATTTTATAATTTATACAAAGTTGGCAAGATAGTAAGAAACTAGCTGTTGAAAAAAATATATAATTGACAACCAGGGGCAAAATTTATAGTGTCTGGGGGAGTAGACGTAATAGTCACCTATTACGCCCCTCGTTAGAACCGCATCGTGCCCTATTAAGGCAATGGGCTCAAGATATCATCATTTACACGGTATGCTCACTGAAACATGACATGATATACTTTTACCTTTGGCAAAGGATGGCGTGTAATAAAAAGTCTAAATTGTTCCCAGTTAAATGATTTCTTCTGACTGCGTCTATTTAGCCATTTGAACATTATTTTAACCGCCTTCCATATGAAACCATTTACGGCATCGCAATTGTGCGACACTCCATAATATTGGATATGTCCTCTAAGCTTACTGCAAAAGATTGTCCATATGATAGGTAGTTTGTATTTGTTTCTAATGCCTTTACACCAATCATTAACTTTCTTTAACTTGGTGCTTATCCTTTTTCCACTGCTCTTTAACTTAGGTATTATTCTACCATTCCTAGACTTTCCCAGATAAAAGGTAAATCCTAGAAAATCAAAGGACTCCTGTTTTATGCCTCGAGACAACTGGTTCTTTGAAAATCTGACCAATTTGGTCTTTTCTTCATTAAGTTTAAGTTTGTACTTTTCAAGTCGTTTCACAAGAACTACTTTAATCTTCTTTGCATCCTCTTCATATCTACAGCATATCACTGCATCGTCACAGTAGCGAAATAATTCTACCGTACCACTGCAATGCTGGGTTACTACTTTTTTAATCCATTCATCTAGTACATAGTGAGCAAATATATTCGCAAGTATGGGGCTTACAATACTTCCTGCAATTACCCCTTCTTCTAGGATAGTTAACTCTCCATCAGATAATACTCCCGCCTTAAACATACGGATTAAATACCTAATTAGCCTCTCATCCTGAACCTTCTCCCGTAATATTTCGATCAATATCTTCCTATCCAATGTACCAAAAAAAGTTCGCTAAGTCTAAGTCTATTATGCTCTCAACCTCATTTTCATAAAGATGTTTAGAAAGCTCCCTTACTGCATCATGACATCCAATCCCTGCCCTGAAACCGTAGGAACACTTAAGGAATAATGGCTCATAGATATTTTCAAGTACCTTCTTCATCATCTTTTGGCAAAGCTTATCTTCAAAATTGCTAATCCCTAAAGTCCTATACTTACCCGGGCTTCCTTCCTTTGGTATCTTTACCTCTAGTATATTCCCTGGTTTATATACCATGTTCTTTAGTTTCTTAACCAATTCTCTGATATTTTCTGTAAGGTTTAAGCTATAGCTCGATTTGTCCATACCATCTGTTCCCACCGCTCTATTTACATCAAGCTCTTGGTAACATTTGGTAAGTGCTTCTTCATTAAATAAATGCATGAGATTGTTAAATCTCTTGCCCTTATCCTGTGAGGATAACCATGCTATTCTTTTTAGTTTCGTTTCTGTATTTATTTGATATTCTGTTGTTATCATAACATTTCCCTAAAAAGATCGATTTTACCCAGGATCCTTCGCTCCACAAACTTTCCTCTGCTTCAACACTACTATGATCCATCCGACTTCCTATATCCCCTCTCAGCTCCCTTGGGTTTTACTCTTGTCGGCTGATTATAATGGTTCCAATATTTTGGACAGAAAAATAAGAAAAATGAGATAGAATTCTTTAGCAAACAAGGAGAGCTAGAGATGAAAAAACAAGTAAGGCAATATAGTGCTGAGGAGAAAGCCAAAATTGTCATAGAAGCAATTAAGGGAGAGCTAACAATAGCCCAGATAACCAGTAAGTATGGTGTTCATGCAACACAGATCAGTAACTGGAAAAAACAAGGTCTTGAGTTGTTAGTACAAGGTTTTAAGAATAAAACACAGAGTGCTGATCCAAATCAGCAGGGGTTAATCAAGAATCTATATGAGCAAATTGGTCAGTTAAGCGTTGAGTGTGACTGGCTCAAAAAAAAATCTGCATTGTTTGGAATTAAAGGTTAGGTGTAATATGATAGAGCCTAATCATAATAAGTTAACAATTGTACAACAGTGTAAGTTATTGGATATTAGCAGGTCAACCTATTACTATCAACCTACTGGTATTAGTGAACAAGATATCAAGATTATGGCAATAATTGATGAGACCTATACTATGCATCCATATTATGGTATGCGGCGGATGGCTAAATATTTACAAGCCCAAGGTTTTTCGGTAGGTCGTAAAGCTGTTAGACGTTACTACAAGATAATGGGTCTTGAAGCTGTTTATCCTAAAATAAATTTAAGCAAGAGGAATCAAGTGCATAAAATATATCCTTATTTACTAAAAGGATTAGAAATAGTATTGCCAAACCAGGTTTGGAGTGCAGATATAACGTATATAAGACTGAGCCAAGGGTTCGTATATTTAGTAGCTATTATTGACTGGTATAGTCGTTATATTCTAAGTTGGCGAATCTCCATTAGTTTGGAAAGTGAATTTTGTGTAACAGCCCTTGAAGACGCTATAGAAAAATATGGTATGCCAAAAATATTTAATACTGATCAAGGAGTACAATTTACCTCGGAGAATTTTATTAGTATGCTAAAGCTACATAATATCTTGATTAGTATGGATGGTAAGGGACGAGCCTTAGATAATATTTTTATTGAACGTTTTTGGCGATCATTAAAACAGGAAAAAATTTATCGGATTATTTTAACAACAGTAAAGGAGGCAAAGACAGCAATTAACGAATATATGGACTTTTATAATAGACAAAGGATGCATCAAGCTTTGGATTATAAAACTCCAGAATGTGTATATTTTGAAAAAAATATTGTATAAAAACAACAATTTAATTTTTGTGAATTATATCTCTATTTATCTAAATTTTTGTCTAGACAAAGGGGACCACCTTAAATAGTAACAATAAAGAGAACGAAAGTTAAAGAGTTAATGAATAAGTATTCTGAATAAAATCCGTAATTATGTCGAGGCTCTAGAAGCCGTGGGAATGAGAGGTCACTCAAGGATATTTATAAGAATGCAGAAACCATTATGGCACTCGATGCCGAATATATGACCGCTTCCTTTGTGGCTCTATTTTTTTATTTTCTTTGTTGACAAATTCACTCGTCCATATATGACAAGAGTACGCAGGAATGACAAATTTTGCGTTTAAAGATAGATGTTGTGACTCGGATATATTCAAATTTCCTTCGAACAACCTACTATTTATAAGCTCTACAAAAAACTTGATTATCTAGTAATAAACACACATTTACTATGGCTCAAATACTAATCAAGTTAGGTTAAAAAGAAAATTTGTGCTTTGCCCCTAAATAATTAAGCTGTTTGGTTGAAGAAGTTCTAACGCAAACATCATCCGGTATTTCCCTAAGAAATCTAGAAGGAGAAGACCTTATTACTTCATGAAACATAAAACGACTTTCGGCATAAGTAATATACAACTCTTTCTTCGCTCTAGTAATACCAACATAAGCAATTCTCCGCTCTTCTTCTAAACCTTTCTCCCCATCTTCATTTAGTGATCTTTGATGTGGAAAAACCCCCTCTTCCCAACCGGGCAAAAAAACTAAATCAAATTCAAGACCTTTGGCAGCATGTAGAGTCATAATACTAATAGACCCACCAAAATTTGATTCTAACGTTTCATTTTCCATTACCAAACTCGAATGTTCGATAAAGTCTTGAATATTATCAAATTCTGCAATTGCTCTCAGCATTTCATTAATATTCTCAATCCTGCCAATTGCCTCGTCAGTCTTTTCTTCTTGTAACATTGGCAGATAACCTGATTCTTTTAATAAATCTTTTGTCACATTAAGTGCTGGCTCGTTTTGATATCGCAAATTCCAATTATCTATGTTAGTAATTAACTGATTTAAACTATCTTTGACCTTATTTTTAACAATTCCTTCTTGCAACATTTGACGAATAGCAACAAGAATAGGTATGTTATGTTCAGCTGCATAATCTTTTATTTGTTTTAATGTACTATTGCCAATGGCTCTTCTTGGAACATTTATTATACGTTCAAGAGCAAGACTATCACTATGATTTAAAGTGATACGTATGTAGGAGAGTAGGTCGCGTATTTCCATTCGTTCATAAAACTTAAGACCACCGATTATTTTATACGGTAATGCATTACTAATCAGAACTTCTTCAAATGCTCTAGTTTGAAAACCAGCTCTAACTAATATCGCAACTAAACTGGCATTATACTTACCTTCTGTAACTAATTTGTCAATTTCAGATACAACAAATCTTGCTTCTTCTTTATCGTTCCAACAAGATATAATTTTAATTTTTTGTCCATCATTTTTATCAGTCCACAAGGTTTTACCATGACGATTCTTGTTATTGTCAATTACACTGGATGCAGCTGATAAAATTTCTGAACTAGACCTATAATTTTGTTCTAATTTTATTACTGTAGCATCTGGAAAATCCTTTTCAAAACGTAATATATTACCAATTTCTGCACCACGCCAACCATATATAGATTGATCATCATCGCCAACGCAACAAATATTCTTTGTGCTACTCGCAAGCATCCTAGCCCAAAGATATTGGACAGCGTTGGTATCTTGATATTCATCAATTAAAATATATTGATATCGTTCCTGATAATGCTTTAATATTGCAGGATTTTTTATAAATAACTCATTATTGTATAGTAGCAAATCTCCAAAATCCACTACGTTAGATGCTAATAAATTTTGTTGATACTCGTCATAGATCAACTTAGCCACTTTATGAATCGGTAGCTTAATGTCAGATTCCGAAAGTTTACACGGCAATAATCCTTGATCCTTCCAACGCGAGATAATAATATGTAAAATTTTAGGAACGTATTTTTTGGGATCTATATTTCTCTGTTTAACTATGTCTTTAATCAATTTAAGCTGATCATCATGACTAATAATAGTAAATCTACTGTTTAAACTAAGATTCAAAAACTCTGCTTGCTGGCGTAAAATCTTGGCTGCTATAGAATGAAAAGTTCCTATGTTTAGCCCATAACAATCAATCATTTTACTGATTCGATCTTGCATTTCTCTAGCCGCTTTATTGGTAAAAGTAACTGCTAAAATATTGCCAGGTGACGCTAAACCCTGATTAATTATGTTGGCTATTCTTGTTGTTAATACTTTAGTTTTACCAGTCCCTGCTCCAGCAAGCACAAGAAGAGAACCACGCACGTGTAAAACCGCTGCTAATTGCTGATGATTTAATGAATCTAGAAAGCTTTGTTGGGTCATTATCTAATGCCAATACCAATGGAAATGTTAATATCAGTGGATAATGGACAGGTTTAATCCACAAAAAATATTCTAACACATCAATCGCATAACATCAAATATTAATCCTTTATAGCTAAGCCGAATAGGTTATTTTGATATTGTTATTGTACATTCAAGTTAAGAATAGCATGTTCTTTAGTAATTACTGGAAAAAATTGTTTGTTAAAAGGAAATAACTCTACTGTTTTATTGCTGACAAACTCAATTTCAATAATATCACCTGCATTAAAATTAAAAATATTTATAATTTTTCCTATAACGACTAAATTGGCATCTAGTACTAATAAACCTTTTAAGTCTTCAATGTAAAATTCCTCTTCACTTAAGGAAGGGAAATCTGACCTATGACAAAAAATCTTACATCCCTTTAATTCTTCAGCGGAGGTTCTATTATTCACTTGGTTAAATCTACATATTATATCACCTTTAGAATTTTGACTAAGTAGTTTTAGAATAATTTTTTCTCCTAATTCATCAACTAAATTCATTTTAATGATATTAGTATTTGGCATAGTAAAAGATTTTACTATAACATTACCCTTTATTCCTTGTGCTGATAACACTACACCAACAAAAATTAAACCTTCTTTAGACATCATTTAACCATATAACACTACCTAATTCATTAAGAGAAACGATTTTTTCTTTAAACATACCGACCAAGCACACTTCATTAAAAACAAAAATAAGGCTGTGATTTTACAAAACACGAAACTTTTGTCACTTTAATGATGTTTTATCAAGCTTAGACAGATCACGAATTAGTTCTACAGTACACAAAATGATAACTCCTATGAAGATAGGTATCATCTTCAAGCTAGTTTTTGAATATTGATGCCAATTTAAAGGTTTTTGCTTATAAATATCTACAATAATAAATATTATAACAACGCCCAACCAAATACAAATGAATGTTACAATTTTTACAAAAAAATTTAAAATAGGTTGAACTCTTTTCTTCTTGTCCTTAATATAATAAAAATGTATCCTAGATATTATGAATATACAGATTGTTAACAAAATATATAGAAACTGAAAAAGAGTAGGGAGTTCATAACATTGGAGGAAAACAACCTCAAATATACAAACCCCCAATAATAAAAATAGATGTTTTTTTATCATTACATATATATTCTAACGTAATAAAATATATCCCGTAGATCAAGTTAATTATTTAATAACTTGTAATACAATATTATAACAAATAAAAAATAACAACAAGTATAATTTTGTTTTTATCAATTTTATGGATATACACTATAAATAATGTGTTAAACACAATTTTTTATTCATACTTCTTTTATAGACATCATTTAACCATATAATACTACCTAATTCATTAAGAGAAACCATTTTTTCTTTTTAGGATAATTTCCAGTCGTTTTCTCTAATTTTTCAAAATGCAATATGCCAAAACTATATCCAATCATGATTGGAATTGTAATAATCAGCAATCCATAATTACCTAACCTGGATATTGCATGAAGGTGGTATTTATAAAAATAAAATGGCAATATCGCTTATAAGTGGTCATGGATATACGTCAGTTCGGGATAAGATATAGATGAAATAGTAATAGATAAAAGGATTGTCAAAAAGGAGTGCCTGCAGTATTTATATTTTTAAACAAAAAAACAAACTACAGGCATGAAAAAAGATATCACAGAATTATATAGTTTTATAGATGATTTTTGTAAAATTTATTTGGAGTATGAACAGAGAAAGTTATTACCATCAAATAAGCAAAGAAATCGCTGTTGTAGCATGAGTCTAAGTGAAATGTTAACAATAATAATTATGTTTCATACATCCTATGCTAAGAATTTTAAATTTTTCTATAAAAGTTATATAGAGTGCATGCATAAGGATGATTTTCCCAAAGCCTTGAGTTATAATAGATTTGTTGAATTAATGGCACGATTATTCATACCGCTAAATATGTTGATTCATTTGTTGTTTGGTGAGGAAACAGGTATTTATTTTATTGACTCTACAACGATTAAAGCTTGTCACAATAAAAGGCGTTATAGCAATAAAGTTTTTAAAGGATTAGCCAAACATAGTAAATCCTCTATGGGGTATTTTTATGGTTTTAAATTACATGTAATAATCAATAATAAAGGGGAGTTTATGGCATTAAAAGTGACCAAAGGCAATGTAGATGATAGGGTTCCAGTACCGGAGTTAACAAAAAGATTAACTGGAATTATAGCAGCTGATAAAGGTTATATTAAGCAAAATTTGTTCTTAAATTTATATGAAAGAGGCTTAAAAATGATTCATGGAATTAAGAAGAATATGGAAAATAAATTAATGGATTTGAAAGAAAAAATCTTACTTCGAAAGCGTAACTTAATTGAAACAGTTTTTGATTATCTAAAAAATAAAATGAACCTTGAACATACTAGACATAGATCACCAATAAATGCCTTTGTCCATATATTATCTACTCTTGTTGCTTACTCATTAAAGAAAAATAAACCTTCAACAAAATTTGATTTTAATCTACATGTTCACAATATCCTTATCCCGAATTGACGTGATATGTTAATTTTCACTTAAATTATGTCTAGATATGCAATTCTTCCTGATTTAAGATAGAATCCCCCCTTACCCCCATTTTTTATTGTACCGGGGACAGTACCATATCAATGGCATTCGGTTAAGCTGTTACCCCTCTTAAATTAAGAACTAACCTTATTAATTTTAGGTTATAGAGAAGCGAGTCCTTACATATTACGTCAATTCGGGATAAGGATATTGTGAACATGTAGATTAAAATCAAATTTTGTTGAAGGTTTATTTTTCTTTAATGAGTAAGCAACAAGAGTAGATAATATATGGACAAAGGCATTTATTGGTGATCTATGTCTAGTATGTTCAAGGTTCATTTTATTTTTTAGATAATCAAAAACTGTTTCAATTAAGTTACGCTTTCGAAGTAAGATTTTTTCTTTCAAATCCATTAATTTATTTTCCATATTCTTCTTAATTCCATGAATCATTTTTAAGCCTCTTTCATATAAATTTAAGAACAAATTTTGCTTAATATAACCTTTATCAGCTGCTATAATTCCAGTTAATCTTTTTGTTAACTCCGGTACTGGAACCCTATCATCTACATTGCCTTTGGTCACTTTTAATGCCATAAACTCCCCTTTATTATTGATTATTACATGTAATTTAAAACCATAAAAATACCCCATAGAGGATTTACTATGTTTGGCTAATCCTTTAAAAACTTTATTGCTATAACGCCTTTTATTGTGACAAGCTTTAATCGTTGTAGAGTCAATAAAATAAATACCTGTTTCCTCACCAAACAACAAATGAATCAACATATTTAGCGGTATGAATAATCGTGCCATTAATTCAACAAATCTATTATAACTCAAGGCTTTGGGAAAATCATCCTTATGCATGCACTCTATATAACTTTTATAGAAAAATTTAAAATTCTTAGCATAGGATGTATGAAACATAATTATTATTGTTAACATTTCACTTAGACTCATGCTACAACAGCGATTTCTTTGCTTATTTGATGGTAATAACTTTCTCTGTTCATACTCCAAATAAATTTTACAAAAATCATCTATAAAACTATATAATTCTGTGATATCTTTTTTCATGCCTGTAGTTTGTTTTTTTGTTTAAAAATATAAATACTGCAGGCACTCCTTTTTGACAATCCTTTTATCTATTACTATTTCATCTATATCTTATCCCGAACTGACGTATTTTGGATCATATTTTTTAATAAGGCAAGCAATAATAGCACCCATTTTTAGGAACTAAGCACAATAACTCATGACCTCCAAACTGGATTTTCTTAACCGAATGCCATTGAGTACCATATTAGCCTAAATATTGCATGAAAGAATAGAGACAAAACCCTTGTAATACTATATAATATCAGTGTTAAAAGAAGATTACATAGAGGGTTTTGCCATGACAAATTGTACAGGATTAATTTACCAATCGAAAGTAAAAAATCGTCAAATAGAAATAAATTTCACAGGAGGTAATATTAGTAGCGATGGAGGTGTATTATTGCTAAGAGAAGCAGATAAAAGACTTGGTCTAACTAATGAACTGGCTAAGATTTTTCCTGATAAGCGAGATTCTGATAAAATTACTCATACTATTTTAACAATGCTCAAACAGCGTATTTATGGTATTGCTCTTGGTTATGAAGATTTAAATGATCACGATAATTTAAGAAAATGTCCAGCTTTGCAAACAAGTATAGACACACTGGACGATATGGCTAGTAGCTCTACTTTATGCCGTTTAGAAAATAAAGCAGATCGTGGATTTGCTCTTAAAGCTCATAAGGTGATGATTGACAAGTTTGTCGAATCTCATAAAACCGTGCCGAAACAATTAATACTTGATTTTGATGCCACTGATGATGAAATTTATGGCAATCAAGAGGGGAAGTTTTATCATGGATATTATCGTCATAATTGCTTTCTACCTTTATATGTTTTTTGTGGAAAAAAGCTGTTAGTAAGCAATCTTCGCAGCTCAAAGCTAGATCAAGCAAAGCATAGCTGGGCAATATTATCTCTATTAGTCAAGCGTTTTCGTCAATCGTGGCCTGAAGTAGAGATTATTTTTCGTGGTGATGGTGGATTTTGTCGTCATCAGATGCTGGATTGGTGTGATGAAAATAATGTAAAATATATAGTCGGAATAGCCCAAAATACTAGACTCAACAAGCTGCTTGAGCCATTGATGCAACAATCTAACGAAGCCTTCACAATTAGCAAAGAGAAGCAACGCTTTTTTAGTGAATTTAAATATAAAGCTGATAGCTGGAGTCGTCATCGTAAGATAGTTGGTAAATCATACCAATTGCAATAATTAACACGGTGTGTTTATCCAGTCTCTATACATAATTGATTTTACTAAATCTACATTATGAGCAAATTGATTCCAAGCGTAACAAGCCATAGTGACGATATCTTCATATACACCATAACATTGGTTAGACAAGAAATGATTTTTGATCCATTCCCAAACTTGTTCCATTGCATTAAGTTCCGGTGCATAGGGCGGAAGCGGTATCAAAGTGATATTGCTTGGCACAGTTAGTTTTTTGGCTGTGTGCCAACCTGCATTATCCGTTAGTAAAGCTATATGTCGGTTGCCTTGAATACTGCGAGAAAGCTCTTCTAAGAATTTATTCATTGCCTGTGTGTTTGCATATGGTAAAATTAATGCAAAAGCTTCTCCTGTATCATGGCAAGCAGCTCCATAAATATATGTTGAAATGAATTGCTGTTGCCGAACTTTACGGGGTCTAGTGCCACGCTTAGCCCATATACGAGTTAAGCTACCTTGTTGCCCAACTCGAGTTTCATCCTGAGACCATATATCAACTTTACATCTATCGATATTTTTTGGTAATAATTTTGTTAACATGTCTGGGAAGTTTTTTTATATGTATTTTGAGTCTCTTGATTTGACTTTGGATGCATTGAACGAGAAGTAATCCAGCTAAAACCAAGGCGGTGCATAGTATTGTAGACTGTTTTTAAAGCGCATTTAGCACCATATTCCTCAAGTAACATGATATGTAGCTCCTTTCCAGTTATATACCCACCAGTTTTACTTTCACTGAGCGTATTGATTTTATCAAAAAGAGCAGACTCTTGTATAGTGTTAATCTTCCTAGGGGCGCCGCTTCTTTGTGATTCAAATAATCCTTCAAAACCATGATTCCTAAATCTTCTGAGCCATGATTGCACAGTTTTCCAGTGTGACTTCACTATTTCAGATATGGCTTTTAAAGATTTGCCTAATTGAAGGTGATACATCGCCAATAAACGTATACGATTTCGACCATGCGGCTCATGTTTCATCATTTTTATAAAATCATGACCATGAAAACCTTGTGGTAATATTAACCTAGCCATTTGAGTACCTTTATCAGTTAAAAACCCATTTTACACCACTGCGTTAATTATTGCAATTGGTATCAGAAGTAACTAGCCTTGGTGAGAATCCAAGATATATAGTAACTAATTTAGCAGGTAAGCCAGAAGATTTATATGATAAAAATTACTGTGCACGTGGAGATATGGAAAATCGTATAAAAGAGCAACAGTTAGAGCTATTTGCCGATCGCACTTCATGCCATAAATGGTGGGCTAATCAACTCAGACTAATTTTGTCAAGCCTTGCCTATACATTAGTAGAATATATACATGATAAGTTTTTACAAGGTACTGAATTAGCTAAAGCCTTGGTAGGAACGGTGCGTTTAAAATTGTTCAAAATTGGAGCAATAATTATTAGAAATACTAGGAGCATTAAATTCTTGTTGTCTTCATCTTATCCTTACCAACATATATGGGATAGTGTTATGAAAAAATTAGCTATAGAATAAGCTAATATGGTACTGTCCCCGGTACAATAAAAAATGGGGGTAAGGGGGGATTCTATCTTAAATCAGGAAGAATTGCATATCTAGACATAATTTAAGTGAAAATTAACATATCCATTACCACTTATAAGCGATATTGCCATTTTATTTTTATAAATACCACCTTCATGCAATATCCAGGCTAGGAATGATGGAGAGACGCCTATAAGTAATAGGCGAGCATTGAGCGACAACGTCCCCAACTTTTCATCAATTGACTATACCGGACTTGTCGTTTTATTTGGTCTATTCGCTTGGTATTATCATAACTCACCTTACGCATAAACCCCATGACAATTTAAAAATTCCGGAAAAGTACAAAACGCTATTAGCGAGACCACTACGTGGTCGTGGCAATCCACATTCATTAGATTGCTTCGTCGCTACTAAAGTAGCTTCTCGCAATGACGCCAAGCTATTTTCTATATGACTTTTAAATGCCATGCGTAAGGTATTATCATAAAACAATTCAGCACCCTATAGAGCGTTATCAGCTTGTTTCATCAAAATCTGAAATTGATATTGAGTTAGTTGAATTCAACAGAATCGAGGAATTAGAATAAACACGGTTAATATTTGATGTTATAGGATTAATATGTTAGACTATACTTAGTTGTGGATTAAACATCAAAATTTGAAGGCTTAATGAAGTTTCAAAAAGAGTCGGTTATTTTAAATAATGAACAAGACTCTATATTGTTTGCACAAACTATCGCTAAAAATTTAGAGTCTAATAAAATTATAACTTTTTCAGGTGATTTAGGTTGTGGAAAAACATTTATCTGTCGAGAGATTATAAAGCATTTTTGTGGATCTGATACTAATATCAGCAGCCCTACTTTTAATTTGCTACAAATCTACAAGACTTCAAAATTTATGATTTATCATTTTGATCTCTACCGTTTAAATTATTTAGAAGAAATTTATGAACTATCTATAGAAGAAGCCTTGCAGGGCAATATTTGTCTAATTGAATGGCCAGAAATAATTGAAGAAATATTACCGCTACCTATAACTAAAATTCATCTACAAATACTCGAAGATAATAAACGCTTTTGTAGTATTTATCATTTCTCATAATCTAATACTACAGGGATAAGAATAAGCTTTTAAAGAATGGGTAATAGTAATGTACTAAGTTAGGGAATGAAAAAAATAAGCAATATCACAAAAATAATGAATACAGCTATTAGTGGAGCAAAAAAATCTGTTATATTTATAGATATAACCTAACCTGAATATTACATGAAAGAATAGAGACAAAACCCTTGTAATACTATATAATATCAGTGTTAAAAGAAGATTACATAGAGGGTTTTGCCATGACAAATTGTACAGGATTAATTTACCAATCGAAAGTAAAAAATCGTCAAATAGAAATAAATTTCACAGGAGGTAATATTAGTAGCGATGGAGGTGTATTATTGCTAAGAGAAGCAGATAAAAGACTTGGTCTAACTAATGAACTGGCTAAGATTTTTCCTGATAAGCGAGATTCTGATAAAATTACTCATACTATTTTAACAATGCTCAAACAGCGTATTTATGGTATTGCTCTTGGTTATGAAGATTTAAATGATCACACGTCAGTTCGGGATAAGATATAGATGAAATAGTAATAGATAAAAGGATTGTCAAAAAGGAGTGCCTGCAGTATTTATATTTTTAAACAAAAAAACAAACTACAGGCATGAAAAAAGATATCACAGAATTATATAGTTTTATAGATGATTTTTGTAAAATTTATTTGGAGTATGAACAGAGAAAGTTATTACCATCAAATAAGCAAAGAAATCGCTGTTGTAGCATGAGTCTAAGTGAAATGTTAACAATAATAATTATGTTTCATACATCCTATGCTAAGAATTTTAAATTTTTCTATAAAAGTTATATAGAGTGCATGCATAAGGATGATTTTCCCAAAGCCTTGAGTTACAATAGATTTGTTGAATTAATGGCACGATTATTCATACCGCTAAATATGTTGATTCATTTGTTGTTTGGTGAGGAAACAGGTATTTATTTTATTGACTCTACAACGATTAAAGCTTGTCACAATAAAAGGCGTTATAGCAATAAAGTTTTTAAAGGATTAGCCAAACATAGTAAATCCTCTATGGGGTATTTTTATGGTTTTAAATTACATGTAATAATCAATAATAAAGGGGAGTTTATGGCATTAAAAGTGACCAAAGGCAATGTAGATGATAGGGTTCCAGTACCGGAGTTAACAAAAAGATTAACTGGAATTATAGCAGCTGATAAAGGTTATATTAAGCAAAATTTGTTCTTAAATTTATATGAAAGAGGCTTAAAAATGATTCATGGAATTAAGAAGAATATGGAAAATAAATTAATGGATTTGAAAGAAAAAATCTTACTTCGAAAGCGTAACTTAATTGAAACAGTTTTTGATTATCTAAAAAATAAAATGAACCTTGAACATACTAGACATAGATCACCAATAAATGCCTTTGTCCATATATTATCTACTCTTGTTGCTTACTCATTAAAGAAAAATAAACCTTCAACAAAATTTGATTTTAATCTACATGTTCACAATATCCTTATCCCGAATTGACGTATCACGATAATTTAAGAAAATGTCCAGCTTTGCAAACAAGTATAGACACACTGGACGATATGGCTAGTAGCTCTACTTTATGCCGTTTAGAAAATAAAAGTAGATCGTGGATTTGCTCTTAAAGCTCATAAGGTGATGATTGACAAGTTTGTCGAATCTCGTAAAACCGTGCCGAAACAATTAATACTTGATTTTGATGCCACTGATGATGAAATTTATGGCAATCAAGAGGGGAAGTTTTATCATGGATATTATCGTCATAATTGCTTTCTACCTTTATATGTTTTTTGTGGAAAAAAGCTGTTAGTAAGCAATCTTCGCAGCTCAAAGCTAGAACAAGCAAAGCATAGCTGGGCAATATTATCTCTATTAGTCAAGCGTTTTCGTCAATCGTGGCCTGAAGTAGAGATTATTTTTCGTGGTGATGGTGGATTTTGTCGTCATCAGATGCTGGATTGGTGTGATGAAAATAATGTAAAATATATAGTCGGAATAGCCCAAAATACTAGACTCAACAAGCTGCTTG
Source organism: Rickettsia endosymbiont of Oedothorax gibbosus (assembly GCF_936269705.1). Classification (NCBI taxonomy): domain Bacteria; kingdom Pseudomonadati; phylum Pseudomonadota; class Alphaproteobacteria; order Rickettsiales; family Rickettsiaceae; genus Rickettsia; species Rickettsia endosymbiont of Oedothorax gibbosus. The sequence continues at coordinate 2,290,635 of NZ_OW370493.1, forward strand.
AGCCATTGATGCAACAATCTAACGAAGCCTTCACAATTAGCAAAGAGAAGCAACGCTTTTTTAGTGAATTTAAATATAAAGCTGATAGCTGGAGTCGTCATCGTAAGATAGTTGGTAAATCAGAAGTAACTAGCCTTGGTGAGAATCCAAGATATATAGTAACTAATTTAGCAGGTAAGCCAGAAGATTTATATGATAAAAATTACTGTGCACGTGGAGATATGGAAAATCGTATAAAAGAGCAACAGTTAGAGCTATTTGCCGATCGCACTTCATGCCATAAATGGTGGGCTAATCAACTCACGTCAATTCGGGATAAGGATATTGTGAACATGTAGATTAAAATCAAATTTTGTTGAAGGTTTATTTTTCTTTAATGAGTAAGCAACAAGAGTAGATAATATATGGACAAAGGCATTTATTGGTGATCTATGTCTAGTATGTTCAAGGTTCATTTTATTTTTTAGATAATCAAAAACTGTTTCAATTAAGTTACGCTTTCGAAGTAAGATTTTTTCTTTCAAATCCATTAATTTATTTTCCATATTCTTCTTAATTCCATGAATCATTTTTAAGCCTCTTTCATATAAATTTAAGAACAAATTTTGCTTAATATAACCTTTATCAGCTGCTATAATTCCAGTTAATCTTTTTGTTAACTCCGGTACTGGAACCCTATCATCTACATTGCCTTTGGTCACTTTTAATGCCATAAACTCCCCTTTATTATTGATTATTACATGTAATTTAAAACCATAAAAATACCCCATAGAGGATTTACTATGTTTGGCTAATCCTTTAAAAACTTTATTGCTATAACGCCTTTTATTGTGACAAGCTTTAATCGTTGTAGAGTCAATAAAATAAATACCTGTTTCCTCACCAAACAACAAATGAATCAACATATTTAGCGGTATGAATAATCGTGCCATTAATTCAACAAATCTATTATAACTCAAGGCTTTGGGAAAATCATCCTTATGCATGCACTCTATATAACTTTTATAGAAAAATTTAAAATTCTTAGCATAGGATGTATGAAACATAATTATTATTGTTAACATTTCACTTAGACTCATGCTACAACAGCGATTTCTTTGCTTATTTGATGGTAATAACTTTCTCTGTTCATACTCCAAATAAATTTTACAAAAATCATCTATAAAACTATATAATTCTGTGATATCTTTTTTCATGCCTGTAGTTTGTTTTTTTGTTTAAAAATATAAATACTGCAGGCACTCCTTTTTGACAATCCTTTTATCTATTACTATTTCATCTATATCTTATCCCGAACTGACGTAACTCAGACTAATTTTGTCAAGCCTTGCCTATACATTAGTAAAATATATACGTGATAAGTTTTTACAAGGTACTGAATTAGCTAAAGCCTTGGTAGGAACGGTGCGTTTAAAATTGTTCAAAATTGGAGCAGTAATTATTAGAAATACTAGGAGCATTAAATTCTTGTTGTCTTCATCTTATCCTTACCAACATATATGGGATAGTGTTATGAAAAAATTAGCTATAGAATAAGCTAATATGGTACTGTCCCCGGTACAATAAAAATGGGGGTAAGGGGGGATTCTATCTTAAATCAGGAAGAATTGCATATCTAGACATAACTTAAGTGAAAATTAACATATCCATGACCACTTATAAGCGATATTGCCATTTTATTTTTATAAATACCACCTTCATGCAATATCCAGGCTAATTCAGGTTATAAGAAGTATGTTTGAGTTTCAATTCAACAAAAAATAATTAGTAATGACCATTGATAATATTATTGTATTACTATATTTGATATCGATACTTGTTATTGGTATCTACTATAGATCTAGACTTAGAGGTTTTGCCAATTATGCTACCGTTCAAGACAAGATTAAAAATAGCAAGATATTATTAGTTGCAACTATTTTTACTTCATCGGTTGGCGGGGCTACTACTTTGGGTATTGCGGAAAAAGCTTTTTCTGGTGATTTATCGTATAGTTATGGACTGATACTCTCTCTGCCAGTTGATATACTAATAGCTATTTATCTTGTACCCCAAATAACTAAACATTATGGAGCAGAAAGTGTCGGCGATATAATGGCAAAATATTATGGAGAAACAGGACGTTTTATTGCCGGCATCACAACTATTATGGTATCTATAGGCTTTGTTGCTGCCCAAATTAGTGTTAGTGGATATATTTTTCAATATATTTTAAAAATTAACTACTTAGAAGGAACTTTATTAAGTTATGGGATTGTTATTATCTACACAACTATTGGTGGGTTACAATCAATTATGTTTACTAATTTACTACAATTCTTCGCGATGATAATTGCTTTGCCAATTATTGTAATATGTGGTCTTAATAAAATTGGTATTAGTGATTTTATCAACCAATTACCTATTGAAAAAGTATATTTTATCCATCATAATAATTTTGCCAGTGAGCTATTTATTAATACGATAACCGCTATGCTAGGATTTTATGTAATGAACTTATATCCTATTTTTATTCAAAGAGCTTTAATTAACAATAATGCCAAAAAGACTAGTAATGCTATATATATAAAATCAAGTATATATGCTGTATTTTTAATATTTATAACCTTAAATGGGTTAATCGCCTATAATCTTTACCCCGACTACTCTTCTAATTTAGCATTGCCACACCTAATTGATCAAATAGTTCCTTCAGGGTTACAAGGCTTTGTGATAATTGGCTTACTTGCATCAGTCATGTCTACTGCTGATTCTGATTTAAATGTTACCTCAATAGCTCTAGTGAAAGACTTGTTGAACCCTATTTTTAAAATACAGAATCAAAAAAAATTATTGCTAATTACTAGAATTACTAATGTTGTAATCGGAAGTTTTGCCATAATCATTGCTTTAAAATTTGATAATGTAATTGATCTAGTAGTGTTTATCACCGGGTCTTGGGGACCAATAATATTAGTTCCTCTAATATTTGCCTTTTTCAACATCACTATAACACAAAGAATGATGATTCTATGCGGATTAAGTGGAGCCTCCTCTTTCTTCATTTGGACATATTTTTTTGCTAGTAATTTTCGACTAAAGGGTGTCTTTATTGGTACTATGTGTAGTTTGTTAGTTTTTTGCATAGGGTTACTTAGAAAAAGGCTAGGTTATGTTACAAAATTCTAAACTTATAGGTAGTGATTTAATAAAATATCACCTCGAGAATGCACCCAGCCTGCCTGGAGTTTATAAAATGCTGAAAGCTGATCGGCAAGTTATCTATGTGGGCAAAGCTAAGAATCTAAAAAAACGTCTTACTAACTATATTAAAACCGATCTTGATAATAAAACAATATTAATGATCTCTCTAACGCATTATTTAGAGTATAATGTTACTAATTCTGAGGTTGAAGCTTTATTGCTCGAAGCCCAGTTAATTAAAAAATTTCAACCTAAGTTTAATGTATTACTTAAGGATGATAAGTCTTTTCCTTATATTAAATTACGCTTAGATGTTGATTACCCGCAATTAATTAAATATAGAGGAAAGAACTTATCTGGTGGTGAGTTTTTTGGCCCATTTGTTTCCTCAGAGCAAGTCGATACTACCTTAAAAGAATTACAGAAAATTTTTAAATTACAATCTTGTAGTGATAATTATTTTAACAATCGCAAACGCCCTTGTTTGCAGTACCAAATTGGTCGATGTTCTGCCCCATGTGTTGAGAAAATTAGTAAAGAAAATTATAGTGAACTAGTATGCCAAGTAAAAAATTTCTTAAATGGTAAAACTAAAGAATTACAAAAAACTTTATCTCACAAAATGGAAGAATTAAGTATACAATTACGTTTTGAAGAAGCTGCCGAAATACGAGACCGAATAAAAGCACTAAGTTATATCCAACTAAAATCAACTTTATCTAGTAATTCTATTAAAAACGCTGATGTTATAGCTATTGTTGAAAAGAATAATTATTATTGTATTCAGCTATTTATATATAGATTTGGTCAGTCTTATGGGAATATAGCGTACTTTCCGTTTCATACGGACGGTAGTAATAAATCAGAAATATTGACACAATTTATAAATCAATTTTATCAAAATGCTCAAATTCCAAATGAGATAATTATAAACCATCCTATCATTGATCTAGAATTAGTAACCAAGGCTATTAAACAATTGAGTGGGAATAGCAAATTTAACATCAGACTATACTCGAATGATCTGGAGAATTGGAACGTAAAACAAGGGATGAGCGAGCGGAGCGTACATGCGAAGTTTTGCGGAGCCAATTCTTCAAAGCATTCGAGTATAAGATTATTAGAAAATGCTGAGTTTAATGCCCATTTATCACTTAATCAACATTTAAAACAATTTGCTAAAAATCAAATTATCTTTCAACAAATACAACAATTATTCGATCTGCCTACCATACCAGATAGAATTGAAGTTTATGATAATAGTCACATTATGGGAACATTTGCCGTAGGTAGCATGATTGTTGCTAACCAATCAGGTTTCGATAAAAAAGAATATAGAATTTTTAATATATCTATTCCCCAAGGGAATTCCCAGGGTGATGATTATGAGATGTTAAGAATCGTCTTAACAAGAAGATTTACTAGATTAAAAAAAGAACATCTAACAAATGAGCAGGCAAGTACCAACTTCTCATCAATTGACTATAAAACTTTAATGATTATCGATGGAGGCAAGGGGCATCTATCTGTAGTACAAAAAATAATGAAAGAATTTGATCTTAAAATTCCAGTTGTTTGTATGTCAAAAGGACCTGACAGAAATGCTGGATGCGAACAATTCCATATGCCTGATAAAGAGGCTTTTACAATTGATAAGAGTCTTCCGGTCATGAAATATTTACAGATTTTGCGGGATGAAGCCCATAATTTTGCTATAAAAAACCATAGGCTACGCCTTTCCAAAGCCATTAAAGTTTCTAGTCTAGATGACATAAGTTCAATTGGTGTCACCCGAAAGAAAGCCTTGTTACATTATTTTGGCTCATATAAAGCAATATGTGATGCCACTATTGATGAATTATCTAAAGTCAATGGTATAAGCCAAACCATTGCAAAAAACATTTTTACATCGTTACATAATAAATAATAGATTACTTATTGTTTATACAGAATAATGAAAATATAGTCAATTGATGAGAAATTGGTGACGTCGTTGCTCGTTGCTCCTAGCCCCCAACTTCCGCAGTTTTTATTAAGAGGAAGTCCTACAAGCCTTAGTTTGTAAGGGCTGTAGATTTTTAGGCACAACATTATTTGCTTATTTTAGATATATTTCTACAGCATCTGAGCGTTTAAGATTGAAGGTTTTATAAATCTTCCTCGCCTCATTTTTCATGTTGCTTGGTAGCCTATACAAATCTCCTGTTGTTGTATGCCTTAAAATTGAAGATTGTACTCCCATTAATAACTCAACTATATTAACCTCAGTTTGATGTAAGAGGAAGGTTGAGATTGTTTAATTTTCCAAAAGCTACAGAAATTTTATTAGGCTTAAAAACATAGGCAAGCAGTCCAGCTAATACGTTAGTTTGAAAATTCATAACAGATCTATGGCTTGTATGGTCTATATGACAAAGGTTTTTTAGTTGATCGTTAATGGTTTCAATAATATACCTTTTATTTAAAAACCGCTTTTTAATAGGATCTATTATTCTTTCTTTCATATTACTTTTAATTTTTGTTATTAGTTCTAAACCTTGATTAGCAAGGGATTGAGTGAGTTTTTTACTGATATACCCACGATCACCAAAAAGCCAGCCTTGTAATTTATCTACTAAATTTTCTACCACTGCTCTATCATCAACATTTCCTGGAGTTAAAGAAAAACTCATAATCTCTCCACAACTGTTAATGACAATATGTAGCTTACAACCAAAGAACCACCCAGTGGAAGTCTTACCTCTTTTTGCTATGTCTAAGGTGGTCCCCTTTGTCTAGACAAAAATTTAGATAAATAAGAGATATAATTCACAAAAATTAAATTGTTGTTTTTATACAATATTTTTTTCAAAATATACACATTCTGGAGTTTTATAATCCAAAGCTTGATGCATCCTTTGTCTATTATAAAAGTCCATATATTCGTTAATTGCTGTCTTTGCCTCCTTTACTGTTGTTAAAATAATCCGATAAATTTTTTCCTGTTTTAATGATCGCCAAAAACGTTCAATAAAAATATTATCTAAGGCTCGTCCCTTACCATCCATACTAATCAAGATATTATGTAGCTTTAGCATACTAATAAAATTCTCCGAGGTAAATTGTACTCCTTGATCAGTATTAAATATTTTTGGCATACCATATTTTTCTATAGCGTCTTCAAGGGCTGTTACACAAAATTCACTTTCCAAACTAATGGAGATTCGCCAACTTAGAATATAACGACTATACCAGTCAATAATAGCTACTAAATATACGAACCCTTGGCTCAGTCTTATATACGTTATATCTGCACTCCAAACCTGGTTTGGCAATACTATTTCTAATCCTTTTAGTAAATAAGGATATATTTTATGCACTTGATTCCTCTTGCTTAAATTTATTTTAGGATAAACAGCTTCAAGACCCATTATCTTGTAGTAACGTCTAACAGCTTTATGACCTACCGAAAAACCTTGGGCTTGTAAATATTTAGCCATCCGCCGCATACCATAATATGGATGCATAGTATAGGTCTCATCAATTATTGCCATAATCTTGATATCTTGTTCACTAATACCAGTAGGTTGATAGTAATAGGTTGACCTGCTAATATCCAATAACTTACACTGTTGTACAATTGTTAACTTATTATGATTAGGCTCTATCATATTACACCTAACCTTTAATTCCAAACAATGCAGATTTTTTTTTGAGCCAGTCACACTCAACGCTTAACTGACCAATTTGCTCATATAGATTCTTGATTAACCCCTGCTGATTTGGATCAGCACTCTGTGTTTTATTCTTAAAACCTTGTACTAACAACTCAAGACCTTGTTTTTTCCAGTTACTTATCTGTGTTGCATGAACACCATACTTACTGGTTATCTGGGCTATTGTTAGCTCTCCCTTAATTGCTTCTATGACAATTTTGGCTTTCTCCTCAGCACTATATTGCCTTACTTGTTTTTTCATCTCTAGCTCTCCTTGTTTGCTAAAGAATTCTATCTCATTTTTCTTATTTTTCTGTCCAAAATATTGGAACCATTATAATTCCTGCTAACCTTCTGCACTCGACCCTTAGGGACTTTGCAAGTTGTAACCATTCTGCAGGAATATTTATGAGCTTTGGTTAGCAGAATCGTACCACATTCCATCGTTTTTGAACCAATTGATGGCATGAAATTTTCAACTGATATCCAATCCTCATTCTTAGCTAATTTTAAATCTTTTCCTTGTCGTACCCGACACACCCAACTCCACCCTTGTTTTTCTATTTCCTTAAACCATTCAATATGAAAGCCAGCGTCCATAATCACAATAACCCTTTTTCCATCAGGTATTATACTCTTTAATTTATTTAGAAATTCTACCGTTCTGCCCTTTAATTCACCTTCTTCAAACACATCTTGATACAAAGGTAAACTCATCCCTCTTGTACAAAATTGAGCACTTAGCATTTGTACCATGCGATCATCTTTAAGATAACATAAATCAATCACAACACTGTCATCATTAGAATGCTTGATAAACTCAAATATGAAATATGATAAAGCACTATAGAGATTATCAACCTCGTTATATAAATGTTTGTTACCTATACATCTATCAACTTTTTTTATTTTATGTTTTACTTTACTATCACCACTCAAGTTCCTGCCAATTGCACTCAAAGACAAATTCTGACTATATCGCAAACCTTCTGCAACATCAAGTAACGCATTTAAACGATTATTATGTATAAAAGGACAATGTTCTTTTATTACTTCATTTAATACTGTTTTTACATCCATAACCTACTATCTCCATCATCATTAAATAATGAAGATATTCTATCAATTCTTGCTATTTTGCAACAATTTCGTGGGGATACATCAGCTCACAATGACGTCTTTAGCATTAATAGTTACAATTTTAATTAAATATAACTCGTATTAAATAGTCAACTAGATTTTATGTTAATTTAATAAAAATATGATTTTTTAAATATCAATTAAAATTAGAGGAAAAAAGCTTATGAATACTAAAATTTTAAGAGTACAACCCAATAACGGGGATAGTAACTTTGCAAAAGTACAAATTTCACCCTATACTCCTTGCAATGACGCAGTTTGTATGAATAAATACTAATCAGGTTAGCTATATATGTTGATATTAATAGAATAATTTGCTATATATAGGCAAAATCCAAGCTATAGTAAAAGTGATTGAATTAGGTACTATCCTTATTCCTAGGCTCTGTGAACAAAATTTTAATTGTTTAGATTTTGAGTATTTTTAAGCGAAAATTAATAAGATTTTTGCCGGAATAGTTAGTTCTATTTCAAAAAAATCTTATAATTTGCAGCTAAAAAGAGTCGAAATCTAGTAATTTAAATTTTGTTCACAGAGCCTAGGAGGCTACCTACAATAACTAAAGTAATTATATTAATGCGGTCGTGGCGAAATTGGTAGACGCGCAGCCTTGAGGGGGCTGTTCTTAACAGAGTGGAAGTTCAAGTCTTCTCGACCGCACCAATTATAGTCAATTCATAGGCGAGCGACGACATCGCCAACTTCTCATCAATTGACTATAACCCAGTTGCCATTGCCCGTCAATTGCAGAAGGCGTAAGCCGACAAAAATTTGTGCTAACGAGGAGTTATGCAGAATCTACCAAAAAATATGTTACCGATCCATCAAAACCAATTTGATGCAACATTTGAACAAATTAATAATCTTCTGAATAATGATGAGGTTGGTAAAGCCGTGAAGATTATGGCTAATCTCCATTATGCAGATCTTGCAGATTTTCTAGATAATATAAATCAGAAAACATATAAAATAATTCTTCCGTTATTACAGGATACACTAAAACCTGAGACTTTAGTGCAGCTTAGTGTAAGTAGAAAACCCTTAATAATCCAAAATTTGGGTATAGAAAAAACTGTACATTTAATTAATCAACTTGCTATAGAAGACGCTGTTGAAGTTATAGAAGATCTTGATGATATAACCAAAGAAATGATCTTAGATAACCTCAAAGTAGAAAAAAGACAACAAATTATCGAAGGGTGTACTTACCCAGAAAACACTGTTGGTAGAGTAATTGAAAGACATTTTGTATCATTTCAGGAAGATTGGACAGTAGCTAGAGCTATAGATTTTATTAGAGAGCAACATATAGCCCAAGATTTTCACGCTGCTATTGTGATAGATAGTAAATATCGCCCTATAGGTAGTATACTCCTAAGCACTTTACTTAAGCATAAGGGGGATGAATTAGTAAAAGATCTGATGAATCCTGAGTTTAAAATTACCGATCTCTTTACCAACTTAAGTGAATTAAGCTTTATTTTTAAACAATATGCTTTAACAATTGTACCAGTGGTCAATAAAAGCGGCAAGCTAATAGGTACCATTTCAATAGACAATATGCTCTATATCATTGAACAGCAAACAGAAAAAGATATAATGTCACTTGGGGGCGTCCATACCCAAGATACATTCTACAACCTATTTTATACTGTAAGACATAGATTTCTTTGGTTATTTCTCCATCTAATTACCGCCTGTATGACATCGATAATCATTAACCAATTCAGTATGACCATTGCTAAATTTATAGCACTAGCAGCTATCATGCCTATTGTTGCTTCTATGGGGGGAAATGCTGGAACCCAAGCCATGACTGTAACAGTTAGAGCCCTTGCCAACAAAGATATTCACCATAGTAACGTACTGAAAGTAATCCTTAAGGAAATAGTTGTATGTGGATTTAACGGTTCTATATTAGCATTAGTTGGGGCGTTGTTAATCTTAGTAATGCTTTCTGATCCACAGATTAGCTTAATTTTTTCCGTAGCTGTTATTCTAACTTTCTTAATTGCTGGTCTTTTTGGCTCGACAATACCAATTACTCTACATTATTTAAATATTGATCCTGCAACTGGTTCAGGTGTATTTCTGACCACCATAACCGATTCATTTGCATTCTTTACCTTCTTAACTTTAGCTTATACCTTTTTGGTATAGAATCACGTTATTAATTTTAAAAAGTCTGTTGTATATGAGTGCAAGAAGTGCGATAATATAGTAATAATTAAAATAGTTATTTAATTTTATGAAATTAATAAAGCTTTTCTTCCTTATTATATGTTCTTTTTTGATAGTTGGTTGTGATAACAAGCCTCAGGAAAAGAATTTAATAGTTGCGACTTCCGCAGATAATCCCCCTTACGAATTTATTCAAAATGGGCAAATAGTGGGACTTGACATTGATATTATTAATGCTATAGGAGAAAAATTAGAGAAGAAAGTTATAATTAAAAATTTTGATTTTAATGGCTTACTTGCATCCTTAGCTAGTGAAAATGTTGATATAGTAATTGCTGGATTAACAGTGACTGAAGAACGTAAGAAACACATTAGCTTTTCAGCCCCTTATGTAACAACTAACGTGTCAGTATTATATAGAACAGCAGATGATTTGAAAAATGTTGGAGATTTGGATAATAAAATTGTTGGTGTGCAACTTGGTACAACATGGGCGGTGATAGTTCAGGATTTAGCCAAGCAGTTTAATATTAGAACAAATTATTTGTCAAATAATTTAATGCTAGTCGAAGAATTGAAATCGAAAGTTGTAGATGTGGTAGTATTAGAGGAATCGCAATCTAAGAAATTTATTGAGAATAATCCTGATCTTGCTAGTTTTTGTTTAACAGAATTCTCATCTGAACTTGCTATCGCTATGCCAAAAGATTCTAAACTTGTTGAAAATATTGATAAAGTTATTAGTGAATTAAAAAAAGATGGTACAATTAGTCGCATTACTAAAAAATGGCTGCAATAGTGGATTCGGAACAATTTAAACAAGCTCTTAGCACTTTGCCTACGGGCGTTACTATTATCACCACTTTATACAATAACAAGCTATTTGGTTTTACGGCAGATTCTTTTACCTCGGTTTCCTTGTTACCGCCATTGGTATTGTTTTGTATTGATAAAAAATCCTTTAGTATGAGTGCTTTTACTGGTAGTGAGTATTTTGCTGTTAGTATTCTAGCTGAAAATCAAGAGAATATTTCTAGACATTTTTCTAAGTTTAATACTGATAAATTTGCTGGTATTTCATATAATTTAGGACAAATTACTAATTGCCCTTTGATTGAAGGAGCAGTTTGCCATATTGAGTGCAACAAGTTTAGTCAATATGAAGTGGGGGATCATGTTATATTGGTTGGTAAAGTGATAAGTACTATGGTAAAAAGTAATTTAAAACCATTGGTGCATTGTTTAAGGCAATATAGAGAGTTAAAATGATTTCTATAGGTATTTGTGGTGCTACCGGTAAAATGGGGCAGATGATAATTCAAAAAATGCATGGATTAAATAGCTGTATGCTTTCTGCCACATTTTCTAGAAAAAATAGCATAAGGGATTTTGCTGAATTTTGTCAAAATTCTGAGGTGATTATTGACTTTTCTAGTAGCGAGATATTGGACAAACTTCTTGATTATGCCATTACGTACAACAACAAATTAGTTATTGGTACTACTGGTTTGGCTAACTATCAACTTGATAGTTTACATGAATTTTCCAAAAAATTGGCAATATTCTATTCAGCTAATATGAGTTTAGGGGCAAATCTACTAACGATGCTAGCGAAAAAGGCAGCAGAAATTCTAGATAATACTTACGATATAGAGATTTTAGATTGTCACCATCGTATGAAAAAAGACGCTCCGTCTGGTACGGCGATAATGTTAGGTAAGGCTGTGGCAAAAGTTAGAAATTTAGATTTTAATCAATGTGCGATCTTTCATCGTACTGTAAAAGGACAAAGACAGGCTGGTGAAATTGGCATTACTTCTATTAGAGGTGGGCATTTGCATGGAGAACACGAAGTATTATTTTTAGGAGATAACCAAACCATTACTCTGAAACATCATGGGTCAAGAGAGTCCTTTGCTGATAGTGCAATTCAGGCGGCAATCTGGATATCTGATAAACCACCTGCTCTTTATTCAATGAGCGATATGTTGCCATCTCTTCAAAAGTTTTAATTACTAGGCTCTGTGAACAAAATTTAAATTACTAGATTTCGACTCTTTTTAGCTGCAAATTATAAGATTTTTTTGAAATAGAACTAACTATTCCGGCAAAAATTTTATTAATTTTCGCTTAAAAATACTCAAAATCTAAACAATTAAAATTTTGTTCACAGAGCCTAGCAAATATTTGGAATATATCTATAATATTTATAATGTACATATTGACATATACTCCTATTAGGAGTATTATATACATAATATTTGATGATAAATTATAGGAGTCACGATGTCTCGTAGATGTGAGCTTAGTGGAGTTGGTGTTTTACACGGTAATAAAGTGTCACACTCGCAAAGAAAAACTAGAAGACGCTTTGAGCCGAATCTTAGAGTGGTAAGGTTTGCTAGTGAGCTTACTGGGCAAGAATACAAGCTTTCAGTAAATGCCAAATGTCTACGTTCTGTCGAGAAGGTAGGTGGTTTTGATGAGTATATGCTTAAAATATCAAGTGATATACTTTCGGACAAAGCACAAGTGATTAAAAAAAAGATAGCTGAGAAAAAAGTTGGTGCTGCATTATGAAAGCTGGAATACATCCGAAATATAAAAAGTTCAAAATTATCATTAGTAATGATGTTTTTGAGACAAATTCCGGTGGTCATGCAGAAGAGATTTTGATGGATGTTGATTACAGGAAACATCCAGCATGGACTAAAGAATCTGGAAATATTGTTAACCAATCTAACAAAAATGTTAGTGACTTTAACAAGAAATTTGCTGGGCTTAATTTTGGCAAGAAGGTTTAATCAAGTTTTGCTTGTTTGGGAAATTTTTTGCTAACATGCAGGGTAATAACGCTTTGGGTTTTTAGGCTGTATTTTACCATATAACTTTTAAATTGCCCTAGGAGGTTGCCTGCGATAGCTAATTATATTTTGAGCTATTTTTTGGCAAGAATATAGTCAATTCAGGAGAATTTGGGGCTAGGAGCGATGGAGCGACGATGTCACCAACTTCTTATCAATTGACTATGCATATTATCGTGGGGTGGAGCAGTCTGGTAGCTCGTCAGGCTCATAACCTGAAGGTCGTTGGTTCAAATCCAACCCCCGCAACCAACCACAACAATATTGTTGTCTTTAACTAAACATTATCCACAAATATCTTATCAAAAAAGACTTAGCAATGTCTGTTATAGTTCATACAATTTTTGTAGAGATGAGCGAAGAATAGAAAAAAGTTCTCTTTTTGAGGTACTAATAATATGCATATTACCCGATGATCAAGTTTTTTGAATAGCTTAAGTGTCACCCCTGCGAAGGTAGGGGTCTAGATTCCGCACCGAAGCAGGAATGATGGTATGGACGAGTGAAGCGAAATATGCTTTACTGGTACGGAGTCAGCTGAAAAATAGTTTTCAGCTGCTCCAAATTAAATAATAATTTAATTAATAGGTCCATACCATGATAAATAATAGCATAAAAAATACTATAATAGGAATAGATTTAGCAAAAAATAGTATGCACTTGGTGCAAGTCGATCAAAATGGCAAAAAAATAGGTTATCAAAAAGTTACAAGAGATGAGTTAATAGCCTATTTAAGCAATCTCGATAAAAGTTCATTGCTAGCTATGGAAGCATGTGGAGGAGCTAATTATTGGTCACAGGAAATTGCTAAGCTTGGTTTGCAAGTCAAACCAATGAAAACAAAAGATGTAAAAGTTTATGCTACATCGAAACAGAAAAATGATTATAACGATGCGTTAGCAATATGCAAAGCGGCTCGTGATCCAGAATTAAAAACTGTGCTGCCAAAAAGCAAAGAGGAACAAGATATAAAATTTTTGCATAAAATTAGAAGTAATACGATCAGAGATCGTGTGCAAAAAACTAATTCTACAATATCAAGTTTATGTGAATATGGCTATAATACAAAATTAAGTAAAAATAAATTTTGCAAATCATGTAGGCTGGAGGTAGAGTTAGCGTATAGTAAAGGTTATATAAATTCTGGGATACGGTCAATTTTACTTTTAGAATGTAAAGAAATTGAGGATTTATGTGACAAAGAGAAAACTTTAGAAAAGCTGATTATCAGCAATAATAAGCAAAGTGAGAAAGCTACTAGGTTGCAGACAATTTTTGGCATTGGAGCAATCAATGCTAGTTGTTTGAGTGTAGCCCCAATGGAAAGTTATCCAACCCCGAGGGATTTTGCTGCTTCGCTTGGTTTGGTACCAAAGCAACATAGCTCAGGAGATAAGATAGTTTTAGGAGGGATTACCAAACAGGGAGATAGATATGCCAGAACTATGTTGATTCAAGCCGCAAGGACAATAGCAATAAGAGCAAAAAGTGGTAAGGAATCGAAAGATAAACTAGTGCAGTGGGCAGTGAAGAAATTTGCTGAAAATAAATCATATAATATTATATGTGTTGGTTTAGCAAATAAGTTAGCAAGGATTGCTTATGCAGTAGTCACCAATGGTAGCGAATATGTTGCAAATTAGTTTAGTTGAGAAAAAAGAAGAAACTATGTCAACTAAATAAAAATTGGTAATTGATAAATATTGCGAGTAAAGAATAGTAACAATAAAGAGAACGAAAGTTAAAGAGTTAATGAATAAGTATTCTGAATAAAATCCGTAATTATGTCGAGGCTCTAGAAGCCGTGGGAATGAGAGGTCACTCAAGGATATTTATAAGAATGCAGAAACCATTATGGCACTCGATGCCGAATATATGACCGCTTCCTTTGTGGCTCTATTTTTTTATTTTCTTTGTTGACAAATTCACTCGTCCATATATGACAAATTTTGCGTTTAAAGATAGATGTTGTGACTCGGATATATTCAAATTTCCTTCAAACAACCTACTATAGTCAATTGATGAGAAGTTGGGGACGTCGTCACTCGTCGCTCGCCTATTACTTATAGGCGTCGCTCCATTGCTTCTAGCCCCAAATTCTCCTGAATTGACTATATTTATAAGCTATGCAAAAAACTTGATTATCGAGTTATAGGGTATGGCGTAAGAGTACTAACTTTTGCCACTCATCTTCATCAATAATTTTAATCCCCAGCTCTTTAGCTTTCTTGAGTTTACTACCAGCATCGCTACCTGCCACTACTAAATCAGTGGTAGACGAAACGCTACTGGCTACTTTAGCTCCTAATTTTTCTGCCTGAGATTTGGCTTCTGCTCTTGAGAGAGTTAGTAAGGAACCAGTAAATACCACAATTTTGCCAGATAATGCAGTTTTAGTTGCTTGTTGATTATGATCTTGAATATTTAGAATTTTACTCAGTTGCTGAATAATTTGTAAATTTTCCCGACTTCAGTGTTGTTGTGCCAAAAAATGGCTGACGCCGGGGTTAGTTGCAACATAAAAATGTCTGAATTATGGTTTTTGGTTCTAGTGTTTGGATAATAAGTTTGGTACCATTTGGTTTAATAATGTGACAAGTATAGTGATTTTGTTTGGGGGCAGCTACAGGATCGGTATCTATAGAATATAATAGTTGAAATGGGAGAAAATTAATATTTTGTTGTAGAGCTTGATTTGAAGTTGAGACAGGAGAAGTTTTGAGGGTAGGCTCATGGGCTTTTTTAATTGAACTGATTGTTGCTTTATTAATATTAAGATGTTTAGCTATCTCTTGGTAAGAATAATGATGGAGTAATTGGTAAACTAATTCCTTTAGATGGTTTGGTATAGGATCAAACTTATTAGTTTTAGTTTGACGCCAGGCTTTAAATTGCTGAGCTACTTGCTCAATAGTAGGCTCTGTACAAATAAGTGTGTAAATTTTTCAAAGGTTATATAAAAATATAATATAACAAAAGGAGAAATTATAATGCGTCACAAACAAAATGAAGCAATGAATCAAGCAATAGATTTATTAATAAATAATGATACAGATATATCAACTTTATTTAAAGAGGATGGTTTATTAAAACAATTAACCAAAAGGCTTGTAGAGAAGGCATTGCAGTCAGAGATGAATAATCACTTAGGATATGATAAATATTGTCATACTGATAGCAATAATGTTCGTAATGGTAGTAAAGTAAAGAATCTAGTAACAAATAATGGAGTTGTAGAGATTGAGGTTCCAAGGGATAGAAGTAGTACATTTGAACCTGCATTAATTCCGAAGCGTCAAAGACGTATTGAAGGATTTGATGATAAAATAATATCGTTATACGCTAAAGGAATGAGCTTATCTGATATTAAGATTCAAATGCAAGAATTGTATGGAGCTGACGTTAGCGAAAGTTTGATAAGTCAAATTACTGATGATGTAATTGAGGATGTCAAGATATGGCAAAGCCGACCATTGGATCGAGTATATGCTATAGTATTTTTTGACTGTTTAGTAGTAAAAGTACGTCAAGATAAACGAATTATCAATAAGTCTGTATATGTAGCATTAGGTATTGATTTATCTGGAAGGAAGGATATTTTAGGATTGTGGAACAGTGAAAATGAAGGAGCTAAATTTTGGCTTGGTAATTTTACTGAGATGAAGAACAGAGGTATGCAAGACATGCTTATTGCTTGCAGTGATAATTTAACCGGTATGTCTGAGGCAATAGAAGCAGTTTTTCCGAAAACCGAACATCAATTATGTATTGTACATCAGATTAGAAATAGTTTAAAATATGTATCATATAAAGACCGAAAAGAATTAGCGGCTGATTTAAAGCCTATATATACTGCTAGCACAGAGGAAGAAGCACATCTTGCTTTAGAATCTTTTGAAGCTAAATGGAGTAAACAGTATCCACAAATTGCTAAATCTTGGTATGTTCATTGGGAAAATTTAATGGTTTTTCTAGAATACCCTGAGGCGATAAGGAAAGTAATATACACAACTAATAGTATAGAATCTGTCAATAGCCAATTACGTAAGGTTACTAAGAATAAACGGGTTTTTCCAAATGATAATGCCGTTTTTAAGACCTTATATTTGGCAATTGATTATATGACCAAGAAATGGGTTATGCCGATTCCGAACTGGAACGCAGCTATGGCTCACTTTTTGATAAAATTTGAAGGTAGAATTTAAGCCCTATGAAAAATTTACACACTTAATTAGAAAGGCTCCAATAGTAATTGATGGTATTTGCATAGTATGGAATCCAAATGTATAAAAAATTCATACTAGCAAAAACATTAGATAAAGTTATGCAGTTTTGCTGCAGGTATACGATAAATTGGTCTAATCTTAATATCGTGTTTACTAATTCGAAATGTTTCTTCAATTTGCCACAATCCTTTATAACGAGACAATATATACGCTACATCAACATTTTCTAGGTTACTAATAACTCCATGCAAACCGTCCCATTTGCTATCTTCCTCTATCTTTTGCTCGTTTACTGTAAACTTATCATTATTATTAACCTCAGTTTGATGTAAGAGGAAGGTTGAGATTGTTTAATTTTCCAAAAGCTACAGAAATTTTATTAGGCTTAAAAACATAGGCAAGCAGTCCAGCTAATACGTTAGTTTGAAAATTCATAACAGATCTGTGCCTTGTATGGTCTATATGACAAAGGTTTTTTAGTTGATCGTTAATGGTTTCAATAATATACCTTTTATTTAAAAACCGCTTTTTAATAGGATCTATTATTCTTTCTTTCATATTACTTTTAATTTTTGTTATTAGTTCTAAACCTTGATTAGCAAGGGATTGAGTGAGTTTTTTACTGATATACCCACGATCACCAAAAAGCCAGCCTTGTAATTTATCTACTAAATTTTCCACCACTGCTCTATCATCAACATTTCCTGGAGTTAAAGAAAAACTCATAATCTCTCCGCAACTGTTAATGACAATATGTAGCTTACAACCAAAGAACCACCCAGTGGAAGTCTTACCTCTTTTTGCTATGTCTTTGAATACTTTATGTCTATTAATTCTTAAATTATGGCAAGCAGGAAGTTTAGTAGAGTCGATATAATATTGACCAGTTTGTTTTCCTGATAGGCTTTTTAGCAGTAACACCATGGGCATGAAGCTCATTGGCATTAACTGAACAAAACGACTATAGCTCACAAGTTTTGGAAATTCCTTTCTATAACTTTGACATAGGCAGCATAAATAAAAATCTTTAAAGGTACGGTAGTGACTCAAGTGAAACATTACTATAATACGTCAATTCGGGATAAGGATATTGTGAACATGTAGATTAAAATCAAATTTTGTTGAAGGTTTATTTTTCTTTAATGAGTAAGCAACAAGAGTAGATAATATATGGACAAAGGCATTTATTGGTGATCTATGTCTAGTATGTTCAAGGTTCATTTTATTTTTTAGATAATCAAAAACTGTTTCAATTAAGTTACGCTTTCGAAGTAAGATTTTTTCTTTCAAATCCATTAATTTATTTTCCATATTCTTCTTAATTCCATGAATCATTTTTAAGCCTCTTTCATATAAATTTAAGAACAAATTTTGCTTAATATAACCTTTATCAGCTGCTATAATTCCAGTTAATCTTTTTGTTAACTCCGGTACTGGAACCCTATCATCTACATTGCCTTTGGTCACTTTTAATGCCATAAACTCCCCTTTATTATTGATTATTACATGTAATTTAAAACCATAAAAATACCCCATAGAGGATTTACTATGTTTGGCTAATCCTTTAAAAACTTTATTGCTATAACGCCTTTTATTGTGACAAGCTTTAATCGTTGTAGAGTCAATAAAATAAATACCTGTTTCCTCACCAAACAACAAATGAATCAACATATTTAGCGGTATGAATAATCGTGCCATTAATTCAACAAATCTATTATAACTCAAGGCTTTGGGAAAATCATCCTTATGCATGCACTCTATATAACTTTTATAGAAAAATTTAAAATTCTTAGCATAGGATGTATGAAACATAATTATTATTGTTAACATTTCACTTAGACTCATGCTACAACAGCGATTTCTTTGCTTATTTGATGGTAATAACTTTCTCTGTTCATACTCCAAATAAATTTTACAAAAATCATCTATAAAACTATATAATTCTGTGATATCTTTTTTCATGCCTGTAGTTTGTTTTTTTGTTTAAAAATATAAATACTGCAGGCACTCCTTTTTGACAATCCTTTTATCTATTACTATTTCATCTATATCTTATCCCGAACTGACGTAATTCAATAAACTGGTAATCTAGTTTTTTCTTATCTTGTACCAAACAGAATTTTGATCCAATTCTGTTAAAAAGATTTCACCTGGTAATTACGAATTAAAGAAAATTTAACTATCGGCAGATCGGAAGATGAATTAGTTACCAATTATTAAAATTCACAGTAATATTTTCATTTATATATTCAAAATTACTACCCAAAACATATAGTGTGACTTATAATCTATAATTATCTCTTGTTCTCTCAATAATAACTATCTGAAGTTGGTTATTATTGAATTTGCAATCTAGTAATCAACCTGGAATAACGAATGAAAGAATATATAAGACATGATGAAGGAACATTTCAATCACTAACAAAGGAACAAAAAGAAGCTGTAAAATTACTCTCAATTGGCACATTCTTAGAATACTTTGATCTAATGCTCTATGTTCACATGGCAGTACTTTTAAATGAATTATTTTTTCCCAAAGCTGATCCCCATACTGCAGCAATTTACTCTGCTTTTGTTTTTTGTTCTACATATCTATTAAGACCATGCGGAGCTTTAATTTTTGGTTATATAGGTGATATTATAGGAAGAAGAACAACTGTTGTTATTACAACTTTTATGATGGCTGGTTCTTGTTTTGTTATGGCTATTACCCCAACTTATGCTGAAAAAGGACTCATAGCCACTGTACTGGTTATAGTATGTCGTGTTCTTCAGGGTATATCCTCTATGGGGGAAATAGTTGGAGCTCAACTTTATTTACTTGAAATGACAAAACCACCCATACAATACCCTATTGTCTTAATGACTTCTGTCTTTGCTAATTTAGGAGGTATGATCGCTTTAGCTATTGCTTCTCTAGTAACATCTTTTGGATTTAATTGGCGTATTGCATTTTGGATAGGAACTATAGTGGCAATTATCGGTGCAGTTGCTAGAACTGCATTGCGAGAAACTCCTGAATTTGCTGATGCCAAAAGACGTCTAAAAAGAAATATTAAATTAATATATGGAAATTGTGATATATTAAAACATAACCCTATATATAATGAAAAAATTAATTGGAAAATTATACTATTCTTATTGTTAATATCTTGTGGATGGCCAATGTGTTTTTATTTCACATATATTTATTGTGGCAATATCTTAAAAACCTCTTTCAATTTTACATCAGAACAAGTAATTCACCAAAATTTTATCGTTTCAATAGTAAATTTTTGTACTTATCTGATACTTACATATCTAAGTTATACCAATTGCAATAATTAACGCAGTGGTATAAAATGGGTTTTTAACTGATAAAGGTACTCAAATGGCTAGGTTAATATTACCACAAGGTTTTCATGGTCATGATTTTATAAAAATGATGAAACATGAGCCGCATGGTCGAAATCGTATACGTTTATTGGCGATGTATCACCTTCAATTAGGCAAATCTTTAAAAGCCATATCTGAAATAGTGAAGTCACACTGGAAAACTGTGCAATCATGGCTCAGAAGATTTAGGAATCATGGTTTTGAAGGATTATTTGAATCACAAAGAAGCGGCGCCCCTAGGAAGATTAACACTATACAAGAGTCTGCTCTTTTTGATAAAATCAATACGCTCAGTGAAAGTAAAACTGGTGGGTATATAACTGGAAAGGAGCTACATATCATGTTACTTGAGGAATATGGTGCTAAATGCGCTTTAAAAACAGTCTACAATACTATGCACCGCCTTGGTTTTAGCTGGATTACTTCTCGTTCAATGCATCCAAAGTCAAATCAAGAGACTCAAAATACATATAAAAAAACTTCCCAGACATGTTAACAAAATTATTACCAAAAAATATCGATAGATGTAAAGTTGATATATGGTCTCAGGATGAAACTCGAGTTGGGCAACAAGGTAGCTTAATACCAATTGCAATAATTAACACGGTGTGTTTATCCAGTCTCTATACATAATTGATTTTACTAAATCTACATTATGAGCAAATTGATTCCAAGCGTAACAAGCCATAGTGACGATATCTTCATATACACCATAACATTGGTTAGACAAGAAATGATTTTTGATCCATTCCCAAACTTGTTCCATTGCATTAAGTTCCGGTGCATAGGGCGGAAGCGGTATCAAAGTGATATTGCTTGGCACAGTTAGTTTTTTGGCTGTGTGCCAACCTGCATTATCCGTTAGTAAAGCTATATGTCGGTTGCCTTGAATACTGCGAGAAAGCTCTTCTAAGAATTTATTCATTGCCTGTGTGTTTGCATATGGTAAAATTAATGCAAAAGCTTCTCCTGTATCATGGCAAGCAGCTCCATAAATATATGTTGAAATGAATTGCTGTTGCCGAACTTTACGGGGTCTAGTGCCACGCTTAGCCCATATACGAGTTAAGCTACCTTGTTGCCCAACTCGAGTTTCATCCTGAGACCATATATCAACTTTACATCTATCGATATTTTTTGGTAATAATTTTGTTAACATGTCTGGGAAGTTTTTTTATATGTATTTTGAGTCTCTTGATTTGACTTTGGATGCATTGAACGAGAAGTAATCCAGCTAAAACCAAGGCGGTGCATAGTATTGTAGACTGTTTTTAAAGCGCATTTAGCACCATATTCCTCAAGTAACATGATATGTAGCTCCTTTCCAGTTATATACCCACCAGTTTTACTTTCACTGAGCGTATTGATTTTATCAAAAAGAGCAGACTCTTGTATAGTGTTAATCTTCCTAGGGGCGCCGCTTCTTTGTGATTCAAATAATCCTTCAAAACCATGATTCCTAAATCTTCTGAGCCATGATTGCACAGTTTTCCAGTGTGACTTCACTATTTCAGATATGGCTTTTAAAGATTTGCCTAATTGAAGGTGATACATCGCCAATAAACGTATACGATTTCGACCATGCGGCTCATGTTTCATCATTTTTATAAAATCATGACCATGAAAACCTTGTGGTAATATTAACCTAGCCATTTGAGTACCTTTATCAGTTAAAAACCCATTTTACACCACTGCGTTAATTATTGCAATTGGTATAACTCGTATATGGGCTAAGCGTGGCACTAGACCCCGTAAAGTTCGGCAACAGCAATTCATTTCAACATATATTTATGGAGCTGCTTGCCATGATACAGGAGAAGCTTTTGCATTAATTTTACCATATGCAAACACACAGGCAATGAATAAATTCTTAGAAGAGCTTTCTCGCAGTATTCAAGGCAACCGACATATAGCTTTACTAACGGATAATGCAGGTTGGCACACAGCCAAAAAACTAACTGTGCCAAGCAATATCACTTTGATACCGCTTCCGCCCTATGCACCGGAACTTAATGCAATGGAACAAGTTTGGGAATGGATCAAAAATCATTTCTTGTCTAACCAATGTTATGGTGTATATGAAGATATCGTCACTATGGCTTGTTACGCTTGGAATCAATTTGCTCATAATGTAGATTTAGTAAAATCAATTATGTATAGAGACTGGATAAACACACCGTGTTAATTATTGCAATTGGTATTATATCATATATCCACTAAAAATTCTTAAAATAAAATTAGTCGCATTCTTTATTTTCACTCTTGCTTGCCCTGTTTTACTTAATAATGTCACTACCTCTTTTCATGTATTCTTAATTCAATCTTTTGTTATGATATTCTTTCTTAGTGCTAATCCAGCTATGCCAATTTTTCTAAAATATTTCCCTGTCTTTAAACGCTTCAGAGCTGCAAGCATAGTATTTGCTTTATCTACTACTTTAATGAATATTACTATCTCATTTGGACTTGTTTATTTAACAGAATATTTTAAACATTGGGGATTACAAATTATGTTATTTCCAATAACTATAGCCTTTGCTCTTGGACTATATTATTTTGAAAAATTAGAAAAAACTAACCAAAACATCTAACTAACCCGAGTTGCCAATTAATTATACTGGCAAAAGCTATATTTAAAGCTGATTCCATGTGAGGCTCGATACTAAAACATTTTCAATACAAACATATTTCTAAAAAATATAGTTTTTATTGAGTGTTTTAATGTTGCAAATTAACCTCAAAAGCTCATAAAACCTAGCTCTGATCTTATAAATTAATTGGCAACTCGGGTTAACTAAACTTACGCTATGTTTTACGACAACTAGCTTAGTACTGGATATTATCAAAATTCTTCACTGTGATAATATGGCTTCGGGTCAAGGTTTTTAATAATATTTGAGATAACATAGCGTAAGTTTTGCTAAAAGAATTTAGATAAAAACAACTCTCTGATCATACAGATTTTATGAAAAAAAACATTCCTATATTAGAAACTAAAATAGATGAGTTTATTTTGTCTAACTCTGATCTTAAGGATGTTCATGCTGCTACTATATTGATTTTAAATGATCAGAAACTTATAGTTTCATTTTTTGGTAAAAGACGATTTGAACCAGGTGCCTTAGAAGAAAATAATAGTATTTGGGTATGTCGAGGATTAAAGAAAAATGGACAATATACATGGAATTCACCTCAAAGAATTGTTTCCCCACAATATTTCAAAGATCATCATATTCCTCTTAAAACTGATAATGGAACTATTAGTTGTGGGAATCCTGTATTAACACTATTTAATAATCAGTTACTAATTTTTAGTAAGATCGGACCTTACTCAAGAACATGGAGTGGTGTACTTTCTCGCTCCGATGATCAAGGACTTACTTGGCAAGAACCAGAACTTTTGCATGGAATCTTAGGACCTGCACGTAATAAACCATTAATTTTACAGCATAATATTTTTTTACCTAGTTCTAGAGAAAGCTGTATAGATGACTTCTCCTTTATTGAAAGTTCCTCAGACTTATGTACATGGAATATAAGTAATCCTATCTTATCGGATAATCCAAAAATCTACCAAAAAAGTTATAGAGGCTTTATACAACCAACCTTGATTAGCAATAATAATACAGGTAATAAAATTATAATGTTAGTTAGACCTAGAAATATTAATTTTTCACTATTTTCTATACTTTATATACATAGATCAATATCTATAAATAGAGGGATAAATTGGAGTAACCTAGAATTAACTGATTTATTGAACCCTGATAGTGCTATTGATGCTATCAATTTCTACAATAATATATTATTAGTATACAATAGAGTGGCAAATCATTCGACATCGCGTAATATACTTAGTATGGCTATTTCTTTTAATGATGGATTAAATTGGTGTCCTATTATAATAAAAAACTCTTTATTTCCTAAAGGAGACATAGAATATAATGAAATTATCTCCCAAGAATATTCATATCCTGCCATTATTATGAATAGCGATACTCAAGAAATTCATGTAATATATACATTTAATAGAATCAATTTTAAACATAAAGTATTTCAACTACTCCAAAATTAATAGATTAAAGTAAACACATTATAAATATTAGCCTTTATACTACAAATATTGACTGAATATCATTATACAATAGGTTACTTAACCGTGAAGTATAAGATATATGTTTTCCATTAATAGTTATTAATGTTTTATCAGCAAATTGGGTCTGATGTAGTACATTCCAACATAATTTACGTCAATTCGGGATAAGGATATTGTGAACATGTAGATTAAAATCAAATTTTGTTGAAGGTTTATTTTTCTTTAATGAGTAAGCAACAAGAGTAGATAATATATGGACAAAGGCATTTATTGGTGATCTATGTCTAGTATGTTCAAGGTTCATTTTATTTTTTAGATAATCAAAAACTGTTTCAATTAAGTTACGCTTTCGAAGTAAGATTTTTTCTTTCAAATCCATTAATTTATTTTCCATATTCTTCTTAATTCCATGAATCATTTTTAAGCCTCTTTCATATAAATTTAAGAACAAATTTTGCTTAATATAACCTTTATCAGCTGCTATAATTCCAGTTAATCTTTTTGTTAACTCCGGTACTGGAACCCTATCATCTACATTGCCTTTGGTCACTTTTAATGCCATAAACTCCCCTTTATTATTGATTATTACATGTAATTTAAAACCATAAAAATACCCCATAGAGGATTTACTATGTTTGGCTAATCCTTTAAAAACTTTATTGCTATAACGCCTTTTATTGTGACAAGCTTTAATCGTTGTAGAGTCAATAAAATAAATACCTGTTTCCTCACCAAACAACAAATGAATCAACATATTTAGCGGTATGAATAATCGTGCCATTAATTCAACAAATCTATTATAACTCAAGGCTTTGGGAAAATCATCCTTATGCATGCACTCTATATAACTTTTATAGAAAAATTTAAAATTCTTAGCATAGGATGTATGAAACATAATTATTATTGTTAACATTTCACTTAGACTCATGCTACAACAGCGATTTCTTTGCTTATTTGATGGTAATAACTTTCTCTGTTCATACTCCAAATAAATTTTACAAAAATCATCTATAAAACTATATAATTCTGTGATATCTTTTTTCATGCCTGTAGTTTGTTTTTTTGTTTAAAAATATAAATACTGCAGGCACTCCTTTTTGACAATCCTTTTATCTATTACTATTTCATCTATATCTTATCCCGAACTGACGTATAATAGTAATAATCTCTGAGAGTCCTATACTGCAAACTACTTTACGCTTACGGTTAGGATTTGGTAATATATATTTATTTTGCTCCGTATCAAAATGCTTGCAAAAATCATCAATTAAGCAGAAAATCTCCGTAAGAGGGATCATAATATATTCTCCAATTTTGTTGTTATTATTCGAGAACTTTATAATCCCTCCCTTCTTACTTTTCAAATATTCTTTCTAACAAACTGGTTTGAAAGAAGGTTTTATTTTTACCATAGCTCACCACTATAATGGTTCCAATATTTTGGACAGAAAAATAAGAAAAATGAGATAGAATTCTTTAGCAAACAAGGAGAGCTAGAGATGAAAAAACAAGTAAGGCAATATAGTGCTGAGGAGAAAGCCAAAATTGTCATAGAAGCAATTAAGGGAGAGCTAACAATAGCCCAGATAACCAGTAAGTATGGTGTTCATGCAACACAGATAAGTAACTGGAAAAAACAAGGTCTTGAGTTGTTAGTACAAGGTTTTAAGAATAAAACACAGAGTGCTGATCCAAATCAGCAGGGGTTAATCAAGAATCTATATGAGCAAATTGGTCAGTTAAGCGTTGAGTGTGACTGGCTCAAAAAAAAATCTGCATTGTTTGGAATTAAAGGTTAGGTGTAATATGATAGAGCCTAATCATAATAAGTTAACAATTGTACAACAGTGTAAGTTATTGGATATTAGCAGGTCAACCTATTACTATCAACCTACTGGTATTAGTGAACAAGATATCAAGATTATGGCAATAATTGATGAGACCTATACTATGCATCCATATTATGGTATGCGGCGGATGGCTAAATATTTACAAGCCCAAGGTTTTTCGGTAGGTCGTAAAGCTGTTAGACGTTACTACAAGATAATGGGTCTTGAAGCTGTTTATCCTAAAATAAATTTAAGCAAGAGGAATCAAGCGCATAAAATATATCCTTATTTACTAAAAGGATTAGAAATAGTATTGCCAAACCAGGTTTGGAGTGCAGATATAACGTATATAAGACTGAGCCAAGGGTTCGTATATTTAGTAGCTATTATTGACTGGTATAGTCGTTATATTCTAAGTTGGCGAATCTCCATTAGTTTGGAAAGTGAATTTTGTGTAACAGCCCTTGAAGACGCTATAGAAAAATATGGTATGCCAAAAATATTTAATACTGATCAAGGAGTACAATTTACCTCGGAGAATTTTATTAGTATGCTAAAGCTACATAATATCTTGATTAGTATGGATGGTAAGGGACGAGCCTTAGATAATATTTTTATTGAACGTTTTTGGCGATCATTAAAACAGGAAAAAATTTATCGGATTATTTTAACAACAGTAAAGGAGGCAAAGACAGCAATTAACGAATATATGGACTTTTATAATAGACAAAGGATGCATCAAGCTTTGGATTATAAAACTCCAGAATGTGTATATTTTGAAAAAAATATTGTATAAAAACAACAATTTAATTTTTGTGAATTATATCTCTATTTATCTAAATTTTTGTCTAGACAAAGGGGACCACCTTAAGGTTTTATTTTTACCATAGCTCACCACCAACAGTTTGTTTATGTTATTACATAATGCTTAGCATTTTGTTTGGTGCTTACGTCAAACTCAGGTTAAATAAGATATTGTAAAGATTTTTAACATATAGTCAATTGATGAGGTGTCGTCACTCGTCGCTCCTAGCCCCAAATTTTCCTGAATTGACTATAGTAATTTATATTAATCATTTAATTTTTCTGCTGTTATAAGTAGAAGTATATTAGACTTTTTTATAATATTTAATTCCTCATCTGTAAAAACCTGTAAAGCAACTTTATCTAAAAATAAATCATACTTTTTTATATTTTTAAAGCCTGCTTCTGTCATTAGTGATTTTAAAGTATCAAAATCTCTCTGATAAGACCTTACCACACAATCATTTGTGATACTTATTTCTATTGGACAACCATCACTATATTGATTGTTGTGCAAAGGTTTTGTAGGAAGTTTTAATATACTAAAAACCTCTGGGTAAAATGAAGCACTTAAAATATCTAAAGTACATATTAAAACCTTTCCACCTTTTTTTAAGCATTTATAACAATTTGTAATAAATGCTTTAAGTTTCTCTAAAGTATCTATGTATAAAATTACAAAAATATTGAAAACAATATCATATTCACCTTGACCTACTATCTCAGGACTGGCAGAATCAGAGAAATCTAATACATGTAACCCAATATTATTATTTTGTATGTATTGTTTACATAATTCTATTTGATAATAAGAAAGATCACATCCTACTAATTTTAGTGGACATTCTTTGGAGAAAATCTCTAAGTACCTACCAAATCCACATCCTACCTCTAATAAAGCCTTATCTTTTGCACTACCTATTAAATTTTTGATATGTGGATTAACAACATAATTGTTAAATCTATATTCCTTTGTTTCACTGTACGAGTTAGCAATGTTGCTCAATTTCCAAATGTCCATAATACTATTTTATAGATTTGATAATAAGTGTTTATTATCATTTTAAATGCAATACAATGCAATGCAACGATTTATTAAGCATTTTACCCTCCTATAAATGCCGGTAAAAATAGCAAGCTTTTTTTGCTATTGAATTTCTATCTTACGAAATAGTTTTTTATATGTTTTATTTACAATAGTAATAAATAAAAATAAAATTGTATGAAAGAGGCTAATTGTTGGAAATCACAATTTGAAACTTGTTGCTATTCAGATAAGTTACTAGATAAACTATTACTGTTAAATGACAAGACAGATACGATAGATATTCTCAAAGTAAAAAAAGCTATTTACTACGCCAAAGAGTACCATGGTAAGCAAAAGCGAGATTCAGGGGAACCTTTTTATTCTCATCCAATTGAAGTGGCTTGTATTTTTACTAACTATACTTCACGAGAGAATATAAAATTTTTTAGAACAGATTTACTGGTTACATGTGTACTACACGATACGATTGAAGATACAGAGATTACTGAAAAAATAATTGCCAATAATTTTGGTAAATTAGTTGCCAGTCAAGTTCAGGACTTAACTAGAATAAAAATGGATCGAAAAATTAGCTCAAAGGAAATGGTAGAGTCGTTATGGTTTCAAGGTAAATATGACATATTGCTTATTAAATTGTGTGATCGAATCCATAATATGCAAACAATTGAAATTAAATCACCTGAAAAAATAAAGAAAATAATACAAGAGACTAAGTATAGTTTTTTACCACTGGCTAGATATTTTGGCTCAACAATTGAAAATGAGCTACGCCAATTATGTTTAAAGCCAAATTTGTAGTGGAAGAAAACAAATTCTTCCTACTCTCCTATCATCTCTACAAAAATTGTATAGTCAATTCAGGAAAAGTTAGTGACGAGGAAACTATTTAGGTGAGTATGGCGTCCTATAGTACCCTACAATTTTGAGAAGATGAAGAAGAATGGTTGATTTAGAGTGGTGTGAAGTAGTATAAGGTAGGTATTTTTATAACAAAATGCATAATATAATACTTCAAGAATTGATTTTATATATAGACGGAAATAAATCAAGATTAAAATGTTTGGTTGGTATGGTAATTAGTTTGCTGACGGGCAGCTCAATTTATCAAAAAGGTTTAGCACTTGGTATTTTAGGTGATGCTAAAGCGACGTCAAAAACTCATAGAATTTATCGTTTTTTAAAAGATTTTAATTTTGATTATATGAAGGTTGGCTATTTGCTATTAAGCTTTTTTGCTTCAAAAAATTATGTCGTAGCAATGGATAGGACAAGTTGGAAATTTGGTAAATCCGATATTAATATTTTATTTTTAGTAATGGTAATTGGTAAAATATCGGTGCCAATATTCTGGAAGACTTTGTCGCATGGTGGCGGGTGTTCTGCAGAATTTATGAAGGAATTTTTACAGAAATTTATTAATAATTTTGGCGTTGAAAGAATAAAATATTTGCTTGCTGATAGAGAATTTATGAATAAAGAATGGTTAGACTTTCTGATAAATAACCATCTAAAGTTTGTTATTCCATTAAAAATGGATCATAAAATTCGTCTTACAAAAGGTTTAAGAACTTTAACCATTGAAAGAATATTTAGTGATGTTAAAGCCTTAGAGTATAGGGCTTGTAGTGGTATATTATGGAATAGAAAGGTTAATTTTACCGCATATAGAAATGATAAGAGCGAGCTGATGGTTCTGGTGTCTTCAATTGAAATAGAGCAAGATATTTTTGCTTTATATAAATTTCGTTGGAGTGTTGAACGACTATTTTTGCACCTAAAAAGCGGTGGTTTTGATATTGAAAAAAGTCACATTACGTCAATTCGGGATAAGGATATTGTGAACATGTAGATTAAAATCAAATTTTGTTGAAGGTTTATTTTTCTTTAATGAGTAAGCAACAAGAGTAGATAATATATGGACAAAGGCATTTATTGGTGATCTATGTCTAGTATGTTCAAGGTTCATTTTATTTTTTAGATAATCAAAAACTGTTTCAATTAAGTTACGCTTTCGAAGTAAGATTTTTTCTTTCAAATCCATTAATTTATTTTCCATATTCTTCTTAATTCCATGAATCATTTTTAAGCCTCTTTCATATAAATTTAAGAACAAATTTTGCTTAATATAACCTTTATCAGCTGCTATAATTCCAGTTAATCTTTTTGTTAACTCCGGTACTGGAACCCTATCATCTACATTGCCTTTGGTCACTTTTAATGCCATAAACTCCCCTTTATTATTGATTATTACATGTAATTTAAAACCATAAAAATACCCCATAGAGGATTTACTATGTTTGGCTAATCCTTTAAAAACTTTATTGCTATAACGCCTTTTATTGTGACAAGCTTTAATCGTTGTAGAGTCAATAAAATAAATACCTGTTTCCTCACCAAACAACAAATGAATCAACATATTTAGCGGTATGAATAATCGTGCCATTAATTCAACAAATCTATTATAACTCAAGGCTTTGGGAAAATCATCCTTATGCATGCACTCTATATAACTTTTATAGAAAAATTTAAAATTCTTAGCATAGGATGTATGAAACATAATTATTATTGTTAACATTTCACTTAGACTCATGCTACAACAGCGATTTCTTTGCTTATTTGATGGTAATAACTTTCTCTGTTCATACTCCAAATAAATTTTACAAAAATCATCTATAAAACTATATAATTCTGTGATATCTTTTTTCATGCCTGTAGTTTGTTTTTTTGTTTAAAAATATAAATACTGCAGGCACTCCTTTTTGACAATCCTTTTATCTATTACTATTTCATCTATATCTTATCCCGAACTGACGTACATTGTAAAATTGGATAGATTTGAAAAATTATTAGTGATAACTGCTATTGCTTCAGCTTTAATAGTCAAAAATGGAATAATACAAAATGCCTTAAATCCCATCCGAATAAAACGGTACAAAACCATTGAAAGACAATTGTTTTCATTATTTACCTATGGCTTTGATCATATCAAAAATGCTTTTTATCAATCTACAACAGCCATAACGCAGCTAATATCCACATTATTAATACCTCCCAAACAAAAACTTTTTTCTATCCTAATACCATCTTTACAAAAATTGTAGGGTACTATGATGGCGTCCCCCAAGGTGTTAATTCTCTATAACGCCAATATTCTTTGTAAATATCGTCTAATTGTTCTATCTGTGCTTTTTCCACACCCCCAGCCCAAGGTTTTGTTCCTGAATAATGTAAAATAAATTTTGTATAATAATTTGTATTGGTTGTGCTTGATCTATAACTAGGTGTATGATTCCATTTATGTGAAATATGGTTAATTCTATCGTTAAAAGCTATATTTATTATATCTTGTTCAAACATTGAAAGAGAACATACAGTATTGTTTAATGAATTTATTAAACAATCTTCCGTTTTATTATTTCTCATATTTTCTAAATTAAACCACATAACACCGGCATTTATATAAAAATACGGTAAATCATGATTACACCCAAGTTCGTTATGACCAGGATTACCGGCATCATAGTTGCCTGCCACAAAATAATCCGTCATATCAATAGTTTTAAAATAGCTTAAATCTTTTAAAACTATTAAATCAGCATCCAGCGATAATACCGAGGTTAAATTGGCTCTGTACAAATAAGTGTGTAAATTTTTCAAAGGTTATATAAAAATATAATATAACAAAAGGAGAAATTATAATGCGTCACAAACAAAATGAAGCAATGAATCAAGCAATAGATTTATTAATAAATAATGATACAGATATATCAACTTTATTTAAAGAGGATGGTTTATTAAAACAATTAACCAAAAGGCTTGTAGAGAAGGCATTGCAGTCAGAGATGAATAATCACTTAGGATATGATAAATATTGTCATACTGATAGCAATAATGTTCGTAATGGTAGTAAAGTAAAGAATCTAGTAACAAATAATGGAGTTGTAGAGATTGAGGTTCCAAGGGATAGAAGTAGTACATTTGAACCTGCATTAATTCCGAAGCGTCAAAGACGTATTGAAGGATTTGATGATAAAATAATATCGTTATACGCTAAAGGAATGAGCTTATCTGATATTAAGATTCAAATGCAAGAATTGTATGGAGCTGACGTTAGCGAAAGTTTGATAAGTCAAATTACTGATGATGTAATTGAGGATGTCAAGATATGGCAAAGCCGACCATTGGATCGAGTATATGCTATAGTATTTTTTGACTGTTTAGTAGTAAAAGTACGTCAAGATAAACGAATTATCAATAAGTCTGTATATGTAGCATTAGGTATTGATTTATCTGGAAGGAAGGATATTTTAGGATTGTGGAACAGTGAAAATGAAGGAGCTAAATTTTGGCTTGGTAATTTTACTGAGATGAAGAACAGAGGTATGCAAGACATGCTTATTGCTTGCAGTGATAATTTAACCGGTATGTCTGAGGCAATAGAAGCAGTTTTTCCGAAAACCGAACATCAATTATGTATTGTACATCAGATTAGAAATAGTTTAAAATATGTATCATATAAAGACCGAAAAGAATTAGCGGCTGATTTAAAGCCTATATATACTGCTAGCACAGAGGAAGAAGCACATCTTGCTTTAGAATCTTTTGAAGCTAAATGGAGTAAACAGTATCCACAAATTGCTAAATCTTGGTATGTTCATTGGGAAAATTTAATGGTTTTTCTAGAATACCCTGAGGCGATAAGGAAAGTAATATACACAACTAATAGTATAGAATCTGTCAATAGCCAATTACGTAAGGTTACTAAGAATAAAAGGGTTTTTCCAAATGATAATGCCGTTTTTAAGACCTTATATTTGGCAATTGATTATATGACCAAGAAATGGGTTATGCCGATTCCGAACTGGAACGCAGCTATGGCTCACTTTTTGATAAAATTTGAAGGTAGAATTTAAGCCCTATGAAAAATTTACACACTTAATTAGAAAGGCTCTTTAAATTTGGCAAAATTTTACTAAAAAATGGTCTATAGCTTATTAAAAGAGGCCAATCACAATTTTTAAATTTACTTTTTATTAATTCTATCGGCAGTAAATTATTATCAACATTTATAAAATTTATTTTGTAAGGCTTTATATCCTGCATAGATGATAGTTTTTCTTGCGATTCTATAGATATAGGGTCTTCCTGATCCATAATAAAATAAAAATCATAGAAGCTATCTAAGTCTGAATTTAACAAAGCTGATGCAATGGTAGTTGCAGCATGTACTGCATACTTATCATTTATAACAAGAGCAATATTAGTAACATTATTAGCATCTATTCCACTTAAATTCAAGGCTCGTTGATAGTTAGCAACGGCTGTCTTAAGGTCTATGTTCGCTTTCTCTAAAACAGAAGATCGACCTAATATATTAATCATGCTAAGCCTATAAAAAGCTTTAGCTGATAATTCAGGAATATTTAATGCTATCAGCTTATTAAGAAAAGCTACTTCATCTTGCATGTAACCACTAAAATATTTTAGTAAATCTTCTTCTTTTAAGTCTTTAATAAAAGAAAAAATCTGTTCCTTATGATCTTTAATAATAATATGAGCTAAATTAAGGGCATATTCTGATTTATATAATAAATCTAAAGAATAGCTGCTATTTTTTATGCTCCTATATAATTCAGCTTTTTCCTTTTTTAAAAGCTGTAAACGTGATAAACAATTGTAACCTTTGGCAATTGATACCCTATCTACCGCTTCTTCAATTTGGAAAAGACAAACCTTTTCAATATAGTCTTTTCTTTCATCAGTTAAAAAATTATTGTCTAGATCATTAACCACCATATCAAATTCAAAACGATTTTTTCTTAAATTTGAGTAAATACGAGAGTAAGCATAATCACTTACTCTTTTAACAACTGATATTTTCCCATTTTGAATATTATCATTATTTTGTATTGACACTAAGCTTGTTGCAAGCCTATTTATTACTAATTTTTTAATTTGCCCTTTGCCATAAGAATAACATACTAATGCACATAATATTATTATTAACAAAGCTAATGCATATTTATATTTTTGTAATATTAATTTTTTATTCACTATTTTTCTCAATTTTATTTAAGTGTTCAGACCATATTCAATATAGAATTTGGCATATCTAAGTTAGCCTAAATTCGGTTATATCTATAAATATAGCAGATTTTTATGCTCCACTAATAGCTGGTTTCATTATTTTTGCAGTATTGCTTATTTTTTTCATTCCCTGACTCAGTAAACATACTATAGTCAATTCAGGGGAATTTGGTGCTAGGAACGATGGAGCGACGCCTATAAGTAATAGGCGAGCGACGAGTGACGACGTCACCAACTTCTCATCAATTGATATACCCTATAATTTTCATTCTATAAGTATTAAACAGCATAAAAACGTCATTACGAGGAGTGCGGAACCATAACTGTCGAAAGTTAGAAAAGGAAACGGTTTTAGAGGGCATCATGGTAGCTTAAAAGTTGCAAAAGAATAACCGACGTCATTGCTAGGAAACTATAAAGTTGACGAAGCAATCGATAAATTGTAATTTTCACCCACTATTGTCATATATGGACGAGTGAATTTGTCAACAAAGAAAATAAAAAAATAGAGCCACAAAGGAAGCGGTCATATATTCGGCATCGAGTGCCATAATGGTTTCTGCATTCTTATAAATATCCTTGAGTGACCTCTCATTCCCACGGCTTCTAGAGCCTCGACATAATTACGGATTTATTCAGAATACTTATTCATTAACTCTTTAACTTTCGTTCTCTTTATTGTTACTATTCTTTACTCGCAATATTTATCAATTACCAATTTTTATTTAGTTGACATAGTTTCTTCTTTTTTCTCAACTAAACTAATTTGCAACATATTCGCTACCATTGGTGACTACTGCATAAGCAATCCTTGCTAACTTATTTGCTAAACCAACACATATAATATTATATGATTTATTTTCAGCAAATTTCTTCACTGCCCACTGCACTAGTTTATCTTTCGATTCCTTACCACTTTTTGCTCTTATTGCTATTGTCCTTGCGGCTTGAATCAACATAGTTCTGGCATATCTATCTCCCTGTTTGGTAATCCCTCCTAAAACTATCTTATCTCCTGAGCTATGTTGCTTTGGTACCAAACCAAGCGAAGCAGCAAAATCCCTCGGGGTTGGATAACTTTCCATTGGGGCTACACTCAAACAACTAGCATTGATTGCTCCAATGCCAAAAATTGTCTGCAACCTAGTAGCTTTCTCACTTTGCTTATTATTGCTGATAATCAGCTTTTCTAAAGTTTTCTCTTTGTCACATAAATCCTCAATTTCTTTACATTCTAAAAGTAAAATTGACCGTATCCCAGAATTTATATAACCTTTACTATACGCTAACTCTACCTCCAGCCTACATGATTTGCAAAATTTATTTTTACTTAATTTTGTATTATAGCCATATTCACATAAACTTGATATTGTAGAATTAGTTTTTTGCACACGATCTCTGATCGTATTACTTCTAATTTTATGCAAAAATTTTATATCTTGTTCCTCTTTGCTTTTTGGCAGCACAGTTTTTAATTCTGGATCACGAGCCGCTTTGCATATTGCTAACGCATCGTTATAATCATTTTTCTGTTTCGATGTAGCATAAACTTTTACATCTTTTGTTTTCATTAGTTTGACTTGCAAACCAAGCTTAGCAATTTCCTGTGACCAATAATTAGCTCCTCCACATGCTTCCATAGCTACCAATGAACTTTTATCGAGATTGCTTAAATAGGCTATTAACTCATCTCTTGTAACTTTTTGATAACCTATTTTTTTGCCATTTTGATCGACTTGCACCAAGTGCATACTATTTTTTGCTAAATCTATTCCTATTATAGTATTTTTTATGCTATTATTTATCATGGTATGGACCTATTAATTAAATTATTATTTAATTTGGAGCAGCTGAAAACTATTTTTCAGCTGACTCCGTACAAGTAAAGCATATTTCGCTTCACTCGTCCATACCATCATTCCCGCGTAGGCGGGAATCCAGTATATATCCAGCACCGAAGCTATGACAAGTACGCCTAATTAAAATTTCACTATAAAATAAAAAGTATATGTTAGCATGAACCGCATTAACGTACAAACTACCAACAGAAGTAGAGTTTTATAGAAACCCTATTGCAACTGAGCCTTAGCTTGAGCCACTATATCTGCAAAACCTTGCGGGTTGTTAACTGCCAATTCAGCTAGTACCTTACGATCAATATCTATTGCAGCTTTTTTAAGCCCACCCATAAATTGGGAATATACTAAATCATGCTCACGCACTGCTGCATTAATTCTTTGTATCCAAAGCCCTCTAAAATCACGTTTACGATTTCTACGATCCCTATAAGCATATTGTAGAGCTTTTTCAACTTTCTCAATTGCTACCTTAAAGCAATTATTAGACCGCCCTCTATAACCTTTAGCAAGTTTGAGAATTTTTTTATGACGATTTTTTAAAATTTTTCCTGATTTTACGCGTGACATATCTCACCTATTTCCTTAGTTAAATTGTTAAATTCCATATGGAAGGAAGAATTTTTTTAAATTCTTTGCATCTTGAGTACAGAGAATCGTTGTTCCTCTAAGGTTACGAAGTTGAGCTTTTGCCCGACGTCTCATGAAGTGT
This sequence comes from Rickettsia endosymbiont of Oedothorax gibbosus, assembly GCF_936269705.1. Lineage (NCBI taxonomy): Bacteria > Pseudomonadati > Pseudomonadota > Alphaproteobacteria > Rickettsiales > Rickettsiaceae > Rickettsia > Rickettsia endosymbiont of Oedothorax gibbosus. The sequence continues at coordinate 2,327,733 of NZ_OW370493.1, forward strand.
TTTTTACCAGCTTGAGTAGCACAAACTTTACCAGTAGCGGTAAGCTTAAAGCGTTTTTTTACAGCTGATTTTGTTTTTAACTTAGGCATTATTAGTTCCTTATATTTGGTATTTTAAGACTGTATAGCAAAAATTAGGCATACCAAAGCCATATTGCTATATGGTGAAATATAATATTTTTTATGAATTATTGCAAGTTAATTTTTATATTATAGTCAATTGATGAGAAGTTGGCAACGTCATCGCTCAATGCTCGCCTATTACTTTCTTGAACAACTTCACTCATAATTGACTCAAATAATTGTTTTTTCGGCTAATTAGCTACTTCCTCTTCCTTATAAACAGCTATGTCCCTATGACTTAGAGGATAACCGCCACATTCTTTTGCCAACTTATCAAAATAAAATAGCCCATAAGCAAAACCAATAATTAGAGGAATCAGAATAAACCATAATCCCCAATGACCAAAATAGTCAGTAATGTAGATAAAACCAAAAAAGGTAACGGCATACATCACAGCCCGAGATAGAGCAAATATCATGCTAACACAAGTAAAGCGTTTAAAGACCGGAAATTCTTTATAAAGAATGGGACTAGCAGGACCTAAGCATTCATATAATAAAACCATAACCAATTGCATCAACAATAATTGATAAGGAGCATTAACATGATTCAATAAATATGGACAAAATATGACAAAAATAGAACATATGATCAGTATAATTTTTATGGTTAATAATGGATATATTTTTAAACTTAAATACAGATAATATTGATATGATTAAGAACGGCACCAAACAGACAATAAAATTATGTTGAATAATTTCAGCCATGCTATAACCAAAATTAGTTTTTAAAATATTAGCACAATATACATAAACAAAATAAAAACATACTGGTCCAGCACATTGTAATAAAAAGAAAGCTAGGATAGTTTTTTTATTAACTTTTTCTTGCCACATCGGATTATCTTTTAAGCAAGCTGTATCGGTATTAGTTTTTTCAAAAACTTTTTTAATTCGACGTTTAGCATCAGCAAATTCTGGGGTTTCCCGCAACTTTGTCCTTGCCACAGAACCAACTAATGCAACTGTTGCCCCAATCCAAAATGCCAGACGCCAGTTAAAACCATGCATAGTAACAAGTGAGGCAACCCCTAAAGCACCTAATCCCCCTAAGTCACAACAAACCCCCATTAACCCGACAGCTGCATATTGGGCTGGTGGCTTAATGGTTTCGGTTAAATAAAGTTGTGCCCCTGTCATCTCTCCCATAGAAGATATACCTTGCAAAGCCCGGCAGATTGTCACTATCCAGGTAGCGGTAACCCCTATTTGGGCGTAAGTAGGCAGATTAGCCATCACCAGACCAGCAATTCCAAATATGACATTATGGATACATAGGGAAATTTTAGCATTGCGATCCACTCAACTTTAAGACGAATAATCTATTTTTCTGTTAAAGATTTGTATGTATTTTCTTGAATTCTATAAATATTTTTATACAAACTTATCATAATTCACGTTATTGTAATCAATTTGGTAAAAACCAACGGTTAGCAATAAATAAGTCTATTGCTCTAGAAAAAGCTTTTGATAGGTCGAATCTATATTGGCGGGACTCTGTAATCTCGTTTGCCAGCTAATATCTCCCATAACATTTCCATTGATTCAAAGAAAAAAAGGTCTACTAAACTTCTTATTCGTTCCCATAACGATCCTAATCTACCAAATTGCTCCCTCATTTCTTGAAATAATTTATCAACTAATTGGTGTATTTGATGAATAGTAAATGCTAACAAAGTAAAATTGTAGAAATTATAACATAGATTCTCAGAACCATGACCGTAATTATGTTCTATATTATAACCATGATTCTTTAAGCTATTAAAGCATTCGTTCTCTATTTTCCAACGTGCTCTTGCTCCGTCTATTATTGTTTTAGCATTATCTGAGGTGATTTCTAGATCAGTAATCCATTTACCATAATACTGACTTTTGTTACTACCATCTTTCTGCGGCACTAGCTCCCATGCCGCTATATAATTTGTTCTTACCTTAGTGCTAGTAAATAATTCAACATCATTAACCCATTCAATTATCAATTTGTTCCTTCTAAGGCTCAATGTCTCTATCTTTGATTTATCTACAGATTGAACATTATCCATTAATGTCTTATGATTATTGGGTTTTACTTTAAAAATATAATTAGCTTTATGATCACGAATTGTTTCTATCACTGGAGTTGTTGCATATAAGGCATCAGCATTGATTATTATCCCTAATTTATCATGATCCTTTCTAAATCTTGTCAAAAATCTCTTGAAAGCATTCGTCTCACAATCCTCTTTCTCATCACCATCTTGTACACGAATTTCCTCAGGCATTACTGGTATTACTTGTCGTAACCCAAATTTTACAATAGCCCCTTGTAATACTTGATGACAATGATATTGGTTATTTTTATGCCCTCTAATTAGGCAACGTTTACAACTCACTTTATCAGAGCTGTAATATTGTGTACCATCAACATTTAATAAGTATTTACCAGGAAATATTTGATATTGTTCTAGATGCTTCCCTCGTTGTAATTTACTAAATAATTCTTTGAAAATAGGTCTAAACGTTACGTCACTATCTACTTGGTCTATTACGTTCCTCATCCCCTGATCGCTAGGAAGCGATTGTACTGTAAACATGCTACGCAGATTATTACGTTGTTCCTTCCTTTCCATACGCCTTTGAAATTCTAGCAAAGATACTGATTGAAAATACATACACGCCAAACCAGATAACATAATATCTGCTATACTATTACTACTATTTACACCCCTTCTATCTTCTATACCAGCAAATCTATCTGCAATCATACTTCTGATTGCACTAAAACTTAAATGTTTCTTTGAATGCATAACTTGATACCAATATTATATTGATATTATCTTAGATAATTTATCCAACTTTGACTACTTTTTTAACTATTCCTCTACGAAAAACTTATTCCATATCCTTTTACTTACCTTCCTTCTATGACATATTTGGAATCGCTGGTAGGGCATATCTCCATAAACGCAGTGCCATCCAATAATCCACTGTTGATTGATGATCCAATAGGATGTAGACGAAAGCAGTGTCATCATTGTTAGTTTTGATAGAATACACTATATCACTAAATTTCTCTTGTAGAGTTTCCTCGATATAGCTTTCCTTTTCTATAGTTATCTTTGATAAATCTACTTTTTCTTTAAAATTACTTGGTAAATAATACTCTAAGAATTCTTTGGCAGCTATTTTATTGCTCATGATCCGCTTAAACAGCTTGTCATGCTTAAGTTTTTTTGTCATTTTGCTACTTTTACTTGTTAATCTATCATTTAGCCAACATTTGTTCGCTCTTCTTTGAGTATCTTATAGACAGCAGCACGACTGATACTCATTTTTTTGGCTAAACTAGTGCCAATAATACCTTGTTCATAATATTGCAGCAATTGCTTTCTATCAATCCTGCGTTTAGCTCCAAATTTTACGCCCTTAATTTTTGCTTCAAGCCTGCCTTCATTGGTACGCTCTAAAATCCTCAGACGTTCTGCTTGTGCTACTGCTGATAAAATGGTTACTACCATTTTACCACTAGCGATTCCAAATATGTCATAGAGGAAGGTAAGTAAAAGGATATGGAATAAGTTTTTCGTAGAGGAATAGTTAAAAAAGTAGTCAAAGTTGGATAAATTATCTAAGATAATATCAATATAATATTGGTATCAAGTTATGCATTCAAAGAAACATTTAAGTTTTAGTGCAATCAGAAGTATGATTGCAGATAGATTTGCTGGTATTATAATGGTCCCAATATTTTGGACAGAAAAATAAGAAAAATGAGATAGAATTCTTTAGCAAACAAGGAGAGCTAGAGATGAAAAAACAAGTAAGGCAATATAGTGCTGAGGAGAAAGCCAAAATTGCCATAGAAGCAATTAAGGGAGAGCTAACAATAGCCCAGATAACCAGTAAGTATGGTGTTCATGCAACACAGATCAGCAACTGGAAAAAACAAGGTCTTGAGTTGTTAGTACAAGGTTTTAAGAATAAAACACAGAGTGCTGATCCAAATCAGCAGGGGTTAATCAAGAATCTATATGAGCAAATTGGTCAGTTAAGCGTTGAGTGTGACTGGCTCAAAAAAAAATCTGCATTGTTTGGAATTAAAGGTTAGGTGTAATATGATAGAGCCTAATCATAATAAGTTAACAATTGTACAACAGTGTAAGTTATTGGATATTAGCAGGTCAACCTATTACTATCAACCTACTGGTATTAGTGAACAAGATATCAAGATTATGGCAATAATTGATGAGACCTATACTATGCATCCATATTATGGTATGCGGCGGATGGCTAAATATTTACAAGCCCAAGGTTTTTCGGTAGGTCGTAAAGCTGTTAGACGTTACTACAAGATAATGGGTCTTGAAGCTGTTTATCCTAAAATAAATTTAAGCAAGAGGAATCAAGCGCATAAAATATATCCTTATTTACTAAAAGGATTAGAAATAGTATTGCCAAACCAGGTTTGGAGTGCAGATATAACGTATATAAGACTGAGCCAAGGGTTCGTATATTTAGTAGCTATTATTGACTGGTATAGTCGTTATATTCTAAGTTGGCGAATCTCCATTAGTTTGGAAAGTGAATTTTGTGTAACAGCCCTTGAAGACGCTATAGAAAAATATGGTATGCCAAAAATATTTAATACTGATCAAGGAGTACAATTTACCTCGGAGAATTTTATTAGTATGCTAAAGCTACATAATATCTTGATTAGTATGGTGGTCCCCTTTGTCTAGACAAAAATTTGGCTCTGTACAAATAAGTGTGTAAATTTTTCAAAGGTTATATAAAAATATAATATAACAAAAGGAGAAATTATAATGCGTCACAAACAAAATGAAGCAATGAATCAAGCAATAGATTTATTAATAAATAATGATACAGATATATCAACTTTATTTAAAGAGGATGGTTTATTAAAACAATTAACCAAAAGGCTTGTAGAGAAGGCATTGCAGTCAGAGATGAATAATCACTTAGGATATGATAAATATTGTCATACTGATAGCAATAATGTTCGTAATGGTAGTAAAGTAAAGAATCTAGTAACAAATAATGGAGTTGTAGAGATTGAGGTTCCAAGGGATAGAAGTAGTACATTTGAACCTGCATTAATTCCGAAGCGTCAAAGACGTATTGAAGGATTTGATGATAAAATAATATCGTTATACGCTAAAGGAATGAGCTTATCTGATATTAAGATTCAAATGCAAGAATTGTATGGAGCTGACGTTAGCGAAAGTTTGATAAGTCAAATTACTGATGATGTAATTGAGGATGTCAAGATATGGCAAAGCCGACCATTGGATCGAGTATATGCTATAGTATTTTTTGACTGTTTAGTAGTAAAAGTACGTCAAGATAAACGAATTATCAATAAGTCTGTATATGTAGCATTAGGTATTGATTTATCTGGAAGGAAGGATATTTTAGGATTGTGGAACAGTGAAAATGAAGGAGCTAAATTTTGGCTTGGTAATTTTACTGAGATGAAGAACAGAGGTATGCAAGACATGCTTATTGCTTGCAGTGATAATTTAACCGGTATGTCTGAGGCAATAGAAGCAGTTTTTCCGAAAACCGAACATCAATTATGTATTGTACATCAGATTAGAAATAGTTTAAAATATGTATCATATAAAGACCGAAAAGAATTAGCGGCTGATTTAAAGCCTATATATACTGCTAGCACAGAGGAAGAAGCACATCTTGCTTTAGAATCTTTTGAAGCTAAATGGAGTAAACAGTATCCACAAATTGCTAAATCTTGGTATGTTCATTGGGAAAATTTAATGGTTTTTCTAGAATACCCTGAGGCGATAAGGAAAGTAATATACACAACTAATAGTATAGAATCTGTCAATAGCCAATTACGTAAGGTTACTAAGAATAAAAGGGTTTTTCCAAATGATAATGCCGTTTTTAAGACCTTATATTTGGCAATTGATTATATGACCAAGAAATGGGTTATGCCGATTCCGAACTGGAACGCAGCTATGGCTCACTTTTTGATAAAATTTGAAGGTAGAATTTAAGCCCTATGAAAAATTTACACACTTAATTAGAAAGGCTCGAGATATAATTCACAAAAATTAAATTGTTGTTTTTATACAATATTTTTTTCAAAATATACACATTCTGGAGTTTTATAATCCAAAGCTTGATGCATCCTTTGTCTATTATAAAAGTCCATATATTCGTTAATTGCTGTCTTTGCCTCCTTTACTGTTGTTAAAATAATCCGATAAATTTTTTCCTGTTTTAATGATCGCCAAAAACGTTCAATAAAAATATTATCTAAGGCTCGTCCCTTACCATCCATACTAATCAAGATATTATGTAGCTTTAGCATACTAATAAAATTCTCCGAGGTAAATTGTACTCCTTGATCAGTATTAAATATTTTTGGCATACCATATTTTTCTATAGCGTCTTCAAGGGCTGTTACACAAAATTCACTTTCCAAACTAATGGAGATTCGCCAACTTAGAATATAACGACTATACCAGTCAATAATAGCTACTAAATATACGAACCCTTGACTCAGTCTTATATACGTTATATCTGCACTCCAAACCTGGTTTGGCAATACTATTTCTAATCCTTTTAGTAAATAAGGATATATTTTATGCGCTTGATTCCTCTTGCTTAAATTTATTTTAGGATAAACAGCTTCAAGACCCATTATCTTGTAGTAACGTCTAACAGCTTTACGACCTACCGAAAAACCTTGGGCTTGTAAATATTTAGCCATCCGCCGCATACCATAATATGGATGCATAGTATAGGTCTCATCAATTATTGCCATAATCTTGATATCTTGTTCACTAATACCAGTAGGTTGATAGTAATAGGTTGACCTGCTAATATCCAATAACTTACACTGTTGTACAATTGTTAACTTATTATGATTAGGCTCTATCATATTACACCTAACCTTTAATTCCAAACAATGCAGATTTTTTTTGAGCCAGTCACACTCAACGCTTAACTGACCAATTTGCTCATATAGATTCTTGATTAACCCCTGCTGATTTGGATCAGCACTCTGTGTTTTATTCTTAAAACCTTGTACTAACAACTCAAGACCTTGTTTTTTCCAGTTGCTGATCTGTGTTGCATGAACACCATACTTACTGGTTATCTGGGCTATTGTTAGCTCTCCCTTAATTGCTTCTATGACAATTTTGGCTTTCTCCTCAGCACTATATTGCCTTACTTGTTTTTTCATCTCTAGCTCTCCTTGTTTGCTAAAGAATTCTATCTCATTTTTCTTATTTTTCTGTCCAAAATATTGGAACCATTATAGATTGTTTAATTTTCCAAAAGCTACAGAAATTTTATTAGGCTTAAAAACATAGGCAAGCAGTCCAGCTAATACGTTAGTTTGAAAATTCATAACAGATCTATGGCTTGTATGGTCTATATGACAAAGGTTTTTTAGTTGATCGTTAATGGTTTCAATAATATACCTTTTATTTAAAAACCGCTTTTTAATAGGATCTATTATTCTTTCTTTCATATTACTTTTAATTTTTGTTATTAGTTCTAAACCTTGATTAGCAAGGGATTGAGTGAGTTTTTTACTGATATACCCACGATCACCAAAAAGCCAGCCTTGTAATTTATCTACTAAATTTTCTACCACTGCTCTATCATCAACATTTCCTGGAGTTAAAGAAAAACTCATAATCTCTCCGCAACTGTTAATGACAATATGTAGCTTACAACCAAAGAACCACCCAGTGGAAGTCTTACCTCTTTTTGCTATGTCTTTGAATACTTTATGTCTATTAATTCTTAAATTATGGCAAGCAGGAAGTTTAGTAGAGTCGATATAATATTGACCAGTTTGTTTTCCTGATAGGCTTTTTAGCAGTAATACCATGGGCATGAAGCTCATTGGCATTAACTGAACAAAACGACTATAGCTCATACCAATTGCAATAATTAACGCAGTGGTGTAAAATGGGTTTTTAACTGATAAAGGTACTCAAATGGCTAGGTTAATATTACCACAAGGTTTTCATGGTCATGATTTTATAAAAATGATGAAACATGAGCCGCATGGTCGAAATCGTATACGTTTATTGGCGATGTATCACCTTCAATTAGGCAAATCTTTAAAAGCCATATCTGAAATAGTGAAGTCACACTGGAAAACTGTGCAATCATGGCTCAGAAGATTTAGGAATCATGGTTTTGAAGGATTATTTGAATCACAAAGAAGCGGCGCCCCTAGGAAGATTAACACTATACAAGAGTCTGCTCTTTTTGATAAAATCAATACGCTCAGTGAAAGTAAAACTGGTGGGTATATAACTGGAAAGGAGCTACATATCATGTTACTTGAGGAATATGGTGCTAAATGCGCTTTAAAAACAGTCTACAATACTATGCACCGCCTTGGTTTTAGCTGGATTACTTCTCGTTCAATGCATCCAAAGTCAAATCAAGAGACTCAAAATACATATAAAAAAACTTCCCAGACATGTTAACAAAATTATTACCAAAAAATATCGATAGATGTAAAGTTGATATATGGTCTCAGGATGAAACTCGAGTTGGGCAACAAGGTAGCTTAACTCGTATATGGGCTAAGCGTGGCACTAGACCCCGTAAAGTTCGGCAACAGCAATTCATTTCAACATATATTTATGGAGCTGCTTGCCATGATACAGGAGAAGCTTTTGCATTAATTTTACCATATGCAAACACACAGGCAATGAATAAATTCTTAGAAGAGCTTTCTCGCAGTATTCAAGGCAACCGACATATAGCTTTACTAACGGATAATGCAGGTTGGCACACAGCCAAAAAACTAACTGTGCCAAGCAATATCACTTTGATACCGCTTCCGCCCTATGCACCGGAACTTAATGCAATGGAACAAGTTTGGGAATGGATCAAAAATCATTTCTTGTCTAACCAATGTTATGGTGTATATGAAGATATCGTCACTATGGCTTGTTACGCTTGGAATCAATTTGCTCATAATGTAGATTTAGTAAAATCAATTATGTATAGAGACTGGATAAACACACCGTGTTAATTATTGCAATTGGTATAAGGCTTTAACATCACTAAATATTCTTTCAATGGTTAAAGTTCTTAAACCTTTTGTAAGACGAATTTTATGATCCATTTTTAATGGAATAACAAACTTTAGATGGTTATTTATCAGAAAGTCTAACCATTCTTTATTCATAAATTCTCTATCAGCAAGCAAATATTTTATTCTTTCAACGCCAAAATTATTAATAAATTTCTGTAAAAATTCCTTCATAAATTCTGCAGAACACCCGCCACCATGCGACAAAGTCTTCCAGAATATTGGCACCGATATTTTACCAATTACCATTACTAAAAATAAAATATTAATATCGGATTTACCAAATTTCCAACTTGTCCTATCCATTGCTACGACATAATTTTTTGAAGCAAAAAAGCTTAATAGCAAATAGCCAACCTTCATATAATCAAAATTAAAATCTTTTAAAAAACGATAAATTCTATGAGTTTTTGACGTCGCTTTAGCATCACCTAAAATACCAAGTGCTAAACCTTTTTGATAAATTGAGCTGCCCGTCAGCAAACTAATTACCATACCAACCAAACATTTTAATCTTGATTTATTTCCGTCTATATATAAAATCAATTCTTGAAGTATTATATTATGCATTTTGTTATAAAAATACCTACCTTATACTACTTCACACCACTCTAAATCAACCATTCTTCTTCATCTTCTCAAAATTGTAGGGTACTATAATAAAACACTCATAGTCAGTAAAAACAAAACCCTTGAACAGCATGTAGAAAATTATTCAATACCGTTGAACTTGCAGAACAAGCACAGGGAAAATTGCCAAAAAAAAACAAAATCGTGCCTTTGATTATAAAGCTCTGAAATATTTTCAATCGGCCAGAAATGAGCTTGAAAAAATATATCAAAAAGGCGGAGAAGAGCTGGTTCAACAAGTAATTGCTGAAAGAACGGGGGGCATTATTTTTTCACCAAGACCTCCGCACGAACTGACAAAGGCTGATAAATATAAGATAATGCAATCAACAAAAAATATCTTAACCAGCGACCATAAAGATATAATATCGTTTAATAATGAGATGGATAAATTCATTGATCAATTGACTGTTGATAAAATTGGTAAACAGGCAAATGAACAAGATAAACAACAAATAAGAGAAAGAATTGAAGCAAAATTAGAGAAAATTATAACAAAATCACCTGACAAGGAGATTTTTACGCAAGCACTACAGCTAATGAAACAAAAAGATACCGTAAAAGATATAGGAAATATTATGTGCAATCAAAAACTTAGCAATGATAGTAATAAAACTACGTTACTACCTAACGTTCAGCAACAAAAACATAAGGCCGGACATGGAGCCTCAATGTAAAAAAATTATTTTTACTTAAAGTATTAGTGGAAGAAAATTTTGGGGTATAATGTAAATAAATTGGAAAAATTATGACAACTGATAAAGAAAAGGCGATAACATGGTTCAGTGATTTACGCGATCAAGTATGTAGCAAATTAGAAGAAATTGAGCTGGAATATAGTAAGGCGAAAGGTTTAGAACCGGCAAAATTCATACGAATACCCTGGGATAGAAAAAGCGGTGGTGGTGGAGTAATGTCTATAATGCGTGGCAACTTATTTGAGAAAGTTGGGGTAAATATTTCTACAGTTTTTGGAGAATTATCTTCAGAATTTAGTAAAAATATACCGGGTACAGAAAATAGTAGGAAATTTTTTGCTACTGGTATTTCTATCGTCGCTCACCTTACTTCTCCATTAGTGCCAGCAGTACATTTCAACACCCGCTATATTAAAACTGCTAATCGTTGGTTTGGCGGTGGTGGAGACCTAACGCCATTTTATCCTGATAAGAGTGAGACGGCAAGATTTCATACTGCTTTTAAACAAGCTTGTAATAAATATGATCCAAGTTATTATCCTAAATTTACAAAACAATGCGATGAATATTTTTACTTAAAACATCGGAATGAACCAAGGGGAGTAGGAGGTATATTTTATGATTATTTAAATACTGGAAATTTTAATAATGATTTTTCTTTTACTAAAGACGTAGGACAAGCATTTTTAACAGTATATCCTGAAATTGTTAGAACAAAAATGCTTCTACCCTGGAGCAAGGAACAAAGAGATTATCAATTAGTACGTCGAGGTAGATATGTTGAGTTTAACTTACTATATGATCGTGGTACATTATTTGGCTTAATGACAGATGGTAATGTTGAGGCAATATTAATGTCCCTACCCCCAGAAGTACGTTGGTAGGATGGGTTGCTGTAAACATCCCTCTTTAATGTGGAGATTTATAGACGTTTTCGCCCACAGAACCGTAATGTACTAAATGTCATATCTTTACCCATAAGTTTTTTACGCAGGGGTGACATAAAATAGGATTGCTTCGTCGCTACGGTTTTCCTCGCTAATAGACGTTGACCATATACGATTTTTATTAGTCCTTATATTTTAACTCTACAGAATAAGGAGCAACCTTTGAAAATATTTTACCAATTATTGGTATTTTAGTGATAATGGTACTAGCAAAAAAGAAAGAAGGTATTACATTACCTTTAAGCTTTATTTGGTGTTTATTAGTATCAATTGTACCTTTCATGGTAAAATCAAAAAATGGTCCAGTAGCTGATGTATTAGCAATACTTACGGTATTACCTATATAACTAAAGCTACCTGTCATATTATTAAATAAGATATCCTTATTATTTAATATAAAACTCATAAAACCTGGAAACGAAACAAATGATACCATCCTAGTTAAAAAAGACATATCGGTAGTAACAAAACGTTTTATGTCAAATGTCCCATCTAAGATTGGTATTACCTCCCCCGTCTTAACTTCATGTCTTTTTGTATCAAGTGTTAGATTTATAATACCAGACTTCATGTTATTATACATGCCAATACCTCTAAATAAAGCTCCAGCATTATCACAGGTAACTATCCATTGTTCCATATCTTTTTTTTCTGTAAGTAGCATTTTAAAAGATCTAGTGCCAATTTTTGAATTTAAAGAGCCAGAAAAGCATTTTATTTTATCACAATCAATTTGTAAATTAAGCTTATCAAGCATTATATTATTTTTTAACCTTACTCTATCTATATCAACTCTTAGATGAATATTTTGTGGTTCCCCTTCTTTTTCTAAGAATTGCATCATATTAGACCCAGACAGATCTAGTCGCTTCCCCTGAATTTCGGCATTTAAGCTATCTTTACCTACAAGCAATTTTCCTACTAGATCAGTTGTACCATAAGCAATAATCGGTAAAGTAACATCATACTTAGTATCTTGCACTTTAGCCTTGCCAACTATTTTTAAGTTATTTTCTCCTGAAAGGTCAAAATTAATATCACCTTTTAGGTCATCATATAACTTACCAGTTAACACCAGTTTAGCTTCATTAGAAAGCTTTTTATGTATAGATATTTTATCAATATAAAATTCCAAATTTTTGAGATTAGCATTGGCTTTAATGAAGCCGGTATTAGATTGACCTCTGTTATTTTGTTGCTCTTTATATTCAAAATCTAGGATACTACTACCTGAAATTAACTTGAATATACCAAGTTTCTGGTTATTACCGACAATAGTAGTTTTTACTTTTAATAGATGCTGATAATCATCATGGTTATTATTATCAATATTATATTGATAGGTAAAATTACTGTCATAGTCATTAATTTTACCTGTACCTATTAAGTTTAGCTTATCACCATTAAATGTTCCGGTTATTTTTGCATTCTTTAGTATGATATTGTCACTAAATGCTTTAGCATTTACTCCAGTTATTATTGTAGAGATGTCATAGGTATTTTTTATAACTGGACTAATCGGTATTATTATGCCAATTTTTGAATTAGCGGTTCCAGTAATTTTTCTAAGGTCAATTCCTTGTTTTTTTACTTGGTTATAATCCTCATTTGAGATAAAATTAATTAGATCGATACTTGGTCCCTTAGCTATGGCACTAACGATAAAATTAGACTTATCCATCCCTTGCCAATCAAAGGTTATTACTCCATTGGAAATAAGGCTGTTACCGCTATATGCACGATTCAGTATAAACTTAACCGAGGCTCCAGATATAGTAATATCTATATCAATTTTTCTTAAAGATGGAAAATCTACATCGTATTTATATTCAAGGTCTACGACATGCAGCTTGGCTTTTACTAGAGCAATATTGTTTTCTAAAGAATTTTTATCAAAATTAACATCAAATTCTCCATTTCTGATATAACCATCTTTAATATATTCCTGTAAAAATAAAATTACTTGATTATCAGGGATAATTTTCTCAGCAATTTGATAAATCATTATAGGAATATTTTCAACATTACCATTAGCTTGAATTATGCTACCATCCAAGATACTATTGAATGATAGATATGCTTGATCACCAAATGTTAATTTGCAATTGATTAACTTCTTCGAAGTTGTAGAAATTTTACTTTCATAAGAACAAAGCCCTTCCCCCTTTGGTAATTTCTTACCATAACTATCGAGTAGAGTAATATTTTTTATAGGACTTAGGTTTAACTGTGTTTCAATCTTATTTTCAAAAAAATCTACAATATACTTAGCAGATATTTTAGTATCTATTATAGGTTGATTATCTTTAGAAATTAAGGAAAAACTATCTATATCAACAATACTAAGAAGCAATGGTTTGCTTCTTATATCATCAATATAGTCAATTGATGGGAAGTTGGTGACGTCGTCACTCGTCGCTCGCCTATTACTCATAGGCGTCGCTCCATCGTTCCTAGCACCAAATTCCCCTGAATTGACTATAAAAAAACTGATTTTGAAGTCGCTAATCTCACTTTTGGTGTTATGTGCTAAATCCATAAAGATTTTATCGATTGACAAAATGTTATTTCTTATTTGTAAATTACCAATTCGTATTTTCGTATTTTTTTTATCGAGGTAAAATTCTATTGCCATCTTAATAGGCTTATCTAAATACCCTTTACTCCCGCTTAATATTAATAAACTTAAAGTTACTACAACTATACAAACTATTACGCTTAGGCTGATGAAAAATCTTTTAATGAGCATCATTTTATTATTTAGTATTTGGTCAATTAATATATACTTTACAGCAGCATAGCATAACAAAGTTGTTGCACTAAGTATATAAGGATAATTAATGAATATTAAACTTCATGTTATAGGTACTGGTTACGTTGGGCTAGTATCTGGCGTAATGATGAGTTACCTAGGACACGACGTTACTTGTTTAGATAGTGATATTTCTAAGATCGACCAATTAAAAAAAAATATTTTACCAATTTATGAACCAAAATTAGCTGAATATTTACCGCCATTAGTAAAATCTGGTAAGTTACAATTTACAGCTAGCTATTCGGCTGAATTACAAAATTCACAAGCGGTATTTATTACGGTAGGAACACCGTCTCTACCTTCAGGAGAGGCGGATTTACAATATATATTTACTGCTATCGATAATTTATGCCCATGGATTAAAGACGATTGTTTGATTATTATAAAATCGACTGTACCTCCAACAACATGTAACCAAATTATTGATTATTTAAATAACAAGAATTTTAAATTTTCCGTTGCTTCAAATCCTGAATTTCTTAGAGAAGGTACTGCTATAGAGGATTTTTTAAACCCTGATAGAATATTAATTGGCACCAATAATAAACAGGCAGAAGATTTACTAAAAGAGATATATCGACCTTTGATTACCAAGAATATACCTATGGTAAGTACTGATTTGGTTACTGCAGAACTTACTAAATATGTCTCAAACGCTTTCTTAGCAACTAAAATTGCTTTTATTAATGAGATGGCAAATTTATGCGAGAAAATGGGGGCAAATACTAAAGACCTGTCTTGTGGGGTTGGATTAGATAAGAGAATAGGTAAAGAATTTTTAAATGTCGGACCTGGATTTGGTGGCTCATGTTTTCCTAAGGATATGTTAGCACTTGGACAAATAGCTAAACATTATCAATGTAATTTTCAAATAGTTAATTCTGTTATAAATAGTAATTATCAGAGACCATATGATATGGTGGATAAAATTCATGATATCATAGGCAACGATTTACATAATAAAGTTATTAGTGTATTGGGTCTGACATTTAAGGCTGGTACGGATGATGTTAGAAATAGTCCAGCTATTAAAATCATCGAAATACTAGTTGATAAAGGAGCAAATATTAGAGTCTTCGATCCGGTAGGTATGAATAATGCTAAAAAAGAAGTAAAAAATGTATTTTTTGCTGATTCAGCACTTAGTGCATGCAAAAATAGTGATATAATTATAGTGGCTACCGAATGGTCGGAGTTTAAAGATTTAGATTGGTCGCTTATTCGCCATCAAGTTAAATCTCCTATAATTCTTGATCTCAGGCATATTCTTGATGGGGATATGCTAAAGGCTCTTGGATTTAAATATTATCTTATTGGTATAAAAGATGCAGTTTGATTTCATTCACTTAAGAGTACAAAGCTCATATTCATTTCTTGAGAGTGCTTTAACAATTGATCGTATAGTGGAATTAGCTAGATTGCATAAAATACCAGCAATTTGTTTAGCCGATAGGGGGAATTTATTTGGCTCGTTAGAATTTGCTCTAGCTAGCTGTAAAGCAGGAATACAACCTATAAATGCGGCAATTGTAAATATTGCTTTTACCGAGAATAGTTTTTGTGAAATTGTGCTTATTGCCAAGGATGAAATTGGTTACAAGAATCTACTAAAGGCGGTTAGTGATAGTTTTACTAAAAATGATCGTAAAATTTGTAATCATATTACTTTTGATGATTTAGTTAAGTACCAGGAAGGGCTGATTATTTTATCCGGTTATACTGATGGTATAATTGGTAAAAGTCTTATTGCTAAGGATAAAGAATTAGCCATTTTTTGGGCAACTAAACTACAAAGCATTTTTGCTGATCGTTTTTATTTTGAGATTATGCGGCATAATCTAGCGGTAGAACAATCTATAGAAGAAAATTATATAAAAATAGCCAGTAATCTTGGTATTCCACTAGTCGCTACCAATAAAGTATTGTTTAGTGATGTTAATATGCATGATGCCCATGACGTATTATTATGTATATCTACTGGGGTTAGTAAAGAAGTAGAGGATCGTAAAAAGGTAAGTAACGAATGTTATTTTAAATCACCAAAAGAAATGCTAGAACTTTTTAGTGATTTACCTAATGCTGTACAGAACACGGTACATTTAGCCCAAAGATGCTATTTTATGGCACATGCTAATCCACCAATGTTACCAAATTTCTCTAGTCTAAATATTAATGAAGTAGACATAATTAAAAAAGAATCGACAGCCGGATTACTATTAAGACTTGATACAAAATTTAAACGAGAAAATATTGCCATAGATGAGCAGGAAGATGTTAAACAGCAATATTTAACTCGTCTTAATTATGAACTAGATATTATTTGTCGAATGGATTTTTCTGGCTATTTCCTAATAGTTTCTGATTTTATAAAATGGAGCAAGCAACAAGGTATTATGGTAGGTCCTGGTAGAGGTTCTGGGGTAGGATCAGTAGTTGCGTGGAGTCTTTTAATCACTGATCTTGATCCTCTTAAATTTGGTCTATTATTTGAGCGTTTTCTTAACCCAGAACGTATATCAATGCCAGATTTTGATATTGACTTTTGTCAAGAGCGACGAGGGGAAGTTATAAATTACGTATGTTCTAAATATGGGGATAACAAAGTTGGACAAATTATCACTTTTGGTAAGATGCAAGCAAAAGCTGTGATCAAAGATGTATCACGAGTTCTTGGTTTACCTTATAAATATGCTGAATATTTAACTGAGCTTGTACCATTTAATGCTGTTTCTCCTGTTACACTAAATCAGGCTATTAAGGAAATAAAGGAGTTAAACATAGCAGCACGTGGTGAAGGTTTGTATAATTTAGATGGTCAAGAGGAGCTGATCAAACAAGTTCTGGACACATCTTTAGTACTTGAGGGGCTTAATAGACATGCTTCTACTCATGCAGCAGGAATTGTGATAGCTGGCAAAGATTTAGTAGAAATATTACCGGTTTATAAAGACCTAAACTCGGACATGTTGGTAGTACAATATTCGATGAAATATGCTGAGATTGCTGGTTTAATTAAATTTGATTTTTTAGGACTGCAAACTCTAACTGTCATTACTAAATGTTTAGAACTGCTAAAAGATCAGGGCATAAATATTGATTTTACTAATATGCTATTTGATGATCAGAAAACTTATGAAATGCTATGTAGTGGTCGAGCTATTGGGGTGTTCCAATTTGAAAGCAACGGAATGCAGGATAGTTTAAGGCGTCTTAAACCTGACTCCATTCAAGATATAATAGCGTTAGGAGCATTATACCGTCCTGGTCCGATGGAGAACATCCCAACTTATATTGCTTGTAAACATGGTTTGCAACAACCGGATTACTTGCATGAGATGCTTAAACCAATTCTAGAAGAAACTTATGGAGTTATTATCTATCAGGAACAGGTCTTAGAAATTGCCAAAGAAATGGCAGGCTATAGTTTAGGTGGAGCAGATATACTTCGTAAAGCCATGGGAAAAAAAATAAAATCCGAAATGGCAGAACAAGAAGAAAGTTTTGTAAAAGGGGCAATAGCCAAAGGCATCTCACGTCAGCAAGCCCAATCCATTTTTGCAACGGTAGCTAAATTTGCTAGCTATGGTTTTAATAAAGCCCACGCATCAGCTTATGGAGTAATATCTTATCAAACAGCCTATCTGAAAGCTAATTTCCCAGCTGAATTCTTGGTAGTGTGCTTAAATCTTGAACTAAATAACCATGATAAAATCAATCTATTCATTCAAGAAGCCAAAAATAATAACATTGCTATTATCCCTCCTAATATCAATCTTTCCTCTGGTTATTTTAGTACTATAGCTACATCACAAGAAGCTGAAGAGTATGTCAAAAAGCCTAAATCGATAATTTATGCCCTAGCTGCTATTAAAAGTGTTACGGTTGATTTTGGTAGAATATTAGTAGAAGAACGAGTTAAAAATGGTAAATTTAAAAATATTATAGATGTTATTGAAAGGCTACCGCTTAAATCAATTAATCGAAAATTATTAGAAAATCTTATTAAAGCTGGATGTTTTGATACGCTACATTCTAATCGTAATAAGTTATTATTAAGTATCTCTAAACTTCTAGCTTATGCTTCTTCCTATCATGCCGAAAAAATTTCTGATCAATTTAGTCTGATTAAGGTAAGTTCCATAAATCAGCAAGTTTTAATTGACGCAGAACCACTGGATAATAATACTGCATCTTGTTATGAATTTGAGGTATTAGGGCTGTTTATTACATTACATCCATTATCAAAACATCAAGATTTGCTATCCCGGCTTAATATTTCGACTTCAATTAACCTACAAAATGACTTTCTAGATGGTTCAAGTCAGATAAGGATAGCTGGTGTAATACAAAAAAAAGATTCACGTATGTCATCTCGCGGCAGGTTTATCACTTTACAACTATCTGATCAATTTGGCATTTTTGAACTGACTATTTATAGTGAAGAAATATTAAAGAATTTCGTTCATTTACTCGATGTTCAAAGTTTAGTGGTAGTGAGTTGTGATTTGTTTAAAGACGCTGGAGGAATAAGACTAATCGCTAAAAGTTTCGCAACTATTGACGATATAATAAATGAAGAACGATTAGAGATAAAACTGTACCCACAAAATCATTCTGAATTATGTCAAATAGTCGATTTGCTGAAAAAACGTATTAACCCTGAACGTAATAATATCAGAATAATTTTATTGCTTAAGGTTAGTATAGATAATAACTTTACAGCTAAAATATGTTTACCAGAGATTTTGTCTCTAGAAACTGAAGATTTTGAATTTCTCAATCAATTTACGTCATGTTCTGCAAATTAATTTAAGGAGATCTTTGCCAAACAGTATGATTCCATTGCCAAAAGCGTTGGCTTAGCATTGGGGATAGTTAAACAAAAAGACTTATTACTTCTCTGTTTATTTTTTCTTGATTTGGTAAGCTATGGGGTATATAAAGATTAAGTATAATTGAAATATTTAGGTTAAGTTAATGGTTAATTCATTTCATCCTAAAGAGGAAATATTATTTAAATCTAATAGTGATCATCATTTATTTACAAGACTTGGAGATATAGAAGCCCAAATTTTCTTTACAAAAACATCTTGGGCATTTAGCTGGAAAAGATTTTGTAAAAAAAACAAATGTTAAGTAGATTATTGGTGTAAAAATAATCACTGCTCTTTAGATGATATTGACACTACGGAATATTGTAATACATGCCCACAATATATAGTGGAAGATATCGAAGAACAATCATACACAGAAAATCAATATACTCTGATACTGCAACCAACAAATATTGAAGAAGTAAGACAAAATATTTTACACGATTATCAATATCTCTCACACAATGGACTGAATAACCAATACCTTTATAGAATATTGCATGGCAAGTGGATCAAACACAAAAACTAATACTTAAACTATAGTCAATTCAGGAGAATTTGGGGTTAGGAACGATGGAGCAACGCCTATAAGTAATAAGCCATAGCAATTATCTTTTATCTAAATTTTCAAAAAAATATTTGGCTCTGTACAAATAAGTGTGTAAATTTTTCAAAGGTTATATAAAAATATAATATAACAAAAGGAGAAATTATAATGCGTCACAAACAAAATGAAGCAATGAATCAAGCAATAGATTTATTAATAAATAATGATACAGATATATCAACTTTATTTAAAGAGGATGGTTTATTAAAACAATTAACCAAAAGGCTTGTAGAGAAGGCATTGCAGTCAGAGATGAATAATCACTTAGGATATGATAAATATTGTCATACTGATAGCAATAATGTTCGTAATGGTAGTAAAGTAAAGAATCTAGTAACAAATAATGGAGTTGTAGAGATTGAGGTTCCAAGGGATAGAAGTAGTACATTTGAACCTGCATTAATTCCGAAGCGTCAAAGACGTATTGAAGGATTTGATGATAAAATAATATCGTTATACGCTAAAGGAATGAGCTTATCTGATATTAAGATTCAAATGCAAGAATTGTATGGAGCTGACGTTAGCGAAAGTTTGATAAGTCAAATTACTGATGATGTAATTGAGGATGTCAAGATATGGCAAAGCCGACCATTGGATCGAGTATATGCTATAGTATTTTTTGACTGTTTAGTAGTAAAAGTACGTCAAGATAAACGAATTATCAATAAGTCTGTATATGTAGCATTAGGTATTGATTTATCTGGAAGGAAGGATATTTTAGGATTGTGGAACAGTGAAAATGAAGGAGCTAAATTTTGGCTTGGTAATTTTACTGAGATGAAGAACAGAGGTATGCAAGACATGCTTATTGCTTGCAGTGATAATTTAACCGGTATGTCTGAGGCAATAGAAGCAGTTTTTCCGAAAACCGAACATCAATTATGTATTGTACATCAGATTAGAAATAGTTTAAAATATGTATCATATAAAGACCGAAAAGAATTAGCGGCTGATTTAAAGCCTATATATACTGCTAGCACAGAGGAAGAAGCACATCTTGCTTTAGAATCTTTTGAAGCTAAATGGAGTAAACAGTATCCACAAATTGCTAAATCTTGGTATGTTCATTGGGAAAATTTAATGGTTTTTCTAGAATACCCTGAGGCGATAAGGAAAGTAATATACACAACTAATAGTATAGAATCTGTCAATAGCCAATTACGTAAGGTTACTAAGAATAAACGGGTTTTTCCAAATGATAATGCCGTTTTTAAGACCTTATATTTGGCAATTGATTATATGACCAAGAAATGGGTTATGCCGATTCCGAACTGGAACGCAGCTATGGCTCACTTTTTGATAAAATTTGAAGGTAGAATTTAAGCCCTATGAAAAATTTACACACTTAATTAGAAAGGCTCAAATATTTATCTAAATAATAAAACAACGTTTTTGTTGAATAAGTTTATGGCAAACTTCAAGTAGCTTACGCATACAAGCAACTATCGCAACTTTCTTAGGTTTAAAATTATTAACAAGCCTATTGTATAAAGTTTTTAAATATTGAAAACCATTTTTGCCAGTTAATACCGCCATGTATAAAGCATCCCGTGGTATTTTTCTGCCTCCCCTAATAAATCTTCGTCCTTGCTTATTACCACTATCACGGGCGTACGGAGCTATCCCCACAATTGCTGACAATTCATTACTACTATAATTTTTATCCCCTAATTCAGGTACAAAACTAATTAGTTTTGTAGCCAAACATTTACCAATACCAGGTACAGTCTCTAATATTTTTACCTTCTCTTTTAACTCTTCTGACTCATCTATTGTTTTGTTTAACTTCTTATCAAGCTCAGCTATTTCATTTTGTAAGAATTTAATGTGTTTTTCTATACTATCTTTATCAATACCATCAATACTATGATGTAGTCTTTTCTTTTCATTGCTAAGCATTAATACTAAATCTTCTCGTCTTTGCTTATATCTCTTCAAATTCTCTGATTCAACTTGATATATATAATTCGCTGAAAGCTGCATCTTATCACCATAATATGCTAATTTAAATGCATCCTTCCTATCAGTTTTACACAAATTTACCGATTTACTAAAAGAATTAAAACTATATGTATTGACCTTATGTATTTGTTGCTTATTATTATACAGCTTTTGACAAATCTCAGCTTCGTATCCTCCAGTGGGTTCACATATTATTAGCTTAATCTCTTGCTCTTTTGCTAATTTAATCACCTCTTCATGACCAGCTGCATCATTGGCAAAACGATGATATTTAGGTTTATCGCTTGTATTATATACACATATATCAAGCCATTGTTTACTTACATCTAGACCTATTATTTTACTCATGATATAATCTCCTTCGTCTTATTGTGCAAGGCTGCTACTTCCAACACCTTCTGCAATTTGTTCAAAGCAAACTTTGTAAGAGGGTACTTATTCTATGCTCGATTATCTCAATCAAGTACCCCTCAAATCACCCTCTTACCATTACTTATATCATAATTTAAAGATATAAGTATCCCACAGATTTTACAGGAGGGTTAAAATAATAAATTGAATAAGTGACTGAGAGTCACTAATCTCCGCTGAGAATAAGCAACAGGAGGTATTAATGGACTCTCAATCACTATACCAAATATTATACATATTTTTAGATTGGTACCCAGCACGAATTAAAACATTTGCAGAATTAATTTGTGCAGTAGTAAAAGCTAAAACTGTGAGAATCAAAGAATTAGCACTGTATGTCGCTTCTAAAGGCAATTTGCATGCCAAGATTGTTAAAGTTGAGCGTTTGCTTTTAGAACAAAATATGTGCTTTATAAGTTTAGGAAAAATTATTGTTAAATTGCTCTGTCTAACAGGTAAAATTAGCCTTGCCATAGATAGAACCAGCTAGCAATTTGGTATTAAAAATTTGAATTTTTTTGTTGCAACCATTGTATATGGTAATATTTCAATTCCTATAGCATGGTTGTTACTTGATAAAAAAGGCAACTCTTCTACTAATGAAAGAAAGAAATTGATTGAGTATAATGGTTCCAATATTTTGGACAGAAAAATAAGAAAAATGAGATAGAATTCTTTAGCAAACAAGGAGAGCTAGAGATGAAAAAACAAGTAAGGCAATATAGTGCTGAGGAGAAAGCCAAAATTGTCATAGAAGCAATTAAGGGAGAGCTAACAATAGCCCAGATAACCAGTAAGTATGGTGTTCATGCAACACAGATAAGTAACTGGAAAAAACAAGGTCTTGAGTTGTTAGTACAAGGTTTTAAGAATAAAACACAGAGTGCTGATCCAAATCAGCAGGGGTTAATCAAGAATCTATATGAGCAAATTGGTCAGTTAAGCGTTGAGTGTGACTGGCTCAAAAAAAAATCTGCATTGTTTGGAATTAAAGGTTAGGTGTAATATGATAGAGCCTAATCATAATAAGTTAACAATTGTACAACAGTGTAAGTTATTGGATATTAGCAGGTCAACCTATTACTATCAACCTACTGGTATTAGTGAACAAGATATCAAGATTATGGCAATAATTGATGAGACCTATACTATGCATCCATATTATGGTATGCGGCGGATGGCTAAATATTTACAAGCCCAAGGTTTTTCGGTAGGTCATAAAGCTGTTAGACGTTACTACAAGATAATGGGTCTTGAAGCTGTTTATCCTAAAATAAATTTAAGCAAGAGGAATCAAGTGCATAAAATATATCCTTATTTACTAAAAGGATTAGAAATAGTATTGCCAAACCAGGTTTGGAGTGCAGATATAACGTATATAAGACTGAGCCAAGGGTTCGTATATTTAGTAGCTATTATTGACTGGTATAGTCGTTATATTCTAAGTTGGCGAATCTCCATTAGTTTGGAAAGTGAATTTTGTGTAACAGCCCTTGAAGACGCTATAGAAAAATATGGTATGCCAAAAATATTTAATACTGATCAAGGAGTACAATTTACCTCGGAGAATTTTATTAGTATGCTAAAGCTACATAATATCTTGATTAGTATGGATGGTAAGGGACGAGCCTTAGATAATATTTTTATTGAACGTTTTTGGCGATCATTAAAACAGGAAAAAATTTATCGGATTATTTTAACAACAGTAAAGGAGGCAAAGACAGCAATTAACGAATATATGGACTTTTATAATAGACAAAGGATGCATCAAGCTTTGGATTATAAAACTCCAGAATGTGTATATTTTGAAAAAAATATTGTATAAAAACAACAATTTAATTTTTGTGAATTATATCTCTATTTATCTAAATTTTTGTCTAGACAAAGGAGACCACCTTACAATTTTTGGTATTGGAGCAATCAATGCTAGTTGTTTGAGTGTAGCCCCAATGGAAAGTTATCCAACACCAAGGGATTTTGCTGCTTCGCTTGGTTTGGTACCAAAGCAACATAGCTCAGGAGATAAGATAGTTTTAGGAGGGATTACCAAACAGGGAGATAGATATGCCAGAACTATGTTGATTCAAGCCGCAAGGACAATAGCAATAAGAGCAAAAAGTGGTAAGGAATCGAAAGATAAACTAGTGCAGTGGGCAGTGAAGAAATTTGCTGAAAATAAATCATATAATATTATATGTGTTGGTTTAGCAAATAAGTTAGCAAGGATTGCTTATGCAGTAGTCACCAATGGTAGCGAGTATGCTGCAAATTAGTTTAGTTGGAAAAAAGAAAAAACTATGTCAACTAAATAAAAATTGGTAATTGATAAATAAGGTGGTCCCCTTTGTCTAGACAAAAATTTAGATAAATAGAGATATAATTCACAAAAATTAAATTGTTGTTTTTATACAATATTTTTTTCAAAATATACACATTCTGGAGTTTTATAATCCAAAGCTTGATGCATCCTTTGTCTATTATAAAAGTCCATATATTCGTTAATTGCTGTCTTTGCCTCCTTTACTGTTGTTAAAATAATCCGATAA
This sequence comes from Rickettsia endosymbiont of Oedothorax gibbosus, assembly GCF_936269705.1. NCBI lineage: Bacteria > Pseudomonadati > Pseudomonadota > Alphaproteobacteria > Rickettsiales > Rickettsiaceae > Rickettsia > Rickettsia endosymbiont of Oedothorax gibbosus. The sequence continues at coordinate 2,352,442 of NZ_OW370493.1, forward strand.
ATTTTTTCCTGTTTTAATGATCGCCAAAAACGTTCAATAAAAATATTATCTAAGGCTCGTCCCTTACCATCCATACTAATCAAGATATTATGTAGCTTTAGCATACTAATAAAATTCTCCGAGGTAAATTGTACTCCTTGATCAGTATTAAATATTTTTGGCATACCATATTTTTCTATAGCGTCTTCAAGGGCTGTTACACAAAATTCACTTTCCAAACTAATGGAGATTCGCCAACTTAGAATATAACGACTATACCAGTCAATAATAGCTACTAAATATACGAACCCTTGGCTCAGTCTTATATACGTTATATCTGCACTCCAAACCTGGTTTGGCAATACTATTTCTAATCCTTTTAGTAAATAAGGATATATTTTATGCGCTTGATTCCTCTTGCTTAAATTTATTTTAGGATAAACAGCTTCAAGACCCATTATCTTGTAGTAACGTCTAACAGCTTTACGACCTACCGAAAAACCTTGGGCTTGTAAATATTTAGCCATCCGCCGCATACCATAATATGGATGCATAGTATAGGTCTCATCAATTATTGCCATAATCTTGATATCTTGTTCACTAATACCAGTAGGTTGATAGTAATAGGTTGACCTGCTAATATCCAATAACTTACACTGTTGTACAATTGTTAACTTATTATGATTAGGCTCTATCATATTATACCAATTGCAATAATTAACGCAGTGGTGTAAAATGGGTTTTTAACTGATAAAGGTACTCAAATGGCTAGGTTAATATTACCACAAGGTTTTCATGGTCATGATTTTATAAAAATGATGAAACATGAGCCGCATGGTCGAAATCGTATACGTTTATTGGCGATGTATCACCTTCAATTAGGCAAATCTTTAAAAGCCATATCTGAAATAGTGAAGTCACACTGGAAAACTGTGCAATCATGGCTCAGAAGATTTAGGAATCATGGTTTTGAAGGATTATTTGAATCACAAAGAAGCGGCGCCCCTAGGAAGATTAACACTATACAAGAGTCTGCTCTTTTTGATAAAATCAATACGCTCAGTGAAAGTAAAACTGGTGGGTATATAACTGGAAAGGAGCTACATATCATGTTACTTGAGGAATATGGTGCTAAATGCGCTTTAAAAACAGTCTACAATACTATGCACCGCCTTGGTTTTAGCTGGATTACTTCTCGTTCAATGCATCCAAAGTCAAATCAAGAGACTCAAAATACATATAAAAAACTTCCCAGACATGTTAACAAAATTATTACCAAAAAATATCGATAGATGTAAAGTTGATATATGGTCTCAGGATGAAACTCGAGTTGGGCAACAAGGTAGCTTAACTCGTATATGGGCTAAGCGTGGCACTAGACCCCGTAAAGTTCGGCAACAGCAATTCATTTCAACATATATTTATGGAGCTGCTTGCCATGATACAGGAGAAGCTTTTGCATTAATTTTACCATATGCAAACACACAGGCAATGAATAAATTCTTAGAAGAGCTTTCTCGCAGTATTCAAGGCAACCGACATATAGCTTTACTAACGGATAATGCAGGTTGGCACACAGCCAAAAAACTAACTGTGCCAAGCAATATCACTTTGATACCGCTTCCGCCCTATGCACCGGAACTTAATGCAATGGAACAAGTTTGGGAATGGATCAAAAATCATTTCTTGTCTAACCAATGTTATGGTGTATATGAAGATATCGTCACTATGGCTTGTTACGCTTGGAATCAATTTGCTCATAATGTAGATTTAGTAAAATCAATTATGTATAGAGACTGGATAAACACACCGTGTTAATTATTGCAATTGGTATTACACCTAACCTTTAATTCCAAACAATGCAGATTTTTTTTTGAGCCAGTCACACTCAACGCTTAACTGACCAATTTGCTCATATAGATTCTTGATTAACCCCTGCTGATTTGGATCAGCACTCTGTGTTTTATTCTTAAAACCTTGTACTAACAACTCAAGACCTTGTTTTTTCCAGTTACTTATCTGTGTTGCATGAACACCATACTTACTGGTTATCTGGGCTATTGTTAGCTCTCCCTTAATTGCTTCTATGACAATTTTGGCTTTCTCCTCAGCACTATATTGCCTTACTTGTTTTTTCATCTCTAGCTCTCCTTGTTTGCTAAAGAATTCTATCTCATTTTTCTTATTTTTCTGTCCAAAATATTGGAACCATTATAATCCGGTAATTTCTGATATTTGGCAACGTAATTGGTCTGGGATAATACCGTTTTTTGCCTTTCCTGAAGAGAACAGAAAGGTAATTTATACTACTAACACTATAGAATCTGTAAATCGTCAAATTAGAAAAATTATCAAAAATAAGGGGGTGTTTCCAGATGATAAGTCAATTCAAAAAATAATATTTTTATCCTTACAAAATGCAGCCAAAAAATGGACCATGCCTATTAAAGATTGGTCTTTAGCTTTAAATCAATTTGAAATACTTTGTGGAGATTTTAAATATGATTTATTGGAAAATAAAAAATGAACTTTGTGAGTAGACCTAACCAATTGCTTGGTTAAGCCCCTCCTCAGAACCGGACATGCAGAGCTACCGCATCCGGCTCCCGAAAGGTAAGATAGGCTTGTACCCTATTTTTTTTTGTTGGTTTTAGAACATTGAAATGGTCTTCCACTTATTTGGAAAGTCGACCCTTTTGAGTATTTCAGCTAATCTTTGCCAATTCATCTTACGCTTCCCACCCATTCTATTAAACCACCCATATATTGCTCGCCTAGTTTGGTGAATAAATGAACTTACTCGTCTTTGATTATCTGATATACCATGATAATTGATCCACCCCTTTGTAGCTCTAATGACTTGCAATAATATCTGTTCTTTGCCCCTCTCATTAAGGTGACTTCGTAGATATTCTCTTAGCCCTTTAAGCTTCTCGGTAAATCGATCTTTCCTTGTGGTATATTTTAATCTCCATATGTTACCAAACCTTGATTTACCCCAATAGCAAGTAAAGCCAAGAAAATTATAACTCTTGATCTTCTTACCTTGCTTAGCTAAGTCCTCAGCATGGTATCTACCGGACTGAATCATCTGCGATTTAGCTTCATTGATGTTCAAGCCATACTTGTTTAATCTTTTGGGCAAAACCTCATAAAACTTCCTCGCGTCTTCTTCATTCTCAAAGACGAACACCATATCGTCACAATACCTCACCATTCCAGTTTGCCCTCTTATGTTTTCCTTGCTGATTTTAGCAAACCAACAGTCAATAACATAATGTAGGAAGACATTTGCCAAAATTGGTGATGTTTTAGACCCTTGGCGGCATCCTTCCTTGTTAGTAACTGTAATGCCGTTTTCTATAATTGGTGTTTCCATCAGTTTCATAACTAGTCTTAGGAATCTTTTGTCAGATATTCTCTTTCTTAGGAATCCCATCAACTCAGAATGTTTGATTGAATTGAAGCACTTAGTTATATCAATTTCAACTACAGCTCCTTTATTGAAGTTATACGTAAGTCTATTCAACTCCTTAAGTGCATCATGGGCGTTTAATTTAGGTCGAAACCCGTAAGAACATTTTAAGAATATTGGCTCGAACACTGAGTTTAATATCTTGCTTACTGCCGACTCGATTATCTTGTCTTCAAAGCATGATATTACCAAAGGTCTTTTGCCTCCATCTTCTTTTGGAATCAATGTAATTCGTGCAGGTTTAGCTTGATATTGCCCCTTGCGAATTTTAGTAAGGAGCGAGAGCAAATTTGCTTCCAACTTCTTACCATAAACCGCTTTGGTTATACCATCTATTCCTACAGCTTTCTTGCTATCAAGTTCCTTATATTGTTCTTCTAACATCTTTAAATCAATAATATGTCCAAGATTATTAAACTTTATGTCTTGATTTTGTGATGATAGCAACTTTATACGCTCAAGTTTCGTTGACCATGTATTTCCGTCTATGCTGTGTACGGTCATTGTTTCCCTCTTACGTTCTTACCTTTCTGTCAGCCCTTCGCTCCACTCCCATTACGAAGCTTCATCACTACTACAACTGACTCAGCCATCCTTAACACCATCTCCAAAGCCTTATGTTTCGGCACTTGTACTTTGAATACTTACTTAACTCAGTAAGAGTTATAAGGACTTCTCAAGTTGTGTCATTAATCTCTACAAACTCGCTGACGCCTGAGACCCCGATGGTTGAAAACTTTCGGATTTTCGCTAGTTTGACCTCTAGTTTTCTCTTGTCTACTGCGTTGTGTAGCACATCGACTTCCACTACCAATATCATTTCAGGGCTATCACGTTCACCATTTGGTTTCGGCTCGGATGTTTCGCTGTCTACGCTTTACTACTGTCGTTACCTTCAGCAGCACAAGACTCGCTATATGGTGGAGCTAGCTACTCCTTCCATAACAGGACTTTCACCCGTAAGATTAATGCACCTTATCTTGACGCACACACAAATTAAATGATTGACTCATGCTCGCCTATTACTTATAGGCGTCGCTCCATCGCTCCTGCTACCCAATTCCCCTGAATTGACTATAAAAGACGCCATTGACATCCACTTCTCACCATAACAATATACCCTCTGGTAGAAAAAATTTGGAAATTTACACAGTTTTTTGGACAGAGCCTATTAATTCTTTGCTCGACGACTAAGCCAACTTTGCAAATAAGTCTCTGCAATATCACTATTTTCTATTAACAAAACGTTTTCAACATTTCTATTATCAGCTGCGTTAGTAAAATTGAAACTACCGGTAATCACCTTACTTTTATCAATAATCATAATTTTGTTGTGAGCTATACCTGGTACTTTATCTATTGATACATCAATACCAGCTCGTTTTAATTCATGCATTTTAGAATATCTATCATGTAAGTTACTACGATCCAATAATATCCTTATTTCAACACCGTTTTGTTTCGCCTTAATTAATTGATCAACTATCTTTTGCGAAGTTAAGCCAAATGCTTGAATATAGATACTATCCTTAGCCTTAGATATTTCTTCTGCTATTAATGAGCCACAACCGGATGGAGGGGTAAAGCAGACATTCAAATTATCAGTTTCAGTATGAAAACTATGCCAAGAAGTTGTATCATTTATTTCATTATAGCCTACTCCGGTAGCAATACCGAGTAAAAATGATATTATCACTGATAATTTTGTATTATGCTTTTTAGATATTTTTTTCATTTTCTATAATGTTTACAGCTAGGAGACTGCCTGTGATAACTAATTAATTATATTTTGAGCTATTTTTTGGCGAGAATAGATATGATTTTTGCAGGAATAGTATAGCTATTTCAAAAGAATCATGTTTATTCGCAGCCAAAAAGAGTCAAATATAGAATTAATTCGTTATCACAGGCAGTCTCCTAAATTATTATAATTTTGGGATTTGACATTATCCTTTAATTTTTGAAAATCCTCACCAGCATGATAAGAAGAACGAGTTAATGGACTGGCAGAAACCATTGAGAATCCTTTAACTTTAGCAACTCTTTCAAAATATTTAAATTCTTCTGGAGAAACATATCTGTCAACTATAACATGATTTTTGGTTGGTTGTAAATATTGCCCGATAGTTAAAAAATCAACTTTAGCTTCTCTTAAATCGTCCATTACTTGCATAATTTCATCGTTCGATTCTCCAAGACCAACCATCATACCTGATTTAGTGAAAATTTCAGGGTCTAATTTTTTTACATTATGCAAAAGACTTAGTGAATTGTAGTACCTAGCTCCTGGTCTAATAGTTTTATATAAAGAAGGTACTGTTTCTACGTTATGATTATAAACATCAGGTTTTGCTGATGCTATTATATCAGCGGCTCCTTCTTTCTTAAGGAAATCGGGTGTTAAAACTTCAATTGTGGTACTAGGCGAAGCTAGTCTTATTTCTTTGATACAATTGGCAAAATGTTCAGCTCCACCATCATCTAAATCATCTCGATCAACTGAAGTAATTACCACATGTTCAAGTCCTAATTTCATCACAGCTTGAGCTAATCTTTGTGGTTCATGCGGATCGAGTAAATCAGGGCGACCGGTTTGAACATTACAAAAACGGCAGGCACGAGTGCAAACAGAGCCCAGTATCATAACTGTCGCGTGTTTTTTTGCCCAACATTCTCCGATATTAGGGCAGGCTGCTTCTTGACAGACTGTGTTTAATTTTAAATTTTCAATTATCTTTCTTGTCTCATGATATTGATACGAATTTGGTGCTTTAACCTTTATCCAATCAGGTCTTTTTATAACTGGCACTTCTTCTATTTTGATTATGTTTGACATATAATCCTACTTATTAAACAAATTGTTTTATTGGTAGTTTAATTATATCGGTAAGACTAATACTATTGTCACAATTATAGGATAATTTTGGTTCAATAGGAATCTTACAGATTAAGGGTATATTATATTCTTTGGCAAAATTTTCTCCACTATTGCCACTAAATATCTGGATTTTCTTTCCTGAACTTGCTTCAACTAAATAGCTCATATTTTCTATAATACCTAAAATTGGTAAATTAAATTTTTTGTATAAATCAATCGACCTAACTACTTCTATTGCTGCCATCTTTTGCGGAGTAGTTACTATTATTACTCCATCTAAGTGATAATTCTCTAAAATACTTAAGTGAATATCACCAGTACCGGGTGGCATGTCAATAATTAAATAATCTAACTCCTGCCAATGAGTGAGAGATAATAGCTGGTAAATGGTTTTGCTAGCCATTGGACCACGCCACACAATGGCAGAATTATTCTGAATAAGAAATCCAATAGAAATAATTTTAATGCCCCGCGATTTTAAAGGGGTCATTTTATTATACACTATTTCTGGCACATCACTAATACCAAATATTTGCGGAATTGATGGCCCATAAATATCAGCATCCACTATTCCTACCTTGTATCCTTCCAGATTTAACTGCTCGGCTATTAATGCGGTTATAGTAGACTTGCCAACTCCCCCTTTACCAGATGCCACCAATATTATCTTTTTTACTCCATCAATGAAATGCCTAATTTTTGGATTAGTTGATTTTTTAGCCAATTTTTTGCTACTAGTTAAAACTATAGTGATTTTGCCAATATTAGCTATTTCATTTAATTTATTGATGGCTTTAATTTTTATTTCATCGACTTCCTTAGGCTCCTTGCCAAAAATATCAATTGCAAATCCAATATTTTTATCCTTAATTACAATATTAGATATAATATCGATTAATTTCGTATTGTCACTAAAGGTAATACTGGAAATTTTATTTAGTATTTGTTGCTGGTTTATATCAATCATCTTTTTTAAATAAGGTTACAATAGGTTATTTTTTTGGTAGCTATAGTCAGAGAAGTTGGTAACGTCGTCACTCCTAGAACCCAATCCTTCTGAATTGACTATACTATTATCCTTAGATAATTTTAGTATATACTAATTATGATATGCACTAAGTGTTTTATGAAAAATATTTTTATTATTTTTATTTAGGTATTTTATATATACTTAGTTAGAAAAGGAAGCGGTTTTAGAAGTCATTGTGGTAGCTTAAAAGTTGTAAAAAAATAACCAATGTCATTAGACCTCTTGCATAACACGTTAATTCGGGATAAGGATTAGTAAAAATGCTTTAGCTATAACTAATACAAGATTTTGGATATGTATAAATTGCATTTCTGTGAATTCATACATTAATTGCTCTTCGTAGTGTATATATGTCTGCTATTTTTACTAATCCTTATCCCGAATTAACGTATAACCTAATCTAATTGGTAATTTTGTTGTCAAAACTCGTCTCCGTTCCTCACGTACATCGTCGTCCGCTGCGGTACTTGACTTTGTTTTTCCTAAAAATTCCTCAATTATCTTTAGGTTATGCAAGAGGTCTAATGGTATATGCATTTAATTTTCGATTCCATTTTTTGCCTTAACCTGGATATTGCATGAAGGTGGTATTTATAAAAATAAAATGGCAATATCGCTTATAAGTGGTAATGGATATGTTAATTTTCACTTAAATTATGTCTAGATATGCAATTCTTCCTGATTTAAGATAGAATCCCCCCTTACCCCCATTTTTTATTGTACCGGGGACAGTACCATATTAGCTTATTCTATAGCTAATTTTTTCATAACACTATCCCATATATGTTGGTAAGGATAAGATGAAGACAACAAGAATTTAATGCTCCTAGTATTTCTAATAATTACTGCTCCAATTTTGAACAATTTTAAACGCACCGTTCCTACCAAGGCTTTAGCTAATTCAGTACCTTGTAAAAACTTATCACGTATATATTCTACTAATGTATAGGCAAGGCTTGACAAAATTAGTCTGAGTTGATTATCCCACCATTTATGGCATGAAGTGCGATCGGCAAATAGCTCTAACTGTTGCTCTTTTATACGATTTTCCATATCTCCACGTGCACAGTAAATTTTATCATATAAATCTTCTGGCTTACCTGCTAAATTAGTTACTATATATCTTGGATTCTCACCAAGGCTAGTTACTTCTGATTTACCAACTATCTTACGATGACGACTCCAGCTATCAGCTTTATATTTAAATTCACTAAAAAAGCGTTGCTTCTCTTTGCTAATTGTGAAGGCTTCGTTAGATTGTTGCATCAATGGCTCAAGCAGCTTGTTGAGTCTAGTATTTTGGGCTATTCCGACTATATATTTTACATTATTTTCATCACACCAATCCAGCATCTGATGACGACAAAATCCACCATCACCACGAAAAATAATCTCTACTTCAGGCCACGATTGACGAAAACGCTTGACTAATAGAGATAATATTGCCCAGCTATGCTTTGCTTGTTCTAGCTTTGAGCTGCGAAGATTGCTTACTAACAGCTTTTTTCCACAAAAAACATATAAAGGTAGAAAGCAATTATGACGATAATATCCATGATAAAACTTCCCCTCTTGATTGCCATAAATTTCATCATCAGTGGCATCAAAATCAAGTATTAATTGTTTCGGCACGGTTTTATGAGATTCGACAAACTTGTCAATCATCACCTTATGAGCTTTAAGAGCAAATCCACGATCTGCTTTATTTTCTAAACGGCATAAAGTAGAGCTACTAGCCATATCGTCCAGTGTGTCTATACTTGTTTGCAAAGCTGGACATTTTCTTAAATTATCGTGATCATTTAAATCTTCATAACCAAGAGCAATACCATAAATACGCTGTTTGAGCATTGTTAAAATAGTATGAGTAATTTTATCAGAATCTCGCTTATCAGGAAAAATCTTAGCCAGTTCATTAGTTAGACCAAGTCTTTTATCTGCTTCTCTTAGCAATAATACACCTCCATCGCTACTAATATTACCTCCTGTGAAATTTATTTCTATTTGACGATTTTTTACTTTCGATTGGTAAATTAATCCTGTACAATTTGTCATGGCAAAACCCTCTATGTAATCTTCTTTTAACACTGATATTATATAGTATTACAAGGGTTTTGTCTCTATTCTTTCATGCAATATTCAGGTTAAGGTTTTCTTATAACGGCTCACCGGACTAGTTTCATTTTTTCTTACATAAAAATATTCATCATCTTCAGGCATTCTAATGCCAATAGGTATATAATCTGGGTTAATACATGGGGTATTAGGAATTTGACTAAAACAGTTATAGTCAATTGATGAGAAGTTGGGGACGTTGTCCATAGTACCCTACAATTTTTGTAAAGATGGTATTAGGATAGAAAAAAGTTTTTGTTTGGGAGGTATTAATAATGTGGATATTAGCTGCGTTATGGCTGTTGTAGATTGATAAAAAGCATTTTTGATATGATCAAAGCCATAGGTAAATAATGAAAACAATTGTCTTTCAATGGTTTTGTACCGTTTTATTCGGATGGGATTTAAGGCATTTTGTATTATTCCATTTTTGACTATTAAAGCTGAAGCAATAGCAGTTATCACTAATAATTTTTCAAATCTATCCAATTTTACAATGTGACTTTTTTCAATATCAAAACCACCGCTTTTTAGGTGCAAAAATAGTCGTTCAACACTCCAACGAAATTTATATAAAGCAAAAATATCTTGCTCTATTTCAATTGAAGACACCAGAACCATCAGCTCGCTCTTATCATTTCTATATGCGGTAAAATTAACCTTTCTATTCCATAATATACCACTACAAGCCCTATACTCTAAGGCTTTAACATCACTAAATATTCTTTCAATGGTTAAAGTTCTTAAACCTTTTGTAAGACGAATTTTATGATCCATTTTTAATGGAATAACAAACTTTAGATGGTTATTTATCAGAAAGTCTAACCATTCTTTATTCATAAATTCTCTATCAGCAAGCAAATATTTTATTCTTTCAACGCCAAAATTATTAATAAATTTCTGTAAAAATTCCTTCATAAATTCTGCAGAACACCCGCCACCATGCGACAAAGTCTTCCAGAATATTGGCACCGATATTTTACCAATTACCATTACTAAAACTCAATAACTAACCAGCTGAAGCTGGTAGGTTGAAGTTGCGACTAGAAGTCACGGATTTACTCTAAAGAGATATTCATTACATTATTAGGCTGATGTGCATCTGAATGATTGTTAATGTAGTTATTGATTATATCATCAGTGACATTACCACTGGTTGAGCTAAAGAAGCCCCTAGCCCAAAAGTGGCGTCCCCAGTAAGTTTTTCTAATTTCAGGAAATTCTTGCTGAATTTTATATGATGAACGTCCTTTAGCTGCTTTAACAAACTGACTAATGGATATATGAGGTGGAATTTCAGCCATAATATGGACATGATCGGCAGATAATATTCCATTGATGATTTTGATACCAAGATATTCTGCTACCTGAGCAATAATTTCTCTAATTCTAATCCTGAGGTTACCTGTGAGTACTTTGTATCGATACTTAGTAATCCAAACGATATGGAAGCGGTGGTAAAATACGGTGTGGCTAGACTTACTATAATCAGTCATATATATTATTCTCTATTCAGAGAATAATATATATGATAACATTAGTAAATTGAAATATTTTAGAACAAGGACTGAAGTCTTTTCCGGCTGAAGCCGGAGGTTTTAACCAAATTTTGGGACAATAAAATATTAATATCGGATTTACCAAATTTCCAACTTGTCCTATCCATTGCTACGACATAATTTTTTGAAGCAAAAAAGCTTAATAGCAAATAGCCAACCTTCATATAATCAAAATTAAAATCTTTTAAAAAACGATAAATTCTATGAGTTTTTGACGTCGCTTTAGCATCACCTAAAATACCAAGTGCTAAACTATAATGGTTCCAATATTTTGGACAGAAAAATAAGAAAAATGAGATGGAATTCTTTAGCAAACAAGGAGAGCTAGAGATGAAAAAACAAGTAAGGCAATATAGTGCTGAGGAGAAAGCCAAAATTGCCATAGAAGCAATTAAGGGAGAGCTAACAATAGCCCAGATAACCAGTAAGTATGGTGTTCATGCAACACAGATCAGCAACTGGAAAAAACAAGGTCTTGAGTTGTTAGTACAAGGTTTTAAGAATAAAACACAGAGTGCTGATCCAAATCAGCAGGGGTTAATCAAGAATCTATATGAGCAAATTGGTCAGTTAAGCGTTGAGTGTGACTGGCTCAAAAAAAAAATCTGCATTGTTTGGAATTAAAGGTTAGGTGTAATATGATAGAGCCTAATCATAATAAGTTAACAATTGTACAACAGTGTAAGTTATTGGATATTAGCAGGTCAACCTATTACTATCAACCTACTGGTATTAGTGAACAAGATATCAAGATTATGGCAATAATTGATGAGACCTATACTATGCATCCATATTATGGTATGCGGCGGATGGCTAAATATTTACAAGCCCAAGGTTTTTCGGTAGGTCGTAAAGCTGTTAGACGTTACTACAAGATAATGGGTCTTGAAGCTGTTTATCCTAAAATAAATTTAAGCAAGAGGAATCAAGCGCATAAAATATATCCTTATTTACTAAAAGGATTAGAAATAGTATTGCCAAACCAGGTTTGGAGTGCAGATATAACGTATATAAGACTGAGCCAAGGGTTCGTATATTTAGTAGCTATTATTGACTGGTATAGTCGTTATATTCTAAGTTGGCGAATCTCCATTAGTTTTTAATGGATCATGTTAAAGTAGATGTAGATATGGAATCAATGATGATTGATGCAACTATTGTAAGAGCACATGCTTGCTCATCTGGATATATTAAAGGTAATCAAGAGGAAGCAGCTTTAGGTAGAAGCAAAGGTGGTTTTAGTACTAAAATTCATGGAGTCAATCATTTAATTTGTGTAAGTTCATTTTTTATTTTCCAATAAATCATATTTAAAATCTCCACAAAGTATTTCAAATTGATTTAAAGCTAAAGACCAATCTTTAATAGGCATGGTCCATTTTTTGGCTGCATTTTGTAGGGATAAAAATATTATTTTTTGAATTGACTTATCATCTGGAAACACCCCCTTATTTTTGATAATTTTTCTAATTTGACGATTTACAGATTCTATAGTGTTAGTAGTATAAATTACCTTTCTGTTCTCTTCAGGAAAGGCAAAAAACGGTATTATCCCAGACCAATTACGTTGCCAAATATCAGAAATTACCGGATATTTTTTATCCCATTTTACACCAAATTGCTGAAGTTTTAAACGTGCCATTTCGTCATTATTAGCTGTATAAATTTGTTTTAGATCTGATGTGACCTCTTTTAAATCTTTATATGACACATACTTTACTGAATTGCGAACCATATGTACAATACATAATTGTACTATAGTACTCGGGAATACACTGCTTATAGCTTCTGGAAAGCCCTTTAAACCCCACACAAGCAACATAAATTTGTTCAATTCCTCGATTCTTTAACTCAGTAACTACTTGCATCCAAAATTTAGCACCTTCATTTTTGCCTATCCAAATGCCAAGTAACTCCTTTTTCCCTTCTATATTTACAGCAAGTGCTAAATATACTGCTTTATTTATTACTATGTGATTGTCTCTAGATTTTACATAGATACAGTCCAAGTATAATATTGGATACACCCTATCTAAACAACGATTTTGCCACCTAGTTACTTCTTCTATTACCCCATCTGTTATGGTGGATATCAAGTCACCAGATACATCAGTTTACGTCAGTTCGGGATAAGATATAGATGAAATAGTAATAGATAAAAGGATTGTCAAAAAGGAGTGCCTGCAGTATTTATATTTTTAAACAAAAAAACAAACTACAGGCATGAAAAAAGATATCACAGAATTATATAGTTTTATAGATGATTTTTGTAAAATTTATTTGGAGTATGAACAGAGAAAGTTATTACCATCAAATAAGCAAAGAAATCGCTGTTGTAGCATGAGTCTAAGTGAAATGTTAACAATAATAATTATGTTTCATACATCCTATGCTAAGAATTTTAAATTTTTCTATAAAAGTTATATAGAGTGCATGCATAAGGATGATTTTCCCAAAGCCTTGAGTTATAATAGATTTGTTGAATTAATGGCACGATTATTCATACCGCTAAATATGTTGATTCATTTGTTGTTTGGTGAGGAAACAGGTATTTATTTTATTGACTCTACAACGATTAAAGCTTGTCACAATAAAAGGCGTTATAGCAATAAAGTTTTTAAAGGATTAGCCAAACATAGTAAATCCTCTATGGGGTATTTTTATGGTTTTAAATTACATGTAATAATCAATAATAAAGGGGAGTTTATGGCATTAAAAGTGACCAAAGGCAATGTAGATGATAGGGTTCCAGTACCGGAGTTAACAAAAAGATTAACTGGAATTATAGCAGCTGATAAAGGTTATATTAAGCAAAATTTGTTCTTAAATTTATATGAAAGAGGCTTAAAAATGATTCATGGAATTAAGAAGAATATGGAAAATAAATTAATGGATTTGAAAGAAAAAATCTTACTTCGAAAGCGTAACTTAATTGAAACAGTTTTTGATTATCTAAAAAATAAAATGAACCTTGAACATACTAGACATAGATCACCAATAAATGCCTTTGTCCATATATTATCTACTCTTGTTGCTTACTCATTAAAGAAAAATAAACCTTCAACAAAATTTGATTTTAATCTACATGTTCACAATATCCTTATCCCGAATTGACGTAGTTTGATATATTTCTTCTAAATGCCCTCGGATCTCGCTGACTGTCATACCGCGACCATAAAGGGATATCACTTTCTCATCAAATCCATTAAATCTCCTCAGCCCTTTTGGTATTAATTGAGGATTATACTCTCCTTCCCGATCTCTTGGTACTTCTACTGTCAGCTTACGACCATCCCCATCAATTACTGTCTTCTCATAGCTACCATTACGACGATTATTATCTACTTTTGCCATCTTGCTATGTTTTGAATATCCTAATTCATGATCCAACTCACTTGCTAATATTTTCTCAACTATTTGCTTCTTTAGCTGTTGAAATAAACCATCTCGACCAAATAACTCCGATGGATCTGCTTTTGATAATAATTCTTCTACTAGCTGATTACTGATGTTTAATGTATCTTTATCTGTATCTAATTTTTTAGCCATAATTCCTCCTTGCTTGCTTAAGTTACTTTTTTTACAGTAATCTCTTACTGCTTTCTTTGCAACTTACACAAACTATAGGACAGACTCATATAATCAGATGAGAAGTTGGTAACATCGTCACTCATGCTACCCAATTCTCCTGAATTGACTGTATCTAAACACCTCCTTTATTATTTTACCCACCAATAATTTGCATTAATTCATCCCATTCTCTTTTGGTCATACCACTAGACTCTAGCGTGACATCTTCTTTATTAATTAGTCTTTTTATGACAGCCATTCCTTTTTTAGAAATATTATTACCCTCTAGCCTATATTCCTTAAAGGCATCATAAGTAAAAGGTACCCAAGCTTGTACTATTTCTAGCATTTTTTCTGCATATACTCTGATTTCATATTGGGCATGAGAATCGGCTCGGAGTAGCAGAAAATTTAACAAATTATGCAAATTAATTTTCCAATACCATTCTGTATAATAGTTCAAAGTTAAATTCATTCTTGCCAGTTCCCTAGTAATACCTAAGGTATTTTCATCAATAATATTACCATGTTCATCCTGATTCATCATTTCAGTATAATGCTGATAGCATATTTTAGCATCTTTTTCTAGTAGCACTAATACTTTATCTGCAATTTTTTCTGGAATTTTTTCATCACTTCTTCCTTGCTTATTTATTGTAGATTGAGCAGCAAGATTCTGTTTTTCTGGCAAATAAAATTCATTTCCTAATATAGAATATCTAGCTGAATATTCATTAACACTAGCAGTTCTATGACGTATCCACTGTCTTGCAACAAAAATAGGTAGTTTAATATGAAATTTGATATCACACATTTCAAATGGTGTTGTATGTTTATGACGCATCAGGTAATTAATTAGCCCCTTATCTTGGCTTAGTTGTTTTGTCCCTTTACCATATGATACTCGTGCTGCTTGTACTATGCTACTATCATCCCCCATATAATCAATAACTCTAATGAAACCATGATCTAGTACTTTTATCGGTTCAAATAATAATTGTTCGAGAGCTGTTACAGTTGCTCTTTTAGTATTGTAAGTAGTATCGTGCATTTTTTCCTCAATTAATCTGTAGACTTATTGGATAAGCCAATCTAGTTGGTGATTTTGTCGTCGAAACTCGCCTCCGCTCCTCATGTATGTTTATGTACACTGCGGTACTCGGCTTCGTTTCTTCTAAAAATCCCTCAACTATTTTTGACTTATCCAGGAAGTCTTGTTTGAAAATTTGTTAATTCCAACATTAAATATTCGTCCACAGGAATCTTACTTTGATTAAGCATTTTATTGATATTAGAACCAAGGGCTTTAAATAACTTACCTTTAGCGATTACTGTTCTAGTGCCAACTGGTACTTTACCATGTAGAGCATATGATACAATTAATGGGTAATTAATATCTCCAATCTTTATATCTAGCTTTTTCCCTTCTTGTGCCGAATCATAAAGTACCTGCCCATTCGATAATTTAGTAATCTTTGCGTCAATTCCTACTTTATCTCCACATAATAATGGCATCCTATAAGCTATTTCATCATCAAATATCTTTACTTCATTACTATTAACAAAATTATTAGGTAATATTGAATTTAAGACAATATTAACCCTATAAGGTGCATCATAGTCTTTATTTTCTTCGTTAGAAGATGTATATTTTGTAGGAAATATAGCTTGTCTGGTTTGTCCAACCATCATCCCTACTACTACAGAATCAATTCCTGGCATGATTGCTCTAGAACCAAGAGTAAAGGTTTTAGTATTTTCGCTGAGTAAATTATTGTTAATATCCAATAATTGGTAATGTAATGTGACTACATGACCACAAGTCGCTGGACCGACAGTCCCATTACCAAAGGTGTTAATCTTAAACATTGGCTGAATTAAATCTCTATTAACCTCTATAGTATATTTACCATCAGCAATAGGTTTGTTAGTTGGTTGTAGTAAATTTTCAAAGAATAGTCGACCTTCTTCTGTTTTAAGAGCATTGATCAAAACTTTTGAAACAGTTTTTTCAAGGAAATTACCAGTTAATGGTATATTTGCTTGCTCAGGGGTACTAGTATTGTTATTACTTTCAGCTTCAGTTGTCTGAGCCTTAGGGGCATTTTCCTCAGGTGGAGATTGCATTTTCATTTGTACAATAGAGTAAATAATTGCGGCAGCAATTATAAAAGTTAGAGCTTTTTGCATATAATATTTCTTCTTTAAGTATCTTTTAGTTTGGTTTTATAGCTAACCATGCCTAACATTATTCCGTCATTGCGAGCCACCGTAGGTGGCGTGGCGATCCATATAAAGAGTGGATTGCTTCGTCGGCTTTCGTCTTCTCGCAATGACGGTTTTAGCTTCCAACGTCATTGCGAGCTGATGTATCCCCACGAAATTAAGCACGACAAAGCTCCGTCTTTATAATAGATGCCAGGGGTTCTACCAATGGTTTTATGGCATGCAAATAATTAAATTCAATAATAAATTTCCCAAGGGTAAAATACGAATAAATCTTTTTATCTTTTACTGTGTTAGGTTGGAAAATTCTTTGCATACCTTGGCTATAGCCTACCACACCTATAACCCAATATGTTATAATAACAATGGCAGATAGTAACATTAAAACTCCCCATCTATTCACATCTAAAGTTCGAATATATCTTCCAGCAAGACCAAATTGATGACTTTTTATCACTCGAAACGTCTCCTCTATTTGCATACGTTTGCTATATAACCTCACTATTTCCGCTCCCTTATATTCATCAGAACTTAAGTTAGTTACCAATATCCAAGGTTCTTTTGCAGCTTTGTTATATGAACCATTTGCTGTTTTACTACTAGTACGATTTCTGCTAACCTTCTGCACTCGACCCTTAGCCTGAATATTGCATGAAAGAATAGAGACAAAACCCTTGTAATACTATATAATATCAGTGTTAAAAGAAGATTACATAGAGGGTTTTGCCATGACAAATTGTACAGGATTAATTTACCAATCGAAAGTAAAAAATCGTCAAATAGAAATAAATTTCACAGGAGGTAATATTAGTAGCGATGGAGGTGTATTATTGCTAAGAGAAGCAGATAAAAGACTTGGTCTAACTAATGAACTGGCTAAGATTTTTCCTGATAAGCGAGATTCTGATAAAATTACTCATACTATTTTAACAATGCTCAAACAGCGTATTTATGGTATTATACCAATTGCAATAATTAACGCAGTGGTGTAAAATGGGTTTTTAACTGATAAAGGTACTCAAATGGCTAGGTTAATATTACCACAAGGTTTTCATGGTCATGATTTTATAAAAATGATGAAACATGAGCCGCATGGTCGAAATCGTATACGTTTATTGGCGATGTATCACCTTCAATTAGGCAAATCTTTAAAAGCCATATCTGAAATAGTGAAGTCACACTGGAAAACTGTGCAATCATGGCTCAGAAGATTTAGGAATCATGGTTTTGAAGGATTATTTGAATCACAAAGAAGCGGCGCCCCTAGGAAGATTAACACTATACAAGAGTCTGCTCTTTTTGATAAAATCAATACGCTCAGTGAAAGTAAAACTGGTGGGTATATAACTGGAAAGGAGCTACATATCATGTTACTTGAGGAATATGGTGCTAAATGCGCTTTAAAAACAGTCTACAATACTATGCACCGCCTTGGTTTTAGCTGGATTACTTCTCGTTCAATGCATCCAAAGTCAAATCAAGAGACTCAAAATACATATAAAAAAACTTCCCAGACATGTTAACAAAATTATTACCAAAAAATATCGATAGATGTAAAGTTGATATATGGTCTCAGGATGAAACTCGAGTTGGGCAACAAGGTAGCTTAACTCGTATATGGGCTAAGCGTGGCACTAGACCCCGTAAAGTTCGGCAACAGCAATTCATTTCAACATATATTTATGGAGCTGCTTGCCATGATACAGGAGAAGCTTTTGCATTAATTTTACCATATGCAAACACACAGGCAATGAATAAATTCTTAGAAGAGCTTTCTCGCAGTATTCAAGGCAACCGACATATAGCTTTACTAACGGATAATGCAGGTTGGCACACAGCCAAAAAACTAACTGTGCCAAGCAATATCACTTTGATACCGCTTCCGCCCTATGCACCGGAACTTAATGCAATGGAACAAGTTTGGGAATGGATCAAAAATCATTTCTTGTCTAACCAATGTTATGGTGTATATGAAGATATCGTCACTATGGCTTGTTACGCTTGGAATCAATTTGCTCATAATGTAGATTTAGTAAAATCAATTATGTATAGAGACTGGATAAACACACCGTGTTAATTATTGCAATTGGTATTACTCTTGGTTATGAAGATTTAAATGATCACGATAATTTAAGAAAATGTCCAGCTTTGCAAACAAGTATAGACACACTGGACGATATGGCTAGTAGCTCTACTTTATGCCGTTTAGAAAATAAAGCAGATCGTGGATTTGCTCTTAAAGCTCATAAGGTGATGATTGACAAGTTTGTCGAATCTCATAAAACCGTGCCGAAACAATTAATACACGTCAATTCGGGATAAGGATATTGTGAACATGTAGATTAAAATCAAATTTTGTTGAAGGTTTATTTTTCTTTAATGAGTAAGCAACAAGAGTAGATAATATATGGACAAAGGCATTTATTGGTGATCTATGTCTAGTATGTTCAAGGTTCATTTTATTTTTTAGATAATCAAAAACTGTTTCAATTAAGTTACGCTTTCGAAGTAAGATTTTTTCTTTCAAATCCATTAATTTATTTTCCATATTCTTCTTAATTCCATGAATCATTTTTAAGCCTCTTTCATATAAATTTAAGAACAAATTTTGCTTAATATAACCTTTATCAGCTGCTATAATTCCAGTTAATCTTTTTGTTAACTCCGGTACTGGAACCCTATCATCTACATTGCCTTTGGTCACTTTTAATGCCATAAACTCCCCTTTATTATTGATTATTACATGTAATTTAAAACCATAAAAATACCCCATAGAGGATTTACTATGTTTGGCTAATCCTTTAAAAACTTTATTGCTATAACGCCTTTTATTGTGACAAGCTTTAATCGTTGTAGAGTCAATAAAATAAATACCTGTTTCCTCACCAAACAACAAATGAATCAACATATTTAGCGGTATGAATAATCGTGCCATTAATTCAACAAATCTATTATAACTCAAGGCTTTGGGAAAATCATCCTTATGCATGCACTCTATATAACTTTTATAGAAAAATTTAAAATTCTTAGCATAGGATGTATGAAACATAATTATTATTGTTAACATTTCACTTAGACTCATGCTACAACAGCGATTTCTTTGCTTATTTGATGGTAATAACTTTCTCTGTTCATACTCCAAATAAATTTTACAAAAATCATCTATAAAACTATATAATTCTGTGATATCTTTTTTCATGCCTGTAGTTTGTTTTTTTGTTTAAAAATATAAATACTGCAGGCACTCCTTTTTGACAATCCTTTTATCTATTACTATTTCATCTATATCTTATCCCGAACTGACGTAATACTTGATTTTGATGCCACTGATGATGAAATTTATGGCAATCAAGAGGGGAAGTTTTATCATGGATATTATCGTCATAATTGCTTTCTACCTTTATATGTTTTTTGTGGAAAAAAGCTGTTAGTAAGCAATCTTCGCAGCTCAAAGCTAGAACAAGCAAAGCATAGCTGGGCAATATTATCTCTATTAGTCAAGCGTTTTCGTCAATCGTGGCCTGAAGTAGAGATTATTTTTCGTGGTGATGGTGGATTTTGTCGTCATCAGATGCTGGATTGGTGTGATGAAAATAATGTAAAATATATAGTCGGAATAGCCCAAAATACTAGACTCAACAAGCTGCTTGAGCCATTGATGCAACAATCTAACGAAGCCTTCACAATTAGCAAAGAGAAGCAACGCTTTTTTAGTGAATTTAAATATAAAGCTGATAGCTGGAGTCATCATCGTAAGATAGTTGGTAAATCAGAAGTAACTAGCCTTGGTGAGAATCCAAGATATATAGTAACTAATTTAGCAGGTAAGCCAGAAGATTTATATGATAAAATTTACTGTGCACGTGGAGATATGGAAAATCGTATAAAAGAGCAACAGTTAGAGCTATTTGCCGATCGCACTTCATGCCATAAATGGTGGGATAATCAACTCAGACTAATTTTGTCAAGCCTTGCCTATACATTAGTAGAATATATACGTGATAAGTTTTTACAAGGTACTGAATTAGCTAAAGCCTTGGTAGGAACGGTGCGTTTAAAATTGTTCAAAATTGGAGCAGTAATTATTAGAAATACTAGGTTCTGTTGACAAAATTTTATGTTAAGTTATCAGAGGAGAATAAAGAAGTTGCAATAGTATATTGGAACCATTATAGTCTAACAGGTAAAATTAGCCTTGCCATAGATAGAACCAGCTGGCAATTTGGTATTAAAAATTTGAATTTTTTTGTTGCAACCATTGTATATGGTAATATTTCAATTCCTATAGCATGGTTGTTACTTGATAAAAAAGGCAACTCTTCTACTAATGAAAGGTATACCTGCAGCAAAACTACATAACTTTATCTAATGTTTTTGCTAGTATGAATTTTTTATACATTTGGATTCCATACTATGCAAATACCATCAATTACTATTGAGCAAGTAGCTCAGCAATTTAAAGCCTGGCGTCAAACTAAAACTAATAAGTTTGATCCTATACCAAACCATCTAAAGGAATTAGTTTACCAATTACTCCATCATTATTCTTACCAAGAGATAGCTAAACATCTTAATATTAATAAAGCAACAATCAGTTCAATTAAAAAAGCCCATGAGCCTACCCTCAAAACTTCTCCTGTCTCAACTTCAAATCAAGCTCTACAACAAAATATTAATTTTCTCCCATTTCAACTATTATATTCTATAGATACCGATCCTGTAGCTGCCCCCAAACAAAATCACTATACTTGTCACATTATTAAACCAAATGGTACCAAACTTATTATCCAAACACTAGAACCAAAAACCATAATTCAGACATTTTTATGTTGCAACTAACCCCGGCGTCAGTTATTTTTGTTACCACTATTGCCATCGATTTTCGCAAGGGTATCGATGGCTTAATCGCTGTTTGTAGACAAAAACTTTCTTCTGACCCTCTTAATGGTTCCTTGTTTTTATTCTATAATAAAAACAGAACTGCCATTAAAATTTTGTCCTTTGACGGTCAAGGCTTTTGGCTATGCTCTAAACGCCTATCCAAAGGTAAATTTACCGCAAAACTTTTCCCATCTGATAATTCATCTTATCAAATTTGTTATAGAACCTTACACATTCTTATTCATAATGGTAATCCTAGTTCTGCCAAATTCTCTAATGATTGGCTTCCTGTCGTTTAAGCTGCTGTCTCGATTAATTCCGTATTATTCATATATCTTGCATAGGCAAAAGGCGTATAATTCGCAGGACTCTTCTTTGCTTTGCTACTCTGCTCTTGTAGCCAATTTAAATATTTAAAGGCATTGATCTCGTTCTCACTACAAGTCTTTACTATACTATACAGACCACTATGTATCTCAGCACTATTGATTGTTTTAAAGAATAATGAATTCTTCCTTTGTAAAATAATGGTACGCAGCGATCTCTCAGCCCAATTATTATCAAGATTGCTAACTGGCATTTTGAGTCAAACCTTCTTTATTATTTATCCAATATTTCATAGCTTGTCCAAGCCTACTATTAGGCTCAACTTTCTTGTCGTTAAATAATTCGTCTATTTTGTTATATATGTTTTCTATATATTTACCGCTATGTTCCTGATGATACCAAAGTTTTTCTTCAGGACTCATCTCTTTACATTGATGTTCATTGTGGTAAATCCCTCGTGTTTGTTTGAGAAAATATCCGCATTCTTCAGGGTAATATAGTTCATTCTCTGTAAATTTTCTCTGACCATGTGACAAACAATTGATCATCACTATTATTGCCAGTAATTCTTGATCTGCTTCTGATAATACCGGGTTATTATTATTACTTGCGTCAGTCATTAATTGGATAGAATCTGTTCTATTCTTACGATTCTTTAGTACGTTACCTATATTTTCTCCACCATGCCTATTACCGGTAAAATATAAAACTATCACCTCATTATTTGCAGTCTTAGCACATATTGTAGTAGTATAACAGCTGCGTCCTTTCTTATTTTGAGTACGTAATTTCTTATTGGCTATAGTAATTTCTAAAATCCTAGCTCTAGTATCATCAAGGTTCAGTGAACTACATTCAGCAGCCATTTCCAATAATACCCCGTAAATTTCAGCTCCACCACCTTCTTGCCAAACATCTAAATATTGTTGCCAGAGCGAGCTATATGCCACAGGAACACCACTTAAACTTTGCAGCCTAGATAAACGGTAGAAAGGAGTGCCATAGGTCTTTTGTAACACTATTGCACTTCTGCTACTATTTGTCCATTTGTTGATATTTTTATTGTTCATAACTATATAATCACAAGCATTACAACGTAGCGTTTTCTTTACATATCTGTTGACTGTAATTGGAGCATTACCTGTAAATTGTAGCAATTTTCTAGCTTCACTATTATATAGTTTGCCATTACAACAGTGAGGACAGCTATCACCACTACAAAAATTCTCAGGAGTTAAATAGCTGGTATTCGCATCCTTATAATCATCAAACCCATATTTACCTTGCCAATTACTACGATCTATCTTTTTGGGCTTATCGCACTCTTCTTCATTACCACCATTCCCGTTATCAGATTCACTTGGCGGTTCTTTTAATGAATCTGAACTATCTTTTTTTTGTTATCTGCCTTAAAACCAATCAGCATTTCCTTAAGCTTATTTATACTGATATTTGATGATGCTAGCTTGTCTATTAGCTCATTACAAAATTTCACAAGTTCTACTATCGTTTGCTGTTCATCTCCCGTTAATGAACTTTCCTTGACGTGTTGTATTAGTTCTTCTCGTTCTTCAGCACTTAAGGTCGCTACTTTTGGTTTTTTCATTTGATTAATTATCATTATTATTAATATTTCAAATGTTATAATATAACTGGTACTTTTTCAACTAGTTTTTATTAATCGGTGATATTTGCATAGTAGAAACCCAAATTTATATAATAAATTCGTACTAGCAAAAAAATTAGATAGTGTTACGCAGTTTTGCTGCAAGTATACAATGAAAGAAAGAAATTGATTGAGCAAATTTTAACAATTATACCTAAGGAAATGATAGAGCTTATCCTTGCCGATCGGGAATTTGTTGGAGAAGAATGGTTGCAATATATGGTTGGAATCCAAAAATTACCTTTTGCTATTAGGCTAAGAAAAAGCGAGAAAGTCAAGCATTTCAACGGTGGCAAGATGAAGTTGAATAAATGTTTTGCCGATATGCAAATAGGTAACACTAAAACTATAGAAAGCAAAATTTACAATGGTATGGCAATTAAAATAACTTGTTTGCAATTAGAAAGAGAGCAACTATTTATTGCTAGTAATGTCCTTATTGGTGAATGTGCTTTGCTAGCATATAAGCAAAGGTGGAGCATTGAGCGATCTTTTCTGTCTCTCAAATCATCTGGATTTAATATTGAAGATACCCACATTACAGATCAAAAAAAGCTAGAAAAACTATTTGCAATAGTATCTTTATCCTTAGCTATTTGCGTGCTTGCTGGTGACATTAAGAACAAAATTTATCCTATAAAGATCAAAAAACATGGTCGTAAATTATACTCATTATTTACTTATGGATTTGATTGGATAAAAGATTATTTTTATAACTCGTTAAGTGATACCCCTGCTATGTTGTTTTCATTACTACGAAAACACATTATGATTGCTTTTCAACTTCAACAATAACTGTGGGGTACTATGCGTTATGATAAGTTTGTATAAAAATATTTATAGAATTCAAGAAAATACATACAAATCTTTAACAGAAAAATATATTATTCGTCTTAAAGTTGAGTGGATCACAATGCTAAAATTTCTCTATGTATCTATAATGTCATATTTGCAATTGCTGGCTAGGAGTCTGCCTGCGATAACTAATTAATTATATTTTGAGCTATTTTTCGGCGAAAATACAGTAATAGTCTTCTAACATATACTTGCAGTAAAACTGCAAGTATATGTTAAGATCTTAAAGGACAAAACTAGAATTTAAGCCTTGCACCAATAAGAGCAACAGTACCTCTAGTCTTTTTCTTAGGAGCTTCAACAAAATAAACTGGTCGACCTTTAGCTTGAAAATAAGATATTTCAGCATAAGGCAATAACCCTGGTGTTACTAAATATTGAGTACCAACACTTACTGAATCGACAGTATTTTTATATTTCAACGATCTAAAATAAGAAACACTTGTTTTCATAGGACCCTGCCCATAAGCAATTGCTCCATTATAATATTGTGTGTTACGACCAACTTTATGATACGTTTTTGAAGTCAAACTTTTACCTAAACTACCATAAGAAGCTGCACAAGAAATATTACCATAAGTAAAGACTGCCCCTAAATTGTAAGCAGTTAGATTTGATAGCTTATTTCTAGATAATACATTGCTATCTGGATCTAACACTATAATTTTATCGGCTGGTTTAGCATACTCCCCTGTAACAGCCACCTGTACTGATACATCATCTATAATTTCATATTTATAGGATATCCCAGCAGAAATCGCATCTTTGACATTCTGATTTATAATTATCTGATTGCCTTTGGCACCATTTACGCCTTGTAAATCTACTTTAGTTACCCCAACCCCTAATTTACTCAAACCCTTATCGTCTAAGTTTTTTAGACTACGATTACCACCAGTATTTGCTGAATCAGGAATATAAGAAATACCAAACTGAAAACCTTGCATTTCCGGGGTATAGTAAGAAACTTTTCTAGATGCCTCAGTTCCTTTGCTTATATCATCAAAACTATTGGAGTATGAACTTATCTGAAAAGTACCAGGAAAAGTATCAAATTCTGGTAGCTGACCTTGATACTTCATATTGTCATCATTTAATACGGCAAATTTAGCCCAACCACCAGCACCAGCCACAATTGAGCCGGTTCTAACACTCATGTTAGAACCGGCATCATGAGGAGTCCCTAACTCTACTTTACCATAATCTGTGTCTAAGAAAATATGAGAACCATTGTAAGCTGCAGAAAGTTTTGGTTTAGTGGTTGTTAATAAAACTATTTTGGCTCCAACTGTCACATCATTCAATTCTTGTTTGGCAGTAGCCATAAAAGCAGCTTCCGTATAAAATGCAAGATTTTTCCTATTATCAGTAATATTTTTACTTGTTCCTGACAATTTTCCTTGATTCCTATAACCAGATTGGAAACCAAAAAAACCTTCTAATTTTATTTCAGTATCTGAAGCAGCAGCATCAGCTGGAGTAGTGCAACCACTAGCAAATGCTATGCTTGAAAAACAAGAAAAACACAGTAACATTATTAATTTCTTCATTGTAACACCTAAATTTCAATTCTTTATCATATTATTTGCATTTGATCGGTATATTTTAAAGTACAGACCTATTTTCTTTATTAATTGTATTATAGCATAAGATAAATCCTTATGTAACTAATAACTTGCAAATAATTGTAATCGCTACCTAAATATACTAGCTTACTATGGCAAAATTACCATTATTAATGATAATTTTTAACTCACCTTATGCATATAGTCAATTAACCTGAATTAGTGCCGAATAAGCACCCATCGTGCTGTCTATTAGCGAGGAGACATAAGCCTCCGAAGCAATCCATTTAATAGTTTTTTGGATTGCTTCAATGCCACTAAAGTGGCTTCTCGCAATGACGTTAAGTTATTTTCTATATGACTTTTAAATATAGTCAATTCAGGAGAATTTGGGGCTAGGAGCGATGGAGCGACGCCTATAAGTAATAGGCGAGCATTGAGCGACAACGTCCCCAACTTCTCCTGAATTGACTATACCATGCGTAAGGTGAATTTTTAATTGTTGCTAATATCACAAAAATATTGTATTTATATGGATAAGTTGATTGTTGTGAAGAGCAAAGGTGGGGTTAACCCACCTTTTTTATTAACGCCTTTAAATATTTTTATTTTGTAATGAAAACTATAGAGCAACAAATTATTAATGCTATCCAGGATAACCTAAAAGACCTTGGGTTTGATTTAGTAAAAGTAACTTTAAAGGGTTCAAGCCATAAAGTACTTGAAGTATTAATAGATAGATTAGATGGCAATAAGGTAAATATAATAGATTGTCGTAATGTTAGTAGAAATATCTCGGCACTCTTAGATGTTGAAGATATAATTAATGATAAATATTTTTTAGAAATTTGTTCAGCAGGTATCGAACGTCCATTAATAAAATTTGAAGATTATACTAGATTTATCGGTAGAGAAGCTACCATAAAATTAAAAGAATTACTAAATGGTCAAACTCGATATCAGGGAAAGATAATTAAAGCTGAAAATAACAAAATTTATCTGAATAGTAATGGTAAAGATATAGTATTTTCATTTGATATGATAAAAAAGACTTCTTTGGTATTAACAGATGAAATGTTCAAAAATTTAATGAATAAAAAATCTTAAAAGGCAGTGACATTATGGTCAATATTGGTAACATAGAAATTTTACAGATCATAGAATCTGTAGCTAGAGAAAAGAACCTTCCTAAAGAAGCCTTGCTTTCGGCAATGGAACAGGCTGTACAGGCTGCAGGACGTAAAAAATATGGCAATGAACATAATATAAAAGCTGAAATTAACAGAAAGAATGGTAATATTAGTCTTTTTAGAGTCCTGAATGTAGTAGATAATGTAGAGGATCATTTTACTCAAATTTCTTTAAATGATGCTATCGAAAAGAAAGATGATGCTAAAATTGGCTATGAGATTTATGAACTCTTACCACCTATTGATCTTGGACGTGTTGCAGCTCAAACAGCTAAGCAGATAATAATACAACGTGTTAGTGAAACGGAAAGAGAAAAACAATATGAAGATTTTAAAGATAAGAAAGGTGAGATTTTAAACGGCATTGTTAAGAGAATAGAGTTTAATAATATTATAGTTGACCTTGGTCGTGCTGAGGCAATAATTAAAAAGGATCAGCTAATTAGAGGAGAAAATTTTAAGGTTAATGACCGTATTAAAGCTTATGTACAAGATGTAAGATTAGTGTCTAAAGGTCCGCTAATTTTTCTATCTAGAAGCGATGACCAAATGCTAATAAAATTACTTGAATTAGAGATTCCAGAGATTTATGATAATGTAATTGAATTGCGAGCTATAGCCCGTGATCCTGGGTCAAAGGCAAAAGTTGCAGTCTTCGCTTCTGACTCCAGCATTGATCCTATAGGTTCATGTGTAGGAATTAAAGGTAATAGGATTAGGGCTATTACTAATGAGCTTAATGGTGAAAAGGTAGATATAATATTATGGAGCAAGAATATTGCCCAATTTATTATGAATGCACTGGCTCCTGCAGAAATTGCAAAAATCGTCATCGATGAAGATAAGAATATGGTTGACGTAGTAGTCTCTCAAGATAATTTGAGTCTGGCAATCGGTAGAAGAGGTCAAAATGTTCGTCTAGCATCTAAGCTTATTGGCTGGAATATTAATATAATGACCGAAGATCAAGAATCTAAACGAAGAAGTGATGAGTTTCGTTCTGCTACCGAGTTATTTATGGAATCATTGGATGTTGAAGAAGTTATAGCCCAACTATTATCTGCTCAAGGTTTTACTTCTTTAGAACAGTTAGCTTCTAGTAAAATTGAAACTTTAATGAATATTGAAGGATTTGAAGAAGAATTAGCAGCTGAGATCATTGAGCGATCAATAAATTATGTAAATGCTAAGAATGAAAAAATTATTATTAAGCTTGAGAATTTAGGTGTTGAACAAGAATTAATTGATATATTGGATTTACAACCGGAATTTATATTAAAATTAGCTGAATATGGTATAAAAACTATAGAAGATTTGGGAGAATTAACAGTTAATGAGTTTAAATCATTAGTTACTAATTCTAATATGGCAGATAACGATATCGAATTACTAATTCGTACGGCTCGTATTGCTGATAATGAGCAAGTTGTTTGAAGTTGGGAAATTATATCCAACAGCGTTATTGCGAGTAAGACCGCATAAGCGTCAGTTTAAGAAACAATAATTGAGAAACCGTCATTGCCAGGAGTCCTTAGGTTGACGAAGCAATCCAGAAAGGTGATTAGAAATGGATTGCCACGACCTACTAGCGTGGTCTCGCAATGACAGAGGTGCTTTTACCCAAAAAATGTAATTGGAAGGAGTGCGTAAGCTTTAGCCATCATTGCGAGGAGACCATAGGTCGACGAAGCAATCCATAAATTGTCATTCCCGCATAGGCGGATATAAGGTTCTGTACGAAGTAAGAACGACACATTTTTGCTATTATGAATAATTTTGTAAATAATTTAATATTAAGTATTAGTGTTAAGGATTTTATTGATATAATTAAAATATTACCAGTAAAGCATTAGCAACAAAATTAGCTAATTCAGAATTGAGGTATATAGTCAATTCAGGGGAATTTGGTGCTAGGAACGATGGAGCGACGCCTATAAGTAATAGGCGAGCATTGAGCGACGACGTCACCAACTTCTCATCAATTGACTATATCTGATGATTATTCAGATAGCAAAACTATTTACAAAACTTTAGCATATATAATTGCTATTTAAAGGTTTAATATTTATGACGTATGACCAAGAACCTAAACCAAAGAAATTAACACTTGGTGGTTCAAAACTCTCACTTAACAAGCCCTCTCAACCTACTAATGTTACTAGGGGCTTTGTTAGTTCTGCAAAAACCATTGTAGAAGTCAGGAAGAGTAGCACTACAACTGGTGCTTTATCTTTTAACAAACTTTGGTCTAATGGTTCTACTGCTCAGAGTGGAGAATCTGCTGCTGGGGAGGAATTTAATAGACGGCTAACTATTTTAAAAAAAGCAGCAGAAGATGCAAAATCTAAGATTATCGATACTAAGATTAGTACTCTTAGTAAACTGGCAAGTATCAATCAATCTACGTCACAAAACGATTTAGAAGAAGATACTATAGAAAATACCCAGCCAGAAAATGTTCATTCTCAAACTCCGCAAAATGAGTCACAAAATATTGAAAATGATCCTGAGGTACTTCCTACGTTAGCAACTCCATCTGCACAAGATAAAAACCTATCTAAGCCATTTGTTAGATCACCAGTGATTGGTTCTCAAAGCCATTTCGGTGTTGCACTTGAAGATATTTCTTCAACAGATAAGGCTGATGATAATAAAATAGTAGTACCAAAGGTTAAAATTGAGGAGCCTAAAAAATTAAAAAAGGCAGATATTTTCAATATGCTTGATGCAGACGGAAGTAATAATGCCGGTAAGACTAGAAGCCTTGCCTCAATAAGAAGAGCAAGGGAAAAAGAAAAACGTAAAGCTTATCAACAAACACCCGACAAAGTGTATAGAGAAGTTATTATTCCTGAAGCCATTTCTGTCGGAGATCTAGCCAATAGAATGTCTGAGCGGGCAACTGATGTTATAAAAGAGTTGATGAAGCTTGGCATCATGGCTACGACCAGCCAAACAATCGATACAGATACAGCTGAACTTATTGCTACGACCTTAGGGCATACAGTAAAAAGGGTACAAGAATCCGATGTTGAGAATATATTGATTAGTGAAGCTGATAAAGAAGAAGATTTAAAGCATAGAGCTCCTATTGTAACGATTATGGGACATGTCGATCACGGTAAAACTTCGTTACTTGACGCTTTAAAATCAACTGATTTGGCAAGTCAAGAGGCAGGTGGCATCACCCAACATATTGGTGCTTATCGGGTAACATTGCCTGATGGTAGGGCTATTACTTTCATTGATACTCCAGGGCATGAAGCGTTTTCAGAGATGAGGACTAGAGGTGCTAAGGTAACTGATATAGTAGTTATAGTAGTTGCAGCAGATGATGGAATCAAGCCGCAAACGATTGAAGCAATTAATCATGCTAAGGCAGCAAATGTCCCGATAATTGTTGCAATAAATAAGATCGATAAGCCGGATATTAATCTTGACCGAATTAAAAATGATCTGTTAATGTACGATTTAGTTAGTGAAGAATTAGGTGGCGATACTATAATTGTACCGGTTTCCGCTTTGAAGAAAACTAATTTAGATAAGTTAGAAGATGCTATATTATTAGTGGCAGAAATGCAAGATCTTAAGGCTAACTTTAGCGGACTCACTGCTGGTGTGGTCATAGAAGCAAAAGTTGATAAAGGTAAAGGAGCTGTGGCTACTATATTGGTACAACGTGGTACTCTAAGAAATGGAGATATAGTAGTTGCCGGAACGAAATACGGTAAAATTAAGAGAATGAATAATGATAAGGGAGTGGATATTACCGAGGCAGAACCAAGTTTACCAGTAGAGATTTATGGTTTAAATGAAGCTCCGCGGGCAGGCGATCAGTTTAATGTGGTGCAGAATGAAAAACAAGCTAGGGATATTGTAGAATATCGTGAACGCCTGGCAAAAGAAAAGAAAATTTCTGTTACCAAAAGATCAAGCCTAGAAGAATTATTCCTAAAAGCCTCTGGCAACACTGGTATGATAAAAGAGTTACCGATAATTATTAAAGGCGATGTGCAAGGTTCGATTGAAGCAATTGTTACTAGCCTATTAAAGCTACCAAATGATGAAGTTCGTGTAAGAATTTTACACCATGCAGTAGGTGGAATATTGGAGTCAGATGTTACCTTAGCTAAAGCATCCAATGCTATTATTATTGGCTTTAACGTTAGAACTAATAATAATGCTTTTGTTATGGCAGAAAAAGAAAAAGTGGATATTAGATATTACTCTCTTATTTATAATTTACTAGACGATGTTAAATCAATACTCAGCGGTATGCTTTCACCAATTATTCGTGAGCAACATATTGGTACAGTCGAGATCAGGCAAATATTCACTGTCTCGAAAGTTGGAAAAATTGCTGGGAGTTATGTTACTAAAGGTACTATTAAAAGAGGTGCTAGGACTCGCTTGTTACGAGACAATATCGTTATTCATGAGGGAAAACTCAAAACTCTCAAACGTTTTAAAGATGATGTCAAAGAAGTTCATGAAGGCTTTGAATGTGGTATCGCTTTTGAAAATTATGAGAATATCGAACAATTTGATATTGTAGAAGTTTTTGAAATTATTGAAGAAAAAAAACAATTATTGTAAATGCAAAAAGTTTCCGATAGAGAAAAATCTTCAAGACAAAAAAAAGTTGCAACATTAATAAATGCAGCATTGGTGGAAGTACTAAGACGTGGTAAGATGTTAGATGAACGGTTGATTAATTGTCCAGTAACTATTACCAAAGTCTTAGTTACGGCTGATTTAAAAGTAGCAGATTGTTACTTTTTGCCGTTTAATACGGTTTTTAATAAAATACAACTTACTGAATCTTTAAATAATTCAAGATATGCTATACGAAATTTTATAACTGCTAAAATTAATTTAAAATATTCACCAGAAATTCGTTTTCATTATGATCACGGATTTGATAATGCCGATAAAGTTGATAAATTATTGAAGCAAGCTGAGATTAATCGAACTGATTAGGAAAATGGACTCAAACCTTACCCATCGCAAAGCAACAATTGCTGACTTAACAGTAATTATTAACCTTCTTTTAGAAGATGAACTTGGGCAAACAAGAGAACAATTTTCAGAAAAATTGGATCAAGCTTATATTGATGCATTCCACAGGATAGATAACGATCCAAATCAATATTTGATGATAATGGAAATGGATAAAGAAATCGTTGGCACTTGCCATTTGACCATTATGCCATCACTAACTTTCATAGGTTCAACAAGAATGCAAATTGAAGCTGTTCGCATTGCAAAAGACTATAGAGGGCAACATTTAGGCGAATGGATGATGAATAGTGCCATGAAGTATGGTAAATCAAAAGGGGTGTCTATTGTTCAGATGACAACTAATAAAAAACGTCCAAGAGCTAAGCAATTTTATGAAAAACTTGGTTTTAAAGCAACGCATGAAGGAATGAAATTATATTGGAAAAAAGAAAAAACATCATCTCATTAATTGACTAAATTATAATTAATTCTAGACAATATTATGAATTTATGAGATAATCTCAAATCTCAGTATAATTATTATGCTGTTAACACTCAAAATTATAAAGGAGTTATTATGTTAAAAGACTTAAGATTATCGTTAGAACGACAATTACCGGCAATTTCCAAAAATTTAAATTTTTCTTATCCGACATCCTCATTTTATCATACCACCATGTTTTGGTGTCTTAGCCATTAATCCATATTTTTCTACTTTTTAAAATTTTTATTACTATTTGCTTTTAGCAAGCATTTGTTTGTTTTTTTTATTGTTTTATCCTCTCGTCATTGCGGAGGTTTAACCATCCAACGTCATTGCGAGGAGCTACTTAGTAGCGACGAAGCAATCCATATAACAAGCTTCATGGATTGCCATGCTCACGTATGTTCGCTCGCAATGACGCCAGAAGGTATTGTCACGACCTACTTGCGTGATCTTGCTAATAGACACTTGAGGGGTGTTATAATCCTCATTTAAAAATAATAAATCTTAAATGTTCTGCTAAGAGTGACTTTTTTAAACTTAATATATCAGATTAAATCATTAACAATTGGTTTGATATAAAAATGCATTGAGGTTCACGATGAGTAATTGTGTTGATTTACTAGATATAGATAATCTAGATATCGATAATATTAAAGAAACTAAAATATTTCCTAAACACCTAAAACTTCTATTTTTCGTTGAAATGTGGGAGCGTTTTAGCTATTATGGCATGAGAGCTTTGCTGGTGCTATTTCTTACATCACATTTAGGATTTAGTGATGCTAATGCTTATGCCACCTATTCTTTATTTGCCGCTATTGGCTATGCCGGTCCGGTACTCGGAGGCTTTTTAGCTGATAAATTAATGGGATTTCGTAATATGGTAATAATTGGCGGTATAATTATAACAATTGGTCATATTTGTATGACTTTAGTAGGATCAGACCCAATTTTTGTATATTTAGGCTTATCACTATTAGCATTAGGAACAGGTTTATTTAAAGGTAATATTACAAATTTGCTAAGTTGCTGTTATAAAGAAAATGATCCAGATAGAGAAAGAGGTTTTACCTTATTCTATGTTGGGGTAAATTTAGGATCATTCTTAGCTTCTATTTCCTGTGGTTATGTGGCAAGTACTATTGGTTGGGACTATGGGTTTGGTTTAGCTGGTCTAGGTATGTTAATTGGACTTATTATATTTGTTAAATTTCAGAATTTACTAGGTAATAATGGTCTATCACCTTACCCACATCTCATGAAAAAAAGATTTTTCTTGAGGTCGAATCCTTTTACTATAATAATAGTAAGCACTATATTTCTAGCATTTCTTGTTTCTGAAATGTTAATATTTGCTGAATTTTTTGCTAATATGCTTAGCATTATAGGTTTAGGGGTATTTG
Source organism: Rickettsia endosymbiont of Oedothorax gibbosus (assembly GCF_936269705.1). Classification (NCBI taxonomy): domain Bacteria; kingdom Pseudomonadati; phylum Pseudomonadota; class Alphaproteobacteria; order Rickettsiales; family Rickettsiaceae; genus Rickettsia; species Rickettsia endosymbiont of Oedothorax gibbosus. Next base: position 2,386,649 of record NZ_OW370493.1, read on the forward strand.
GGATATTTGGCTATATTATATTTAAGTCTCCAACAATTCAAAGACAAAATCTAATTGCCTTATCGATGATGATCTTTTTATTAATGTGCTTTTTTGCGTTGGAAATGCAACTTGGGTCTCTTATTAACCTATTTACCGAAAGAAATGTGGTCAAGGAAGTATTTGGTACCATAGTTCCTGCCTCAGTATCACAAGCAATAAATCCTTTCTCTATAATAATATTTGGTTCTTTGTTAGGCACTTACATGAAGTTTGATAAGAAATATGCAACTTTAATGTTAATTTTAGGTCTTTTGACCTTAGTTGTGTGTTTCTTTATTCTTTATATCGGTTGCGTAAATGCTGATAGTAATGGTAAAGTAGGATATTTATATTTAGTAATTGCTATTTCTTTTATGAGTTTAGGAGAGCTTTGCATAGGACCATTAGTACAGTCCAAAACAACTTTACTTGCTCCAAAACACTTACGTGGATTTATAATGGGTATATTAATGCTATCACTGGCATTTTCAAATTTACTAGGCACTGTAATAGCAAAATTTATGTCGGTACCGTCTATCGGAGGAGAAGTAGATTTTATGGAGTCACTATCTATATATAAAGAAGGTTTTTTATATATAGCCTTCTTTAATTTAGGCATAGTTGTTATATTCACCATATTTTGCTCTATTTTCTTACATAGAGTCTTAACTAGACAAAGCCCTAGCTAACCCGCCTGTGTCATTGCAGGGAGCTACTTTACTAGTAACGCGGCAATCCATTTTTGTGTAACCCCTGCTCGACTTAGTGTCATCCCTGCGAAAGCAGGGATCTAAAATGCCCAAAAAGCCTGAGGTATTATAGATTCCCGCCTACGCGGGAATGACAAATTAGACGTGGGGATGACCATAGTACCCCACAGTTATTGTTGAAGTTGAAAAGCAATCATAATGTGTTTTCGTAGTAATGAAAACAACATAGCAGGGGTATCACTTAACGAGTTATAAAAATAATCTTTTATCCAATCAAATCCATAAGTAAATAATGAGTATAATTTACGACCATGTTTTTTGATCTTTATAGGATAAATTTTGTTCTTAATGTCACCAGCAAGCACGCAAATAGCTAAGGATAAAGATACTATTGCAAATAGTTTTTCTAGCTTTTTTTGATCTGTAATGTGGGTATCTTCAATATTAAATCCAGATGATTTGAGAGACAGAAAAGATCGCTCAATGCTCCACCTTTGCTTATATGCTAGCAAAGCACATTCACCAATAAGGACATTACTAGCAATAAATAGTTGCTCTCTTTCTAATTGCAAACAAGTTATTTTAATTGCCATACCATTGTAAATTTTGCTTTCTATAGTTTTAGTGTTACCTATTTGCATATCGGCAAAACATTTATTCAACTTCATCTTGCCACCGTTGAAATGCTTGACTTTCTCGCTTTTTCTTAGCCTAATAGCAAAAGGTAATTTTTGGATTCCAACCATATATTGCAACCATTCTTCTCCAACAAATTCCCGATCGGCAAGGATAAGCTCTATCATTTCCTTAGGTATAATTGTTAAAATTTGCTCAATCAATTTCTTTCTTTCATTAGTAGAAGAGTTGCCTTTTTTATCAAGTAACAACCATGCTATAGGAATTGAAATATTACCATATACAATGGTTGCAACAAAAAAATTCAAATTTTTAATACCAAATTGCTAGCTGGTTCTATCTATGGCAAGGCTAATTTTACCTGTTAGACAGAGCAATTTAACAATAATTTTTCCTAAACTTATAAAGCACATATTTTGTTCTAAAAGCAAACGCTCAACTTTAACAATCTTGGCATGCAAATTGCCTTTAGAAGCGACATACAGTGCTAATTCTTTGATTCTCACAGTTTTAGCTTTTACTACTGCACAAATTAATTCTGCAAATGTTTTAATTCGTGCTGGGTGCCAATCTAAAAATATGTATAATATTTGGTATAGTGATTGAGAGTCCATTAATACCTCCTGTTGCTTATTCTCAGCGGAGATTAGTGACTCTCAGTCCATAGTACCCTACAATTTTTGTAAAGATGGTATTAGGATAGAAAAAAGTTTTTGTTTGGGAGGTATTAATAATGTGGATATTAGCTGCGTTATGGCTGTTGTAGATTGATAAAAAGCATTTTTGATATGATCAAAGCCATAGGTAAATAATGAAAACAATTGTCTTTCAATGGTTTTGTACCGTTTTATTCGGATGGGATTTAAGGCATTTTGTATTATTCCATTTTTGACTATTAAAGCTGAAGCAATAGCAGTTATCACTAATAATTTTTCAAATCTATCCAATTTTACAATGTGACTTTTTTCAATATCAAAACCACCGCTTTTTAGGTGCAAAAATAGTCGTTCAACACTCCAACGAAATTTATATAAAGCAAAAATATCTTGCTCTATTTCAATTGAAGACACCAGAACCATCAGCTCGCTCTTATCATTTCTATATGCGGTAAAATTAACCTTTCTATTCCATAATATACCACTACAAGCCCTATACTCTAATACCAATTGTAATAATTAACACGGTGTGTTTATCCAGTCTCTATACATAATTGATTTTACTAAATCTACATTATGAGCAAATTGATTCCAAGCATAACAAGCCATAGTGACGATATCTTCATATACACCATAACATTGGTTAGACAAGAAATGATTTTTGATCCATTCCCAAACTTGTTCCATTGCATTAAGTTCCGGTGCATAGGGCGGAAGCGGTATCAAAGTGATATTGCTTGGCACAGTTAGTTTTTTGGCTGTGTGCCAACCTGCATTATCCGTTAGTAAAGCTATATGTCGGTTGCCTTGAATACTGCGAGAAAGCTCTTCTAAGAATTTATTCATTGCCTGTGTGTTTGCATATGGTAAAATTAATGCAAAAGCTTCTCCTGTATCATGGCAAGCAGCTCCATAAATATATGTTGAAATGAATTGCTGTTGCCGAACTTTACGGGGTCTAGTGCCACGCTTAGCCCATATACGAGTTAAGCTACCTTGTTGCCCAACTCGAGTTTCATCCTGAGACCATATATCAACTTTACATCTATCGATATTTTTTGGTAATAATTTTGTTAACATGTCTGGGAAGTTTTTTTATATGTATTTTGAGTCTCTTGATTTGACTTTGGATGCATTGAACGAGAAATAATCCAGCTAAAACCAAGGCGGTGCATAGTATTGTAGACTGTTTTTAAAGCGCATTTAGCACCATATTCCTCAAGTAACATGATATGTAGCTCCTTTCCAGTTATATACCCACCAGTTTTACTTTCACTGAGCGTATTGATTTTATCAAAAAGAGCAGACTCTTGTATAGTGTTAATCTTCCTAGGGGCGCCGCTTCTTTGTGATTCAAATAATCCTTCAAAACCATGATTCCTAAATCTTCTGAGCCATGATTGCACAGTTTTCCAGTGTGACTTCACTATTTCAGATATGGCTTTTAAAGATTTGCCTAATTGAAGGTGATACATCGCCAATAAACGTATACGATTTCGACCATGCGGCTCATGTTTCATCATTTTTATAAAATCATGACCATGAAAACCTTGTGGTAATATTAACCTAGCCATTTGAGTACCTTTATCAGTTAAAAACCCATTTTACACCACTGCGTTAATTATTGCAATTGGTATAAGGCTTTAACATCACTAAATATTCTTTCAATGGTTAAAGTTCTTAAACCTTTTGTAAGACGAATTTTATGATCCATTTTTAATGGAATAACAAACTTTAGATGGTTATTTATCAGAAAGTCTAACCATTCTTTATTCATAAATTCTCTATCAGCAAGCAAATATTTTATTCTTTCAACGCCAAAATTATTACTCAATAACTAACCAGCTGAAGCTGGTAGGTTGAAGTTGCGACTAGAAGTCACGGATTTACTCTAAAGAGATATTCATTACATTATTAGGCTGATGTGCATCTGAATGATTGTTAATGTAGTTATTGATTATATCATCAGTGACATTACCACTGGTTGAGCTAAAGAAGCCCCTAGCCCAAAAGTGGCGTCCCCAGTAAGTTTTTCTAATTTCAGGAAATTCTTGCTGAATTTTATATGATGAACGTCCTTTAGCTGCTTTAACAAACTGACTAATGGATATATGAGGTGGAATTTCAGCCATAATATGGACATGATCGGCAGATAATATTCCATTGATGATTTTGATACCAAGATATTCTGCTACCTGAGCAATAATTTCTCTAATTCTAATCCTGAGGTTACCTGTGAGTACTTTGTATCGATACTTAGTAATCCAAACGATATGGAAGCGGTGGTAAAATACGGTGTGGCTAGACTTACTATAATCAGTCATATATATTATTCTCTATTCAGAGAATAATATATATGATAACATTAGTAAATTGAAATATTTTAGAACAAGGACTGAAGTCTTTTCCGGCTGAAGCCGGAGGTTTTAACCAAATTTTGGGACAATAAATTTCTGTAAAAATTCCTTCATAAATTCTGCAGAACACCCGCCACCATGCGACAAAGTCTTCCAGAATATTGGCACCGATATTTTACCAATTACCATTACTAAAAATAAAATATTAATATCGGATTTACCAAATTTCCAACTTGTCCTATCCATTGCTACGACATAATTTTTTGAAGCAAAAAAGCTTAATAGCAAATAGCCAACCTTCATATAATCAAAATTAAAATCTTTTAAAAAACGATAAATTCTATGAGTTTTTGACGTCGCTTTAGCATCACCTAAAATACCAAGTGCTAAACCTTTTTGATAAATTGAGCTGCCCGTCAGCAAACTAATTACCATACCAACCAAACATTTTAATCTTGATTTATTTCCGTCTATATATAAAATCAATTCTTGAAGTATTATATTATGCATTTTGTTATAAAAATACCTACCTTATACTACTTCACACCACTCTAAATCAACCATTCTTCTTCATCTTCTCAAAATTGTAGGGTACTATACTCTCAGTCACTTATTCAATTTATTATTTTAACCCTCCTGTAAAATCTGTGGGATACTTATATCTTTAAATTATGATATAAGTAATGGTAAGAGGGTGATTTGAGGGGTACTTGATTGAGATAATCGAGCATAGAATAAGTACCCTCTTACAAAGTTTGCTTTGAACAAATTGCAGAAGGTGTTGGAAGTAGCAGCCTTGCACAATAAGACGAAGGAGATTATATCATGAGTAAAATAATAGGTCTAGATGTAAGTAAACAATGGCTTGATATATGTGTATATAATACAAGCGATAAACCTAAATATCATCGTTTTGCCAATGATGCAGCTGGTCATGAAGAGGTGATTAAATTAGCAAAAGAGCAAGAGATTAAGCTAATAATATGTGAACCCACTGGAGGATACGAAGCTGAGATTTGTCAAAAGCTGTATAATAATAAGCAACAAATACATAAGGTCAATACATATAGTTTTAATTCTTTTAGTAAATCGGTAAATTTGTGTAAAACTGATAGGAAGGATGCATTTAAATTAGCATATTATGGTGATAAGATGCAGCTTTCAGCGAATTATATATATCAAGTTGAATCAGAGAATTTGAAGAGATATAAGCAAAGACGAGAAGATTTAGTATTAATGCTTAGCAATGAAAAGAAAAGACTACATCATAGTATTGATGGTATTGATAAAGATAGTATAGAAAAACACATTAAATTCTTACAAAATGAAATAGCTGAGCTTGATAAGAAGTTAAACAAAACAATAGATGAGTCAGAAGAGTTAAAAGAGAAGGTAAAAATATTAGAGACTGTACCTGGTATTGGTAAATGTTTGGCTACAAAACTAATTAGTTTTGTACCTGAATTAGGGGATAAAAATTATAGTAGTAATGAATTGTCAGCAATTGTGGGGATAGCTCCGTACGCCCGTGATAGTGGTAATAAGCAAGGACGAAGATTTATTAGGGGAGGCAGAAAAATACCACGGGATGCTTTATACATGGCGGTATTAACTGGCAAAAATGGTTTTCAATATTTAAAAACTTTATACAATAGGCTTGTTAATAATTTTAAACCTAAGAAAGTTGCGATAGTTGCTTGTATGCGTAAGCTACTTGAAGTTTGCCATAAACTTATTCAACAAAAACGTTGTTTTATTATTTAGATAAATATTTTTTTGAAAATTTAGATAAAAGATAATTGCTATGGGGGATGACAACCTTCGCAGGGATGACACAAAACAGGATTGCCTCAATGCCACTAAAGCGATTCCTCGCAATACTCTCTGAATCTGGCTCCCGACTTCAGTGTTGTTGTGCCAAAAAATGGCTGACAGAAGAGGAAATGATAAAATTTGCAGGCACAACAAATTATTTATTTTAGTTGTCGCTACACATATTTGTTCGAATATAAAAATTTCAAAATAATCCTATAATAATTATTAGCTTTACTACTTGATTATTTCTTTTACTCTCCTGATGATATTAAATAAGGAATAGTGCTAATCGGTAAATTCATTGCTTTATAAATAATCTTTGCCTCATCTGATACCGGGGATGGAATGCCAAATACTCTTTTATCTTTAATGTGTACTACACTGGTAATCTCCACCCCAATTAGTGCCTTACGTAATCGTTCCGGTGATAGTTTAATTGACTGTAAATTTACTCGATATTCTAAATGCCTGATACATACTAACGCCATAAAACATAAAGCAATATGTGCCTTGATTCTGCTAGGACTCCAATGATAAATTGGTCTAATCTTAATATCGTGTTTACTAATTCGAAATGTTTCTTCAATTTGCCACAATCCTTTATAACGAGACAATATATACGCTACATCAACATTTTCTAGGTTACTAATAACTCCATGCAAACCATCCCATTTGCTATCTTCCTCTATCTTTTGCTCGTTTACTGTAAACTTATCATTATTATTAATTATTAAATATTTTTTATAACCACTAGCAGAAATTAACGACTTAACTCCTTTACTTTTGTTCATTTTTTTCATTAATTTCTTCAATGCTTGCTCTCTATCTTGAGCATCTTTATAAGCCCTTTTGCTACTATAGCTCATAATCAGTTTGCGACCCTTTTCAGCTAGTTCAATTATTTTTCCCTTATATTCTTCTGCATCAACGGTTAATGGCTGATAATCATCATTATTTAAGATTTTAGCTGTAATATCCTTAGTCATATTCTTAATTTTAGCACCTACTATATATTGATAGCCAGCCTGTTCTAATAGAGCTAAATTTTCATTATTCAACATACCGCTGTCTGCTACAAACACTACTTTATCAATAGCAAACCTGCCTTTCAAGCTATCTAAAGCTTTCAATAAAGTATGACCTTCATAGGTCGCCCCAGGAAATATCTCATAACCGATTGGAATACCATTATTAGTAACAAAAATGCTCAGCATTACCTGTACTTCATTGAATTTATGATCTTTACTAAACCCCTTACTCTTCAACTCATCTTCAGTAAATGATTCAAAATAAAGAGTTGTTGCATCATAAAATAGTACATCGATTTTTTCTTTAAACAACTTTTGAGTGCTAAGTAAAGCACACTGCTCGATTTTCTCAACCACCTTATCATCTATTTTATCCATAGTTTTGTATACCGAATCAAGCTTTAAATCTACTCCATAATTATTGACCAATAAATTGACTGTTTCACGCTTACTAGTTGGGTTAGCAATACGAGCTAAAACAACATTGCGTATTATGTTTATGCTTGACACTTCCCTGGCAGGATTAGGTAAGATTCTATTAAAACCAAGTTGGTCATAAATTTTTCCATACACCTCATGAATGCCGATGATAGTGCTTCCTTGACTACGTAAATTGCTGATATCATCAATAGGTTGTATTTGTTCTTTCTCGTACCGCTGTCTAGCTGACATTGCCATCGATACTATATCCTTGTCTGGGATAAGATTAGGTTGAGTGCTACTAGCGATTTCAACCTTAATGAATTCAGCAAGCTCTATTAGTTTAGTTATTTCTTCTTGGTCTGATGCACTACCAATATGTCGAACAACCCGTTGTTTTACTTTATTAGTTATGGGATCGCGTATCCCTTCTACTAGTTGAACAGCGTTAACATTACGGGTAGCAGATTTTTTGACTCTAACGAACATATCAGTAGCATATTTAAAACTAATTGTTGGTTAGTATATCTACTAAAATATTGTATGTCAATAATAAAAATATATGGAGGCACAACAAACGCCCTCTAATTAACAAAACCTTTTTTCTCCTGCTTTTTCTATACACTTATCTTTAACTATTTTCCGAAGTCACGTCAATTCGGGATAAGGATATTGTGAACATGTAGATTAAAATCAAATTTTGTTGAAGGTTTATTTTTCTTTAATGAGTAAGCAACAAGAGTAGATAATATATGGACAAAGGCATTTATTGGTGATCTATGTCTAGTATGTTCAAGGTTCATTTTATTTTTTAGATAATCAAAAACTGTTTCAATTAAGTTACGCTTTCGAAGTAAGATTTTTTCTTTCAAATCCATTAATTTATTTTCCATATTCTTCTTAATTCCATGAATCATTTTTAAGCCTCTTTCATATAAATTTAAGAACAAATTTTGCTTAATATAACCTTTATCAGCTGCTATAATTCCAGTTAATCTTTTTGTTAACTCCGGTACTGGAACCCTATCATCTACATTGCCTTTGGTCACTTTTAATGCCATAAACTCCCCTTTATTATTGATTATTACATGTAATTTAAAACCATAAAAATACCCCATAGAGGATTTACTATGTTTGGCTAATCCTTTAAAAACTTTATTGCTATAACGCCTTTTATTGTGACAAGCTTTAATCGTTGTAGAGTCAATAAAATAAATACCTGTTTCCTCACCAAACAACAAATGAATCAACATATTTAGCGGTATGAATAATCGTGCCATTAATTCAACAAATCTATTATAACTCAAGGCTTTGGGAAAATCATCCTTATGCATGCACTCTATATAACTTTTATAGAAAAATTTAAAATTCTTAGCATAGGATGTATGAAACATAATTATTATTGTTAACATTTCACTTAGACTCATGCTACAACAGCGATTTCTTTGCTTATTTGATGGTAATAACTTTCTCTGTTCATACTCCAAATAAATTTTACAAAAATCATCTATAAAACTATATAATTCTGTGATATCTTTTTTCATGCCTGTAGTTTGTTTTTTTGTTTAAAAATATAAATACTGCAGGCACTCCTTTTTGACAATCCTTTTATCTATTACTATTTCATCTATATCTTATCCCGAACTGACGTAAGTCAGGACAACCTTCGCAGGGATGACACAAAACAGGATTGCCTCAATGCCACTAAAGCGATTCCTCGCAATACTCTCTGAATCTGGCTTAACACTAATCAGGTTAGCTATAAATCCTCTAAGCTCCATTTTGCTCTAGGGCAAAAATCGAGTGAGTTAATAAGATTATTTTGCAGCCGTTCTAGCCCAGCATAAGCAATCATAGCCGCATTATCGGTGCATAAATGTGCTGGTGGTACTAAAAGTACATATCCTTGTTTTTCTGCTTGATGCTTAAGTATAGTTTTCAAATAACCATTAGCGGCAACTCCACCGGCAAGTACACAAGTGTTTTGTAGTAATGCCGACTTACCGATAAATTCCTCATACATTTTAAAGCTATTAAGCATTTTTACTGACAAGATTTCTCCAACTACATATTGAAAACTGGCGGCTATATCATTAATTTCTTGTTCACCTATAGGTTGTAATTTGGATATTAATATGCGTACTGCCGTCTTTAAACCTGAAAATGACATGTCACAGCCAGCTTGATGAATAATGGGTTTTGGCAAAACATACTTAGATGGATTGCCAAATTTTGCTCTTTTCTCAATTTCTACGCCTCCAGGAAAAGGCAAATTTAGTATTTTAGCTACTTTATCAAAGCACTCCCCTACCGAATCATCGATAGTCCGTCCTAAAATTTTATATTTACCCAATGCTTGGACTGCGACAAATTGGCAATGCCCACCTGAAACTAATAGAAATAAATATGGGTATTCAGCCTTATTGGTTAATCTAGCAGTAAGTAAATGCCCCTCTAAATGGTTAACTGCAATAAAGGGCTTTTTTAAGATGCTAGCAACTATTCTGCCAAACATTGAGCCAACTATTACCCCACCTATCAAGCCAGGACCGGAAGTAGCTGCGATTCCATCTATATTAGATAGTTCAAGATGAGTTTCATCTAAAACATACCTAACTGCTTTTTCTAAATTTTGCAAATGTGACCTAGCAGCGATTTCCGGCACCACCCCTTGAAAAGCCTTATGCTCTTGGTGTTGGGAAATAACAATATTTGATAAAATCTCTTTATCTGAGGTAACTATTGCTACGCCAGTATCATCACAACTTGATTCAATACCTAATATTTTAATTATTGCAATTTCTCCTTGTTAATTAAAGTGATCAGAAATTGCTTCGTCGTGCGGTTTCCGCACTCCTCGCAATGACGTTTTATGCTGTTTAATACTTATAGAATAAAAATTGTAGGGTGGAGTTACGCTCGACCTCTTTGTTGTTTTGCCCTTCTGGCTTCTAAACCAGATTGAGTAACTTTTTTAACTTCTTCAAGTATTTTTGTTTGTATCCCCTCTTTACTATCTTTAGATTTTGAAAATATCTTACTAATTTCTAGGCTTTCAGTTAACACATTCTCTACCTTGTGAATCTTATCTAATTTTCCAGGTGTAATTTTTTTCATAAAATAATTTGATAAATCAGATAATCCAATTTTTTGACAAAAATTTGCTACTTTATAACAGACCTTATCGCCACCAGTTAAATCAGGTGCCTTTATGTTTATTAGTCTGACTGTTTCTTTAATATTGTCTTTATAATCTTGCTCTTGCTTTATGCTATTAACATCCTCTTTAGTAAGATAATTTCCTGCCTTAAGATGGGTAAGCAACTTATCATAAAACTGTTCTACTTGTTCTGCCTGTACTTCTTTATTGAGTGTTTTATTAACAAAATTATCAATCACCGGAATTAATTTATCACCAACGACTTGATATTGATCGTGCATTTTTTGCTTGTATTCTTGACTCAGAATATCTTTTGCCACCTCTGAATTCTCCACCATAGACTTATAGGTTTTGCCCGAAATACTTGTTATATCTAATGCAGTTGCTTGAGTAAGAAACTCTGTTTCAGATTTTGATAGTTGCAGCTTCTTCTTATCTTTTTCAGATACAATATATTCTACTGGATCTAGACTTGTTGTAGTCTTGCGAGTTTTAGAAACCGCAACTTCTACCTGTTGCCATTTATTATCTGCGTTTTTCTGCCATTGTTGTTCCTGAACGACTTCCGTAATCGGGGCAGTTGGAACTTTTATTTGATAATTATTGTCATGAGCCCATTGCAAAGCATTCTTTCCTTCAATTTCAATATCATAATTAGCGGCATAGGCTACTGGATCTTGTATTTGTGAGTAAGCAAAAGATTCTAACCACTGACCTTGTTTAAATGCAGGAGAGACACTGCTAAATTTGCTCACTATCTCTGCTGATTTTGCTACCTCTTTCATGTTAGTGAGGTTTTCTTTTATATTTTCCTTATAACATTGCTTTAATTCATCAAAATTATTAATAGACGTAACTTTCTGATTATTACCCTGAAATCTAGCTGCTACAATAATGCCTGCAGGGTTAAAGTCAACTTGTTGTAATTCAGCAATTCGTTGATCCACTATAGCATCTATTGCCTTCTCATCAAGTTGCATAATCATTTGTTTCAATGAGTCACTATATTTTTCGACACTAAATGATAAGTCACCTTTTTCAATGGCGTCATCATAGCCAAAGTAATTAAAAGATTTATATGTTGACTGAATCATAGCTGGAAAATCTTGATGAAACTCCACAAAAGATCTCCCATGATCAATTTTAGTTACAGTTTTACCATCTTGTACCATCAAATTACCAGCATGGTAATCTATCTCTCCTAACATATGGCAAGCAGCAATTACCTTTTCAAATCCTTCTAGTTTCTGTAACTCCTTCTTATTTCCTTCCAGGAAAGTCTTTGGAGAGCCAGAAAATGTAGAAAATTGCTCAGCATTGTTAAAGAATTTAGAGCGAACAAAAAGTGAATTTGGATTTTCCAGATTAGGTTTTACTAATTCTTCTTTAGGAGCCCGATCATATAAGAGTAATTGATATAGGCTAGAGCCTATCAACTCTTGCACGCCGTCTCTTCTATCACTCAAAGCTTGTTGTTGTTTTTCATCATCTAGAGCCAAACAATCAGCATGACTTTTATAAAATTGCTTTAAAATGAAAGTATTACCGCTAACCTCTTCTTGAGCAATATAGCCAGCCGATACACCATCTTGCTTAGCCCCTTTTTTTGAAAAATCATTTTGATGTGCCACTCCCTTATCACGTAACATATCTTTGACAGCTTTGAATTTTGGATCTTTATTTAAATCTTTTTTCTTGTTCTCGACCTCAGCTTGCCATATTATATTTTTTTCTTCAAAAGGTGCATTTATAACTTCTCTTATTTTCTCATATTCATGTTCAGGAAATGAGTCATTTATTATTGTTGATATTTTTTGTAAAGCTTCAACATTAAGGTCTAATTGCTTTAATTGGTATTTATAGGTAGTATTATATAAATTTAGCTCTTCTGGTGATGGATTTTGAGGAAGATTTACTGTAACCATGGCAATTACTTCGCATGCTGTAAGTATTTCCTGATTTCTAACTTGCTCATTAGTTTTTAATGCTTCAAAGAGCTGGTCTTGTAAGGACTCTTTAGTAACTTGCTCTTTAGACATAAAAACCTATTCTCTATCTTAACTTTTCTAACTTTAGTTTATTCGACTAATCCATTTTTGTCAAAGTATAAAACTAAGGTGGTCCCCTTTGTCTAGACAAAAATTTAGATAAATAGAGATATAATTCACAAAAATTAAATTGTTGTTTTTATACAATATTTTTTTCAAAATATACACATTCTGGATTTTTATAATCCAAAGCTTGATGTATCCTTTGTCTATTATAAAAGTCCATATATTCGTTAATTGCTGTCTTTGCCTCCTTTACTGTTGTTAAAATAATCCGATAAATTTTTTCCTGTTTTAATGATCGCCAAAAACGTTCAATAAAAATATTATCTAAGGCTCGTCCCTTACCATCCATACTAATCAAGATATTATGTAGCTTTAGCATACTAATAAAATTCTCCGAGGTAAATTGTACTCCTTGATCAGTATTAAATATTTTTGGCATACCATATTTTTCTATAGCGTCTTCAAGGGCTGTTACACAAAATTCACTTTCCAAACTAATGGAGATTCGCCAACTTAGAATATAACGACTATACCAGTCAATAATAGCTACTAAATATACGAACCCTTGGCTCAGTCTTATATACGTTATATCTGCACTCCAAACCTGGTTTGGCAATACTATTTCTAATCCTTTTAGTAAATAAGGATATATTTTATGCACTTGATTCCTCTTGCTTAAATTTATTTTAGGATAAACAGCTTCAAGACCCATTATCTTGTAGTAACGTCTAACAGCTTTACGACCTACCGAAAAACCTTGGGCTTGTAAATATTTAGCCATCCGCCGCATACCATAATATGGATGCATAGTATAGGTCTCATCAATTATTGCCATAATCTTGATATCTTGTTCACTAATACCAGTAGGTTGATAGTAATAGGTTGACCTGCTAATATCCAATAACTTACACTGTTGTACAATTGTTAACTTATTATGATTAGGCTCTATCATATTACACCTAACCTTTAATTCTAAACAATGCAGATTTTTTTTTGAGCCAGTCACACTCAACGCTTAACTGACCAATTTGCTCATATAGATTCTTGATTAACCCCTGCTGATTTGGATCAGCACTCTGTGTTTTATTCTTAAAACCTTGTACTAACAACTCAAGACCTTGTGTTTTCCAGTTACTGATCTGTGTTGCATGAACACCATACTTACTGGTTATCTGGGCTATTGTTAGCTCTCCCTTAATTGCTTCTATGACAATTTTGGCTTTCTCCTCAGCACTATATTGCCTTACTTGTTTTTTCATCTCTAGCTCTCCTTGTTTGCTAAAGAATTCTATCTCATTTTTCTTATTTTTCTGTCCAAAATATTGGAACCATTATAGTCAGCGAGATCCGAGGGCATTTAGAAGAAATATATCAAACTGATGTATCTGGTGACTTGATATCCACCATAACAGATGGGGTAATAGAAGAAGTAACTAGGTGGCAAAATCGTTGTTTAGATAGGGTGTATCCAATATTATACTTGGACTGTATCTATGTAAAATCTAGAGACAATCACATAGTAATAAATAAAGCAGTATATTTAGCACTTGCTGTAAATATAGAAGGGAAAAAGGAGTTACTTGGCATTTGGATAGGCAAAAATGAAGGTGCTAAATTTTGGATGCAAGTAGTTACTGAGTTAAAGAATCGAGGAATTGAACAAATTTATGTTGCTTGTGTGGATGGTTTAAAGGGCTTTCCAGAAGCGATAAGCAGCGTATTCCTGAGTACTATAGTACAATTATGTATTGTACATATGGTTCGCAATTCAGTAAAGTATGTGTCATATAAAGATTTAAAAGAGGTCACATCAGATCTAAAACAAATTTATACAGCTAATAATGACGAAATGGCACGTTTAAAACTTCAGCAATTTGGTGTAAAATGGGATAAAAAATATCCGGTAATTTCTGATATTTGGCAACGTAATTGGTCTGGGATAATACCGTTTTTTGCCTTTCCTGAAGAGAACAGAAAGGTAATTTATACTACTAACACTATAGAATCTGTAAATCGTCAAATTAGAAAAATTATCAAAAATAAGGGGGTGTTTCCAGATGATAAGTCAATTCAAAAAATAATATTTTTATCCTTACAAAATGCAGCCAAAAAATGGACCATGCCTATTAAAGATTGGTCTTTAGCTTTAAATCAATTTGAAATACTTTGTGGAGATTTTAAATATGATTTATTGGAAAATAAAAAATGAACTTTGTGAGTAGACCTAACCAATTGCTTGGTTAAGCCCCTCCTCAGAACCGGACATGCAGAGCTACCGCATCCGGCTCCCGAAAGGTAAGATAGGCTTGTACCCTATTTTTTTTTGTTGGTTTTAGAACATTGAAATGGTCTTCCACTTATTTGGAAAGTCGACCCTTTTGAGTATTTCAGCTAATCTTTGCCAATTCATCTTACGCTTCCCACCCATTCTATTAAACCACCCATATATTGCTCGCCTAGTTTGGTGAATAAATGAACTTACTCGTCTTTGATTATCTGATATACCATGATAATTGATCCACCCCTTTGTAGCTCTAATGACTTGCAATAATATCTGTTCTTTGCCCCTCTCATTAAGGTGACTTCGTAGATATTCTCTTAGCCCTTTAAGCTTCTCGGTAAATCGATCTTTCCTTGTGGTATATTTTAATCTCCATATGTTACCAAACCTTGATTTACCCCAATAGCAAGTAAAGCCAAGAAAATTATAACTCTTGATCTTCTTACCTTGCTTAGCTAAGTCCTCAGCATGGTATCTACCGGACTGAATCATCTGCGATTTAGCTTCATTGATGTTCAAGCCATACTTGTTTAATCTTTTGGGCAAAACCTCATAAAACTTCCTCGCGTCTTCTTCATTCTCAAAGACGAACACCATATCGTCACAATACCTCACCATTCCAGTTTGCCCTCTTATGTTTTCCTTGCTGATTTTAGCAAACCAACAGTCAATAACATAATGTAGGAAGACATTTGCCAAAATTGGTGATGTTTTAGACCCTTGGCGGCATCCTTCCTTGTTAGTAACTGTAATGCCGTTTTCTATAATTGGTGTTTCCATCAGTTTCATAACTAGTCTTAGGAATCTTTTGTCAGATATTCTCTTTCTTAGGAATCCCATCAACTCAGAATGTTTGATTGAATTGAAGCACTTAGTTATATCAATTTCAACTACAGCTCCTTTATTGAAGTTATACGTAAGTCTATTCAACTCCTTAAGTGCATCATGGGCGTTTAATTTAGGTCGAAACCCGTAAGAACATTTTAAGAATATTGGCTCGAACACTGAGTTTAATATCTTGCTTACTGCCGACTCGATTATCTTGTCTTCAAAGCATGATATTACCAAAGGTCTTTTGCCTCCATCTTCTTTTGGAATCAATGTAATTCGTGCAGGTTTAGCTTGATATTGCCCCTTGCGAATTTTAGTAAGGAGCGAGAGCAAATTTGCTTCCAACTTCTTACCATAAACCGCTTTGGTTATACCATCTATTCCTACAGCTTTCTTGCTATCAAGTTCCTTATATTGTTCTTCTAACATCTTTAAATCAATAATATGTCCAAGATTATTAAACTTTATGTCTTGATTTTGTGATGATAGCAACTTTATACGCTCAAGTTTCGTTGACCATGTATTTCCGTCTATGCTGTGTACGGTCATTGTTTCCCTCTTACGTTCTTACCTTTCTGTCAGCCCTTCGCTCCACTCCCATTACGAAGCTTCATCACTACTACAACTGACTCAGCCATCCTTAACACCATCTCCAAAGCCTTATGTTTCGGCACTTGTACTTTGAATACTTACTTAACTCAGTAAGAGTTATAAGGACTTCTCAAGTTGTGTCATTAATCTCTACAAACTCGCTGACGCCTGAGACCCCGATGGTTGAAAACTTTCGGATTTTCGCTAGTTTGACCTCTAGTTTTCTCTTGTCTACTGCGTTGTGTAGCACATCGACTTCCACTACCAATATCATTTCAGGGCTATCACGTTCACCATTTGGTTTCGGCTCGGATGTTTCGCTGTCTACGCTTTACTACTGTCGTTACCTTCAGCAGCACAAGACTCGCTATATGGTGGAGCTAGCTACTCCTTCCATAACAGGACTTTCACCCGTAAGATTAATGCACCTTATCTTGACGCACACACAAATTAAATGATTGACTCAATTTTTGTGAATTATATCTCTATTTATCTAAATTTTTGTCTAGACAAAGGGGACCACCTTAGAGGATTATACTCTCCTTCCCGATCTCTTGGTACTTCTACTGTCAGCTTACGACCATCCCCATCAATTACTGTCTTCTCATAGCTACCATTACGACTATTATTATCTACTTTTGGCATCTTGCTATGTTTTGAATATCCTAATTCATGATCCAACTCACTTGCTAATATTTTCTCAACTATTTGCTTCTTTAGCTGTTGAAATAAACCATCTCGACCAAATAACTCCGATGGATCTGCTTTTGATAATAATTCTTCTACTAGCTGATTACTGATGTTTAATGTATCTTTATCTGTATCTAATTTTTTAGCCATAATTCCTCCTTGCTTGCTTAAGTTACTTTTTTTACAGTAATCTCTTACTGCTTTCTTTGCAACTTACACAAACTATAGGACAGACTCGTAAATAATGAAAACAATTGTCTTTCAATGGTTTTGTACCGTTTTATTCGGATGGGATTTAAGGCATTTTGTATTATTCCATTTTTGACTATTAAAGCTGAAGCAATAGCAGTTATCACTAATAATTTTTCAAATCTATCCAATTTTACAATGTGACTTTTTTCAATATCAAAACCACCGCTTTTTAGGTGCAAAAATAGTCGTTCAACACTCCAACGAAATTTATATAAAGCAAAAATATCTTGCTCTATTTCAATTGAAGACACCAGAACCATCAGCTCGCTCTTATCATTTCTATATGCGGTAAAATTAACCTTTCTATTCCATAATATACCACTACAAGCCCTATACTCTAAGGCTTTAACATCACTAAATATTCTTTCAATGGTTAAAGTTCTTAAACCTTTTGTAAGACGAATTTTATGATCCATTTTTAATGGAATAACAAACTTTAGATGGTTATTTATCAGAAAGTCTAACCATTCTTTATTCATAAATTCTCTATCAGCAAGCAAATATTTTATTCTTTCAACGCCAAAATTATTAATAAATTTCTGTAAAAATTCCTTCATAAATTCTGCAGAACACCCGCCACCATGCGACAAAGTCTTCCAGAATATTGGCACCGATATTTTACCAATTACCATTACTAAAAATAAAATATTAATATCGGATTTACCAAATTTCCAACTTGTCCTATCCATTGCTACGACATAATTTTTTGAAGCAAAAAAGCTTAATAGCAAATAGCCAACCTTCATATAATCAAAATTAAAATTTTTTAAAAAACGATAAATTCTATGAGTTTTTGACGTCGCTTTAGCATCACCTAAAATACCAAGTGCTAAACCTTTTTGATAAATTGAGCTGCCCGTCAGCAAACTAATTACCATACCAACCAAACATTTTAATCTTGATTTATTTCCGTCTATATATAAAATCAATTCTTGAAGTATTATATTATGCATTTTGTTATAAAAATACCTACCTTATACTACTTCACACCACTCTAAATCAACCATTCTTCTTCATCTTCTCAAAATTGTAGGGTACTATAACTACCGTACCTTTAAAGATTTTTATTTATGCTGCTTATGTCAAAGTTATAGAAAGGAATTTCCAAAACTTGTGAGCTATAGTCGTTTTGTTCAGTTAATGCCAATGAGCTTCATGCCCATGGTATTACTGCTAAAAAGCCTATCAGGAAAACAAACTGGTCAATATTATATCGACTCTACTAAACTTCCTGCTTGCCATAATTTAAGAATTAATAGACATAAAGTATTCAAAGACATAGCAAAAAGAGGTAAGACTTCCACTGGGTGGTTCTTTGGTTGTAAGCTACATATTGTCATTAATACCAATTGCAATAATTAACGCAGTGGTGTAAAATGGGTTTTTAACTGATAAAGGTACTCAAATGGCTAGGTTAATATTACCACAAGGTTTTCATGGTCATGATTTTATAAAAATGATGAAACATGAGCCGCATGGTCGAAATCGTATACGTTTATTGGCGATGTATCACCTTCAATTAGGCAAATCTTTAAAAGCCATATCTGATACCAATTGCAATAATTAACACGGTGTGTTTATCCAGTCTCTATACATAATTGATTTTACTAAATCTACATTATGAGCAAATTGATTCCAAGCGTAACAAGCCATAGTGACGATATCTTCATATACACCATAACATTGGTTAGACAAGAAATGATTTTTGATCCATTCCCAAACTTGTTCCATTGCATTAAGTTCCGGTGCATAGGGCGGAAGCGGTATCAAAGTGATATTGCTTGGCACAGTTAGTTTTTTGGCTGTGTGCCAACCTGCATTATCCGTTAGTAAAGCTATATGTCGGTTGCCTTGAATACTGCGAGAAAGCTCTTCTAAGAATTTATTCATTGCCTGTGTGTTTGCATATGGTAAAATTAATGCAAAAGCTTCTCCTGTATCATGGCAAGCAGCTCCATAAATATATGTTGAAATGAATTGCTGTTGCCGAACTTTACGGGGTCTAGTGCCACGCTTAGCCCATATACGAGTTAAGCTACCTTGTTGCCCAACTCGAGTTTCATCCTGAGACCATATATCAACTTTACATCTATCGATATTTTTTGGTAATAATTTTGTTAACATGTCTGGGAAGTTTTTTTATATGTATTTTGAGTCTCTTGATTTGACTTTGGATGCATTGAACGAGAAGTAATCCAGCTAAAACCAAGGCGGTGCATAGTATTGTAGACTGTTTTTAAAGCGCATTTAGCACCATATTTCTCAAGTAACATGATATGTAGCTCCTTTCCAGTTATATACCCACCAGTTTTACTTTCACTGAGCGTATTGATTTTATCAAAAAGAGCAGACTCTTGTATAGTGTTAATCTTCCTAGGGGCACCGCTTCTTTGTGATTCAAATAATCCTTCAAAACCATGATTCCTAAATCTTCTGAGCCATGATTGCACAGTTTTCCAGTGTGACTTCACTATTTCAGATATGGCTTTTAAAGATTTGCCTAATTGAAGGTGATACATCGCCAATAAACGTATACGATTTCGACCATGCGGCTCATGTTTCATCATTTTTATAAAATCATGACCATGAAAACCTTGTGGTAATATTAACCTAGCCATTTGAGTACCTTTATCAGTTAAAAACCCATTTTACACCACTGCGTTAATTATTGCAATTGGTATCATATATATGATATTGTCTATTAAAAGTTTTTATGTCAAAACATATGGGAGTTCTTAAAATAGCTAGGTAAAATGACAGAACGTTTAAAGCATGACAAAATTTTTCGCAAAGCAATGGAGAATCCGCTAGTAGCACATGAATTTCTGCATGCTCATTTACCTAAACATATGGAAGTGTAATATAGTGAGTTGACATTGTTATAAAAAGGCGATACAATAATGTCATTATTAGCAACTATGAGTAATAGGATGACAACAAGAAGATATAGAATAATATATGAATCGTATGATCATAAGCAACCCACTACAACAATTTCAAGAGTAGAAGTACTTAATGGCGAGCTTAACGAACCAAGTAATTGTCTAGATTTTTCCATAGGTTTGGATAATCAAATTGCTTTAATTCAAGGAGTACAGGATATAGTTTTGCAGGAAAAGATTCAATTAATCCATAAACTAACAAAAGTTACTTGCCCTAAGTGTAAAATTAAAATGCATAAGACTGGTGTAAATAAATCTACTTTTCACGATGTTTTCACTGATCATAACATTGTAATACAGAGATTTAAATGCCATAATTGCGGATATGAAACGCACTCTACCGTCCGCACGTTATTGCAGGGAGTAATTTCTGGTGATTTAAAAAAAATACAAGCTACACTAGGTGCTACACATAGTTTTAGAGAAGGAGAGAAATTATTTGAATTATTTTCTGGTAAAGATCGGCAAATTAATAATCATAATCGTATTAAACAAGTTACAGAATCAGTTGGCAATGCTATTGAAGATATCAATGCTGATGAGAAGGAAATGCTCATTACTGAAGATGCTGTTGAACTAATATTAAATGTAGATGGAGGACATATAAAGACAACAGAGGATCAACGTAGTATGGAGGCTATGGTGGCTGTAGTTTACAAACCAGAATCTATAAAATCAAATAGTCAAGATACCAGGAATTATATTATAAGTAAGAATTGTGCAGCGTCAATTAAGGATGATCGTCAAAAACAAATTATA
Source organism: Rickettsia endosymbiont of Oedothorax gibbosus (assembly GCF_936269705.1). Lineage (NCBI taxonomy): Bacteria > Pseudomonadati > Pseudomonadota > Alphaproteobacteria > Rickettsiales > Rickettsiaceae > Rickettsia > Rickettsia endosymbiont of Oedothorax gibbosus. The sequence continues at coordinate 2,407,852 of NZ_OW370493.1, forward strand.
AGTTCTACTATTATTGCAGCATTGAAACAAGGCTTAAGCCCAAAAACACATATTACCGCACTATGTGATGGGGCGGCAAATTGCTGGAATATAGCAAAGGCACTAGAGCCTTTGTGTGCTAAAATAACTTATATTTTAGATTGGTTTCATTTGGGTATGAAATTTGAGAATATATCGTTACCAAAAAGGCTAAAAGAAGATCTGATGCATATCAAGTGGCATTTATGGAGAGGAGATGTGGAGAAGGCGATGATAAGATTTAAAGAAATATTAGCACTGACAAAAGAAGAACAGCATCATGATAGGATTAAAAAATTATCCCAATATGTTGATAATAATAAAGATAAAATTGTGGATTACTCAACAAGGAAGGATCAAGGGCTGATCTTTACTAGTAATCTTGCTGAATCAACTGTTGAGAGTTTAATCAATCAAAGATGTAAAGGGCAGCAACACATGAGATGGTCTAGAGAGGGGTTAAATCCTATTTTGCAATTAAGATCTATAATCCATAGTAATGATTGGTCTAGCAAATGGAAAACTGCGGTACTAAATGCTGCTTAATAATTCACTATATTACACTTCCTAGCCTCCATACTACGTTGATCCTCTGTTGTCTTTATATGTCCTCCATCTACATTTAATATTAGTTCAACAGCATCTTCAGTAATGAGCATTTCCTTCTCATCAGCATTGATATCTTCAATAGCATTGCCAACTGATTCTGTAACTTGTTTAATACGATTATGATTATTAATTTGCCGATCTTTACCAGAAAATAATTCAAATAATTTCTCTCCTTCTCTAAAACTATGTGTAGCACCTAGTGTAGCTTGTATTTTTTTTAAATCACCAGAAATTACTCCCTGCAATAACGTGCGGACGGTAGAGTGCGTTTCATATCCGCAATTATGGCATTTAAATCTCTGTATTACAATGTTATGATCAGTGAAAACATCGTGAAAAGTAGATTTATTTACACCAGTCTTATGCATTTTAATTTTACACTTAGGGCAAGTAACTTTTGTTAGTTTATGGATTAATTGAATCTTTTCCTGCAAAACTATATCCTGTACTCCTTGAATTAAAGCAATTTGATTATCCAAACCTATGGAAAAATCTAGACAATTACTTGGTTCGTTAAGCTCGCCATTAAGTACTTCTACTCTTGAAATTGTTGTAGTGGGTTGCTTATGATCATACGATTCATATATTATTCTATATCTTCTTGTTGTCATCCTATTACTCATAGTTGCTAATAATGACATTATTGTATCGCCTTTTTATAACAATGTCAACTCACTATATTACACTTCCAACTAAATATAGTCAATTCAGGAGAATTTGGGGCTAGGAGCGATGGAGCGACGCCTATAAGTAATCATAGTACCCTACAATTTTTGTAAAGATGGTATTAGGATAGAAAAAAGTTTTTGTTTGGGAGGTATTAATAATGTGGATATTAGCTGCGTTATGGCTGTTGTAGATTGATAAAAAGCATTTTTGATATGATCAAAGCCATAGGTAAATAATGAAAACAATTGTCTTTCAATGGTTTTGTACCGTTTTATTCGGATGGGATTTAAGGCATTTTGTATTATTCCATTTTTGACTATTAAAGCTGAAGCAATAGCAGTTATCACTAATAATTTTTCAAATCTATCCAATTTTACAATGTGACTTTTTTCAATATCAAAACCACCGCTTTTTAGGTGCAAAAATAGTCGTTCAACACTCCAACGAAATTTATATAAAGCAAAAATATCTTGCTCTATTTCAATTGAAGACACCAGAACCATCAGCTCGCTCTTATCATTTCTATATGCGGTAAAATTAACCTTTCTATTCCATAATATACCACTACAAGCCCTATACTCTAAGGCTTTAACATCACTAAATATTCTTTCAATGGTTAAAGTTCTTAAACCTTTTGTAAGACGAATTTTATGATCCATTTTTAATGGAATAACAAACTTTAGATGGTTATTTATCAGAAAGTCTAACCATTCTTTATTCATAAATTCTCTATCAGCAAGCAAATATTTTATTCTTTCAACGCCAAAATTATTAATAAATTTCTGTAAAAATTCCTTCATAAATTCTGCAGAACACCCACCACCATGCGACAAAGTCTTCCAGAATATTGGCACCGATATTTTACCAATTACCATTACTAAAAATAAAATATTAATATCGGATTTACCAAATTTCCAACTTGTCCTATCCATTGCTACGACATAATTTTTTGAAGCAAAAAAGCTTAATAGCAAATAGCCAACCTTCATATAATCAAAATTAAAATCTTTTAAAAAACGATAAATTCTATGAGTTTTTGACGTCGCTTTAGCATCACCTAAAATACCAAGTGCTAAACCTTTTTGATAAATTGAGCTGCCCGTCAGCAAACTAATTACCATACCAACCAAACATTTTAATCTTGATTTATTTCCGTCTATATATAAAATCAATTCTTGAAGTATTATATTATGCATTTTGTTATAAAAATACCTACCTTATACTACTTCACACCACTCTAAATCAACCATTCTTCTTCATCTTCTCAAAATTGTAGGGTACTATAATAAGTAATAGGCGAGCATTGAGTGATAACGTCCCCAATTTTTCATCAATTGACTATAGCAAATTTTTTAAATAATTTGCATATATCTATTAGCGTAATGAATTTTTGTGATAAAATGTATATATTTATTCACTACGAAATAAACAATCGGGTTGTGAGTTATTAGCAGATTAGTTGCTCAACTCAACAAATCTACTATAACTCACAAATTGCGTAACATAAATAAAATTTTTATATATGTTTTATCTCACCTAATCTTCTTTAATCAAAGAACGTATCAATGCATTAACAGCTTGTTGATGTGCAGGGTTACGAATCTTCATAAAGTTTCTTGATACTTCTATGCACATACGCTGATGTTGAGTATGTACAGGCTCGACATTATCCGCTCCTTCTAAACCATCATAAAAATAATCGATATTTTTTTCTAGTGCTTTAGCAATAAGAATCAGCCTACCCATTGGTATTCTATTAATGCCCTTTTCATATTTTTGTAACTGTTGATGTGTTACTACTATTACCTTTGCAAGTTGTTGACGTGACAACCCCTTAGCAAGCCTTAAAGAATAGATCTTTTCACCTATAAATTTGTCAGCTTTTTCTATAAAGTCATTCTTTCGTGCCATAGTTAAATCCTTTATGAATGAATTATTAAATTTTTGCAAATATACTTATTAATAAATGCAAAGATTACTGTCATATATTATATAACCTAGAAAGGCAACAATTAAATTAAAATAGGTTTATTTCTATGTAAACTAATCTACTATCAGTAAATATTGATATATCGTTTGTTTACGCACAAGTAATACTTAATATTTTTTAACTTTTATATAATTATAATGATATTATAGATACTTGCCCGTCTTGTAAATCTATATTTTACAAAGTACAAGATGTCATTGCGAGCTGATGTATCCCCACGAAATTAACCTGGATATTGCATGAAGGTGGTATTTATAAAAATAAAATGGCAATATCGCTTATAAGTGGTAATGGATATGTTAATTTTCACTTAAATTATGTCTAGATATGCAATTCTTCCTGATTTAAGATAGAATCCCCCCTTACCCCCATTTTTTATTGTACCGGGGACAGTACCATATTAGCTTATTCTATAGCTAATTTTTTCATAACACTATCCCATATATGTTGGTAAGGATAAGATGAAGACAACAAGAATTTAATGCTCCTAGTATTTCTAATAATTACTGCTCCAATTTTGAACAATTTTAAACGCACCGTTCCTACCAAGGCTTTAGCTAATTCAGTACCTTGTAAAAACTTATCACGTATATATTCTACTAATGTATAGGCAAGGCTTGACAAAATTAGTCTGAGTTGATTATCCCACCATTTATGGCATGAAGTGCGATCGGCAAATAGCTCTAACTGTTGCTCTTTTATACGATTTTCCATATCTCCACGTGCACAGTAAATTTTATCATATAAATCTTCTGGCTTACCTGCTAAATTAGTTACTATATATCTTGGATTCTCACCAAGGCTAGTTACTTCTGATTTACCAACTATCTTACGATGACGACTCCAGCTATCAGCTTTATATTTAAATTCACTAAAAAAGCGTTGCTTCTCTTTGCTAATTGTGAAGGCTTCGTTAGATTGTTGCATCAATGGCTCAAGCAGCTTGTTGAGTCTAGTATTTTGGGCTATTCCGACTATATATTTTACATTATTTTCATCACACCAATCCAGCATCTGATGACGACAAAATCCACCATCACCACGAAAAATAATCTCTACTTCAGGCCACGATTGACGAAAACGCTTGACTAATAGAGATAATATTGCCCAGCTATGCTTTGCTTGTTCTAGCTTTGAGCTGCGAAGATTGCTTACTAACAGCTTTTTTCCACAAAAAACATATAAAGGTAGAAAGCAATTATGACGATAATATCCATGATAAAACTTCCCCTCTTGATTGCCATAAATTTCATCATCAGTGGCATCAAAATCAAGTATTAATTGTTTCGGCACGGTTTTATGAGATTCGACAAACTTGTCAATCATCACCTTATGAGCTTTAAGAGCAAATCCACGATCTGCTTTATTTTCTAAACGGCATAAAGTAGAGCTACTAGCCATATCGTCCAGTGTGTCTATACTTGTTTGCAAAGCTGGACATTTTCTTAAATTATCGTGATCATTTAAATCTTCATAACCAAGAGCAATACCATAAATACGCTGTTTGAGCATTGTTAAAATAGTATGAGTAATTTTATCAGAATCTCGCTTATCAGGAAAAATCTTAGCCAGTTCATTAGTTAGACCAAGTCTTTTATCTGCTTCTCTTAGCAATAATACACCTCCATCGCTACTAATATTACCTCCTGTGAAATTTATTTCTATTTGACGATTTTTTACTTTCGATTGGTAAATTAATCCTGTACAATTTGTCATGGCAAAACCCTCTATGTAATCTTCTTTTAACACTGATATTATATAGTATTACAAGGGTTTTGTCTCTATTCTTTCATGCAATATTCAGGTTAAGCACGACAAAGCTCCGTCTTTATAATAGATGCCAGGGGTTCTACCAATGGTTTTATGGCATGCAAATAATTAAATTCAATAATAAATTTCCCAAGGGTAAAATACGAATAAATCTTTTTATCTTTTACTGTGTTAGGTTGGAAAATTCTTTGCATACCTTGGCTATAGCCTACCACACCTATAACCCAATATGTTATAATAACAATGGCAGATAGTAACATTAAAACTCCCCATCTATTCACATCTAAAGTTCGAATATATCTTCCAGCAAGACCAAATTGATGACTTTTTATCACTCGAAACGTCTCCTCTATTTGCATACGTTTGCTATAGGAAGTGTAATATAGTGAGTTGACATTGTTATAAAAAGGCGATACAATAATGTCATTATTAGCAACTATGAGTAATAGGATGACAACAAGAAGATATAGAATAATATATGAATCGTATGATCATAAGCAACCCACTACAACAATTTCAAGAGTAGAAGTACTTAATGGCGAGCTTAACGAACCAAGTAATTGTCTAGATTTTTCCATAGGTTTGGATAATCAAATTGCTTTAATTCAAGGAGTACAGGATATAGTTTTGCAGGAAAAGATTCAATTAATCCATAAACTAACAAAAGTTACTTGCCCTAAGTGTAAAATTAAAATGCATAAGACTGGTGTAAATAAATCTACTTTTCACGATGTTTTCACTGATCATAACATTGTAATACAGAGATTTAAATGCCATAATTGCGGATATGAAACGCACTCTACCGTCCGCACGTTATTGCAGGGAGTAATTTCTGGTGATTTAAAAAAAATACAAGCTACACTAGGTGCTACACATAGTTTTAGAGAAGGAGAGAAATTATTTGAATTATTTTCTGGTAAAGATCGGCAAATTAATAATCATAATCGTATTAAACAAGTTACAGAATCAGTTGGCAATGCTATTGAAGATATCAATGCTGATGAGAAGGAAATGCTCATTACTGAAGATGCTGTTGAACTAATATTAAATGTAGATGGAGGACATATAAAGACAACAGAGGATCAACGTAGTATGGAGGCTATGGTGGCTGTAGTTTACAAACCAGAATCTATAAAATCAAATAGTCAAGATACCAGGAATTATATTATAAGTAAGAATTGTGCAGCGTCAATTAAGGATGATCGTCAAAAACAAATTATAAGTTCTACTATTATTGCAGCATTGAAACAAGGCTTAAGCCCAAAAACACATATTACCGCACTATGTGATGGGGCGGCAAATTGCTGGAATATAGCAAAGGCACTAGAGCCTTTGTGTGCTAAAATAACTTATATTTTAGATTGGTTTCATTTGGGTATGAAATTTGAGAATATATCGTTACCAAAAAGGCTAAAAGAAGATCTGATGCATATCAAGTGGCATTTATGGAGAGGAGATGTGGAGAAGGCGATGATAAGATTTAAAGAAATATTAGCACTGACAAAAGAAGAACAGCATCATGATAGGATTAAAAAATTATCCCAATATGTTGATAATAATAAAGATAAAATTGTGGATTACTCAACAAGGAAGGATCAAGGGCTGATCTTTACTAGTAATCTTGCTGAATCAACTGTTGAGAGTTTAATCAATCAAAGATGTAAAGGGCAGCAACACATGAGATGGTCTAGAGAGGGGTTAAATCCTATTTTGCAATTAAGATCTATAATCCATAGTAATGATTGGTCTAGCAAATGGAAAACTGCGGTACTAAATGCTGCTTAATAATTCACTATATTACACTTCCTATTTAGTTCGTCTCATTAATTTGTGATTTAGATTTCTCTAAGTATTTTAATATTTCCTCATGTAAGGCAGTCCATTTAACTTGTTTTTTCATAAGAGGTAGGAATTCTTTCTTCCATACTGTTATGTATTGCTGAGAATATTCTTGTTCGAATTTTTGGAATTCAGAAGAAATATTTTCTTTAAACATAGCTATTAAATTTGAAACCTCAGTAATTTTATGAGCTTCTAAAGATTCCAAAGATAAAATATCTTGTTGTAAAACATCTATTTTATTTAATAAATTGTTTTTAAAGGTATTATATGGCAAGATTATATCATACCTTAAATCAGAATTATAATATATTTCCATTTTATATATTAAGCTATTGAACGTATTACGTGATACCTCTTGTTCATAATTTGTAAGGGAAGTTAATAAATATTTATAGTCTTTTTCATTTAAATCACGTGGTTTAATAAGCATATGAATTTTGGAGTGTAAATTATTGAATTCACAATAAATACTATCTCGATACTTATCTAAAAGCTTAGGAAATACATCTTGTTGCTCAAGTTTTAAAAGTAAATCCTTCCTAATTTCTATTGGTAGATTATGTATCGAAAACTGATATACTACCCACATAAAACTCTCATCAAATTCATTTGAATAATTGATACGATCATCAGGCAAAACTACCTTACCTTCTTTATCATTCCAAGGTTGTATCTTATAAAAAAATCTATTCAGTCTTTCTTTTAATTTTAGAATATCTGTGTTTTTATCTCCCATTTTATATAATACTTTATCCATTAAACGTTTAGCCTCGTTGGATTCTATTCTATTATTTATATGAAGCCCTATATTATTTCTTTCCAATAACTCCCAATCAAATAATCTATGCGGATCAACTTTACGTAGCACATAACTGTCAAATGCTTTACTGTACAATATTGTTCCTATTTCAGAATGACTAAATATCATATCTTTTCTTATTTTAAAACGTTTCATAAGATATAGGAGCAATTCTTTTACAGATTCCATTTGCTGTTGTGAAAACAATTCACGCCCAGTATTCACTATTTCTATGCCGATAGAATAATTATTTAAAGCAGTTAATTCTTCAAATTGCTCACCCATTTTAATTTTAGCATAACTAATACCAGCATGGTATGCCCGCTTTTCTAAAGGAACCGTTAACGTAATACTGCCATTTTTATCTACAATAAAATGAGCAGACAGACCTATTTTGTTTAGCAATTCTTTTGTATCTTTTAATGTTGATATACCAGTATGGTGAACTATAACCATTGATAGTTTTTTACCTTCTCTGTCACCATAATTTGCAACTGGCACAGGGTCTAGGAAAAGTAAGTTTTTCTTTTGCAATACAGGAAGTTCTCTTTGTAAATGAGCAAAATCATTGTGAAAGCTTACAATATCAGGATGCGGTTTAGATAAAGCCTCCACTCCTTTATGAGAACAGCCAGCATTTAATAATGCAACTATTATAAAAAGATAGTATCTTAAAAAGAGATCAAGAGCTTTATTGGTCATACAAATATCCAATCACTATAAATTATGTTAAAAAATTAAGTGTAGCTAACCAGTTCTATAGTCAATTAACCTGAATTGGTGCCGAATAAGCATCCATCGTGCTGTCTATTAGCGAGGAGGCGTAAGCCTCCAAAGCAATCCATTTTAATAGTTTTTTGGATTGCATCAATGCCACTAAAGTGGCTCCTCGTAATGACGTTGAGGCTAAATACTAATCGGATTTATAACGTTGCCAATTCAAGTTAATTCACTATAACTCGATAATCAAGTTTTTTGCAGAGCTTATAAATAGTAGGTTGTTTGAAGGAAATTTGAATATATCCGAGTCACAACATCTATCTTTAAACGCAAAATTTGTCATATATGGACGAGTGAATTTGTCAACAAAGAAAATAAAAAAATAGAGCCACAAAGGAAGCGGTCATATATTCGGCATCGAGTGCCATAATGGTTTCTGCATTCTTATAAATATCCTTGAGTGACCTCTCATTCCCACGGCTTCTAGAGCCTCGACATAATTACGGATTTTATTCAGAATACTTATTCATTAACTCTTTAACTTTCGTTCTCTTTATTGTTACTATTCTTTACTCGCAATATTTATCAATTACCAATTTTTATTTAGTTGACATAGTTTCTTCTTTTTTCTCAACTAAACTAATTTGCAACATATTCGCTACCATTGGTGACTACTGCATAAGCAATCCTTGCTAACTTATTTGCTAAACCAACACATATAATATTATATGATTTATTTTCAGCAAATTTCTTCACTGCCCACTGCACTAGTTTATCTTTCGATTCCTTACCACTTTTTGCTCTTATTGCTATTGTCCTTGCGGCTTGAATCAACATAGTTCTGGCATATCTATCTCCCTGTTTGGTAATCCCTCCTAAAACTATCTTATCTCCTGAGCTATGTTGCTTTGGTACCAAACCAAGCGAAGCAGCAAAATCCCTCGGGGTTGGATAACTTTCCATTGGGGCTACACTCAAACAACTAGCATTGATTGCTCCAATGCCAAAAATTGTCTGCAACCTAGTAGCTTTCTCACTTTGCTTATTATTGCTGATAATCAGCTTTTCTAAAGTTTTCTCTTTGTCACATAAATCCTCAATTTCTTTACATTCTAAAAGTAAAATTGACCGTATCCCAGAATTTATATAACCTTTACTATACGCTAACTCTACCTCCAGCCTACATGATTTGCAAAATTTATTTTTACTTAATTTTGTATTATAGCCATATTCACATAAACTTGATATTGTAGAATTAGTTTTTTGCACACGATCTCTGATCGTATTACTTCTAATTTTATGCAAAAATTTTATATCTTGTTCCTCTTTGCTTTTTGGCAGCACAGTTTTTAATTCTGGATCACGAGCCGCTTTGCATATTGCTAACGCATCGTTATAATCATTTTTCTGTTTCGATGTAGCATAAACTTTTACATCTTTTGTTTTCATTAGTTTGACTTGCAAACCAAGCTTAGCAATTTCCTGTGACCAATAATTAGCTCCTCCACATGCTTCCATAGCTACCAATGAACTTTTATCGAGATTGCTTAAATAGGCTATTAACTCATCTCTTGTAACTTTTTGATAACCTATTTTTTTGCCATTTTGATCGACTTGCACCAAGTGCATACTATTTTTTGCTAAATCTATTCCTATTATAGTATTTTTTATGCTATTATTTATCATGGTATGGACCTATTAATTAAATTATTATTTAATTTGGAGCAGCTGAAAACTATTTTTCAGCTGACTCCGTACAAGTAAAGCATATTTCGCTTCACTCGTCCATACCATCATTCCCGCTTCGGTGCGGAATCTATAATACCTCAGGGTGTTTTTAGATACCTGCTTTCGCAGGGATGACAACCATGATCCTATATTTTATTCAAATCTGCAAAAAACTTGATTATCGAGTATAACTTTCAACAGCTGCGTTATACACTTCTCAACGATAGTCTCATGAATCGACTATATATCTTTTATATTAGATTATTCAATGGTAAATTCAAGAAATTAATCAGGATCAACTCATTCCTTCTTCATTATCTCTTTAATATTATGCTGGCTATTTTTTTTGGTAGCATAAGTATATTCGCTAATATTTTTGCATACTTATTAAAATAATAGATATCATAAGTGTTTAGTATTTTATAAGTAAACAACCCTAGAGTATAAGGTGCTATTAACAAGTTTTTTATAAATAATTTGATATAACTAAAACATTTATCAAATTTAATATCTATTACTGTAACGAGTCTCATTTTTGATAAGTAATTATCTAATTCCCTACTGATATCATGAGAATTAATATCCCAATTAATTATATTATTAATATCTTTAACTTTCTTAAAAAATTCTAAATTAGTCTTGCTAAGAGGACTGACTTGCAAAATACGATCTCTATGACCTTTTAGCATATGAAATAACATTTTATTCATTATTAATCGCTTATTGTATAAGGTGGCATCATTAGTTTGCAAATAATTTATAATATTGAGAATTATCTTTTCATGATCATGGATTTTAAATCCTGTTGCCGCAATGGATTGGGCAGGTCTGCCTATATAATATTTATAAAGTGGTATATCTAAATACAGAACCTGTTTAACATATTGTATAGCTTTCGCATTATATTCCATATCTACATAAAAACATTTTTCAGTTAGTATCATATTAGATTTCTTAAGAATATCAGTTTTATAAGTTGAAGTTGATAAAATTGGTCCCCAATAATCAAATTTTATTTGGTCAAAAATTAAGATTTGTTTAGACGGAAGATGTGTATAACAATCCTCACTTCTTATAGCACTATTAGCTAACATGTCATACGATAATTCATGTAAGATTAAATCAACATCGAACATATTTAAATATTTTAGGAAATTATCTAGCCCTTGAGTATCTATCCAATCATCTCCATCCACTATTTTAAAATATTTTGACTTAGTATGTTTAATACCAGTATTTACTGCTCCACCATGCCCCTTATTGCTTTGATTTATAAGTGTTACAATAGTTGGGAATTTATTTTGGTACTCTTCAGCAATTGATTGAGTGTTATCAGTTGAGCCATCATTTATGACTAATATTTCTAGTAAATGCTTATTCTCACAAGATAAAATAGAATTTAAGCATCTTGGTAAATAACGCTCAATATTGTAAACAGGAACACATATACATAATAACTTTATTTGCTCATGTTCTATAGGTTTAATATAAAATTCTTGTTCATTTTGAAATAATTGTAATTCTTTTTCCAAAATCATTTTACGTGAAAATTTAGAAGAAACATCATAAGACATTTTCTCGCTTAACTCTAAAAATCTATCTGGATTGTAAAATAAATCCTCAATAATATTGGCATAAGACTTCGGATTTTCTATATCATTACTTAAAGTACAATAAGAAGGATTAATAAATTCTGGGACACCACAAACATTAGAACTAACCAACACTAAACCAGAACTTACTCCTTCTAAAGAACTAACCCCCATACTATCAAGTCTTGTTGGATGGAATATTATACCACAATTTTTATGAAGCTCGCTAATTTGAGCATGAGTATGAAATCCTTGAATAAAATGCACATTAGACCATCGTATTTTTTCTGAGAAATCTTTAAATAATAAACCATCTCCATAAATAAAAAAGTTTAGTTGATTAAAAAATTCTTTATTCTGAAGAATAGTGATGGTCTCTATTACTAGATCTAAAGCATAGTTATTGTAATCATCGAATTTTCTTAAAGTAAATATGTTTAACCTATCATCTGAAGATTTTTTAACATATTTAAATATATCAGTATCTATACCATTGGGAATTATGGCAAAATTATTGAAATTGGTATTTATATATTTCTCAGATTCTGCCTTTAACCAATTGCTTGCAAATATCCATTTTATATTTTTATTATTTGCATATTTTTTATACATTAAATCTTTTATTCTTATTTGCCAAGTCGTAATATAGGGATTATATGTCCCGTCATACGCCACACAAAATGATTCTTGATATCTGTAAAGTGCTTCTGCACCATGAATGTAACAATAAATTTTTATACCATGATAAAGAATTACACTATCAATAATATCTTGTAATTTCTCATTAATAAAATGAATTATAACTCTCTTAAAATTAGAATTAGTTATTATATTCTTTAAAAAACTTAAACTATTATAATAAACTTTTACACCATCAAATTCATTTACAAAACTATTATTATAATCATGACAAAAAACCTCTGGCTTAATATTATGATTGGTAAAAGCTTTAATAGAAGTATGAACAAAACCAAAATTATACAGGTTTGCAGAACTAGGATATCCAGGAGAAATTATCAATGTATCAGCTGTAGAAACAGGATTGTCAAATTTACTTTTTTTAGTTATGTAATAAGTAAATTGTTTTATTTTAACTTCCGTGTTAGCTTTTAAGATAAGCACAATTTTAAAACATTCTAAATTAGATAAAGGGATTTCTAATTCTGAATTTAAAAACGTCAATTTTCCAGCAACTGTAAAGGATATTTCACCCTTAACCAAAGTTCCTTTATTGACCAAACTAATAAATTGTTTATCTTTAAATAGGATAAACTGCCTATCTATAGTTATAGATCTTAGTTCATTTGATGAGTTAATGATTGTGATATTATCATCTTCTTTATTATGTTTTACATATAAACCATTAAGTTTATTAGTTGGTAACGTAATAATTTTTTGTTTTAGGTCTATGGGGAGGGTCATTCTCAAATAATTATAAAGCTGTTATTTTAGTTAATGATTCTATATCTTCAAACTCCTTTAAAGCCCTTAATATTATATCATCCATATCATAATATCGATACTCAGCTAGTCTTCCGATCAGCCTTAGATTAGAAAAATTTTTAGCTATTTCTTTGTATTTATTAAACAATTCACTATTACAATCTTTGGGTATTGGATAATAAGGTATATCCTTCTCAGGGTTAGTTCTATCATATTCTTGTGGGTATTCATACATCAGTACTGTCTTCTTGTTATTAGGTACCCTCATAGTATGATTATACTCAGTAATCCTAGTATATAATTCGGTATTGGGGTAATTTACAGTAGTTACCCGTTGTAATAAAGCTTCATCATGTGTTTCAGTTGTGAATTTTAATGATCTGTACGGCAACTCCCCTAAATGATAATTAAACAATTCATCTATAGGGCCAGTATATATTATATTACCTTCATATTTTTGTCCTTTAAAAAGGATTGCTTTATTATTAAGGTCTATTTTCAGTAAATCTTTAGAGTCGATATTTAGTAAAATATCAATATTATCGTGACTTAACATTTTCTCAAACATTGCCGTATAACCTTCAACTGGTAAAGCTTGAAAACTTTGTTGAAAATACCTATCATCATAAGAAATATGTACAGGAACTCTAGCTGTTATGGTCTCAAAATCCAAATTTTCTGGTTTATCACCCCATTGTTTTACTGTATAGTTTAAATATAATGTTTCAAATATAAAGTCCCCTAACGCTCTTATATCACCATCATCAAAATTTCTTAGCTTAGAAACGGATACTTTAGTCTCCATACCAAAGTTTACGATTAACTTATCTTTATATAATAGGGCTTTTTCAACTGGCAATAGAAGCTCTAAAGAGGTTAGATTAAATGGTACTGGCACTAATTGATCGTTTATTTTAGCTAAAACCTTATGTTGGTATGGATACCAATGAGTAAAATTACTTAAATAATTTTTTACTTTATCTTCATTGGTGCGAAATAGATGGGGACCGTATTTATGAACCAATATATTATTAACATCTTTATAATCATACATATTACCAGCGATATGGGGTCTTTTTTCTATGACCAACACCCTTTGGTTAAGTTGCGAAGCTATTCTTTCTGCAAGAATAGAGCCAGCAAAACCACTACCAACTATTATATAATCGTATATAATCATAAACTCGGGTTAAATAAATTTTAAAAATTACAACATAATGATTTATTTTGATAATATGTCAAGCATGAATTGGATACATCTAACAATATTAAAGTATATTATATTTTGTACTTGCAGGTGTGTCAATATTATTGACTGACTATGATAAATACCATAAGATGTAATTAAAAATAGAAAAAGCAAAATTATTAATAATCAATTGACTGTAGTCTCCCAGCAATTCCAAATATGACATTATGGATACATAGGGAAATTTTAGCATTGCGATCCACTCAACTTTAAGACGAATAATCTATTTTTCTGTTAAAGATTTGTATGTATTTTCTTGAATTCTATAAATATTTTTATACAAACTTATCATAATTCACGTTATTGTAATCAATTTGGTAAAAACCAACGGTTAGCAATAAATAAGTCTATTGCTCTAGAAAAAGCTTTTGATAGGTCGAATCTATATTGGCGGGACTCTGTAATCTCGTTTGCCAGCTAATATCTCCCATAACATTTCCATTGATTCAAAGAAAAAAAGGTCTACTAAACTTCTTATTCGTTCCCATAACGATCCTAATCTACCAAATTGCTCCCTCATTTCTTGAAATAATTTATCAACTAATTGGTGTATTTGATGAATAGTAAATGCTAACAAAGTAAAATTGTAGAAATTATAACATAGATTCTCAGAACCATGACCGTAATTATGTTCTATATTATAACCATGATTCTTTAAGCTATTAAAGCATTCGTTCTCTATTTTCCAACGTGCTCTTGCTCCGTCTATTATTGTTTTAGCATTATCTGAGGTGATTTCTAGATCAGTAATCCATTTACCATAATACTGACTTTTGTTACTACCATCTTTCTGCGGCACTAGCTCCCATGCCGCTATATAATTTGTTCTTACCTTAGTGCTAGTAAATAATTCAACATCATTAACCCATTCAATTATCAATTTGTTCCTTCTAAGGCTCAATGTCTCTATCTTTGATTTATCTACAGATTGAACATTATCCATTAATGTCTTATGATTATTGGGTTTTACTTTAAAAATATAATTAGCTTTATGATCACGAATTGTTTCTATCACTGGAGTTGTTGCATATAAGGCATCAGCATTGATTATTATCCCTAATTTATCATGATCCTTTCTAAATCTTGTCAAAAATCTCTTGAAAGCATTCGTCTCACAATCCTCTTTCTCATCACCATCTTGTACACGAATTTCCTCAGGCATTACTGGTATTACTTGTCGTAACCCAAATTTTACAATAGCCCCTTGTAATACTTGATGACAATGATATTGGTTATTTTTATGCCCTCTAATTAGGCAACGTTTACAACTCACTTTATCAGAGCTGTAATATTGTGTACCATCAACATTTAATAAGTATTTACCAGGAAATATTTGATATTGTTCTAGATGCTTCCCTCGTTGTAATTTACTAAATAATTCTTTGAAAATAGGTCTAAACGTTACGTCACTATCTACTTGGTCTATTACGTTCCTCATCCCCTGATCGCTAGGAAGCGATTGTACTGTAAACATGCTACGCAGATTATTACGTTGTTCCTTCCTTTCCATACGCCTTTGAAATTCTAGCAAAGATACTGATTGAAAATACATACACGCCAAACCAGATAACATAATATCTGCTATACTATTACTACTATTTACACCCCTTCTATCTTCTATACCAGCAAATCTATCTGCAATCATACTTCTGATTGCACTAAAACTTAAATGTTTCTTTGAATGCATAACTTGATACCAATATTATATTGATATTATCTTAGATAATTTATCCAACTTTGACTACTTTTTTAACTATTCCTCTACGAAAAACTTATTCCATATCCTTTTACTTACCTTCCTTCTATGACATATTTGGAATCGCTGGCAAGTAAAGCCAAGAAAATTATAACTCTTGATCTTCTTACCTTGCTTAGCTAAGTCCTCAGCATGGTATCTACCGGACTGAATCATCTGCGATTTAGCTTCATTGATGTTCAAGCCATACTTGTTTAATCTTTTGGGCAAAACCTCATAAAACTTCCTCGCGTCTTCTTCATTCTCAAAGACGAACACCATATCGTCACAATACCTCACCATTCCAGTTTGCCCTCTTATGTTTTCCTTGCTGATTTTAGCAAACCAACAGTCAATAACATAATGTAGGAAGACATTTGCCAAAATTGGTGATGTTTTAGACCCTTGGCGGCATCCTTCCTTGTTAGTAACTGTAATGCCGTTTTCTATAATTGGTGTTTCCATCAGTTTCATAACTAGTCTTAGGAATCTTTTGTCAGATATTCTCTTTCTTAGGAATCCCATCAACTCAGAATGTTTGATTGAATTGAAGCACTTAGTTATATCAATTTCAACTACAGCTCCTTTATTGAAGTTATACGTAAGTCTATTCAACTCCTTAAGTGCATCATGGGCGTTTAATTTAGGTCGAAACCCGTAAGAACATTTTAAGAATATTGGCTCGAACACTGAGTTTAATATCTTGCTTACTGCCGACTCGATTATCTTGTCTTCAAAGCATGATATTACCAAAGGTCTTTTGCCTCCATCTTCTTTTGGAATCAATGTAATTCGTGCAGGTTTAGCTTGATATTGCCCCTTGCGAATTTTAGTAAGGAGCGAGAGCAAATTTGCTTCCAACTTCTTACCATAAACCGCTTTGGTTATACCATCTATTCCTACAGCTTTCTTGCTATCAAGTTCCTTATATTGTTCTTCTAACATCTTTAAATCAATAATATGTCCAAGATTATTAAACTTTATGTCTTGATTTTGTGATGATAGCAACTTTATACGCTCAAGTTTCGTTGACCATGTATTTCCGTCTATGCTGTGTACGGTCATTGTTTCCCTCTTACGTTCTTACCTTTCTGTCAGCCCTTCGCTCCACTCCCATTACGAAGCTTCATCACTACTACAACTGACTCAGCCATCCTTAACACCATCTCCAAAGCCTTATGTTTCGGCACTTGTACTTTGAATACTTACTTAACTCAGTAAGAGTTATAAGGACTTCTCAAGTTGTGTCATTAATCTCTACAAACTCGCTGACGCCTGAGACCCCGATGGTTGAAAACTTTCGGATTTTCGCTAGTTTGACCTCTAGTTTTCTCTTGTCTACTGCGTTGTGTAGCACATCGACTTCCACTACCAATATCATTTCAGGGCTATCACGTTCACCATTTGGTTTCGGCTCGGATGTTTCGCTGTCTACGCTTTACTACTGTCGTTACCTTCAGCAGCACAAGACTCGCTATATGGTGGAGCTAGCTACTCCTTCCATAACAGGACTTTCACCCGTAAGATTAATGCACCTTATCTTGACGCACACACAAATTAAATGATTGACTCAAGCTTGATGCATCCTTTGTCTATTATAAAAGTCCATATATTCGTTAATTGCTGTCTTTGCCTCCTTTACTGTTGTTAAAATAATCCGATAAATTTTTTCCTGTTTTAATGATCGCCAAAAACGTTCAATAAAAATATTATCTAAGGCTCGTCCCTTACCATCCATACTAATCAAGATATTATGTAGCTTTAGCATACTAATAAAATTCTCCGAGGTAAATTGTACTCCTTGATCAGTATTAAATATTTTTGGCATACCATATTTTTCTATAGCGTCTTCAAGGGCTGTTACACAAAATTCACTTTCCAAACTAATGGAGATTCGCCAACTTAGAATATAACGACTATACCAGTCAATAATAGCTACTAAATATACGAACCCTTGGCTCAGTCTTATATACGTTATATCTGCACTCCAAACCTGGTTTGGCAATACTATTTCTAATCCTTTTAGTAAATAAGGATATATTTTATGCGCTTGATTCCTCTTGCTTAAATTTATTTTAGGATAAACAGCTTCAAGACCCATTATCTTGTAGTAACGTCTAACAGCTTTACGACCTACCGAAAAACCTTGGGCTTGTAAATATTTAGCCATCCGCCGCATACCATAATATGGATGCATAGTATAGGTCTCATCAATTATTGCCATAATCTTGATATCTTGTTCACTAATACCAGTAGGTTGATAGTAATAGGTTGACCTGCTAATATCCAATAACTTACACTGTTGTACAATTGTTAACTTATTATGATTAGGCTCTATCATATTACACCTAACCTTTAATTCCAAACAATGCAGATTTTTTTTTGAGCCAGTCACACTCAACGCTTAACTGACCAATTTGCTCATATAGATTCTTGATTAACCCCTGCTGATTTGGATCAGCACTCTGTGTTTTATTCTTAAAACCTTGTACTAACAACTCAAGACCTTGTTTTTTCCAGTTACTGATCTGTGTTGCATGAACACCATACTTACTGGTTATCTGGGCTATTGTTAGCTCTCCCTTAATTGCTTCTATGACAATTTTGGCTTTCTCCTCAGCACTATATTGCCTTACTTGTTTTTTCATCTCTAGCTCTCCTTGTTTGCTAAAGAATTCTATCTCATTTTTCTTATTTTTCTGTCCAAAATATTGGAACCATTATAGATTGTTAAAGATCAACAGACTAATGTTACTTATAATTTTGCCAGAAAAGGAGATAACGTCTATCATACAGTTTTACTACCTAGCTATGTAGATCGAAGATTTAAAGACCCTGAAATATTGATGAATGAAGTAGAAAGTGCAGAGAAAAGAAAGAATAGTCAGTTATTAAAAGATGTTGTTATAGCCTTGCCTGACGATAAGGAGCTAGATTTACAAGATAGAATAGCCATTACCCATGAAATAATAGAAGAGATGGCATGGATAAAAAATGGTTTAGGAGTGCAAGTAGATATACATAAGCCCCATAATGGAGAACGAAATTGGCATGCTCATCTACTCATTACTACTAGGAGATTTACAGAAGACGGTAAAAATTTAGGAGCTAAGGCAGTAGATTTAAACCCTGAATTTAAAAAAGTTAACGGTAAAGCATTTATTATTCCAGAATCACAGATGATTCATCAGAGAGCCAAAGAAGTAATGAACAGATATTTTGCTAAATTAGGTTTAGAAACTAGAGTGGATTCAATAAGCATGATGCCACAACAACATCTTGGTTCTGTGAGAATGAGAAACATCATTAATGAAATAGCAGAGCAAAATAAGCTACGCAAGCTAGCTCATCTAAAAATTATTAAAGATAGTGATGGGGTATTAAATCGTATTATAAGCCATCAAGCTATTTTTAGTAAACAAGATGTAGTAAGAGCGGTTAAAGAAATTCAAGGACAAGAGGAAAAGCAAAAATTAATTCAAGACGTATTAAATTCAGAAAGGTTAGTAAAACTATATAATGAAGATGGCAAAGATACTAAATATTACACTACTTATGATGTTCGAGAAGAAGAACTACGATTACTAAGAATAGCTAATAAAATTCATGATAATATCAATTATAACATAGTCGGTAATATAGCAAGTTTAAAAGAAGACATAGCAAAACTTTCTAACATTAGCGAGTCTCAGAGAGAAGCGTTACAACACATTTTACTGCAATATAATGGGATAAGAATGCTACGTGGTAGAGCTGGTACTGGTAAATCACAAATACTGGCTACTGCCTATAAACTTGTTACTCACCATGGACAAAATATTATAGGGCTTAGCCCTACTCATAAAGCTGTATCAGAGCTAAAAAGTAAGGGTTATCAACAATGTTACACGGTAAAGGGATTTTTATTTAAATTGTACAATGGTAAAATTACTCTGCCAAATAATAGTTTACTAGTAGTAGATGAAGCAGGAATGGTAAGTAATAGTGATTATTTAGAATTATTTAAGATAGCAAGAAGCTCTAATTGTAATTTAATATTAGCAGGAGATGAGAAGCAACTAACCTCAATCGAGCGAGGTGGCATGTTTGAAATATTTGCCAATACATTTGGTTCATATGTACTAAGTGATATTAGAAGACAAAGCCAGGAGTGGGCAAGAGAAATGGCTTTATGTTTTGCTAAGTCAGATATTGCAGCTGGGATAGTGTTGTTAGAGAGGCATAATGGGTTAAAGATTGATCATACTTTGGAAGAATCAATGGCAAGATTAATTGATGATTGGAATAGTAGCAGATTTACTCTACAAGAACGTTTAATAATTACTGTAGGCAACCAAGAAGTAACGTCAATTCGGGATAAGGATATTGTGAACATGTAGATTAAAATCAAATTTTGTTGAAGGTTTATTTTTCTTTAATGAGTAAGCAACAAGAGTAGATAATATATGGACAAAGGCATTTATTGGTGATCTATGTCTAGTATGTTCAAGGTTCATTTTATTTTTTAGATAATCAAAAACTGTTTCAATTAAGTTACGCTTTCGAAGTAAGATTTTTTCTTTCAAATCCATTAATTTATTTTCCATATTCTTCTTAATTCCATGAATCATTTTTAAGCCTCTTTCATATAAATTTAAGAACAAATTTTGCTTAATATAACCTTTATCAGCTGCTATAATTCCAGTTAATCTTTTTGTTAACTCCGGTACTGGAACCCTATCATCTACATTGCCTTTGGTCACTTTTAATGCCATAAACTCCCCTTTATTATTGATTATTACATGTAATTTAAAACCATAAAAATACCCCATAGAGGATTTACTATGTTTGGCTAATCCTTTAAAAACTTTATTGCTATAACGCCTTTTATTGTGACAAGCTTTAATCGTTGTAGAGTCAATAAAATAAATACCTGTTTCCTCACCAAACAACAAATGAATCAACATATTTAGCGGTATGAATAATCGTGCCATTAATTCAACAAATCTATTATAACTCAAGGCTTTGGGAAAATCATCCTTATGCATGCACTCTATATAACTTTTATAGAAAAATTTAAAATTCTTAGCATAGGATGTATGAAACATAATTATTATTGTTAACATTTCACTTAGACTCATGCTACAACAGCGATTTCTTTGCTTATTTGATGGTAATAACTTTCTCTGTTCATACTCCAAATAAATTTTACAAAAATCATCTATAAAACTATATAATTCTGTGATATCTTTTTTCATGCCTGTAGTTTGTTTTTTTGTTTAAAAATATAAATACTGCAGGCACTCCTTTTTGACAATCCTTTTATCTATTACTATTTCATCTATATCTTATCCCGAACTGACGTAAGTAGATAGTATTAATCAAGGAATAAGAGAATTATTAAAAGCAAGTGTATTACTAACGGGTAAAGAATATCGTCGCTCTATTCTAGGCTCAAAATCAGATAAGCAATATGAAGATTATATGGTAGGAGATCGTATTTTATTTAAGGCTACTGACAAAGAGTTACAAATAGAAAATGGTGAATTTGCTACTCTAGTTTCAGTAAGTAACAATAAGTTTGTTGCTAAAACAGATCAAGGTAGAGAAATAGCATTTAATCCAGAAGGGATAAGTTTTAAACACGGCTATGCTTCTACAGTCTATAAAGCTCAAGGAGCATCAATTAAAGATGTATATGTCTTACATAATCTAGCTGGTAATGTTCGGAACTCTTATGTTGAGATGACCAGGCATGTAGAACAAGTCAAGCTGTACTGTAATAGGCAGGCTACAAGAAATATGGCAAGTTTAATATCACAACTTGCTAGGATAGATAATAGGCTAGCAAGTATGCATTTTAAAACTTTAGAAGATTTAAATAAAATGAATGAAGATAAAAATCCTACTATCATCAATAAAGTAGGTGATTGGTTTAAATATGTAGCCAATGACATAGAGGATAGATTGCATAATAATAAGCAATATTATCAACAGACAGTAAAAGCAGAGTCACTTGTTAAAGTAGTAGAAGTTTTGCAGCAGACTAGCGTAAATCTTGCTCAAAATAATCAACTGCAAGAAGGGTTAAACAACTCTTGTCAAATGTTAACTAATAGTAATAAACAAGAACCAAAAATAAATACTAAGTTACAAGAAGATATTATGACAAATTATGCTTCTACTCAGGATAATATAAAAAATAAAAATATGACAAATAACATTAATTATGATTTTATTAACAAGCAAGAGAGTCTAAAGTTAAAGCAATTACTATCTTTCAAAGCTGAAGACATAGCACATAGTCTTCTTGGCAGACCAAATGAGCTTTTATCCAATAATTATATATTACGCTGGGAAAAAGATGGTAAAATAGCAATGAAGATTAAAGGAGGTAAGGCTGGAATATGGTACGATTTTAGTAAAGGTGAAGGTGGAGACTTATTTACCTTAGTACAAAGAGAAAGAAAATGTAACTTTGTTGAAGCCAAGAAATATTTACAAGAAATGGTTGGTATGCCAACTGTCTATAAACAAGACCTACTAGTAGATTTGGTAGTAGATAAGTCTTACAGGCAAGATAAAACCCAGAATCAACAGTAACAAGATAAAGAAGCAGCTAAGATAAAACGAGCGGAAGGATTATATGAAAAATCAAGCTCAATACTACATTCTACTAATAATAATGTAGCTAGACAATATTTAAGTAAGCACCGTGGAATTAAGGCAGTATTAGAGAAATTTAAGCTCAGTAGGGATATAAGAACTAACATGATGTGGGATAATGGCAGCAAACAATATTATCCAGCCTTAATTGCCTTCGCACGAGATCAAGAAGGTAGAATCACTGGTGGACAATCGATCTATTTAAACCAAGAAACAGGTGCTAAAGCTGATATTGCCGTTAATAAACGTTCATTTGGTAAAATTAGTGGTTGTTTTGTAGAAATTCAACAAGATAATCAACAAGGGAATAAGTCAAGGAGTAACATAACAATTATAGCAGAAGGAGTAGAAACAGCTTTAAGTTTGCAGGAAGCAGGTATTAAAGGTAAAATCATCTGTAGTTTAGGTATAAGTAATATTAAGAATTATCAACCTACAAAAGGAGAGAAGATAATCATTGCGGCAGATAATGATGGACAAAGTGCCGTATCAGTTAGTAGTGTCATTAAAGCTAAAGAACAATTAACAGCTAAGGGTGCAGTAGTATCAGTAATAATGCCGCAAGATATGGGGGATTTTAATGATATGCTCAAAGCTCAAGGAGCAGAATCTATTAAAAAGTTTATAGAACCTGAAATAGCAAAATTAATATCAAATGAAACACTAAACGAAAAAACAACTAAATTTACTGAGTCATTAAAACCAGTTAATAATGCTGACAATAATAAATCACAAATCAAATCTATAGAACTAGAACTTGGGAAATCAGCAAATCACGATATATTACAGAAGTTTCAATGGCAAATAAAATCATTGGAAAGATTTACTACTAAGGAGAACATAAATACAGCCTTGCAAATATATAAGGAAAAAGGCATAGAGTCTTTTATTCTCTATAGCAAGAATAGTTGTTCTAAAGCTATTGAGCAGAAAATAACAAAAGATTTGCAAATAATGAAAAATAAGTTTGCTCCTAATTATAATTTAGGTAATGTTAGATTCTGCGATATAGTAATAAATGATTTTAGAGGTAAAAGCTACGCCGTACCAGAAGATTACTTAGTTGCCATAGGCAAAGATAAACAAGTGATGCAATATATTAATCCACAATCAGTAATAGGTAAGGAAATAAAAAATGAATTACAAAATGCAGCAGAGACTCAGAAAAACCAGGGAATAATAGTTAAAGCTACTATATAGGTTATATTAAAAATAATAATAATTAACTAATCAAGAATATGTCAACTCAACTAAAACATGATGCATTATTTAAAAAGATAATGGTCAATCAAATAGCAGCTCAAGAATTTTTGGAGCATTATTTACCAGAAGAGGTTAAGGAAATAGTTGATTTAACCAAAATAACAATAGAGAAAGAATCATTTGTTGAGGATGACCTAAAAAGAGCTCTTAGTGATTTAGTCTATTCTGTTAAGACTAAAGATAATGAGCAAGCCTTTGTGTATGTGTTGATTGAGGCGGAGATAAGACCAAAATATTGGATGGCACTCAAATTATGGAAATATATGTTGCTATTAGCTGAAAGACATAAAAAAGGTAGAAATAAAATACCGTTGATAGTACCAATGGTGTTTTATCATGGTACTAGAAGATTTAATGTGCCAAAGAATTTGTTTGAATTATTTAGCGATCCCAAACTTGCAAAGCAATTGATGTGTGAGGATTATAAGCTAATAGATTTACAATCAATGTCTGATGATGAGATAAAGCAGAAGCAACATTTTGGCATGTTAGAATATATGATGAAATATGTACAGCAGCGAGATATATTGAAGGTGTGGGATGAACTTTTAACAAATTTTAAATCCTATATTAGTATAGATAAGTCAACAGGCTATATTTACATAAGATCGTTTTTATGGTATAGTGAGGCTAAGATAGAAGAAGGTAAGCAACAAGAGCTAGAAAGGCTAATAGCGAGTCATTTAACTGCAACAGAAGAGGGGAATATTATGAGAACTATTGCTGAGAAATATATTGATGAGGGTATAGAAAAAGGTATAGTCCAAGGCATCCAGGTCGGTAAAGCTGAAGGTAAAGCTGAAGGTAAAGCTGAAGGTAAAGCTGAAGAGAGAGTTGAAATAGCAAAGAAAATGTTAGCTCAGGGCTCTGATGTTGCTTTTATTTCTGCTGTAACTGGTCTTAGCAAATCTTTTATTCATTCTCTTACTCAGAAAAAATAAACCCAAATTAGCTGTTTAGAGAGGGGTTATAGTGTAATCAATGGCATTCGGTTAAGAAAATCCAGCTTGGAGGTCATGAGTTATTGTGCTTAGTTTCTAAAAATGGGTACTATTATTGCTTGCCTTATTAAAAAATATGATAAAACATGTAGGAACTCTCTTCTCTATAACCTAAAATTAATAAGGTTAGTTCTTAATTTAAGAGGGATAACAGCTTAACCGAATGCCATTGATAGTGAGTCAATCATTTAATTTGTGTAAGTTCATTTTTTATTTTCCAATAAATCATATTTAAAATCTCCACAAAGTATTTCAAATTGATTTAAAGCTAAAGACCAATCTTTAATAGGCATGGTCCATTTTTTGGCTGCATTTTGTAGGGATAAAAATATTATTTTTTGAATTGACTTATCATCTGGAAACACCCCCTTATTTTTGATAATTTTTCTAATTTGACGATTTACAGATTCTATAGTGTTAGTAGTATAAATTACCTTTCTGTTCTCTTCAGGAAAGGCAAAAAACGGTATTATCCCAGACCAATTACGTTGCCAAATATCAGAAATTACCAGATATTTTTTATCCCATTTTACACCAAATTGCTGAAGTTTTAAACGTGCCATTTCGTCATTATTAGCTGTATAAATTTGTTTTAGATCTGATGTGACCTCTTTTAAATCTTTATATGACACATACTTTACTGAATTGCGAACCATATGTACAATACATAATTGTACTATAGTACTCGGGAATACACTGCTTATAGCTTCTGGAAAGCCCTTTAAACCATCCACACAAGCAACATAAATTTGTTCAATTCCTCGATTCTTTAACTCAGTAACTACTTGCATCCAAAATTTAGCACCTTCATTTTTGCCTATCCAAATGCCAAGTAACTCCTTTTTCCCTTCTATATTTACTATAATGGTTCCAATATTTTGGACAGAAAAATAAGAAAAATGAGATAGAATTCTTTAGCAAACAAGGAGAGCTAGAGATGAAAAAACAAGTAAGGCAATATAGTGCTGAGGAGAAAGCCAAAATTGTCATAGAAGCAATTAAGGGAGAGCTAACAATAGCCCAGATAACCAGTAAGTATGGTGTTCATGCAACACAGATAAGTAACTGGAAAAAACAAGGTCTTGAGTTGTTAGTACAAGGTTTTAAGAATAAAACACAGAGTGCTGATCCAAATCAGCAGGGGTTAATCAAGAATCTATATGAGCAAATTGGTCAGTTAAGCGTTGAGTGTGACTGGCTCAAAAAAAAATCTGCATTGTTTGGAATTAAAGGTTAGGTGTAATATGATAGAGCCTAATCATAATAAGTTAACAATTGTACAACAGTGTAAGTTATTGGATATTAGCAGGTCAACCTATTACTATCAACCTACTGGTATTAGTGAACAAGATATCAAGATTATGGCAATAATTGATGAGACCTATACTATGCATCCATATTATGGTATGCGGCGGATGGCTAAATATTTACAAGCCCAAGGTTTTTCGGTAGGTCGTAAAGCTGTTAGACGTTACTACAAGATAATGGGTCTTGAAGCTGTTTATCCTAAAATAAATTTAAGCAAGAGGAATCAAGCGCATAAAATATATCCTTATTTACTAAAAGGATTAGAAATAGTATTGCCAAACCAGGTTTGGAGTGCAGATATAACGTATATAAGACTGAGCCAAGGGTTCGTATATTTAGTAGCTATTATTGACTGGTATAGTCGTTATATTCTAAGTTGGCGAATCTCCATTAGTTTGGAAAGTGAATTTTGTGTAACAGCCCTTGAAGACGCTATAGAAAAATATGGTATGCCAAAAATATTTAATACTGATCAAGGAGTACAATTTACCTCGGAGAATTTTATTAGTATGCTAAAGCTACATAATATCTTGATTAGTATGGATGGTAAGGGACGAGCCTTAGATAATATTTTTATTGAACGTTTTTGGCGATCATTAAAACAGGAAAAAATTTATCGGATTATTTTAACAACAGTAAAGGAGGCAAAGACAGCAATTAACGAATATATGGACTTTTATAATAGACAAAGGATGCATCAAGCTTTGGATTATAAAACTCCAGAATGTGTATATTTTGAAAAAAATATTGTATAAAAACAACAATTTAATTTGGCTCTGTACAAATAAGTGTGTAAATTTTTCAAAGGTTATATAAAAATATAATATAACAAAAGGAGAAATTATAATGCGTCACAAACAAAATGAAGCAATGAATCAAGCAATAGATTTATTAATAAATAATGATACAGATATATCAACTTTATTTAAAGAGGATGGTTTATTAAAACAATTAACCAAAAGGCTTGTAGAGAAGGCATTGCAGTCAGAGATGAATAATCACTTAGGATATGATAAATATTGTCATACTGATAGCAATAATGTTCGTAATGGTAGTAAAGTAAAGAATCTAGTAACAAATAATGGAGTTGTAGAGATTGAGGTTCCAAGGGATAGAAGTAGTACATTTGAACCTGCATTAATTCCGAAGCGTCAAAGACGTATTGAAGGATTTGATGATAAAATAATATCGTTATACGCTAAAGGAATGAGCTTATCTGATATTAAGATTCAAATGCAAGAATTGTATGGAGCTGACGTTAGCGAAAGTTTGATAAGTCAAATTACTGATGATGTAATTGAGGATGTCAAGATATGGCAAAGCCGACCATTGGATCGAGTATATGCTATAGTATTTTTTGACTGTTTAGTAGTAAAAGTACGTCAAGATAAACGAATTATCAATAAGTCTGTATATGTAGCATTAGGTATTGATTTATCTGGAAGGAAGGATATTTTAGGATTGTGGAACAGTGAAAATGAAGGAGCTAAATTTTGGCTTGGTAATTTTACTGAGATGAAGAACAGAGGTATGCAAGACATGCTTATTGCTTGCAGTGATAATTTAACCGGTATGTCTGAGGCAATAGAAGCAGTTTTTCCGAAAACCGAACATCAATTATGTATTGTACATCAGATTAGAAATAGTTTAAAATATGTATCATATAAAGACCGAAAAGAATTAGCGGCTGATTTAAAGCCTATATATACTGCTAGCACAGAGGAAGAAGCACATCTTGCTTTAGAATCTTTTGAAGCTAAATGGAGTAAACAGTATCCACAAATTGCTAAATCTTGGTATGTTCATTGGGAAAATTTAATGGTTTTTCTAGAATACCCTGAGGCGATAAGGAAAGTAATATACACAACTAATAGTATAGAATCTGTCAATAGCCAATTACGTAAGGTTACTAAGAATAAAAGGGTTTTTCCAAATGATAATGCCGTTTTTAAGACCTTATATTTGGCAATTGATTATATGACCAAGAAATGGGTTATGCCGATTCCGAACTGGAACGCAGCTATGGCTCACTTTTTGATAAAATTTGAAGGTAGAATTTAAGCCCTATGAAAAATTTACACACTTAATTAGAAAGGCTCTACAATTTAATTTTTTGAGTCTGTCCTATAGTTTGTGTAAGTTGCAAAGAAAGCAGTAAGAGATTACTGTAAAAAAAGTAACTTAAGCAAGCAAGGAGGAATTATGGCTAAAAAATTAGATACAGATAAAGATACATTAAACATCAGTAATCAGCTAGTAGAAGAATTATTATCAAAAGCAGATCCATCGGAGTTATTTGGTCGAGATGGTTTATTTCAACAGCTAAAGAAGCAAATAGTTGAGAAAATATTAGCAAGTGAGTTGGATCATGAATTAGGATATTCAAAACATAGCAAGATGCCAAAAGTAGATAATAATCGTCGTAATGGTAGCTATGAGAAGACAGTAATTGATGGGGATGGTCGTAAGCTGACAGTAGAAGTACCAAGAGATCGGGAAGGAGAGTATAATCCTCAATTAATACCAAAAGGGCTGAGGAGATTTAATGGATTTGATGAGAAAGTGATATCCCTTTATGGTCGCGGTATGACAGTCAGCGAGATCCGAGGGCATTTAGAAGAAATATATCAAACTGATGTATCTGGTGACTTGATATCCACCATAACAGATGGGGTAATAGAAGAAGTAACTAGGTGGCAAAATCGTTGTTTAGATAGGGTGTATCCAATATTATACTTGGACTGTATCTATGTAAAATCTAGAGACAATCACATAGTAATAAATAAAGCAGTATATTTAGCACTTGCTGTAAATATAGAAGGGAAAAAGGAGTTACTTGGCATTTGGATAGGCAAAAATGAAGGTGCTAAATTTTGGATGCAAGTAGTTACTGAGTTAAAGAATCGAGGAATTGAACAAATTTATGTTGCTTGTGTGGGGTTTAAAGGGCTTTCCAGAAGCTATAAGCAGTGTATTCCCGAGTACTATAGTACAATTATGTATTGTACATATGGTTCGCAATTCAGTAAAGTATGTGTCATATAAAGATTTAAAAGAGGTCACATCAGATCTAAAACAAATTTATACAGCTAATAATGACGAAATGGCACGTTTAAAACTTCAGCAATTTGGTGTAAAATGGGATAAAAAATATCCGGTAATTTCTGATATTTGGCAACGTAATTGGTCTGGGATAATACCGTTTTTTGCCTTTCCTGAAGAGAACAGAAAGGTAATTTATACTACTAACACTATAGAATCTGTAAATCGTCAAATTAGAAAAATTATCAAAAATAAGGGGGTGTTTCCAGATGATAAGTCAATTCAAAAAATAATATTTTTATCCCTACAAAATGCAGCCAAAAAATGGACCATGCCTATTAAAGATTGGTCTTTAGCTTTAAATCAATTTGAAATACTTTGTGGAGATTTTAAATATGATTTATTGGAAAATAAAAAATGAACTTTGTGAGTAGACCTAACCAATTGCTTGGTTAAGCCCCTCCTCAGAACCGGACATGCAGAGCTACCGCATCCGGCTCCCGAAAGGTAAGATAGGCTTGTACCCTATTTTTTTTTGTTGGTTTTAGAACATTGAAATGGTCTTCCACTTATTTGGAAAGTCGACCCTTTTGAGTATTTCAGCTAATCTTTGCCAATTCATCTTACGCTTCCCACCCATTCTATTAAACCACCCATATATTGCTCGCCTAGTTTGGTGAATAAATGAACTTACTCGTCTTTGATTATCTGATATACCATGATAATTGATCCACCCCTTTGTAGCTCTAATGACTTGCAATAATATCTGTTCTTTGCCCCTCTCATTAAGGTGACTTCGTAGATATTCTCTTAGCCCTTTAAGCTTCTCGGTAAATCGATCTTTCCTTGTGGTATATTTTAATCTCCATATGTTACCAAACCTTGATTTACCCCAATAGCAAGTAAAGCCAAGAAAATTATAACTCTTGATCTTCTTACCTTGCTTAGCTAAGTCCTCAGCATGGTATCTACCGGACTGAATCATCTGCGATTTAGCTTCATTGATGTTCAAGCCATACTTGTTTAATCTTTTGGGCAAAACCTCATAAAACTTCCTCGCGTCTTCTTCATTCTCAAAGACGAACACCATATCGTCACAATACCTCACCATTCCAGTTTGCCCTCTTATGTTTTCCTTGCTGATTTTAGCAAACCAACAGTCAATAACATAATGTAGGAAGACATTTGCCAAAATTGGTGATGTTTTAGACCCTTGGCGGCATCCTTCCTTGTTAGTAACTGTAATGCCGTTTTCTATAATTGGTGTTTCCATCAGTTTCATAACTAGTCTTAGGAATCTTTTGTCAGATATTCTCTTTCTTAGGAATCCCATCAACTCAGAATGTTTGATTGAATTGAAGCACTTAGTTATATCAATTTCAACTACAGCTCCTTTATTGAAGTTATACGTAAGTCTATTCAACTCCTTAAGTGCATCATGGGCGTTTAATTTAGGTCGAAACCCGTAAGAACATTTTAAGAATATTGGCTCGAACACTGAGTTTAATATCTTGCTTACTGCCGACTCGATTATCTTGTCTTCAAAGCATGATATTACCAAAGGTCTTTTGCCTCCATCTTCTTTTGGAATCAATGTAATTCGTGCAGGTTTAGCTTGATATTGCCCCTTGCGAATTTTAGTAAGGAGCGAGAGCAAATTTGCTTCCAACTTCTTACCATAAACCGCTTTGGTTATACCATCTATTCCTACAGCTTTCTTGCTATCAAGTTCCTTATATTGTTCTTCTAACATCTTTAAATCAATAATATGTCCAAGATTATTAAACTTTATGTCTTGATTTTGTGATGATAGCAACTTTATACGCTCAAGTTTCGTTGACCATGTATTTCCGTCTATGCTGTGTACGGTCATTGTTTCCCTCTTACGTTCTTACCTTTCTGTCAGCCCTTCGCTCCACTCCCATTACGAAGCTTCATCACTACTACAACTGACTCAGCCATCCTTAACACCATCTCCAAAGCCTTATGTTTCGGCACTTGTACTTTGAATACTTACTTAACTCAGTAAGAGTTATAAGGACTTCTCAAGTTGTGTCATTAATCTCTACAAACTCGCTGACGCCTGAGACCCCGATGGTTGAAAACTTTCGGATTTTCGCTAGTTTGACCTCTAGTTTTCTCTTGTCTACTGCGTTGTGTAGCACATCGACTTCCACTACCAATATCATTTCAGGGCTATCACGTTCACCATTTGGTTTCGGCTCGGATGTTTCGCTGTCTACGCTTTACTACTGTCGTTACCTTCAGCAGCACAAGACTCGCTATATGGTGGAGCTAGCTACTCCTTCC
Source organism: Rickettsia endosymbiont of Oedothorax gibbosus (assembly GCF_936269705.1). Taxonomy (NCBI): domain Bacteria; kingdom Pseudomonadati; phylum Pseudomonadota; class Alphaproteobacteria; order Rickettsiales; family Rickettsiaceae; genus Rickettsia; species Rickettsia endosymbiont of Oedothorax gibbosus. Next base: position 2,439,585 of record NZ_OW370493.1, read on the forward strand.
ATAACAGGACTTTCACCCGTAAGATTAATGCACCTTATCTTGACGCACACACAAATTAAATGATTGACTCAGAATTCAAGAAAATACATACAAATCTTTAACAGAAAAATATATTATTCGTCTTAAAGTTGAGTGGATCACAATGCTAAAATTTCTCTATGTATCTATAATGTCATATTTGCAATTGCTGGGCTGTAAGCTGCATTACGTTCTGGCTTTTCCATTCACAGAATTGCAAAAAGTAGCAAGTTGTGCCGAATGGCGGAGAGAGAGGGATTCGAACCCTCGATACGGTTACCCGTATAACGGTTTAGCAAACCGTCGCCTTCAGCCTCTCGGCCACCTCTCCAAGTCATGTGACTATAGCATTAAATTGTTTGTATTTCTATAATTATTTTATTCTCAAATAATATTACTACAAACTTATGCCAATTGATAGACCACTCTCACCAGATGCTTACCTAAAACCCAGCGATTCCAAATATGTCATAGAAGGAAGGTAAGTAAAAGGATATGGAATAAGTTTTTCGTAGAGGAATAGTTAAAAAAGTAGTCAAAGTTGGATAAATTATCTAAGATAATATCAATATAATATTGGTATCAAGTTATGCATTCAAAGAAACATTTAAGTTTTAGTGCAATCAGAAGTATGATTGCAGATAGATTTGCTGGTATAGAAGATAGAAGGGGTGTAAATAGTAGTAATAGTATAGCAGATATTATGTTATCTGGTTTGGCGTGTATGTATTTTCAATCAGTATCTTTGCTAGAATTTCAAAGGCGTATGGAAAGGAAGGAACAACGTAATAATCTGCGTAGCATGTTTACAGTACAATCGCTTCCTAGCGACCAGGGGATGAGGAACGTAATAGACCAAGTAGATAGTGACGTAACGTTTAGACCTATTTTCAAAGAATTATTTAGTAAATTACAACGAGGGAAGCATCTAGAACAATATCAAATATTTCCTGGTAAATACTTATTAAATGTTGATGGTACACAATATTACAGCTCTGATAAAGTGAGTTGTAAACGTTGCCTAATTAGAGGGCATAAAAATAACCAATATCATTGTCATCAAGTATTACAAGGGGCTATTGTAAAATTTGGGTTACGACAAGTAATACCAGTAATGCCTGAGGAAATTCGTGTACAAGATGGTGATGAGAAAGAGGATTGTGAGACGAATGCTTTCAAGAGATTTTTGACAAGATTTAGAAAGGATCATGATAAATTAGGGATAATAATCAATGCCGATGCCTTATATGCAACAACTCCAGTGATAGAAACAATTCGTGATCATAAAGCTAATTATATTTTTAAAGTAAAACCCAATAATCATAAGACATTAATGGATAATGTTCAATCTGTAGATAAATCAAAGATAGAGACATTGAGCCTTAGAAGGAACAAATTGATAATTGAATGGGTTAATGATGTTGAATTATTTACTAGCACTAAGGTAAGAACAAATTATATAGCGGCATGGGAGCTAGTGCCGCAGAAAGATGGTAGTAACAAAAGTCAGTATTATGGTAAATGGATTACTGATCTAGAAATCACCTCAGATAATGCTAAAACAATAATAGACGGAGCAAGAGCACGTTGGAAAATAGAGAACGAATGCTTTAATAGCTTAAAGAATCATGGTTATAATATAGAACATAATTACGGTCATGGTTCTGAGAATCTATGTTATAATTTCTACAATTTTACTTTGTTAGCATTTACTATTCATCAAATACACCAATTAGTTGATAAATTATTTCAAGAAATGAGGGAGCAATTTGGTAGATTAGGATCGTTATGGGAACGAATAAGAAGTTTAGTAGACCTTTTTTTCTTTGAATCAATGGAAATGTTATGGGAGATATTAGCTATAGTACCCTACAATTTTGAGAAGATGAAGAAGAATGGTTGATTTAGAGTGGTGTGAAGTAGTATAAGGTAGGTATTTTTATAACAAAATGCATAATATAATACTTCAAGAATTGATTTTATATATAGACGGAAATAAATCAAGATTAAAATGTTTGGTTGGTATGGTAATTAGTTTGCTGACGGGCAGCTCAATTTATCAAAAAGGTTTAGCACTTGGTATTTTAGGTGATGCTAAAGCGACGTCAAAAACTCATAGAATTTATCGTTTTTTAAAAGATTTTAATTTTGATTATATGAAGGTTGGCTATTTGCTATTAAGCTTTTTTGCTTCAAAAAATTATGTCGTAGCAATGGATAGGACAAGTTGGAAATTTGGTAAATCCGATATTAATATTTTATTTTTAGTAATGGTAATTGGTAAAATATCGGTGCCAATATTCTGGAAGACTTTGTCGCATGGTGGTGGGTGTTCTGCAGAATTTATGAAGGAATTTTTACAGAAATTTATTAATAATTTTGGCGTTGAAAGAATAAAATATTTGCTTGCTGATAGAGAATTTATGAATAAAGAATGGTTAGACTTTCTGATAAATAACCATCTAAAGTTTGTTATTCCATTAAAAATGGATCATAAAATTCGTCTTACAAAAGGTTTAAGAACTTTAACCATTGAAAGAATATTTAGTGATGTTAAAGCCTTAGAGTATAGGGCTTGTAGTGGTATATTATGGAATAGAAAGGTTAATTTTACCGCATATAGAAATGATAAGAGCGAGCTGATGGTTCTGGTGTCTTCAATTGAAATAGAGCAAGATATTTTTGCTTTATATAAATTTCGTTGGAGTGTTGAACGACTATTTTTGCACCTAAAAAGCGGTGGTTTTGATATTGAAAAAAGTCACATTGTAAAATTGGATAGATTTGAAAAATTATTAGTGATAACTGCTATTGCTTCAGCTTTAATAGTCAAAAATGGAATAATACGAGTCTGTCCTATAGTTTGTGTAAGTTGCAAAGAAAGCAGTAAGAGATTACTGTAAAAAAAGTAACTTAAGCAAGCAAGGAGGAATTATGGCTAAAAAATTAGATACAGATAAAGATACATTAAACATCAGTAATCAGCTAGTAGAAGAATTATTATCAAAAGCAGATCCATCGGAGTTATTTGGTCGAGATGGTTTATTTCAACAGCTAAAGAAGCAAATAGTTGAGAAAATATTAGCAAGTGAGTTGGATCATGAATTAGGATATTCAAAACATAGCAAGATGGCAAAAGTAGATAATAATCGTCGTAATGGTAGCTATGAGAAGACAGTAATTGATGGGGATGGTCGTAAGCTGACAGTAGAAGTACCAAGAGATCGGGAAGGAGAGTATAATCCTCAATTAATACCAAAAGGGCTGAGGAGATTTAATGGATTTGATGAGAAAGTGATATCCCTTTATGGTCGCGGTATGACAGTCAGCGAGATCCGAGGGCATTTAGAAGAAATATATCAAACTGATGTATCTGGTGACTTGATATCCACCATAACAGATGGGGTAATAGAAGAAGTAACTAGGTGGCAAAATCGTTGTTTAGATAGGGTGTATCCAATATCACGTCAATTCGGGATAAGGATATTGTGAACATGTAGATTAAAATCAAATTTTGTTGAAGGTTTATTTTTCTTTAATGAGTAAGCAACAAGAGTAGATAATATATGGACAAAGGCATTTATTGGTGATCTATGTCTAGTATGTTCAAGGTTCATTTTATTTTTTAGATAATCAAAAACTGTTTCAATTAAGTTACGCTTTCGAAGTAAGATTTTTTCTTTCAAATCCATTAATTTATTTTCCATATTCTTCTTAATTCCATGAATCATTTTTAAGCCTCTTTCATATAAATTTAAGAACAAATTTTGCTTAATATAACCTTTATCAGCTGCTATAATTCCAGTTAATCTTTTTGTTAACTCCGGTACTGGAACCCTATCATCTACATTGCCTTTGGTCACTTTTAATGCCATAAACTCCCCTTTATTATTGATTATTACATGTAATTTAAAACCATAAAAATACCCCATAGAGGATTTACTATGTTTGGCTAATCCTTTAAAAACTTTATTGCTATAACGCCTTTTATTGTGACAAGCTTTAATCGTTGTAGAGTCAATAAAATAAATACCTGTTTCCTCACCAAACAACAAATGAATCAACATATTTAGCGGTATGAATAATCGTGCCATTAATTCAACAAATCTATTATAACTCAAGGCTTTGGGAAAATCATCCTTATGCATGCACTCTATATAACTTTTATAGAAAAATTTAAAATTCTTAGCATAGGATGTATGAAACATAATTATTATTGTTAACATTTCACTTAGACTCATGCTACAACAGCGATTTCTTTGCTTATTTGATGGTAATAACTTTCTCTGTTCATACTCCAAATAAATTTTACAAAAATCATCTATAAAACTATATAATTCTGTGATATCTTTTTTCATGCCTGTAGTTTGTTTTTTTGTTTAAAAATATAAATACTGCAGGCACTCCTTTTTGACAATCCTTTTATCTATTACTATTTCATCTATATCTTATCCCGAACTGACGTAAACTGATGTATCTGGTGACTTGATATCCACCATAACAGATGGGGTAATAGAAGAAGTAACTAGGTGGCAAAATCGTTGTTTAGATAGGGTGTATCCAATATTATACTTGGACTGTATCTATGTAAAATCTAGAGACAATCACATAGTAATAAATAAAGCAGTATATTTAGCACTTGCTGTAAATATAGAAGGGAAAAAGGAGTTACTTGGCATTTGGATAGGCAAAAATGAAGGTGCTAAATTTTGGATGCAAGTAGTTACTGAGTTAAAGAATCGAGGAATTGAACAAATTTATGTTGCTTGTGTGGGGTTTAAAGGGCTTTCCAGAAGCTATAAGCAGTGTATTCCCGAGTACTATAGTACAATTATGTATTGTACATATGGTTCGCAATTCAGTAAAGTATGTGTCATATAAAGATTTAAAAGAGGTCACATCAGATCTAAAACAAATTTATACAGCTAATAATGACGAAATGGCACGTTTAAAACTTCAGCAATTTGGTGTAAAATGGGATAAAAAATATCCGGTAATTTCTGATATTTGGCAACGTAATTGGTCTGGGATAATACCGTTTTTTGCCTTTCCTGAAGAGATCAGAAAGGTAATTTATACTACTAACACTATAGAATCTGTAAATCGTCAAATTAGAAAAATTATCAAAAATAAGGGGGTGTTTCCAGATGATAAGTCAATTCAAAAAATAATATTTTTATCCCTACAAAATGCAGCCAAAAAATGGACCATGCCTATTAAAGATTGGTCTTTAGCTTTAAATCAATTTGAAATACTTTGTGGAGATTTTAAGGCTCTGTACAAATAAGTGTGTAAATTTTTCAAAGGTTATATAAAAATATAATATAACAAAAGGAGAAATTATAATGCGTCACAAACAAAATGAAGCAATGAATCAAGCAATAGATTTATTAATAAATAATGATACAGATATATCAACTTTATTTAAAGAGGATGGTTTATTAAAACAATTAACCAAAAGGCTTGTAGAGAAGGCATTGCAGTCAGAGATGAATAATCACTTAGGATATGATAAATATTGTCATACTGATAGCAATAATGTTCGTAATGGTAGTAAAGTAAAGAATCTAGTAATACCAATTGCAATAATTAACACGGTGTGTTTATCCAGTCTCTATACATAATTGATTTTACTAAATCTACATTATGAGCAAATTGATTCCAAGCGTAACAAGCCATAGTGACGATATCTTCATATACACCATAACATTGGTTAGACAAGAAATGATTTTTGATCCATTCCCAAACTTGTTCCATTGCATTAAGTTCCGGTGCATAGGGCGGAAGCGGTATCAAAGTGATATTGCTTGGCACAGTTAGTTTTTTGGCTGTGTGCCAACCTGCATTATCCGTTAGTAAAGCTATATGTCGGTTGCCTTGAATACTGCGAGAAAGCTCTTCTAAGAATTTATTCATTGCCTGTGTGTTTGCATATGGTAAAATTAATGCAAAAGCTTCTCCTGTATCATGGCAAGCAGCTCCATAAATATATGTTGAAATGAATTGCTGTTGCCGAACTTTACGGGGTCTAGTGCCACGCTTAGCCCATATACGAGTTAAGCTACCTTGTTGCCCAACTCGAGTTTCATCCTGAGACCATATATCAACTTTACATCTATCGATATTTTTTGGTAATAATTTTGTTAACATGTCTGGGAAGTTTTTTTATATGTATTTTGAGTCTCTTGATTTGACTTTGGATGCATTGAACGAGAAGTAATCCAGCTAAAACCAAGGCGGTGCATAGTATTGTAGACTGTTTTTAAAGCGCATTTAGCACCATATTCCTCAAGTAACATGATATGTAGCTCCTTTCCAGTTATATACCCACCAGTTTTACTTTCACTGAGCGTATTGATTTTATCAAAAAGAGCAGACTCTTGTATAGTGTTAATCTTCCTAGGGGCACCGCTTCTTTGTGATTCAAATAATCCTTCAAAACCATGATTCCTAAATCTTCTGAGCCATGATTGCACAGTTTTCCAGTGTGACTTCACTATTTCAGATATGGCTTTTAAAGATTTGCCTAATTGAAGGTGATACATCGCCAATAAACGTATACGATTTCGACCATGCGGCTCATGTTTCATCATTTTTATAAAATCATGACCATGAAAACCTTGTGGTAATATTAACCTAGCCATTTGAGTACCTTTATCAGTTAAAAACCCATTTTACACCACTGTGTTAATTATTGCAATTGGTATAACAAATAATGGAGTTGTAGAGATTGAGGTTCCAAGGGATAGAAGTAGTACATTTGAACCTGCATTAATTCCGAAGCGTCAAAGACGTATTGAAGGATTTGATGATAAAATAATATCGTTATACGCTAAAGGAATGAGCTTATCTGATATTAAGATTCAAATGCAAGAATTGTATGGAGCTGACGTTAGCGAAAGTTTGATAAGTCAAATTACTGATGATGTAATTGAGGATGTCAAGATATGGCAAAGCCGACCATTGGATCGAGTATATGCTATAGTATTTTTTGACTGTTTAGTAGTAAAAGTACGTCAAGATAAACGAATTATCAATAAGTCTGTATATGTAGCATTAGGTATTGATTTATCTGGAAGGAAGGATATTTTAGGATTGTGGAACAGTGAAAATGAAGGAGCTAAATTTTGGCTTGGTAATTTTACTGAGATGAAGAACAGAGGTATGCAAGACATGCTTATTGCTTGCAGTGATAATTTAACCGGTATGTCTGAGGCAATAGAAGCAGTTTTTCCGAAAACCGAACATCAATTATGTATTGTACATCAGATTAGAAATAGTTTAAAATATGTATCATATAAAGACCGAAAAGAATTAGCGGCTGATTTAAAGCCTATATATACTGCTAGCACAGAGGAAGAAGCACATCTTGCTTTAGAATCTTTTGAAGCTAAATGGAGTAAACAGTATCCACAAATTGCTAAATCTTGGTATGTTCATTGGGAAAATTTAATGGTTTTTCTAGAATACCCTGAGGCGATAAGGAAAGTAATATACACAACTAATAGTATAGAATCTGTCAATAGCCAATTACGTAAGGTTACTAAGAATAAAAGGGTTTTTCCAAATGATAATGCCGTTTTTAAGACCTTATATTTGGCAATTGATTATATGACCAAGAAATGGGTTATGCCGATTCCGAACTGGAACGCAGCTATGGCTCACTTTTTGATAAAATTTGAAGGTAGAATTTAAGCCCTATGAAAAATTTACACACTTAATTAGAAAGGCTCGATTTTAAATATGATTTATTGGAAAATAAAAAATGAACTTTGTGAGTAGACCTAACCAATTGCTTGGTTAAGCCCCTCCTCAGAACCGGACATGCAGAGCTACCGCATCCGGCTCCCGAAAGGTAAGATAGGCTTGTACCCTATTTTTTTTTGTTGGTTTTAGAACATTGAAATGGTCTTCCACTTATTTGGAAAGTCGACCCTTTTGAGTATTTCAGCTAATCTTTGCCAATTCATCTTACGCTTCCCACCCATTCTATTAAACCACCCATATATTGCTCGCCTAGTTTGGTGAATAAATGAACTTACTCGTCTTTGATTATCTGATATACCATGATAATTGATCCACCCCTTTGTAGCTCTAATGACTTGCAATAATATCTGTTCTTTGCCCCTCTCATTAAGGTGACTTCGTAGATATTCTCTTAGCCCTTTAAGCTTCTCGGTAAATCGATCTTTCCTTGTGGTATATTTTAATCTCCATATGTTACCAAACCTTGATTTACCCCAATAGCAAGTAAAGCCAAGAAAATTATAACTCTTGATCTTCTTACCTTGCTTAGCTAAGTCCTCAGCATGGTATCTACCGGACTGAATCATCTGCGATTTAGCTTCATTGATGTTCAAGCCATACTTGTTTAATCTTTTGGGCAAAACCTCATAAAACTTCCTCGCGTCTTCTTCATTCTCAAAGACGAACACCATATCGTCACAATACCTCACCATTCCAGTTTGCCCTCTTATGTTTTCCTTGCTGATTTTAGCAAACCAACAGTCAATAACATAATGTAGGAAGACATTTGCCAAAATTGGTGATGTTTTAGACCCTTGGCGGCATCCTTCCTTGTTAGTAACTGTAATGCCGTTTTCTATAATTGGTGTTTCCATCAGTTTCATAACTAGTCTTAGGAATCTTTTGTCAGATATTCTCTTTCTTAGGAATCCCATCAACTCAGAATGTTTGATTGAATTGAAGCACTTAGTTATATCAATTTCAACTACAGCTCCTTTATTGAAGTTATACGTAAGTCTATTCAACTCCTTAAGTGCATCATGGGCGTTTAATTTAGGTCGAAACCCGTAAGAACATTTTAAGAATATTGGCTCGAACACTGAGTTTAATATCTTGCTTACTGCCGACTCGATTATCTTGTCTTCAAAGCATGATATTACCAAAGGTCTTTTGCCTCCATCTTCTTTTGGAATCAATGTAATTCGTGCAGGTTTAGCTTGATATTGCCCCTTGCGAATTTTAGTAAGGAGCGAGAGCAAATTTGCTTCCAACTTCTTACCATAAACCGCTTTGGTTATACCATCTATTCCTACAGCTTTCTTGCTATCAAGTTCCTTATATTGTTCTTCTAACATCTTTAAATCAATAATATGTCCAAGATTATTAAACTTTATGTCTTGATTTTGTGATGATAGCAACTTTATACGCTCAAGTTTCGTTGACCATGTATTTCCGTCTATGCTGTGTACGGTCATTGTTTCCCTCTTACGTTCTTACCTTTCTGTCAGCCCTTCGCTCCACTCCCATTACGAAGCTTCATCACTACTACAACTGACTCAGCCATCCTTAACACCATCTCCAAAGCCTTATGTTTCGGCACTTGTACTTTGAATACTTACTTAACTCAGTAAGAGTTATAAGGACTTCTCAAGTTGTGTCATTAATCTCTACAAACTCGCTGACGCCTGAGACCCCGATGGTTGAAAACTTTCGGATTTTCGCTAGTTTGACCTCTAGTTTTCTCTTGTCTACTGCGTTGTGTAGCACATCGACTTCCACTACCAATATCATTTCAGGGCTATCACGTTCACCATTTGGTTTCGGCTCGGATGTTTCGCTGTCTACGCTTTACTACTGTCGTTACCTTCAGCAGCACAAGACTCGCTATATGGTGGAGCTAGCTACTCCTTCCATAACAGGACTTTCACCCGTAAGATTAATGCACCTTATCTTGACGCACACACAAATTAAATGATTGACTCTTATTTACCTATGGCTTTGATCATATCAAAAATGCTTTTTATCAATCTACAACAGCCATAACGCAGCTAATATCCACATTATTAATACCTCCCAAACAAAAACTTTTTTCTATCCTAATACCATCTTTACAAAAATTGTAAGGTACTATGGACAGCAATTGCAAATATGACATTATAGATACATAGAGAAATTTTAGCATTGTGATCCACTCAACTTTAAGACGAATAATCTATTTTTCTGTTAAAGATTTGTATGTATTTTCTTGAATTCTATAAATATTTTTATACAAACTTATCATAATTCACGTTATTGTAATCAATTTGGTAAAAACCAACGGTTAGCAATAAATAAGTCTATTGCTCTAGAAAAAGCTTTTGATAGGTCGAATCTATATTGGCGGGACTCTGTAATCTCGTTTGCCAGCTAATATCTCCCATAACATTTCCATTGATTCAAAGAAAAAAAGGTCTACTAAACTTCTTATTCGTTCCCATAACGATCCTAATCTACCAAATTGCTCCCTCATTTCTTGAAATAATTTATCAACTAATTGGTGTATTTGATGAATAGTAAATGCTAACAAAGTAAAATTGTAGAAATTATAACATAGATTCTCAGAACCATGACCGTAATTATGTTCTATATTATAACCATGATTCTTTAAGCTATTAAAGCATTCGTTCTCTATTTTCCAACGTGCTCTTGCTCCGTCTATTATTGTTTTAGCATTATCTGAGGTGATTTCTAGATCAGTAATCCATTTACCATAATACTGACTTTTGTTACTACCATCTTTCTGCGGCACTAGCTCCCATGCCGCTATATAATTTGTTCTTACCTTAGTGCTAGTAAATAATTCAACATCATTAACCCATTCAATTATCAATTTGTTCCTTCTAAGGCTCAATGTCTCTATCTTTGATTTATCTACAGATTGAACATTATCCATTAATGTCTTATGATTATTGGGTTTTACTTTAAAAATATAATTAGCTTTATGATCACGAATTGTTTCTATCACTGGAGTTGTTGCATATAAGGCATCAGCATTGATTATTATCCCTAATTTATCATGATCCTTTCTAAATCTTGTCAAAAATCTCTTGAAAGCATTCGTCTCACAATCCTCTTTCTCATCACCATCTTGTACACGAATTTCCTCAGGCATTACCAGCAATTCCAAATATGACATTATGGATACATAGGGAAATTTTAGCATTGCGATCCACTCAACTTTAAGACGAATAATCTATTTTTCTGTTAAAGATTTGTATGTATTTTCTTGAATTCTATAAATATTTTTATACAAACTTATCATAATTCACGTTATTGTAATCAATTTGGTAAAAACCAACGGTTAGCAATAAATAAGTCTATTGCTCTAGAAAAAGCTTTTGATAGGTCGAATCTATATTGGCGGGACTCTGTAATCTCGTTTGCCAGCTAATATCTCCCATAACATTTCCATTGATTCAAAGAAAAAAAGGTCTACTAAACTTCTTATTCGTTCCCATAACGATCCTAATCTACCAAATTGCTCCCTCATTTCTTGAAATAATTTATCAACTAATTGGTGTATTTGATGAATAGTAAATGCTAACAAAGTAAAATTGTAGAAATTATAACATAGATTCTCAGAACCATGACCGTAATTATGTTCTATATTATAACCATGATTCTTTAAGCTATTAAAGCATTCGTTCTCTATTTTCCAACGTGCTCTTGCTCCGTCTATTATTGTTTTAGCATTATCTGAGGTGATTTCTAGATCAGTAATCCATTTACCATAATACTGACTTTTGTTACTACCATCTTTCTGCGGCACTAGCTCCCATGCCGCTATATAATTTGTTCTTACCTTAGTGCTAGTAAATAATTCAACATCATTAACCCATTCAATTATCAATTTGTTCCTTCTAAGGCTCAATGTCTCTATCTTTGATTTATCTACAGATTGAACATTATCCATTAATGTCTTATGATTATTGGGTTTTACTTTAAAAATATAATTAGCTTTATGATCACGAATTGTTTCTATCACTGGAGTTGTTGCATATAAGGCATCAGCATTGATTATTATCCCTAATTTATCATGATCCTTTCTAAATCTTGTCAAAAATCTCTTGAAAGCATTCGTCTCACAATCCTCTTTCTCATCACCATCTTGTACACGAATTTCCTCAGGCATTACTGGTATTACTTGTCGTAACCCAAATTTTACAATAGCCCCTTGTAATACTTGATGACAATGATATTGGTTATTTTTATGCCCTCTAATTAGGCAACGTTTACAACTCACTTTATCAGAGCTGTAATATTGTGTACCATCAACATTTAATAAGTATTTACCAGGAAATATTTGATATTGTTCTAGATGCTTCCCTCGTTGTAATTTACTAAATAATTCTTTGAAAATAGGTCTAAACGTTACGTCACTATCTACTTGGTCTATTACGTTCCTCATCCCCTGATCGCTAGGAAGCGATTGTACTGTAAACATGCTACGCAGATTATTACGTTGTTCCTTCCTTTCCATACGCCTTTGAAATTCTAGCAAAGATACTGATTGAAAATACATACACGCCAAACCAGATAACATAATATCTGCTATACTATTACTACTATTTACACCCCTTCTATCTTCTATACCAGCAAATCTATCTGCAATCATACTTCTGATTGCACTAAAACTTAAATGTTTCTTTGAATGCATAACTTGATACCAATATTATATTGATATTATCTTAGATAATTTATCCAACTTTGACTACTTTTTTAACTATTCCTCTACGAAAAACTTATTCCATATCCTTTTACTTACCTTCCTTCTATGACATATTTGGAATCGCTGTTATCTATAAGACTTATAGAGTTTTGCCGGACAGACTAGCTTTAAATCAATTTGAAATACTTTGTGGAGATTTTAAATATGATTTATTGGAAAATAAAAAATGAACTTTGTGAGTAGACCTAACCAATTGCTTGGTTAAGCCCCTCCTCAGAACCGGACATGCAGAGCTACCGCATCCGGCTCCCGAAAGGTAAGATAGGCTTGTACCCTATTTTTTTTGTTGGTTTTAGAACATTGAAATGGTCTTCCACTTATTTGGAAAGTCGACCCTTTTGAGTATTTCAGCTAATCTTTGCCAATTCATCTTACGCTTCCCACCCATTCTATTAAACCACCCATATATTGCTCGCCTAGTTTGGTGAATAAATGAACTTACTCGTCTTTGATTATCTGATATACCATGATAATTGATCCACCCCTTTGTAGCTCTAATGACTTGCAATAATATCTGTTCTTTGCCCCTCTCATTAAGGTGACTTCGTAGATATTCTCTTAGCCCTTTAAGCTTCTCGGTAAATCGATCTTTCCTTGTGGTATATTTTAATCTCCATATGTTACCAAACCTTGATTTACCCCAATAGCAAGTAAAGCCAAGAAAATTATAACTCTTGATCTTCTTACCTTGCTTAGCTAAGTCCTCAGCATGGTATCTACCGGACTGAATCATCTGCGATTTAGCTTCATTGATGTTCAAGCCATACTTGTTTAATCTTTTGGGCAAAACCTCATAAAACTTCCTCGCGTCTTCTTCATTCTCAAAGACGAACACCATATCGTCACAATACCTCACCATTCCAGTTTGCCCTCTTATGTTTTCCTTGCTGATTTTAGCAAACCAACAGTCAATAACATAATGTAGGAAGACATTTGCCAAAATTGGTGATGTTTTAGACCCTTGGCGGCATCCTTCCTTGTTAGTAACTGTAATGCCGTTTTCTATAATTGGTGTTTCCATCAGTTTCATAACTAGTCTTAGGAATCTTTTGTCAGATATTCTCTTTCTTAGGAATCCCATCAACTCAGAATGTTTGATTGAATTGAAGCACTTAGTTATATCAATTTCAACTACAGCTCCTTTATTGAAGTTATACGTAAGTCTATTCAACTCCTTAAGTGCATCATGGGCGTTTAATTTAGGTCGAAACCCGTAAGAACATTTTAAGAATATTGGCTCGAACACTGAGTTTAATATCTTGCTTACTGCCGACTCGATTATCTTGTCTTCAAAGCATGATATTACCAAAGGTCTTTTGCCTCCATCTTCTTTTGGAATCAATGTAATTCGTGCAGGTTTAGCTTGATATTGCCCCTTGCGAATTTTAGTAAGGAGCGAGAGCAAATTTGCTTCCAACTTCTTACCATAAACCGCTTTGGTTATACCATCTATTCCTACAGCTTTCTTGCTATCAAGTTCCTTATATTGTTCTTCTAACATCTTTAAATCAATAATATGTCCAAGATTATTAAACTTTATGTCTTGATTTTGTGATGATAGCAACTTTATACGCTCAAGTTTCGTTGACCATGTATTTCCGTCTATGCTGTGTACGGTCATTGTTTCCCTCTTACGTTCTTACCTTTCTGTCAGCCCTTCGCTCCACTCCCATTACGAAGCTTCATCACTACTACAACTGACTCAGCCATCCTTAACACCATCTCCAAAGCCTTATGTTTCGGCACTTGTACTTTGAATACTTACTTAACTCAGTAAGAGTTATAAGGACTTCTCAAGTTGTGTCATTAATCTCTACAAACTCGCTGACGCCTGAGACCCCGATGGTTGAAAACTTTCGGATTTTCGCTAGTTTGACCTCTAGTTTTCTCTTGTCTACTGCGTTGTGTAGCACATCGACTTCCACTACCAATATCATTTCAGGGCTATCACGTTCACCATTTGGTTTCGGCTCGGATGTTTCGCTGTCTACGCTTTACTACTGTCGTTACCTTCAGCAGCACAAGACTCGCTATATGGTGGAGCTAGCTACTCCTTCCATAACAGGACTTTCACCCGTAAGATTAATGCACCTTATCTTGACGCACACACAAATTAAATGATTGACTCGGGTTTATTTTTTCTGAGTAAGAGAATGAATAAAAGATTTGCTAAGACCAGTTACAGCAGAAATAAAAGCAACATCAGAGCCTTGAGCTAACATTTTCTTTGCTATTTCAACTCTCTCTTCAGCTTTACCTTCAGCTTTACCTTCAGCTTTACCTTCAGCTTTACCAACCTGGATGCCTTGGACTATACCTTTTTCTATACCCTCATCAATATATTTCTCAGCAATAGTTCTCATAATATTCCCCTCTTCTGTTGCAGTTAAATGACTCGCTATTAGCCTCTCTAGCTCTTGTTGCTTACCTTCTTCTATCTTAGCCTCACTATACCATAAAAACGATCTTATGTAAATATAGCCTGTTGACTTATCTATACTAATATAGGATTTAAAATTTGTTAAAAGTTCATCCCACACCTTCAATATATCTCGCTGCTGTACATATTTCATCATATATTCTAACATGCCAAAATGTTGCTTCTGCTTTATCTCATCATCAGACATTGATTGTAAATCTATTAGCTTATAATCCTCACACATCAATTGCTTTGCAAGTTTGGGATCGCTAAATAATTCAAACAAATTCTTTGGCACATTAAATCTTCTAGTACCATGATAAAACACCATTGGTACTATCAACGGTATTTTATTTCTACCTTTTTTATGTCTTTCAGCTAATAGCAACATATATTTCCATAATTTGAGTGCCATCCAATATTTTGGTCTTATCTCCGCCTCAATCAACACATACACAAAGGCTTGCTCATTATCTTTAGTCTTAACAGAATAGACTAAATCACTAAGAGCTCTTTTTAGGTCATCCTCAACAAATGATTCTTTCTCTATTGTTATTTTGGTTAAATCAACTATTTCCTTAACCTCTTCTGGTAAATAATGCTCCAAAAATTCTTGAGCTGCTATTTGATTGACCATTATCTTTTTAAATAATGCATCATGTTTTAGTTGAGTTGACATATTCTTGATTAGTTAATTATTATTATTTTTAATATAACCTATATAGTAGCTTTAACTATTATTCCCTGGTTTTTCTGAGTCTCTGCTGCATTTTGTAATTCATTTTTTATTTCCTTACCTATTACTGATTGTGGATTAATATATTGCATCACTTGTTTATCTTTGCCTATGGCAACTAAGTAATCTTCTGGTACGGCGTAGCTTTTACCTCTAAAATCATTTATTACTATATCGCAGAATCTAACATTACCTAAATTATAATTAGGAGCAAACTTATTTTTCATTATTTGCAAATCTTTTGTTATTTTCTGCTCAATAGCTTTAGAACAACTATTCTTGCTATAGAGAATAAAAGACTCTATGCCTTTTTCCTTATATATTTGCAAGGCTGTATTTATGTTCTCCTTAGTAGTAAATCTTTCCAATGATTTTATTTGCCATTGAAACTTCTGTAATATATCGTGATTTGCTGATTTCCCAAGTTCTAGTTCTATAGATTTGATTTGTGATTTATTATTGTCAGCATTATTAACTGGTTTTAATGACTCAGTAAATTTAGTTGTTTTTTCGTTTAGTGTTTCATTTGATATTAATTTTGCTATTTCAGGTTCTATAAACTTTTTAATAGATTCTGCTCCTTGAGCTTTGAGCATATCATTAAAATCCCCCATATCTTGCGGCATTATTACTGATACTACTGCACCCTTAGCTGTTAATTGTTCTTTAGCTTTAATGACACTACTAACTGATACACGTCAGTTCGGGATAAGATATAGATGAAATAGTAATAGATAAAAGGATTGTCAAAAAGGAGTGCCTGCAGTATTTATATTTTTAAACAAAAAAACAAACTACAGGCATGAAAAAAGATATCACAGAATTATATAGTTTTATAGATGATTTTTGTAAAATTTATTTGGAGTATGAACAGAGAAAGTTATTACCATCAAATAAGCAAAGAAATCGCTGTTGTAGCATGAGTCTAAGTGAAATGTTAACAATAATAATTATGTTTCATACATCCTATGCTAAGAATTTTAAATTTTTCTATAAAAGTTATATAGAGTGCATGCATAAGGATGATTTTCCCAAAGCCTTGAGTTATAATAGATTTGTTGAATTAATGGCACGATTATTCATACCGCTAAATATGTTGATTCATTTGTTGTTTGGTGAGGAAACAGGTATTTATTTTATTGACTCTACAACGATTAAAGCTTGTCACAATAAAAGGCGTTATAGCAATAAAGTTTTTAAAGGATTAGCCAAACATAGTAAATCCTCTATGGGGTATTTTTATGGTTTTAAATTACATGTAATAATCAATAATAAAGGGGAGTTTATGGCATTAAAAGTGACCAAAGGCAATGTAGATGATAGGGTTCCAGTACCGGAGTTAACAAAAAGATTAACTGGAATTATAGCAGCTGATAAAGGTTATATTAAGCAAAATTTGTTCTTAAATTTATATGAAAGAGGCTTAAAAATGATTCATGGAATTAAGAAGAATATGGAAAATAAATTAATGGATTTGAAAGAAAAAATCTTACTTCGAAAGCGTAACTTAATTGAAACAGTTTTTGATTATCTAAAAAATAAAATGAACCTTGAACATACTAGACATAGATCACCAATAAATGCCTTTGTCCATATATTATCTACTCTTGTTGCTTACTCATTAAAGAAAAATAAACCTTCAACAAAATTTGATTTTAATCTACATGTTCACAATATCCTTATCCCGAATTGACGTAATTTCTGTTTATCATTATTTTCCTTTACCATTATAACCTCCTTCTTGTTAAATGCTGTTAAGCCAAGCTAATTTTAAGTTGGAGGGGTAATAGAATTACTCTCCTAAACGAGGTCTCTCATACACTTAAGTTATGTATGATGCCATCAATGATATTACCAAAACTCCAAAACCATGCTACCAAACGGCTGTGATCAATGCACCAGTGAAATTGACGATTATAGCTTAATATTAGCTTGGTTATTTCATTTTATAGAAGTATCGCAAATAATACAGATGCTGCTTAATGGTTACTGTTAAAAATGATACTACGTTGAAGTGTGGTACAGAGCCAGTTTCTTATATTTTGTTGCGTGGTGCTTAGCACCAATGTTTAGGCTACCAACAGAGTTGATTATGTTGTTAGCAATAACAAAACTCAAAAATCTTCTAAAGCTGTACAAGATGAGTTTGGTTTTCGGTAGGTAATTGAGAGCATGCATAGAGAAATTAAGCAATTACTGTATAGAACGTTGCCAATGCAGAAAACAGCGTATCCAATGTAATCACATTAGTTGTACATTTCTAGTTTGGGCTTTTAGATGATTATATGCAACAACAGTTCCGTTCTCCATCTTTACCCTATTTAGAACCTTCTATAGCATAAGTTTTGTAAGTTTATTATGTGACATGTTCTAAACAAAATTGTTGACTTGTCCATTTTATAGACATAATCTTAACCAAGAGGGTAATTGATAATAAGAGGAGGAGGGTATTTTAATGGAAGAGTCGAATGATCTTGGATTTTTTCAAGTAAAAAAATCAAGAATTCATGGTTTTTTAAACGCCGTAACGGGAGTAAACATGAGTGATAAAGTGCTGATAGATGTGGTTATTGATGAAGATGAAGGTAATAAAATCGTCATATTAGGTCGTCCTCCGGTCTCAGGCAGCTCTAAAAAACAGATGCGTCATGTTACTCCGTACTCTCTTGTAGAACTTTTCATAAAGTCAAAGGTGCAAGATGAAGATGTTTTAACAGGAAGAGTATTAACTCGTTTAGTAAATCCTATGAAGATATTTGTATCTGATCAACTTGGACTATGTCTTAATCGTCAAGAGTATGATGACCTTAAAGCAGCATTGCAACTTGCTGAAGATGAAGATTTCTATCATGTTAAGATAAAGAATGTAAGAGGAGGAGCATATAAATATTTAATAAATGACAAAAAAATCATTGAAAAAATAAAAGAAGATAATCTTTTTGATGAGGAACAGGTAGAACAATTTAAGGCAAATTATACAAGAAGTATGGGTAAGTTTATTGATTACTCTATAGATTCACTGCAGCAAGCAATCCAAGATCAAAACACAATAGGTATTGCCTATGAAGCTATTGGAAGATTAATGTTGACTCTGTTTAGTCAAATGCTTTACACTGCGTTTCCTGAAGAAGGAAATACTTTGATCAATGAAATTCGTTATTATTCTTCAGCGGCGAAAGCTAAAGAACCTAGAGGGCATGAATTTGAGATATTAACTCATGATGAGGCAGCAGAATTAGCAAAAGGAGGTAAATTACAGACTGAGAAAAAACAAGATCCAAAGGTAAGAATTGTACAAAATGAAGGAAATAGAATTAAAAAAGTGATAGATGCGTTGAAGGCAATAAATAAGATTATATCTTTAGTCAATGATAGAGATGATGATGTGGAGATACAACCAAAAATTATGGAATATAATGAAAAGTATAACACTAAAATAAAAATCAGAGAATTAGAAAAGGAATTAGAGGATCGTTATAATGGAAACGTTTCCCTTCAAGTTATGATGCAATATGTAGAACAACAGTCAGGGGATTTAGATTATGTAAGGTATCATATAGCAAAACACTTATACGATGCATTCGATTTTAAGCCTTTAGAAGAAAAGGTGTTAGTTCCAGCAAATGAGTCGGATAAAAAAGTTCAATCTATAAGACTAATTAATGTGCTTCCTTCTGCAGAAGGAAGTAGAAAAGCAGCTTATCATGTTAAAGATGGAGCAGAGTATAGAAAGGATCAGATAAATAGTGCTATAGGTTATAATGATAAGGTAGTGTTCAGGGAAGAAGATTTAAATCCCTCTTTATTAGCTAAGAAAATTATAGATCATGCTTATCTATCGATATTGCCTTTTAAGTCATTTCAAGAAGGTTTTAAAAATGCTGGTGATGAAAATTATGTAAGTGATAACTATCCTTTGGAGATATTAAAAGCTTTTTCTGGATTAGCCATCAAGGATTATGGTATAGAAAATGATGAACAACAAGATTTTATGAATACTCTTAATCAAGAAACCGATAAAATAGGAATGTTTTATAGTGGTGATGAAGCTCATCATTCGTTTCTTACTAGCGGAGAAGTTGAAGCGGCTGAGTTATATGGCGTAAATGTTGATTTTAGTTAAAAAAATACATAGAGGAGTTGAATTATGCATAGAAAAAAAATGTTAGAATATGAATCAGCAAGAGAGCACCTTACAGAATTTTTAGCTGAGTCAGTTAGGAATAATAGGTTAGATAGGATTGCCAATTGGGTTCAAACGCGATTCTATGATAAAAAGCCTGTAATTACTCAAGAAAGAAAAGAAGCTTTTTTTGTAGCTGAAAGAGATGTCTTAGGTGGATTTCTCGGAAGAGGTAAAATAGAAGAATTTAAGAAATTACTTGGAGTGTTCGATGAGTTTAATCAACGTACTCCTCAGTTGAAGGAATTAGAATTTAAGGTATTGACTGATGCCATAAAAGATGCTCAGAAGTTTGTTGTAGGTAATAAAGAATGCCAGGAAGTTATTAGTAATATTATACTTACTTCATTCAATGATTTACGTGAGAACCAGGAATTTAAAGATAGATTTGAAGAAATAGATAACTTGTTGCATATAAATTCGCTAGGAGAGACTACCTTAGTAGATGTGGCAGGTTCTAGTTCTGCATTTGTAGAATAGCTATAGAGCCATCAATCAAGCAAAATGCTGCAAAGTTGTATACAAAGAAGGTTATATCTCAATCAAATCATATATTTGTTTCAATCATTGCGTTTTGCAAGGTTTAGATGTTTCAATTAAAAATTTGTATAAACCACTTTGCATTAAAATATAAATTGATTCTTAGAACAAGTTAGGCAGCAATGAGAGGATATTGGCAAAGTAGTAATAAAGTAAAATTTTTGTCATATTTTGAGGATATATAGTCTGTCCGGCAAAACTCTATAAGTCTTATAGATAATAGGTTTTAATGGCAGAAAATAATAAAGAAATCCATAAGAAAATGTTAAAATATGCTAATAAACCTTATGGATTTCAGTCAATATGCCAATAGAAAATATTATCAAATCACAAAAACAAGGAAAACTTTTTGGTTATAAATTAAAAGAAGAATTAAACTCAAATAACAAGCTATATAAATTAAGAGAATTAATAAATTGGTCTGGTCTAGAAGAATGGTTATCAAAAAATGTTTCTATTAAGAGATTTGGTAGAAATAGAAAATGTCATAGAGTGATGCTTGGTGTAACGATGCTACAAGCAATGTATAATTTTTCAGATTCATTATCAGAGGAAGAACTAAAAGAAAACATGTATTGGCAATATTTCTGTGGGTGGGAATATATAGAAACAGATATAGCGATGTCGGAAACTAGCATAAGAAGATTTCGTAATTTATTAGGTGAATCTGGATATAACGAGATATTAGCAGAGTTGATAAGGGTTGGAATAAGAACTAACACAATTAAAAAAAAGATTTGGAATTGATAATCGCTGATACAACGGTACAAATTAAGAATATCAAGCACCCACATGATGTATATTTAATGGATAAAGCTAGGCTTAGTATTGTGAAGCTTTGCCAAAGTTTGGGTATAAGTTTAAACGAAACCTACGCTAGAACCTATAAGCGAGATATAATAAAGCTCTGGAAGTATAAAGAGCATAGCAAAGCCAAGAAGCGTTGGAAAATAATGAAGCATTTAAAAACGTTACTTGGTCGTTTGGTTATAATATGTGAGCGTGAGATAAAAAATCAGAAATTAAACTTATCTATCAGAGATCAAGAAGTATTGAAAAAAGTAAAACAAATACATAGCCAATCTGTTTTAAAAAGAGAAGAGAAAAAGCAATACAAAGAACAGAATAAAATATTGTATAGTTTTCATGCCCCTGAGGTAGAGTGTATAGTGAAGGGAAAACGAAACAAGCCATATGAGTTTGGCAATAAAGTTGCGGTAGTAGTCAGTGGTCTTAGAAATTTTGTACTGTCAGCAAAATCGTTTCATAATAATCCTTATGATGGTCATACATTGCAGCAGAGTTTTGAAGCGGTAGAAAATGTAACTGGAATAAAGATAAAAAAATCGTTTGTTGATCTTGGTTATACTGGCAGCAATGTTAAATTGGACTTTGGACAAAAACCCCTGTTTTTTCACAAAATAGAAAGTTTTATAAAAAACTAGTATTATAAGTTAACGCAGTGCTATAGAACCAATAATAGGGCATTTGAAACAATATGGCAGGATGGGCAGAAACTTCTTGAAGGGTATGATAGGAGATGTGATCAATCCAATAATCTCTGCTATAGGTTTGAATTTACGATGTATTGCCAATCATTTACACATCATGCCTAACTCTACATAAAAAAATTATCATTAAAAAACTTGCTAAACGATTAAAAAAAAATCGTTAACAATAAGCTCATGTAAAAATTTTACTAAAACAGAAATTTTTCAATAAAATTGAAAACAATTTTTAATTTTAGTGCAAATATTAGAATTTTTTTTGTAAAAATTTTATTCAATCATAGATTATGGGGGCTTTAAATATTTTTGGCGGACCGACTTTCTAATTTGACGATTTACAGATTCTATAGTGTTAGTAGTATAAATTACCTTTCTGATCTCTTCAGGAAAGGCAAAAAACGGTATTATCCCAGACCAATTACGTTGCCAAATATCAGAAATTACCGGATATTTTTTATCCCATTTTACACCAAATTGCTGAAGTTTTAAACGTGCCATTTCGTCATTATTAGCTGTATAAATTTGTTTTAGATCTGATGTGACCTCTTTTAAATCTTTATATGACACATACTTTACTGAATTGCGAACCATATGTACAATACATAATTGTACTATAGTACTCGGGAATACGCTGCTTATAGCTTCTGGAAAGCCCTTTAAACCATCCACACAAGCAACATAAATTTGTTCAATTCCTCGATTCTTTAACTCAGTAACTACTTGCATCCAAAATTTAGCACCTTCATTTTTGCCTATCCAAATGCCAAGTAACTCCTTTTTCCCTTCTATATTTACAGCAAGTGCTAAATATACTGCTTTATTTATTACTATGTGATTGTCTCTAGATTTTACATAGATACAGTCCAAGTATAATATTGGATACACCCTATCTAAACAACGATTTTGCCACCTAGTTACTTCTTCTATCACCCCATCTGTTATGGTGGATATCAAGTCACCAGATACATCAGTTTGATCATAGTACCCCACACTTTTATACAAGCCTATCCTGATGCGGTAAACAGACATTTCTTATTACTACTCTAACTAACTATTTAAGATATTACGGCTTCTTATTTATCTAAAAATGTTTTTATATCTTTCTTTTTAAGATTTTTGATCTTGAATTTACCCCATCAGGATAGGCTTTTATAAAAGTGTGGGGTACTATGCAGTTTGATATATTTCTTCTAAATGCCCTCGGATCTCGCTGACTGTCATACCGCGACCATAAAGGGATATCACTTTCTCATCAAATCCATTAAATCTCCTCAGCCCTTTTGGTATTAATTGAGGATTATACTCTCCTTGATGGCTTATAATACGATTTAATACCCCATCACTATCTTTAATAATTTTTAGATGAGCTAGCTTGCGTAGCTTATTTTGCTCTGCTATTTCATTAATGATGTTTCTCATTCTCACAGAACCAAGATGTTGTTGTGGCATCATGCTTATTGAATCCACTCTAGTTTCTAAACCTAATTTAGCAAAATATCTGTTCATTACTTCTTTGGCTCTCTGATGAATCATCTGTGATTCTGGAATAATAAATGCTTTACCGTTAACTTTTTTAAATTCAGGGTTTAAATCTACTGCCTTAGCTCCTAAATTTTTACCGTCTTCTGTAAATCTCCTAGTAGTAATGAGTAGATGAGCATGCCAATTTCGTTCTCCATTATGGGGCTTATGTATATCTACTTGCACTCCTAAACCATTTTTTATCCATGCCATCTCTTCTATTATTTCATGGGTAATGGCTATTCTAAGGTGGTCCCCTTTGTCTAGACAAAGGGGACCACCTTATTGCCTTACTTGTTTTTTCATCTCTAGCTCTCCTTGTTTGCTAAAGAATTCTATCTCATTTTTCTTATTTTTCTGTCCAAAATATTGGAACCATTATAGTTTAGCACTTGGTATTTTAGGTGATGCTAAAGCGACGTCAAAAACTCATAGAATTTATCGTTTTTTAAAAGATTTTAATTTTGATTATATGAAGGTTGGCTATTTGCTATTAAGCTTTTTTGCTTCAAAAAATTATGTCGTAGCAATGGATAGGACAAGTTGGAAATTTGGTAAATCCGATATTAATATTTTATTTTTAGTAATGGTAATTGGTAAAATATCGGTGCCAATATTCTGGAAGACTTTGTCGCATGGTGGCGGGTGTTCTGCAGAATTTATGAAGGAATTTTTACAGAAATTTATTAATAATTTTGGCGTTGAAAGAATAAAATATTTGCTTGCTGATAGAGAATTTATGAATAAAGAATGGTTAGACTTTCTGATAAATAACCATCTAAAGTTTGTTATTCCATTAAAAATGGATCATAAAATTCGTCTTACAAAAGGTTTAAGAACTTTAACCATTGAAAGAATATTTAGTGATGTTAAAGCCTTAGAGTATAGGGCTTGTAGTGGTATATTATGGAATAGAAAGGTTAATTTTACCGCATATAGAAATGATAAGAGCGAGCTGATGGTTCTGGTGTCTTCAATTGAAATAGAGCAAGATATTTTTGCTTTATATAAATTTCGTTGGAGTGTTGAACGACTATTTTTGCACCTAAAAAGCGGTGGTTTTGATATTGAAAAAAGTCACATTGTAAAATTGGATAGATTTGAAAAATTATTAGTGATAACTGCTATTGCTTCAGCTTTAATAGTCAAAAATGGAATAATACAAAATGCCTTAAATCCCATCCGAATAAAACGGTACAAAACCATTGAAAGACAATTGTTTTCATTATTTACCTATGGCTTTGATCATATCAAAAATGCTTTTTATCAATCTACAACAGCCATAACGCAGCTAATATCCACATTATTAATACCAATTGCAATAATTAACGCAGTGGTGTAAAATGGGTTTTTAACTGATAAAGGTACTCAAATGGCTAGGTTAATATTACCACAAGGTTTTCATGGTCATGATTTTATAAAAATGATGAAACATGAGCCGCATGGTCGAAATCGTATACGTTTATTGGCGATGTATCACCTTCAATTAGGCAAATCTTTAAAAGCCATATCTGAAATAGTGAAGTCACACTGGAAAACTGTGCAATCATGGCTCAGAAGATTTAGGAATCATGGTTTTGAAGGATTATTTGAATCACAAAGAAGCGGCGCCCCTAGGAAGATTAACACTATACAAGAGTCTGCTCTTTTTGATAAAATCAATACGCTCAGTGAAAGTAAAACTGGTGGGTATATAACTGGAAAGGAGCTACATATCATGTTACTTGAGGAATATGGTGCTAAATGCGCTTTAAAAACAGTCTACAATACTATGCACCGCCTTGGTTTTAGCTGGATTACTTCTCGTTCAATGCATCCAAAGTCAAATCAAGAGACTCAAAATACATATAAAAAAACTTCCCAGACATGTTAACAAAATTATTACCAAAAAATATCGATAGATGTAAAGTTGATATATGGTCTCAGGATGAAACTCGAGTTGGGCAACAAGGTAGCTTAACTCGTATATGGGCTAAGCGTGGCACTAGACCCCGTAAAGTTCGGCAACAGCAATTCATTTCAACATATATTTATGGAGCTGCTTGCCATGATACAGGAGAAGCTTTTGCATTAATTTTACCATATGCAAACACACAGGCAATGAATAAATTCTTAGAAGAGCTTTCTCGCAGTATTCAAGGCAACCGACATATAGCTTTACTAACGGATAATGCAGGTTGGCACACAGCCAAAAAACTAACTGTGCCAAGCAATATCACTTTGATACCGCTTCCGCCCTATGCACCGGAACTTAATGCAATGGAACAAGTTTGGGAATGGATCAAAAATCATTTCTTGTCTAACCAATGTTATGGTGTATATGAAGATATCGTCACTATGGCTTGTTACGCTTGGAATCAATTTGCTCATAATGTAGATTTAGTAAAATCAATTATGTATAGAGACTGGATAAACACACCGTGTTAATTATTGCAATTGGTATAATACCTCCCAAACAAAAACTTTTTTCTATCCTAATACCATCTTTACAAAAATTGTAGGGTACTATGCTCTCAGTCACTTATTCAATTTATTATTTTAACCCTCCTGTAAAATCTGTGGGGTACTTATATCTTTAAATTATGATATAAGTAATGGTAAGAGGGTGATTTGAGGGGTACTTGATTGAGATAATCGAGCATAGAATAAGTACCCTCTTACAAAGTTTGCTTTGAACAAATTGCAGAAGGTGTTGGAAGTAGCAGCCTTGCACAATAAGACGAAGGAGATTATATCATAAGTAAAATAATAGGTCTAGATGTAAGTAAACAATGGCTTGATATATGTGTATATAATACAAGCGATAAACCTAAATATCATCGTTTTGCCAATGATGCAGCTGGTCATGAAGAGGTGATTAAATTAGCAAAAGAGCAAGAGATTAAGCTAATAATATGTGAACCCACTGGAGGATACGAAGCTGAGATTTGTCAAAAGCTGTATAATAATAAGCAACAAATACATAAGGTCAATACATATAGTTTTAATTCTTTTAGTAAATCGGTAAATTTGTGTAAAACTGATAGGAAGGATGCATTTAAATTAGCATATTATGGTGATAAGATGCAGCTTTCAGCGAATTATATATATCAAGTTGAATCAGAGAATTTGAAGAGATATAAGCAAAGACGAGAAGATTTAGTATTAATGCTTAGCAATGAAAAGAAAAGACTACATCATAGTATTGATGGTATTGATAAAGATAGTATAGAAAAACACATTAAATTCTTACAAAATGAAATAGCTGAGCTTGATAAGAAGTTAAACAAAACAATAGATGAGTCAGAAGAGTTAAAAGAGAAGGTAAAAATATTAGAGACTGTACCTGGTATTGGTAAATGTTTGGCTACAAAACTAATTAGTTTTGTACCTGAATTAGGGGATAAAAATTATAGTAGTAATGAATTGTCAGCAATTGTGGGGATAGCTCCGTACGCCCGTGATAGTGGTAATAAGCAAGGACGAAGATTTATTAGGGGAGGCAGAAAAATACCACGGGATGCTTTATACATGGCGGTATTAACTGGCAAAAATGGTTTTCAATATTTAAAAACTTTATACAATAGGCTTGTTAATAATTTTAAACCTAAGAAAGTTGCGATAGTTGCTTGTATGCGTAAGCTACTTGAAGTTTGCCATAAACTTATTCAACAAAAACGTTGTTTTATTATTTAGATAAATATTTTTTTGAAAATTTAGATAAAAGATAATTGCTCTGTACAAATAAGTATAATGGTTCCAATATTTTGGACAGAAAAATAAGAAAAATGAGATAGAATTCTTTAGCAAACAAGGAGAGCTAGAGATGAAAAAACAAGTAAGGCAATATAGTGCTGAGGAGAAAGCCAAAATTGCCATAGAAGCAATTAAGGGAGAGCTAACAATAGCCCAGATAACCAGTAAGTATGGTGTTCATGCAACACAGATCAGTAACTGGAAAAAACAAGGTCTTGAGTTGTTAGTACAAGGTTTTAAGAATAAAACACAGAGTGCTGATCCAAATCAGCAGGGGTTAATCAAGAATCTATATGAGCAAATTGGTCAGTTAAGCGTTGAGTGTGACTGGCTCAAAAAAAAATCTGCATTGTTTGGAATTAAAGGTTAGGTGTAATATGATAGAGCCTAATCATAATAAGTTAACAATTGTACAACAGTGTAAGTTATTGGATATTAGCAGGTCAACCTATTACTATCAACCTACTGGTATTAGTGAACAAGATATCAAGATTATGGCAATAATTGATGAGACCTATACTATGCATCCATATTATGGTATGCGGCGGATGGCTAAATATTTACAAGCCCAAGGTTTTTCGGTAGGTCGTAAAGCTGTTAGACGTTACTACAAGATAATGGGTCTTGAAGCTGTTTATCCTAAAATAAATTTAAGCAAGAGGAATCAAGTGCATAAAATATATCCTTATTTACTAAAAGGATTAGAAATAGTATTGCCAAACCAGGTTTGGAGTGCAGATATAACGTATATAAGACTGAGCCAAGGGTTCGTATATTTAGTAGCTATTATTGACTGGTATAGTCGTTATATTCTAAGTTGGCGAATCTCCATTAGTTTGGAAAGTGAATTTTGTGTAACAGCCCTTGAAGACGCTATAGAAAAATATGGTATGCCAAAAATATTTAATACTGATCAAGGAGTACAATTTACCTCGGAGAATTTTATTAGTATGCTAAAGCTACATAATATCTTGATTAGTATGGATGGTAAGGGACGAGCCTTAGATAATATTTTTATTGAACGTTTTTGGCGATCATTAAAACAGGAAAAAATTTATCGGATTATTTTAACAACAGTAAAGGAGGCAAAGACAGCAATTAACGAATATATGGACTTTTATAATAGACAAAGGATGCATCAAGCTTTGGATTATAAAACTCCAGAATGTGTATATTTTGAAAAAAATATTGTATAAAAACAACAATTTAATTTTTGTGAATTATATCTCTATTTATCTAAATTTTTGTCTAGACAAAGGGGACCACCTTAGATTGACTCGATTATATATCTGGTTTTTAAACATTATCTCCTGTAACTCGTACTATATTTGCCCCGCAATTACTTAATTTTTTTTCCAATGTTTGATATCCACGGTCTAAGTGATAGATTCGACATATTTTTGTTGTATCATTGGCGGCAAGTCCAGCTAATACTAGAGACACCGATGCTCTGAGGTCGCTTGCCATAACTTCAGCTCCCGTCAAAAAAGGTACTCCGTGTATTATAGCACTATTTCCTTTAATTATTATATTTGCCCCCATTCGGCATAATTCAGGAACATGCATAAAACGGTTTTCAAAAATAGTTTCGGTGATGGTAGAAGACCCGCTGCAAAGGGTCATAAGACTCATAAACTGAGCTTGAAAATCTGTTGCAAAACCTGGATATGGACTTGTATGAATATCCACAGGATTTAATCTATCTACGTAAGAAACTCGTAAACCATTATCAATAGGCTCAACTTTTATACCAACTTCAACAAGTTTTAATACTATATTTTCAACAATATTGCCGTTAATTCCATAAATATTTAAACTGCCTTTAGTAATGGCAGCAGCCATCATGTAGGTACCAGCTTCAATACGATCCGGCATGATCGAATAGTTGGTATGTTTTAAATAAGATTTACCAATAATTGTTATTTCACTTGTACCAATTCCATTTATTTCTGCCCCCATTTTGTTAAGACAATGGCATAGATCAACAATTTCTGGTTCTCTAGCACAATTAGATAATATCGTTTCCCCTTTAGCCAAAGTAGCAGCCATTATAGAATTAATTGTTGCTCCAACAGATATTTGTTTAAAAACAAAATGTACAGCTTTTAATCTGCCTGTGATTTTAGCATTAATATAGCCATGATCAACATCAATATCTACTCCCATAGCTTGCAATGCTGCTATATGTAAATCTACTTGTCGAGCCCCTATAGCACATCCTCCAGGTAAGGAAACTTTAGCTTTAGAGAATCTAGAGAGTAATGGTCCAAGAACCCAAATAGAAGCACGCATTTTACGTACTATATCATATGGGGCTGTAAAATTATTAATATTGCTACTATCAATATCCATGCTCAAGTAGTCTTGATGATCAGTTACCGTAACAACACTGCCTAAATTCTCAAGTAATTTCTTCATTGTGAGAATATCGGTAAGCTTTGGAATATTATTAATACTAAGTTTATCTGTAAGAAGTGCAGCTGTCATAATCGGTAATGCCGAATTCTTAGCTCCGCTAATGCTAATATTACCTTCAAGGGGGATACCACCTTTAATTATTAAACTGTCCATAGGAATTCCTTAATATATAATAATCTGAATTGACTATAACAAACTGACGTCATTGCAAGAAGGCGTGAGCCAAAGCATAAGCGTCAGTTTAAGAAAACAATAATTGAAAAACTGTCGTTGCGAGGAAACCTTAGGTCGACGAAGCAATCCAGAAAAGTGATTAGAAATGGATTGCCGCGACCACTACGTGGTCTCGCAATGACGTTGCAAGCTAAAATCGTCATTGCGAGAAGGCGAAAGCCGACGAAGCAATCCACTCTTTTATAGATTGCTACGCCACCTACGGTGGCTCGCAATGACAACTTTTCTACTTTATTTTCTTAAACTAACGCTTATGCACAATAACGTCGGTGTTTTTACCTCGACTTTAAACAATTTATCATTTTTTACTATCGTCAAGAGCTGCTCCAAGTATGTCTCCTAGACTAGCACCACTATCAGCAGAACCATATTCTTTGATAGCTTTTTCTCTCCTTTCTATTTCAAGGGCTTTTACTGATAAAGTAATTTTATGA
The DNA here is from genome assembly GCF_936269705.1 of Rickettsia endosymbiont of Oedothorax gibbosus. Lineage (NCBI taxonomy): Bacteria > Pseudomonadati > Pseudomonadota > Alphaproteobacteria > Rickettsiales > Rickettsiaceae > Rickettsia > Rickettsia endosymbiont of Oedothorax gibbosus. Next base: position 2,469,845 of record NZ_OW370493.1, read on the forward strand.
GATGCTTTATCAATGGTGATGATTTTTGCATCAATTCTGTCATTAGGGGCAAATCTTTCAGTTTTTTGTTCGGTTTTTTCACTAGAAAGATCAGCCTTCTTGATGAAGCCCAATACTTTATCGTCTAAAGCCACTTCTATTCTATCATCTTGAACTGCAGTGACTAAGCAAGTAACGATCATATTTTTTTTGTACAGCTCAAATTCATCTTGCTGCGTCTCTTCAGTTAATTGTTTAATACCTAAACTTATACGTTCCTTTTCAATATCAATTGATAAAACCTTACATTCTATTTGGTCATTCTTTTTATATGTTTTTAACAATTCAATACCATTACCGTCCCAGCTTATATCCGTTTCATGAATCATGCCGTCAATATTGTCATTAAGTGCTACAAACATACCAAAGTCAGTAATATTTCGTATTGGAGCTTTAATTATACTACCTATTGGATTACGCTTAGCAAACTCAATAAGGGGGTTATCTTGACATTGTTTAATACTTAAAGATATTCTATGTTTATCAGTATCAACTTCTAAAATTGTGAATTTCACTTCTTGACCGATAGTAAGCATTTTTTTAGGATGCTGATTTAATTTTACCCAACTAATTTCACTTGAATGCACAAGACCCTCAATACCATCTTTTAGCTCAATAAATACTCCATAATCAGCAATATTTGTTACTTTACCAGTCATTATTGTATTGACCGGAAATTCTTCTTTTATACTTTGCCATGGGTTATGGTCAAGTTGCTTCATACCAAGTGAAATTCTCTTAGTTTCTTCATTAAATTTTATAACTATAACCTTAACTTTTTGATCTAGCGATAAAACTTCTGAAGGGTGGTTTATTCTGCTCCATGAAATATCAGTAACGTGCAATAGACCGTCTACATTACCTGAACTACCTAAAGCAATAAATGCACCGTAATCAGTGATATTTTTTACTGTACCATCTAATATTATCCCTTCCTTAATTTTCGATAACATTTCATCTCTAGCCTCGGATCTTGATTCCTCAAGTATGGCTCTTCTAGAAACCACAATATTACCAAGTTTCTTATCCATTTTTAAAATTTGGAATGGCTGCTTAATACCCATTAACGAAGAAATATCTTTTATTGGTCTAACATCTACCTGACTTCCAGGCAAGAAAGCAACAACCCCTGATACATCAACGGTAAACCCACCTTTAACACGCCCAAATATTACACCATCCACAAACTGCTTTTGAGCACATGCAATTTCTAAATGTCCCCATGATTCTTCTCTAATAGCTTTTTCACGGCTTAATATAGTTCTACCGTTGCGACCTTCAATTTTTTCAATATATACATCAACTATATCACCAACTTCTGGTAAAGGTTGATTACTAGCCAAGGCAAATTCTTCTACCGGAACTCTACCTTCATTCTTTAAGCCAACGTCAACTATGATAATTCCTTTGGCGATACCTACTACTTGACCTTTGACAACAGTACCTTCTTTTATATGGCTAGTACTTATGCTTTCAAGCATTTGTGCAAAATCTTCATGAGATTGAAAGCTAATTTCTGCAAGTTGGGAAACAAATTTTTTCTTAATTTTTTGCATATTATTCTCTAATACTAGTTGTGCCACCTAGTATAATAAATATAGTTAATTGATTTGAATTTGCTCGAGCGAGTTGCTTAGATGTTGACCTAAATTTAGGTTTCACTTCTATCTCACTGATAAGCAAATCCAACTAAATTAACTATGAATGGTTAATAAATGTAGATAAAACAACCTATTGCACATAAAATATGTTGATATTACCTAACTAAAATAAACTCCATAATCTTATCAATCACTTTTTCTGGTGATAGATAAGAAGTATCAATTTCTAAAGTTCCTGGAGAGATAGTTAACGGAGCGATATCACGCTCTATATCTCTTTTGTCTCTTGTTTCCAGTTGCTTTAGAACTACATCAAAAAGACATTCTCCATCTTTCTTTTGCAGTTCTTTATACCTTCTTTTTGCTCTAATAACAATATCTGCTTTAATAAAAATCTTTAAATCAGCCTTCGGTGCCACTACTGTTCCAATATCTCTACCTTCCATTACAATTCTAGGAATTGTTTTTATTAATTTTACCAAATATATTCCCAGATTATTTCTTACTTCCGGTATAACGGCAACCTGTGAGGCTATATTACCTACAACCTCACTATCAAGTTCTGAATTTTTTATATATTCCGTGGATTTAGATAATTCAATTATTCTATTTATATCAGTAAGATCAATTTTTTGCTTTATACAAGAAAGAGCAAGGCTTCTATATACAATACCTGATTGAAAATAGGTGAGCTCAAGTTTTTGTGCTAACATTCGTCCAATTGTACTTTTACCTGATGCCGCTGGACCATCCAGTGCCACTACAAAATTATTGCAGATATCCAAAGCTTGAGATTTTAAGGTCATTTATTCATAATTTTATGCTAGGAGGCTGCCTACGATAACTAACTAATTATATTTTGAGCTATTTTTCGGCAAGAATAGATATGATTTTTAAAGGATAGTGTATCTATTTCAAAAAAATCATGTTTATTCGCAGACAAAAAGAGCCAAATATAGAATTACTTTCGTTATCGCAGACAGTCTCGTAGATTTTAGCTGAATATTTAAAATAATGCAAATAAAACTTGAAATTAGGGCTATTATAGATTAGACATGTTACTATAAAAGTTTGAGATATATTTGAATATTTTGTTGCTTTAAGTATAAAATTAAAGCAGGAAAAAATAAGGGCGGTTAGCTCAGTTGGTTAGAGCATTACGTTGACATCGTAAAGGTCAGAGGTTCAATCCCTCTATCGCCCACCACCATATCTCCAAGCTTTTCATAATATACCAATTTTACCTACATACTCCTTATGCTCACTATATGCTCATCGCGTTTTTAAAAATAGTACTATAATTGTCTTCAATACCTCTTCTAAACTGATGTTTAAGTTGAGGTCTTATGCACACTATATGCTCATCGCATTTTACTAATGATTGTCCAAAGCATAATTTTGATGATCAAAATCCAACTATTTTCTATAATTTTGTTGGTAATTTTATCCCACCTGAATGGAATAATCTCTTATCTCATAATGGCAAAATATTAAGTAAAACTGCAAGGCAGCTTCTATCTCTAATAGTCTTTCGTTTGCAAATCTATCATAATAATAGCTTAGATGAACTCCAGGAAACTTATAACTTCTTTGAACAATCACTAGGGGTTTGCCAAGAACGTGTTAGACAGTGCTTACTCGAACTACAAAAAGCTTCCTTCATTCACTTTCATAAAGCAACAATAATTAAATATGGCATTAAATGCCGTAATACTCCTTGTATTAAGCTGGCTAGAAATTTCCAACCTGCTTCTAATAAAATACCATCTAAAAATGAAAAAATTTTTCCTTCAACTCCAAAAAACTTTGGGGTCAACCCCAAAGAAGTTTTGCCTCAACCCCAAAAAAGTTTGGAACACTCTATATATATAGATAATAATAAAGATATATCTAATAAATCTAGATATAACAAATCTCAAATTTTTCAAAATAAAAAAAATCAAATTAATAATAAACAACAATTACCACAACAACAGCTTGAACAAAAACTATCAGATCAGCCACAAGTAGTTGATAATACTAGAGCATCTACTGAAAATCCTATGACAACTGCTTTGCCACTCAGTATAACGCTACAAAAAGTTGTTCAAAAAGTTTCACAGAAACATCAGACACTAGTACCATCAAATTGCTCTAATAATTCAGTTATGCCAGTTATAAAACATAAAAATAGCTGGTTCAGAAGAAAAGGATTAGCTGATTTCTATCCTCTAACTCAAGAAGATGCTGATTTATCAGCGATTCCAAATATGTCATAGAAGGAAGGTAAGTAAAAGGATATGGAATAAGTTTTTCGTAGAGGAATAGTTAAAAAAGTAGTCAAAGTTGGATAAATTATCTAAGATAATATCAATATAATATTGGTATCAAGTTATGCATTCAAAGAAACATTTAAGTTTTAGTGCAATCAGAAGTATGATTGCAGATAGATTTGCTGGTATAGAAGATAGAAGGGGTGTAAATAGTAGTAATAGTATAGCAGATATTATGTTATCTGGTTTGGCGTGTATGTATTTTCAATCAGTATCTTTGCTAGAATTTCAAAGGCGTATGGAAAGGAAGGAACAACGTAATAATCTGCGTAGCATGTTTACAGTACAATCGCTTCCTAGCGATCAGGGGATGAGGAACGTAATAGACCAAGTAGATAGTGACGTAACGTTTAGACCTATTTTCAAAGAATTATTTAGTAAATTACAACGAGGGAAGCATCTAGAACAATATCAAATATTTCCTGGTAAATACTTATTAAATGTTGATGGTACACAATATTACAGCTCTGATAAAGTGAGTTGTAAACGTTGCCTAATTAGAGGGCATAAAAATAACCAATATCATTGTCATCAAGTATTACAAGGGGCTATTGTAAAATTTGGGTTACGACAAGTAATACCAGTAATGCCTGAGGAAATTCGTGTACAAGATGGTGATGAGAAAGAGGATTGTGAGACGAATGCTTTCAAGAGATTTTTGACAAGATTTAGAAAGGATCATGATAAATTAGGGATAATAATCAATGCTGATGCCTTATATGCAACAACTCCAGTGATAGAAACAATTCGTGATCATAAAGCTAATTATATTTTTAAAGTAAAACCCAATAATCATAAGACATTAATGGATAATGTTCAATCTGTAGATAAATCAAAGATAGAGACATTGAGCCTTAGAAGGAACAAATTGATAATTGAATGGGTTAATGATGTTGAATTATTTACTAGCACTAAGGTAAGAACAAATTATATAGCGGCATGGGAGCTAGTGCCGCAGAAAGATGGTAGTAACAAAAGTCAGTATTATGGTAAATGGATTACTGATCTAGAAATCACCTCAGATAATGCTAAAACAATAATAGACGGAGCAAGAGCACGTTGGAAAATAGAGAACGAATGCTTTAATAGCTTAAAGAATCATGGTTATAATATAGAACATAATTACGGTCATGGTTCTGAGAATCTATGTTATAATTTCTACAATTTTACTTTGTTAGCATTTACTATTCATCAAATACACCAATTAGTTGATAAATTATTTCAAGAAATGAGGGAGCAATTTGGTAGATTAGGATCGTTATGGGAACGAATAAGAAGTTTAGTAGACCTTTTTTTCTTTGAATCAATGGAAATGTTATGGGAGATATTAGCTGGCAAACGAGATTACAGAGTCCCGCCAATATAGATTCGACCTATCAAAAGCTTTTTCTAGAGCAATAGACTTATTTATTGCTAACCGTTGGTTTTTACCAAATTGATTACAATAACGTGAATTATGATAAGTTTGTATAAAAATATTTATAGAATTCAAGAAAATACATACAAATCTTTAACAGAAAAATAGATTATTCGTCTTAAAGTTGAGTGGATCGCAATGCTAAAATTTCCCTATGTATCCATAATGTCATATTTGGAATTGCTGGTATTAGTTTAGTAATAACTCTATTTACTAACTTCTTAGGATCAATTTTTTGTAAGATGTGAGGTGCTAATGCTGTGGTAGCTGTCAAGCTTGAATGTGACTTAGCAAAGTCTAATATATCACCGGAGTAATTGATAAGCTCCTTGGCACAATTGGTAATGTTGGCTATAGATTGCTTCTTGCCAGCAATTCCAAATATGACATTATGGATACATAGGGAAATTTTAGCATTGCGATCCACTCAACTTTAAGACGAATAATCTATTTTTCTGTTAAAGATTTGTATGTATTTTCTTGAATTCTATAAATATTTTTATACAAACTTATCATAATTCACGTTATTGTAATCAATTTGGTAAAAACCAACGGTTAGCAATAAATAAGTCTATTGCTCTAGAAAAAGCTTTTGATAGGTCGAATCTATATTGGCGGGACTCTGTAATCTCGTTTGCCAGCTAATATCTCCCATAACATTTCCATTGATTCAAAGAAAAAAAGGTCTACTAAACTTCTTATTCGTTCCCATAACGATCCTAATCTACCAAATTGCTCCCTCATTTCTTGAAATAATTTATCAACTAATTGGTGTATTTGATGAATAGTAAATGCTAACAAAGTAAAATTGTAGAAATTATAACATAGATTCTCAGAACCATGACCGTAATTATGTTCTATATTATAACCATGATTCTTTAAGCTATTAAAGCATTCGTTCTCTATTTTCCAACGTGCTCTTGCTCCGTCTATTATTGTTTTAGCATTATCTGAGGTGATTTCTAGATCAGTAATCCATTTACCATAATACTGACTTTTGTTACTACCATCTTTCTGCGGCACTAGCTCCCATGCCGCTATATAATTTGTTCTTACCTTAGTGCTAGTAAATAATTCAACATCATTAACCCATTCAATTATCAATTTGTTCCTTCTAAGGCTCAATGTCTCTATCTTTGATTTATCTACAGATTGAACATTATCCATTAATGTCTTATGATTATTGGGTTTTACTTTAAAAATATAATTAGCTTTATGATCACGAATTGTTTCTATCACTGGAGTTGTTGCATATAAGGCATCAGCATTGATTATTATCCCTAATTTATCATGATCCTTTCTAAATCTTGTCAAAAATCTCTTGAAAGCATTCGTCTCACAATCCTCTTTCTCATCACCATCTTGTACACGAATTTCCTCAGGCATTACTGGTATTACTTGTCGTAACCCAAATTTTACAATAGCCCCTTGTAATACTTGATGACAATGATATTGGTTATTTTTATGCCCTCTAATTAGGCAACGTTTACAACTCACTTTATCAGAGCTGTAATATTGTGTACCATCAACATTTAATAAGTATTTACCAGGAAATATTTGATATTGTTCTAGATGCTTCCCTCGTTGTAATTTACTAAATAATTCTTTGAAAATAGGTCTAAACGTTACGTCACTATCTACTTGGTCTATTACGTTCCTCATCCCCTGATCGCTAGGAAGCGATTGTACTGTAAACATGCTACGCAGATTATTACGTTGTTCCTTCCTTTCCATACGCCTTTGAAATTCTAGCAAAGATACTGATTGAAAATACATACACGCCAAACCAGATAACATAATATCTGCTATACTATTACTACTATTTACACCCCTTCTATCTTCTATACCAGCAAATCTATCTGCAATCATACTTCTGATTGCACTAAAACTTAAATGTTTCTTTGAATGCATAACTTGATACCAATATTATATTGATATTATCTTAGATAATTTATCCAACTTTGACTACTTTTTTAACTATTCCTCTACGAAAAACTTATTCCATATCCTTTTACTTACCTTCCTTCTATGACATATTTGGAATCGCTGTTGAAAAAACTATATAATTTTGTCACGTAACTATTTTGTTAATAGAGAAATATGCTAATTTTCATTGACTTTATTGCCATAGAGCTTTAAAAGCGCTAGTGCAGCTTCACCATATATGAAATATAGCATCTATCTTTAGGTAATTCTTTGTGTATAATAATGTTACCATTCAAAAATATTTTTTCTAAAATTCAGGAAATCATTTGGCCAATAGAAAGGGAGGAATTGAAGATTTTTCTACCTATGGCATTAATGATGCTTTGTGTTCTTTTTAATTTTGGGGCTCTGAGGTCTGTTAAAGACGGATTAGTTGTGCCATCAATGGGAGCGGAGGTTATCAGTTTTCTAAAACTCTGGCTTGTTTTGCCATCTTCTATATTATTCGCTGTATTATATGTAAAGCTCAGTAATCACATCCGTTTTGAATATATTTTTTATATAATAATTTCAAGCTTTTTGTTGTTTTTTCTGATATTTGCCTATGTCATTTATCCTAATCAGGAGTTTTATCATCCAAATACTGAGCAGATAGAACATTTAGTATCTTTGTATCCTAATTTTCGGTGGTTTATCAAGATAATGGGTAAGTGGAGTTACGCTATCATGTATGTTTGTGCAGAATTATGGAGTGCAGTAATTATTAACCTAATGTTTTGGCAATTTGCTAATAATATTTTTGATACAAATAATGCAAAACGTTTTTATCCAATTTTAGGAATGGTAGGCAATGTTGGCTTAATTGTAGCTGGTAATGTATTAGTAGCTTTCTCAAATGTACAAGAGATATCCGATACCCAAATGATAATAGATGAAGATTTACAATATAATTCAGAACTAATGTTACAGCCAATTATGTCTATAATAGTATTTGCCGGTATAATTTCAATGTTGTTATTTAGGTTAATTAATTATCTGATTTTGCATGATAAGGGGTTAATGGCTGATTTTAAAGTAACTCAAATACAGGCAAAAACCTCTTTACCACTTCTGGATAGTATCAGGCTAATTATTAGCTCAAAATATGTTGGACGCATTGCTTTATTGATAATTTGTTATGGAGCCCTAACTAATATAGTGGAAGGTCCGTGGAAAGCTAAAGTAAGAGAGCTTAATCCCAATACGTTAGATTATATAAACTTTATGGGTAGGTTTAATATTTGGATGGGAATTTCCTGCGTGACTTTTATGGTAGTTGGCAGTAATGTGATTAGGAAATTTACTTGGTTAGTGTCAGCATTATTAACACCTTTGATGTTTTCAATAACTGGTTTAATGTTTTTCATTTTTGTTATTTTCTCAGAAGATATAGGTTGTGGTATTAAAGACTTTAATCCAATTTATGCTGCTGTAATTATTGGAGGGATACAAAATATTTTAAGTAAATCAACTAAATATTCGTTATTTGATTCAACAAAGGAAATGGCATATATTCCTTTATCATTAGAACTTCGAACAAAAGGTAAAGCTGCTGCTGAGGTTATTAGTACTAAATTTGGTAAGTCTCTAGGAGCTTTTATTCAGTCTTTTATATTCATAATAGTGCCTACTGCCACATGTGATTCAATAGTAATTTATTTACTAATAATGTTTATTATGATAGTTATTTTATGGTTTTGGGATATAGTGCAGTTAAACCGTGAATATGTAAAATTATGTAATTAGCCTCAATTCTTTAAATCATTTGAGTATACCATAAAAATAATGAAAATAGCTATTAGTGGAGAATAAAAATCTGTTATATTTGTAGATATAACAGATTTTGGAATAACTTGTCATATCGAATTCAGATTAATTAGCATGCGAAAAACATTAATATCTATATCAGTGATAATTGCTGTAACCCTTTTGATTTATACTATCTCATGGTTCTTAATTATTAGTTCTATAGCTGGTAAGATCAATCAGCAATATAGCAATCGTTATATTGCTGCTAATACGGTAGATAGTGAACAAAAATATTTTGTTAAATTTAATAAAATTGCCAGCTATGGCTTTCCATTTAAAATTGCCTTTCAAGTAATTGGCTGGTATGAAGAGGGGGAGAATAGTATAATTGAATTTCATACCCCGATTTATATAGGGTATGACTTACTAGAACAATCTTGCTTTATTACCTATTCTGGTAACGCAACAGGTCGTTATAAGCCTGTTCAATCAGGATTTGGTACAAAATTTGAAAGTGATAATTATTCTTTTATAGCAAAGATTCCTTTAAGTATGAAGTTATTTAAGATTTTTATACAAAAAAAAGATCCGTTTGAAATTATCAATTTTGTCGAGAAGTTGGAATTAAGATCTGACAAAACTAAAATCTTTGATTTAGTTGACCAACAGAAACTATATGATGAAGATCATACAGCTATTTCATTCTCACTGGAAAAGAAAAAATATTATACTGATCTAGAAGATTTTAAAAATAATATGCCACAAAAATTAAATATTAGTTATTCAACAAACATCTTAGAAAGTAATCTTATCAACAGGAGGGTGCCAGCTGGTCTTTTATTATATAGATTTGCTTGGCCAATGCCTTTTAGTTTTGAAGGTAAGTTTTATATAAAAACAAATAAATCTATATATAGTGAATTTGCTAACGATTTAGAAATAAAAATGATATCCAGCAAATTTTCAAGCAATGTCCAAGACTCTTTGACTAGTTTCTTATATCAAAATAAAGAGGAAGAAAGTCATCGTGCTAGCCATTTGAAGGTTGAATCAACAATTGATTTGAAATCAGGATTTTCCGATAATATATTAAATTCTATCCAGTATTTATTGCCGTATATATCAGCATTGCCTAACAATTTATCGTTAATGGAAGAGTTAGAGTATGTTAACAATAATAAAGATAAATTCAATTTAACTGAATTAGAAAATCATCAATATATTTTTGATTTAGATGTAAATTTTTTTGCTAGAACAAACGATGTAATGAGAGCTCAAATACATAACCTTAGTTTATTTTCTAATAATACTGGATTCCGTTTGTCAAGTGAATGCAAGCTAAATTCATTCGGCAATTTTGATATTAATGGGCTTGTGGTTGTCAATAATTATTTAAAGGTAACTGATATTATCGCCAATTACTTATTAAATTTAGGTAGGTTTAAAACATTTTCTGAAGATAGTCGTATTGTATACAAAGAGGGGATTAATTATTTTCTAAAAACCGTATCAGATCATCCTGACTCTAACTCAGGGGACATAAGTTTTGAGTATAAATTAGATTCCAATAATATAGAAAAAGGAAAAATAGGCACAGTTGATTTTGATAAGTTTTTACCATTATATTATCTTGCATTATACAAAAAAGCCTCGGAAAAAATACGGGTTGGTGATAGTATAACAAAAAGGATACAAGAGCTAGTGCCTGATTTCAATGAACATCAAAAATTATTAAAACAATTAATGATTCAACCTTTTTTGGAGATTGATAGTGATGTTTGGCAGGAAGTCTATACTAATTCGAATAGCGTTACGCCATAGTAAATTGACCTACCTCCTGCTTGGCTTAGTGTCATACCTGTGAAAGCAGGTATCCAGATTCCCGCCTACGCGGGAATGATGGTATGGACGAGTGAAGCGAAATATGCTTTACTTGTACGGAGTCAGCTGAAAAATAGTTTTCAGCTGCTCCAAATTAAATAATAATTTAATTAATAGGTCCATACCATGATAAATAATAGCATAAAAAATACTATAATAGGAATAGATTTAGCAAAAAATAGTATGCACTTGGTGCAAGTCGATCAAAATGGCAAAAAAATAGGTTATCAAAAAGTTACAAGAGATGAGTTAATAGCCTATTTAAGCAATCTCGATAAAAGTTCATTGGTAGCTATGGAAGCATGTGGAGGAGCTAATTATTGGTCACAGGAAATTGCTAAGCTTGGTTTGCAAGTCAAACTAATGAAAACAAAAGATGTAAAAGTTTATGCTACATCGAAACAGAAAAATGATTATAACGATGCGTTAGCAATATGCAAAGCGGCTCGTGATCCAGAATTAAAAACTGTGCTGCCAAAAAGCAAAGAGGAACAAGATATAAAATTTTTGCATAAAATTAGAAGTAATACGATCAGAGATCGTGTGCAAAAAACTAATTCTACAATATCAAGTTTATGTGAATATGGCTATAATACAAAATTAAGTAAAAATAAATTTTGCAAATCATGTAGGCTGGAGGTAGAATTAGCGTATAGTAAAGGTTATATAAATTCTGGGATACGGTCAATTTTACTTTTAGAATGTAAAGAAATTGAGGATTTATGTGACAAAGAGAAAACTTTAGAAAAGCTGATTATCAGCAATAATAAGCAAAGTGAGAAAGCTACTAGGTTGCAGACAATTTTTGGCATTGGAGCAATCAATGCTAGTTGTTTGAGTGTAGCCCCAATGGAAAGTTATCCAACCCCGAGGGATTTTGCTGCTTCGCTTGGTTTGGTACCAAAGCAACATAGCTCAGGAGATAAGATAGTTTTAGGAGGGATTACCAAACAGGGAGATAGATATGCCAGAACTATGTTGATTCAAGCCGCAAGGACAATAGCAATAAGAGCAAAAAGTGGTAAGGAATCGAAAGATAAACTAGTGCAGTGGGCAGTGAAGAAATTTGCTGAAAATAAATCATATAATATTATATGTGTTGGTTTAGCAAATAAGTTAGCAAGGATTGCTTATGCAGTAGTCACCAATGGTAGCGAATATGTTGCAAATTAGTTTAGTTGAGAAAAAAGAAGAAACTATGTCAACTAAATAAAAATTGGTAATTGATAAATATTGCGAGTAAAGAATAGTAACAATAAAGAGAACGAAAGTTAAAGAGTTAATGAATAAGTATTCTGAATAAATCCGTAATTATGTCGAGGCTCTAGAAGCCGTGGGAATGAGAGGTCACTCAAGGATATTTATAAGAATGCAGAAACCATTATGGCACTCGATGCCGAATATATGACCGCTTCCTTTGTGGCTCTATTTTTTTATTTTCTTTGTTGACAAATTCACTCGTCCATATATGACAAGGAGAAGGGGGAATGATAGGAACGAGCGTACGGAAATCATAAAATAAAAAATAGAGACGTAAATTGGATACTATAAAAATAATACATAAAGACTTAAGCCCAGAACTTTCTGCATTAAATAAGCTTATTATAACCCGCTTAGCTACCAAAGAGGAGCTGGTTAGCGTAATAGGTAAATATTTGCTGGAATTTGGTGGCAAAAGAATCAGACCATTACTAACAATTTTAACTAGCAAAATGTTTGGTTATGTAGGGGAAGATAATATAAAGCTTGCTGGGGCTGTAGAGTTTATTCATGCGGCAACTTTATTGCATGACGATGTAGTAGATGAGAGTACCATGAGAAGATCCAAACCTACTGCTAACGTTATCTGGGATAGCAAGGCTAGTATTCTAGTTGGGGATTTTTTATTTAGCCAATCATTTCAGCTAATGGTCGATACAAAATCTATTAAAGCCATGAAATCTTTATCAAGAGCTTCAGCAATTATATCAGAAGGAGAGGTTTCGCAATTGGTGAAATTGAATCAGCGGAGAATTATTGACGAAACAGAATATAATGAAATAATTATGGCAAAAACGGCAGAATTATTTGGCGTATCTTGTGAAGCAGGAGCAATTATTTCTGGTCAATCTAATGAAATTTGTGAAATTTTACAAAAATTTGGTAGAGTCCTAGGCAATGTTTTTCAAATCATTGATGATTTATTTGATTATTTAGGGGATAGTCGTGATATTGGTAAGAATATAGGCGATGATTTTTCAGAAGGGAAAATAACTCTACCACTAATTTTCTTATATAAAAAGCTTGATGATCAGTGGCAGTTAAAAATTCAAGAAATGATTAAGGCAGATAATAGAACTGAAAGTGAGTTTAAACTAATACGAGAATTGATGATAGAACATTGTATTAAGCAGCAAATTATTGACTATTTAGCAGCGATTAACAATGAAGCTAGTAATTTATTAAAACAAATCCCTATACAAAATATTTATAAAGATCATTTAGTTTCTTTATTAGAATTTACTTTAAATAGGTCTTATTAGAAAGGATATCAAAATATAATGAATATTGACATATAATGCAGATTTTGCTACAATCTATTCTTTGGTATTCCTAAATATCATTTTAAAAAATATCATCTTTATGAACATTAAAGTTAAAAAATTAGAACATTCTGTAGATATTTTGCCTGGTTATGCTACCCAGCATAGTAGCGGTATGGATCTAATGGCAGCAAATATTGAACCTATAACTATAAAATCACAACAAGTAGAGTTAGTACCTACAGGAATTTGTATAGCATTGCCTAGTCATTTAGAAGCTCAAATCAGACCAAGATCAGGTTTAGCACTAAAACACGGCATTACCGTACTCAATTCACCTGGTACAATTGATCCCGACTATCGTGGTGAAATAAAAGTAATTTTAGTTAATCATGCTAAAGAAGATTTTGTAATTGAGCGTGGCATGAAGATTGCTCAGATGGTTATTTCTAAATATGAGCAGATATTATGGGACGAGGTGGATTCGTTAGATGAAACTCTTAGAGGTTCTGGTGGATTTGGTTCAACTGGAAAGTTTTAAATAGTCACTCTGCAAAAATAAGTAACCCTTATGGTGGTTTTTCGTACAAACCAACCTATAGGTTAATTATGAAAAGTAATGAATTTATTTAATATATTAAAGATATACTAGCCCCTTTTGGTCAAATCACTACTCGTGCAATGTTTGGTAGTTATGGTATATATAAAGACGGAATAATAATAGGAATAGTTGCAAGAAACGAGTTGTACTTTAAAATGGATAACAAAGTGGTTGGAGATTTAAAATCTTTTGTCTCTGAACCATTTACATATAATATCTCAAATAAGTTGATAACTCTATCATATTGGAAAGTATTACCTGATATTTTAGATCAAGAAGAAAAGTTAGCAAATTTAGTCTCTATGGCATTTGATGTGTCTATTAATTCTTTGGATTTAAAATAATGGAACTGGTATAGTCAATTCAGGAAAATTAGGTAGTAGGAGCGATGGAGTGCATAGGTCATAACTGTTAAAAGTTATAAGGTAGAGCGGGTTTTAGATAGCTTTTCCGTCATTGCGAGACCACGCAAGTAGGTCGTGGCAATCCATTTCTAATCACTTTTCTGGATTGCTCCGTCGACCTTACGGTTTTCTCGCAATGACGTTTTTTCAATTATTGTTTTCTTAAACTGACGCTTATGCGATGGAGCGATGCCTATAAATAATAGACGAGCATTGAGTGACGACGTCACCAACTTCTCATCAATTGACTATAGTGGTAATCATAATAGTTCAGGCTCATCTCTAAGACTTTCAACCTTTTCTGGTAAATCTAAATAAGCAGCTATCGCCAAAAATAATCCTAAATATTTTTTAGGATCGACTAAATTTGCTAGATCGTCATAAATTTCCGAGGAGTCATTGGTAGAAAATTTCTTATATAATTCTACAATTTCAAAAGATGGACTTGCTGTAAAGGCAGTTTGTAATAACTCAATATTCTTATTACTCCATTTAGAGGAGTTTAAAGATAGATAAAGATTTAGTGCTTCAATATGGGAAGCTATAAGTTTAATAGCTGATTCTAAATAATATATCGCCTCTTTTGTTTGGTTAGTCTCTAACATATTTTTAGCAGCTATAACATAATAATCAGCTATTTTGTTTTTAAGAGACTCTAGTTTCTGTCCATCAACTCTGCTAAGTTTAGATACCACAAAAACAAATTTTGTCCATAGAGCAAGTTTGGCATAACAATTAAGTAAAATTTCTAAAGTTTCACTATCAGATTCATTTAGGTTAAACGATCTAACAGCATAATTCTCAGCTATGTCATACATATTATTCTGATAATGTATTTGTGCGAGTCTTTTGGTAACAAAAGGAATATAATGTTTAGATTGTTCTAATTCCTGAAAATATTTTATTTTTACTGAAATATCTAGTTCTGATTCTGCTAAAAGTAAAGTATGAAACACCTTATTTTCCTGGCTTAAACGGTAAGATATTTTTTGGCTTGTTACTGCTGATTTTAATTTTTCACCAGAAACGTATTCTGCCATAGCTTTCATTAGTAAGTAATTATCGTTATTGGCTCTTTTAGTAAAGAAAAGAGCTTTTAAATTAGTAGGTAGATTAATAATTAAACATAATATTTTAAAAGAAATAGCAGTAAAAAGTGTAAGTAATATATATAAAATAACGAAAGTAAAAAATGTTGTTTCTAGATAATAGTCATATAAGTTTAAAGTTAATCTTGAGTCAAGTTGATTTAACATAGAAAAACTAAAATATAACAACAAAAATGTAATACAAATTATCAATAATCTTATCATTAGTTTACTCTACGAATTCTTGTTGTAATTTTCTTGTTGTAGTTCTTCTGAATAAAAGAAATTAATAAAATAATCTAGGTTTCCTATTATTTTTAATTTCAGCTTTTCTTTATCTTTGAGGCTACTAGATTTTTTTTCAATTTTGATAAATTGCTTGATCCAGCAATCGGTTTTTGGAAATATCCTTACTAAACCCAAATTATTATCAAGTAAATAATTTTTATTATAATAGTGCATATCTATCAAAATATTTTTTATTTTTGCAGGTAACTCCATAGTTTCAATTTGATAAAGTTGCTCTGTATAATCTTTATCTTGCAGAAAATTCTTTACCAGAAGATTGATGCTAAGTAAATAATTACTGTAAACATTGGAAGGGGCTTTAGATTGTTCTGGTTGGTGGCTACTCGCAGAGGAATTTTCTTGATTTAAATTATTATCTTCCTGAGGTGCATTCTCCTCTAAATTGGTAGTATCTGAAGATGGGGGGATTTCTTGTATGGTTGTTTCTTGTATTGTTACGTTATTAGATAACTTAGAATCCGTCTTTTTATTATTTAAAAAAGTCATATAAGTTATCGATATGGCAAATAATACAACCAAAATAATTGTAAAAATAATAGAGTTGTTTCTACGGACTTTTATTATATTAGTTTCTGATTTTTGCATTATTTTGGGCATTATAAATTAATAATTCTAACATTTGCTGAGGTTGTCCATTATCACAATAAACCACATTTTTAGTAAAAGAGCTAATAATATTTGCTACTTTTTTACTTATAGCAATAACTAAACTATTGGCTAAGGATTCTAGCAAATTATTTTTTATTAATAATTCAATAAAAGTCTTAGTACAGTTCTGTGAATATAGTAGAATAAAATTGATGCCCTTTTCAATTTCTGCTATGTGTTGCAGCTTAGTTGCATATTTTACCTGATAAATAATGTGTCTTTTAATCGCTTGAGGTAAATCTTGGGTGATTTCATTTGACGACAAATATACGGTTTGGTGATATATTTCTGGTGGAATGTTTTCTAGCAGCTCTTGTACATTGCTAGCAACATATTGCACTATAAAATTATTTTGTTCTAGAATTAATTTTGATGAATTACCGACTATCCACATATTCTTCTTTTCGATATTTTGATGTCTGGCTAGGATTTTAGCAGCAAATTTACTAGTGATAATGACATTAGGATAATCATATAAAAGGGTACCATCTAATGGCAAAGTTTGATATTCCAATAAAGGACAACATATATAGTTAAAGCTACATTGATGATTACGCTGCAATTCTTGAATAATATCGTAATTATCTTCTAAACTTCTAGTTAATAGCACCGATTTCATAGAGCCAGATCATTGGATAATTTTTGATAATCTATGGCAAGTGGATTAGGTCCAATAATAGATAAAGTAGGTTTGCTAGCAAATATTTTGTTAGCAATATTTATGATATCTCGGTTTGTTATATTCATAATATATTCAATAGTGTCCTCAATAGGTAAATATTTGCCAAAAACAGCAAAATTCTTACCAATTTCTTCTGACTTATAAGATGAATCTTCTTGGGATATATGAATACTAGTTTTTAATTGTATTTTAGCCCGATCAATTTCTGAATCTTTGATCTCTACAGAAATATTGTTAATTTCATTGACTAATTGTTCTGCAAGAAATGGTAGTTTATCATGACTAGTGGAAACGTATATGCCAAAAATCCCACTATCATAGTGTGAGCTATTATAGCTACCAATTGAGTAGGCAAGTCCAAGCTTTTCTCTGATTTGTTGAAATAATCTTGATGACATACCGTTACCAAGTATTAGTGACAGAGCTTGAGTATGATATAATTGCTGTATGTTAAAATAGGGTACACTTTCGAACCCCAGAACTAAGGTAGTTTGCTCAAGTTCTTTGGTAATAACACTATGCCCCCCAGTGTATCTAGCTTTCTCAAAATGATTATTTGGTTTATCTTTTAATGAACAAAATAATTTTTCAGCAAATTCTACAATTTGTTGATGCTCAACATTTCCTGCCACTGATAAGTAAATATTTCCGGCATTATAATGTTTATCAATATAATTGCTAAAATGTTCCTTATCAAATTTTGCTAAACTGTCATAAGTTCCCAAAATTGACCGACCAAGTGCTTGATTTTCATAAGCACTACTGTAAAATTTTTCGTGAATAAGCTCATCGGGATTATCCTGTACACAAGCAATTTCTTGTAAAATTACCTGATATTCTTTGGCTATTTCTTCTTCTGAAAAAACTGAATTTTGCAAGATATCTGCCAATATTTCTAGAGCAGTATAACAATTCTCACTCAATATTTTTGAGTAATAAACAGTCTGTTCATGACCGGTATAAGCATTAAACTGCCCTCCTATAGAGTCAAATTCTTCAGCAATTTGCTTAGCAGTTCTAGTTGTTGTTCCTTTAAATGCCATATGTTCAAGAAAATGAGATATCCCTATTTCTGAATATTGTTCATAGCGGCTACCTACATTAACAATGAGATTAATAGCTACGGATTTTATATTAGGCATATGGTAAGTAACAACAGTTAGTCCATTGTTAAGTTTGCTTGAGTTAAAGGTCATTTTATCACTTATTTATTAGTTTAAAGAGTATAGCTTAGTATTACGTTGTCATTGCGAGGATGCATGAGCCAACGAAGCAATCCATTTCTAATCTAATCACTTCATTGATTGCCACGCTCACATACGTTCGCTCGCAATGACGCCAAAAGGTGGATTGCTTCGTCGACCTTACGGTCTTCTCGCAATGACGTTGACCATATATGTCATTGCGAAACCACGCAAGTAGGTTGTAGCAATCTACACTCATTAGATTTGAATTGCTTAGTTGATCTACGGTCTCCTTGCAATGACGATTGGAGTGCAATGACAGTAATACTAATCAAGTACAGACAAAAAATATAACCATTTACCAACACTTATGCAAGAGGTCTATTTATTTACTACATATTTTTATATATATTTAGTATAATAGACTTTTGTATAATCTAAAGATATTCTCGTGTTTAAAAAAATCAATTTCGCTAAAATGCATGGATTAGGTAATGATTTCGTGATTATCAATCAGCGTGATTTACCTATAAATTTTGATTTACAGCAATTATCGCTAAATATCTCCAATCGTCGTACTGGTATTGGTTGTGATCAGTTTATTATTTACGATCAAAAAACTAATTACTATGAAATGGCTGTATATAACCAGAATGGTTCAAGTGCCAAATTATGTGGGAATGCTTCAAGATGTCTTACCAAGTTGTTACATCTTGATTTCGGTATAACAGAAGTTACTTTAAGAATATACGGAAAAGAATTGTCTTGTAAGATATTAAGTGACAACGAGATCGAGGTAAATACTGGGATAGTTAGTTTTGAGGAAGATTGGATGCCTTCAGCCGAAAAGATTTGGCCAATTATGGAACGTTATATGATTGATATCAAGGAAGTTATTTGTGCTGATATTGGCAATCCACATTTTATTATTTTTAGTGATTTAGCTACTAAAGATAAAGAAATAATTGGAGAGAAATTACAAGCAAAAGAGTTGTTTACTGATGGGGTTAACGTTAATTTTGCTTCAATCAAGGATAATAAAATTTATTTATCGGTTTGGGAAAGAGGAGTTGGCTTAACTCTTGCTTGTGGTAGTGGGGCATGTGCTAGCTTTGCTTCAGCAGTAAAGCTTGGCTTTGTTAGCTCTCCTTGTGAAGTAGTATTTCAATTAGGTAGTCTACAAATGTCAAAACAAGGGGAGAATATCATGATGCTTGGGTCTGCTGCTTTAGTGGTACGTGGAGAGTTTTTTTATGGCTAAACCACAAGAAGTCGTAACTCAAGAAATCATAACTTTTGGCTGCCGATTAAATATTTATGAAAGTGAAGTGATTAGAACTAACTTAGCTCTTTCTGGTTTAGAAAATGTCATGGTATTTAATACTTGTGCTGTCACTAAGGAAGCTGAAAAACAATCACGTCAAGCAATTCGTAAAGCTAAGAAAAATAACCCTAATGCAAGAATTATTGTTACTGGCTGTGCTGCTCAGAATAACCCAGATATTTTTGCTAATATGGTTGAGGTCGACAAAGTACTTGGTAATGAGGAAAAATTGATTGCTAGCAATTATCAATTTACTGAAGAAAAAGTAGCAGTAAATGATATAATGTCTGTTACGGAAACTGCTAATCATCTGGTGGCTAGCTTTGATGGCAAATCTCGAGCTTTTATTCAAGTGCAGAATGGTTGTAATCATCGTTGTACCTTCTGCATTATACCTTATGCTAGAGGCAATAGTCGCTCAGTCCCAATGGGAGTGATAGTACAGCAGTTAAGGACATTAGTAGCTAATGGGTATAATGAAGTAGTATTTACCGGAGTTGACGTTACGGCATATGGACCAGATTTACCAGGAACTCCAACTTTTGCCCAGATGATTAGAAGGATTATAGGGTTGGTTCCGGAACTAAAAAGACTTAGATTATCTTCTATTGATGTAGCTGAAATCGATGATGATTTGTTTGATTTGATGGCTTATGCTCCACAAATTATGCCGCATTTTCATATTAGTTTACAAGCTGGTGATGACATGATACTTAAGCGTATGAAACGTCGCCATAATCGTCAAAATGTTATTGATTTTTGTCATAAATTGCGTAACTTAAGAGCAAATGTATCATTCGGGGCAGACATTATAGCTGGTTTCCCGACGGAAAATGAGGTGATGTTTGAGAATACAAGAAAACTTATCTCTGAGGCGGATTTGCAATATTTACATGTTTTCCCGTATTCTGAGCGTGATGAAACTCCAGCTGCCAGAATGCCGCAAGTAGCAAAATCTGTTAGAAAAGCTAGAGCAGAAATTTTAAGGGTAACAGGGGAGCAACAATTACAACAATTTTTCCAAAGGAATATAGGGCATAAAGTGGAATTACTTGTAGAGCAAAATAACATAGCTCATACAGAAAATTTTATTCCGGTAAAGTTGCAAGGTAATTTTGATGTTGGGCAAATTATTAAAGCTCGGTTAGTTGCTATAGAGAATAATTATATGATTTCAGAAATTTTGGTATAGTAGACTTACCTAGGCTCTGTGAACAAAATTTAAATTACTAGATTTCGACTCTTTTTAGCTGCAAATTATAAGATTTTTTTGAAATAGAACTAACTATTCCGGCAAAAATCTTATTAATTTTCGCTTAAAAATACTCAAAATCTAAACAATTAAAATTTTGTTCACAGAGCCTAGCATAAGTCAAAATCTGATAGAGATATATGTAGTTTTATCAATTTAATATTCTTTTATGACAAAAAAGTTAAAGCATGATTCATTAGTTAAAACAATAATGGCTGATCCTGTGGCAGCACAAGAATTTCTGGAATATTATTTGCCTAATGATTTTAAGAGTTTAGTAGATTTATCAAAAATAACAGTAGAAAAAGAAAGCTACATAGAAGAATCTTTAAACAAAAAATATAGTGATATAGTGTATGGAGTTGAAACCAAGAATCAGGGTAAGGCTTTTGTGTATGTGTTGATTGAGGCTCAGTCGGGCGTTGATTATTGGACAGCTCTGCGATTATGGAAATACACATTGTTATTATGTGAAAGGCATAAAAAAGGAAGAAAGAAATTACCATTAGTATATAATTTAGTAATTTATACCTCAGTTTGATGTAAGAGGAAGGTTGAGATTGTTTAATTTTCCGAGTCTGTCCTATAGTTTGTGTAAGTTGCAAAGAAAGCAGTAAGAGATTACTGTAAAAAAAGTAACTTAAGCAAGCAAGGAGGAATTATGGCTAAAAAATTAGATACAGATAAAGATACATTAAACATCAGTAATCAGCTAGTAGAAGAATTATTATCAAAAGCAGATCCATCGGAGTTATTTGGTCGAGATGGTTTATTTCAACAGCTAAAGAAGCAAATAGTTGAGAAAATATTAGCAAGTGAGTTGGATCATGAATTAGGATATTCAAAACATAGCAAGATGGCAAAAGTAGATAATAATCGTCGTAATGGTAGCTATGAGAAGACAGTAATTGATGGGGATGGTCGTAAGCTGACAGTAGAAGTACCAAGAGATCGGGAAGGAGAGTATAATCCTCAATTAATACCAAAAGGGCTGAGGAGATTTAATGGATTTGATGAGAAAGTGATATCCCTTTATGGTCGCGGTATGACAGTCAGCGAGATCCGAGGGCATTTAGAAGAAATATATCAAACTGATGTATCTGGTGACTTGATATCCACCATAACAGATGGGGTAATAGAAGAAGTAACTAGGTGGCAAAATCGTTGTTTAGATAGGGTGTATCCAATATTATACTTGGACTGTATCTATGTAAAATCTAGAGACAATCACATAGTAATAAATAAAGCAGTATATTTAGCACTTGCTGTAAATATAGAAGGGAAAAAGGAGTTACTTGGCATTTGGATAGGCAAAAATGAAGGTGCTAAATTTTGGATGCAAGTAGTTACTGAGTTAAAGAATCGAGGAATTGAACAAATTTATGTTGCTTGTGTGGGGTTTAAAGGGCTTTCCAGAAGCTATAAGCAGTGTATTCCCGAGTACTATAGTACAATTATGTATTGTACATATGGTTCGCAATTCAGTAAAGTATGTGTCATATAAAGATTTAAAAGAGGTCACATCAGATCTAAAACAAATTTATACAGCTAATAATGACGAAATGGCACGTTTAAAACTTCAGCAATTTGGTGTAAAATGGGATAAAAAATATCCGGTAATTTCTGATATTTGGCAACGTAATTGGTCTGGGATAATACCGTTTTTTGCCTTTCCTGAAGAGAACAGAAAGGTAATTTATACTACTAACACTATAGAATCTGTAAATCGTCAAATTAGAAAAATTATCAAAAATAAGGGGGTGTTTCCAGATGATAAGTCAATTCAAAAAATAATATTTTTATCCCTACAAAATGCAGCCAAAAAATGGACCATGCCTATTAAAGATTGGTCTTTAGCTTTAAATCAATTTGAAATACTTTGTGGAGATTTTAAATATGATTTATTGGAAAATAAAAAATGAACTTTGTGAGTAGACCTAACCAATTGCTTGGTTAAGCCCCTCCTCAGAACCGGACATGCAGAGCTACCGCATCCGGCTCCCGAAAGGTAAGATAGGCTTGTACCCTATTTTTTTTTGTTGGTTTTAGAACATTGAAATGGTCTTCCACTTATTTGGAAAGTCGACCCTTTTGAGTATTTCAGCTAATCTTTGCCAATTCATCTTACGCTTCCCACCCATTCTATTAAACCACCCATATATTGCTCGCCTAGTTTGGTGAATAAATGAACTTACTCGTCTTTGATTATCTGATATACCATGATAATTGATCCACCCCTTTGTAGCTCTAATGACTTGCAATAATATCTGTTCTTTGCCCCTCTCATTAAGGTGACTTCGTAGATATTCTCTTAGCCCTTTAAGCTTCTCGGTAAATCGATCTTTCCTTGTGGTATATTTTAATCTCCATATGTTACCAAACCTTGATTTACCCCAATAGCAAGTAAAGCCAAGAAAATTATAACTCTTGATCTTCTTACCTTGCTTAGCTAAGTCCTCAGCATGGTATCTACCGGACTGAATCATCTGCGATTTAGCTTCATTGATGTTCAAGCCATACTTGTTTAATCTTTTGGGCAAAACCTCATAAAACTTCCTCGCGTCTTCTTCATTCTCAAAGACGAACACCATATCGTCACAATACCTCACCATTCCAGTTTGCCCTCTTATGTTTTCCTTGCTGATTTTAGCAAACCAACAGTCAATAACATAATGTAGGAAGACATTTGCCAAAATTGGTGATGTTTTAGACCCTTGGCGGCATCCTTCCTTGTTAGTAACTGTAATGCCGTTTTCTATAATTGGTGTTTCCATCAGTTTCATAACTAGTCTTAGGAATCTTTTGTCAGATATTCTCTTTCTTAGGAATCCCATCAACTCAGAATGTTTGATTGAATTGAAGCACTTAGTTATATCAATTTCAACTACAGCTCCTTTATTGAAGTTATACGTAAGTCTATTCAACTCCTTAAGTGCATCATGGGCGTTTAATTTAGGTCGAAACCCGTAAGAACATTTTAAGAATATTGGCTCGAACACTGAGTTTAATATCTTGCTTACTGCCGACTCGATTATCTTGTCTTCAAAGCATGATATTACCAAAGGTCTTTTGCCTCCATCTTCTTTTGGAATCAATGTAATTCGTGCAGGTTTAGCTTGATATTGCCCCTTGCGAATTTTAGTAAGGAGCGAGAGCAAATTTGCTTCCAACTTCTTACCATAAACCGCTTTGGTTATACCATCTATTCCTACAGCTTTCTTGCTATCAAGTTCCTTATATTGTTCTTCTAACATCTTTAAATCAATAATATGTCCAAGATTATTAAACTTTATGTCTTGATTTTGTGATGATAGCAACTTTATACGCTCAAGTTTCGTTGACCATGTATTTCCGTCTATGCTGTGTACGGTCATTGTTTCCCTCTTACGTTCTTACCTTTCTGTCAGCCCTTCGCTCCACTCCCATTACGAAGCTTCATCACTACTACAACTGACTCAGCCGAATCTAGACCCCCGCACTGAAGCAGGGGTGACACTAAACCACAACTGTTAAAAGTTAAAAATAGGACTAAATTACAACCAAAGATTACGTGTAAATGTAAACTCAGGGTAATTACCATACAAACCCGTCATTGCGAGGAGGTCACCAGACCGACGAAGCAATCCATTTTTATTCACTTTTTCTTAGATTGCTTCGTCGGTCTGGTGACCTCCTCGCAATGACGACTTTTCTACTTTATTTTCTTAAATTGACGCCTATGCACAATGGCGTTGACCACATACGACTTTTAAACTACCCAGTCTAAAACCGCTTCCTATTCTAATTAACTATATAGAAAATACCTGAATAAAAATAATAAAAATATTTTTCATAAAATACTTAGTGTATATCATAATTAGTATATACTAAAATTATCTAAGGATAAGAGTATAGTCAATTGATGAGAATTTGGGGCTAGGAACGATGGAGCGACGCCTATAGAATAGGCAAGCATTGAGTAACAACGTCCCCAACTTCTCATCAATTGACTATATGGATAAAACAATTAAGTTAAGTAAATATGACAAAAAAATATAATATCGCAGTGATTGGGGCAACAGGTAATGTTGGGCGAGAAACTCTAGAAATTTTATTTGAGAGAAGTTTGCCAATTAATAATATCTATGCTATAGCATCGAGTGAATCTAATGGTAAAGAGGTTAGTTTTGGAGATGGTACTATAAAAATATCTGATATAGATAGTGTAGATTTTAGTAAAATTGATATTGCTTTTTTTTCAGCCGGATCAGAAATATCAAAGAAATATATACCCATGGTTACCAAGCAAGGCTGCGTAGTTATCGATAAATCATCATTTTTCAGACTTGATCCTGATGTTCCTTTGATAGTTCCAGAAGCTAATCTGGCTAGCCTAAAAGATTATACTATTAAAAATATTATAGCTAATCCAAATTGTTGTACTGTTCCTATAGCTACCGCGTTAAAGCCTTTGGATAATGCCGTAAAGATTAAGAGACTGGTTATATCAACCTATCAGTCAACTTCCGGAGCAGGCAAAAAAGGAATGGAAGAGCTGTATGAACAAACCAAGGCAAAATATGTTTTTAAGGACATTGAACCTAAAGTTTTTCCACATCAAATAGCTTTTAATTTATTCCCGCATATAGGTAGCTTTAATAAAGATGGTTCTACTAGTGAAGAATCTAAGATTGCCCTGGAATTAGAAAAAATTATAGGAACACATGCTAAAGCTAGTGTAACTTGTGTTAGAGTACCGGTGTTTGTTGGTCATGCTATTTCAGTTAATGTTGAATTTAGTGAGGCAATAAATGCAGAAGAAGTAAAAGAGATTCTTAAAGAATCAGACTCTATTGAGGTTAATTGTCATTTAGATCCAATACAATATGTCGCTCCCAAAGATGTAGTAGGTACGGATATGGTCTATGTCTCACGAATTAGACAAGATCATAGTCAAAAAAACACCATTAATTTATGGATTACAGCCGATAATTTACGTAAAGGAGCAGCTTTAAATGCTGTGCATATTGCTGAAGAGCTAATCAAGTATATTTGACAAATAATCAGAATAAATTGTGGATAAATTTGTGGGTAAATAAAAAATACTTATTTTGGGTAACTATGCTAAGGTCAGTTTTATATGTTATTGATAGCCAAGATATGTTGCCATAATTGCTTAAAGTATAGATTAAATCTCGTTAACATTTTAATTAAAAATATATAAAAAGTCAATATAATTTTCTAATTTTTACTTAGTGCATAACTTTTATGGTGTATAATTAAATTAATTAATCAATAATAAAATAATGAGACAAATACAAATAATTTCCGTTGGTAAACTTAATAATTATTATCAGCCAATTGCCAGAGATTATCAAAAATTGATAAAATATAATATAAAATCCACAGAAATTTGTTATTCAAAAAAATTACCAGCTGAACAAATCAAACAATTTGAAGGTAAATTAATTAATGAATTTTTAGAAGAAAAATCCTGTAAAATAGTACTAAACATTATTGGTAATGGTTATAATAGTCATGAATTTACAAAATTAATAACAAATAATTTGCAATCAGGCAAAAATATACAATTTATTATTGGCGGTGCATTCGGTTTAGATAAATCGATTCTTGAACAAGCAAATATCCATCTTAGCCTTTCAAAGATGACTATGCCCCATCAAATGGCAAAAATAATATTATTAGAGCAAATATATCGGACTCAGACCATAATAGAAAACCATCCATATCATAAATAGGTATACTACTCTATGAAATTTAACAATTATCTTTTACATATTAGGCTCCTAACAATTCATACAATCTTCCTACCAGTTATTTTTATGTCCTTATCAGCATTTGCTAATTCAGAGTTCAACAAGAATAATGCAGAATTTATTAATTTATTAAAAGATACAAAAATTACTGTTGTTGCTCCCGCTTCAGGAGGCAGTAATGAACTATTATCTAATTTGAGAAATATTGCTTCGTTAAAACTAAATATTCCAAATGATTGCTTTAAAGGAAAAAGCCTATTCCATTCTTCCGATGATCAAACAAGATTATTATGTTTGGAAAAGGCCTTAACTGATCAATCAAATAACGTAATATGGGCTCTTCGTGGGGGATATGGTTCAGCCAAATTAATTCCTGACTTGCAACGCTTAAAGAAACCGATAAAGGAAAAGTTTTTTATAGGATTTAGTGATATGACAGCTTTACATATTTTCTTTTCGCAAGAATGGGGGTGGAAGACAATTCATGGTAATGGTATCGTTGAAATACTTAAGCCAACTAAAGATCGTCAAAATTTTATAAAAATAGCAAAAATAATTTCTGGTAAAGAAACTCAAGCTAAAATTAAAGGATTATCAGCACTTAACCTTGCGGCAAAATCCAGTAAAATCGTTACAGGTAATCTTACGGGCGGTAATCTAAGCATTGTACAAACATCTATAGGTACATCATGGCAAATAAAAACGGCAAATAAGATACTTTTCTTGGAAGATGTTTATACAAAGCCGTACCAACTAGATCGTATCTTATATCATTTAAAACAAGCAGGGCTGTTAGAACGAGTAAACGCTATAATATTTGGAACTTGTGGAAATGATAACGAGACCATTATTAGGACTCTTACTGATTTTGCTGCTACCTTAAAAATCCCAATATTTAAGACCAATAGATTCGGTCATGAACGAGTTAATGATCCAATTATCTACAACACTGATACAAAAATTATTGTTACTGATGATAATCAGTTTGAATTAATAATGCAATGCTATTAAATAACCTCAACATAGTTGAGCCATTTTTGTGTCATCTTTGTTCGCCTTAGTGTCATACCTGCTCTCTTGTCACCCCTGCGTAAGTAGGTTCTGTGAACAAAAAATTTAAATTTATGTAAGAAAATGGTAGTCTTCGGTTATTCAAGACAGAAGGACTACCGGAATGAAGTATTACATAGATTCGAACGCATGGGAACAAATTTTAGATTTTTTGCGACAAATAAAAGGTATACATACTGAAGATGAGATAACTTTAAGACAGTTTGTAGAGGGTATATGGTTTATGGCAAGAAGTGGATGTCAATGGCGTCTTTTACCATCTTCTTATGGCTGTTGGCGTTCAGTCCATCGACGTTTCAAATTGATAAAGATTTAGAAGCTATAGTCAATTGATGGGAAGTTGGTGACGTCGTCACTCGTCGCTCGCCTATTACTTATAGGCATCGCTCCATCGTTCCTAGCGCCAAATTCCCCTGAATTGACTATACCATGCTTGATGCCACAATAATACGAGCACATGTCTGCAGTAGTGGTTATAAAAAGGATAGTCATGAACAGGTAGTATATAATTTAGTAATTTATAATGGTAAAGAAGTTTATACTGCCCCTAGGAATTTATGGAGTTTATTTACCGATGTAGTTATAGCCAAGAAAGTGATGACAGAAGATTATCAATTGGTCGATTTACAAAGCATGTCTGATGATGAAATAATGAAGAAGAAGCATGTTGGGATGTTAGAATATATGCTCAAGCATATACATGAGCGGGATATGATAAAGCTTTGGGAAGAATTTCTACAAAGGTTTAAATTAGAGATATTAATTGATAAAGAGAATGGTTATATTTACTTAAGATCGTTTTTATGGTACACTGACATAAAATTACCTGAGGCAAGACAATCAGAATTAGAAGAGCTACTAGCTAAGTATTTGTCAGAAGAAGAAAAAGGGAACATTATGAGAACTGTTGCACAAAAATATATTGAGGAAGGTGAAGCTAGAGGTATCCAGCTAGGCGAAGCTAGAGGCAAAGCTAGAAGAAATTTCGAAGTGGCAAGAAATCTTCAGAAAGCTGGAATATAGATTGAGATAATATCTCAATCTACTGGGTTAACTAAAGAGCAAATTGAAGAATTAGAATAAATATAAGTATTCTTACAATTGCCACGCCACCTAACTAGGACTCGCTAATAGACGTCTTTTAAACTACTATTTCCTTAGGTTGACACCTATGTGCAATGACGCTAAGGCTAAATACTAATCGGATTTATAACGTTGCCAATTTAAGTTAATTCACTATATAAATAATTGCTATGAAAAAATTTAAAAGCATTGCTGTCTATGGTGGCGGTAGCTGGGGAACTGCACTAGCCTGTCAAGTGGCAAGGTGCTATGATGATGTGTCGATATTGGTACGTGAGAATAATATTATCGAGGAAATATTAAATAATCGAACTAATAGCAAATATCTTGGTTCTGATATTACATTACCAACTAATCTAGTTCCTTGTGATAATTTATCAGCTTTACTAGACAAAGAAGTAATAATTATTGCGGTACCATCTTTTGTTTTCCAAGAAACTTTGAAGATATTAAAAGATGCTGGGATATCTGAAAGCTTAGCGTTATTAGTTGCAACTAAAGGATTTGGCAGAGACCCTACGGAGTTATTATCTGATAAAGTAAAAGCCATATTACCAGCTAATCCTTTAGCCTTTATAGCTGGACCTAACCTCGCTAAAGAGGTTGCTCAAGATTTATTAACTTCAGTAACCATTGCTTCTTTAGATGTTAATCTTGCTAAACGACTAGCAATTAGCTTGGCATCTCAACAATTTAAGGTGACCATAACTGACTATATGGTAGTGATGCAAGTGGCGTCGGCTGTTAAGAATATTATAGCAATAAAGAGTGGTTGGTATGATGCAAAAGGTTACGGACAAAATGCAAAAGCCGGGCTTATAACTCAAGCGATTCAAGAAATAAGAATTTTATCTGAGGCTATTGATGGAGAGCTTGGAGATGCTTCTATTTTGTGTGCTCCGGGTATATTAGGGGATTTGGTGCTAACTTGTTATTCTAAGGAATCACGAAATACTAGATTTGGTTATGAGCTTGGTAAACATTTAGATGTTGGAAATTTTTTAAATCAAAATTTATACTTAGTGGAAGGGCTAGAATCTGCTAGACTGGTACTGGATCTCATAAGAAAATATGACCTAGTACTGCCTGTTATTGAATCAGTAATTAAAGAACTGAAGATAATATGAAATTCTTTAGTAAATTACCACAAACATTATCACAAATAGTTAGTAAAATAATATTATTAGAATGTTGTTTGTTATTAGTAATTTTTCCGCTAGAAAATTTTAGAATTAACACAGAAACTGTTATTTTTCCAGCTTTTGAAGTTAGTTTACTTTACTATTTTGCTACATTTTATCATATTGGTTTTTGGCTAATATTTTTAGTAGGAATAATTTTTGACCAATTATATTCTATGCCAATTGGTACAAATTCCTTGGTTCTTGTAACTGCTCACATAATTTTACAATTTGCTGGAAAATTCTTTATAGTTAGAAGTTATTTGACAAATTTCCTGATTTTTGGGTTATATTATTTTTTTATATTACATTTTAGATATTTGCTAATTTTAACTAAAGGTCTATCTTCCCAAGGGTATCTTACGATGTTAATGCACTATCTTACTACGATATTTTCCTATAATTTGCTACGAATTCCTCTTGATAAGGCATTGTTCCCCAAACGTCAAGGAGAGGAAGTTTAACCCTCAAACGTCATGGCTCAGAGCTACTTTAGTAGCGACAAAGCAATCCAGAAAAGTATTAGAAATGGATTGCTTCGACCATTACATGGTCTCGCAATGACGCTTAGGACTATATGGTCTCGCTAATATACGTAATGTTAGCTACACTACAAAAACATAATAGGAATCGCTATCAAAAAAATATGCTAAATAATAAAATATTACATAACCAGTTAATATCAAGACGGTCTTTTCTGATAGGTTCAGGAAAACTGACATTATTTTCATTATTGGCTGGAAAAATGTTTTATATGCAGTTATTTGAAAGTGATAAATATCGTACTTTATCTGATAAAAATCGTATAAGTTTTATTCTAGTTCCGCCATTCAGGGGACAATTTTATGATGTTAACGGTAATGTTCTAGCTACCAACCAAACTTGTTTTAGGTTATTACTGGATATGCATGAGGCTAATAATTACAAACAGGAATTAATTCTAGTAGCAAATATCTTGCAACTAACTGAAGAAAAACAAAATTACATTAATCAAAAAATAAAAAAAGCCAATAAACGTGTTCCTTTACTGATATTAGATAATCTTAGTTGGCAACAAATGTCACTCATTGAAGAACAAAAGTTAAATTTAACTTCTATTTTTGTAGATGTTGGTTATGTAAGATTTTACCATTTTTCAGAAGCGGCTTGTCATGTAATAGGTTACACTGGACAGATTAATGAGCAAGAGAAACAAGAGCTAGAAATCAATAATTTAGGGGATTTTAATATTGGTAAATCTGGTGTAGAAAAATATTATGAAGAAAAGTTACGTGGGAAATTTGGTTATAAGCAGATAGAAGTAAATGCTTTAGGCAAACAAGTCAGAGAAATTACCAATCTTCCAAGTCAACAAGGAGAGGACTTACATCTAAATATTGATGCAGAGTTACAACAAAGAGTGCAGCCTTATTTAACTAAACAAGGCTGTTCGGCTATAGTTATTGATACAAATAATGGTAATGTTTTAGTGCTGGCTATGTCGCCGGTATTTGAAGCCAATAATTTTGTAAAATTGTCTCAAGATTATTGGCAAAGTTTAATTAATGATCCTTATAAGCCGTTAATTAATAAAACCATACAAAGTACTTATCCACCTGGGTCTATATTCAAAATTATTACAATTTTAGCTGGTTTAGAGAGTGGAATTAAACCAGATAAAACGGTCAATTGTACTGGGAATTCGGTATTAGGTACTAATAGCTTCCGGTGCTGGAGTCGTCATGGTCATGGCACAGTGGATATGTATAATTCCATTAAGCATTCTTGTAACTCTTATATGTATGAAATAGCTCGCTTAACAGGTCATAAAAAAATATTAGATATGGCAAGAAATTTTGGTTTCGGTACAAAGACTGGTATTGATTTGACTGGAGAAGCCTCAGGTTTCCTTCCTTCAGAAGAATGGAAAATGAAAAAATTTAACTCTAAATGGACGATTGGTGATACTCTTAACTTATCGATAGGGCAGGGATTTTTATCAGCTACTCCAATCCAGTTAGCTAGGTTTGTAACGGCAATTGCTAATAATGGGAAATTGTATAATCCTAGAATTGCTAAAGATATATCGGTATTTGATCAGGTTAACATCAATCAAAAATACTTAGATATTTTAAAAGAAGGCATGTATAAAGCAGTTAATACTGAAGGAGGGACGGCTTATTATAGTAGAATTTTGACAGAAGGACATCAATTAGCTGGTAAAACAGGTACGGCACAAGTACAAGCAAAAGCTAATATAGATGATGATTTAAGTAGTAAATCAGTTGTTTGGCAAAGGCGTAACCATGCTATATTTGCCGGATTCGCTCCCTACCAACAACCTCGTTACTCTATTCTGGTCTTTGTCGATCATGGCGGAGGTGGAGGTAGGGCAGCGGCTCCTATAGCTAACAAAATTATGACTATGGTACTTGATAAATATATTTAGCATTACTCCGCTATAGTCAATTGATGAGCATCGACTATAGCAGGAGTGCATAAGCGTTAGTTTAAGAAAACAGTAATTAGACCTCTTGCATAACCTAATCTAATTGGTAATTTTGTTGTCAAAACTCGTCTCCGTTCCTCACGTACATCTTAGTACGCTGCGGTACTCGACTTCGTTTTTCCTAAAAATTCCTCAATTATCTTTAGGTTATGCAAGAGGTCTATTGAAAAACCGTCATTGCGAGGAGACCGTAAGGTCACGAAGCAATCCAGAAAAGTGATTAGAAGTGTATTGCCACGCCACCTACGGTGGCTCGCAATGACAGAGTAATATTAAATTACATAATTTATGTAAAATTAATATATTTTTTTACTATTCTACTTAGTGCTAGCAATCTTATAGTATATATTAACTATATTAATCTAAGAACCTGAAATATGACAAACCCAATTTTAGAACAATTTATAATTATTTTGCCTGAGATAATGCTGACCTTACTGGCTTTGTTTAGTCAACTATCGGCTGTATTATTTAGCAAAAAAACTAGAATCATCACTAATATTACGATATTATTATCGATTGTACTTTTTATTGCTTGCGTTCAGAGTGAGGCAGTATCTTTTAGTAATTCCTTTGCTACTAATAGCTTTACTGGTGTTTGTAAATCTTGTGTTTTACTTTTTTCGGTGATGACCATGATAATTTATAATGATTATTGTAAAATCACTAATGAAAAATTTAAGACAGAGTTTATAACCTTAATGCTACTTTCGACTGTTGGTATTTTTATTACTATATCGGCTCGTAATTTCCTACTATTATTTGTGGCTATGGAATTGCAAGCACTAGCAGCGTATGTACTAGCAGGTTTTAGTTTACACAATATTAAATCATCAGAAGGGGCGTTAAAATACTTTATTCTAGGTAGTTTGATTAGTTGTCTGACATTGTTTGGGATATCCTTTATTTATGGATTTGGTGGTAGTTTAGATTATAGTAATATTCTACAAAAATTAAATCAATCACCGCAGCCAAATATTGGGTTAGTAAGTGGCTTAGTACTTTTTTTAAGTGGTATTTTCTTTAAATTATCTAGTGTTCCTTTGCATGCTTGGACACCAGATGTATATGAAGGATCACCAATTCATTCAGTTACCTATTTTGCTGCCGCTACAAAATTTGGCAATGCAGTGGTGTTATTAAATATAATGACGATGGTAGTTGGTGATTATAAACAAATTTCCGTTGATTTAATAAAAATAACAGCAATTTTGTCAATGTTGATTGGGGCAGGTGGGGCTATTAGACAAACCTCTCTCAAAAGGCTAATGGGATACAGCACTATTCTAAATATTGGTTATGTTTTGCTGGGAGTTGCTTTGCATAGTGAGCAAGGTAATAATGCAGCATTAATATATATATTTATTTATGCTGCTTCCGTTTTAGGCTTTTTTGCCTGTTTAATTGCTCTGCTGGGGGAAAAAGCTGATACGGCAAATTTTGATGATATTAAGGGTCTGGCGAATAGTCGTAAGGCTTTAGCTGCTGGGATTACGATTATCATGTTCTCGATGATTGGCATTCCCCCACTGGCGGGATTTTTTGGTAAATATTTCATTTTTTATCAGGCTATTGTAGAGGAGCAATTTACTCTAGCATTTGTAGCCATTGCTACCAGTATTATAGCAGCTTATTATTACCTAAAAATAGTTAGGTCTATGTACTTTTTTGAGGCAAATAAAAGTTTGCAGCTAGATTTAGTACCAACCCATCAAAGCTTAAAGTTTACAAATTGTTTTATTATAGGATTTTTGTTAATTTTTTCTCTTTTTATAAAGTAATTTGATGAGGAGTTATGTCTTGGCAAAAAAAATATAAGCTACTAGTTTTTGATACAATAGATAGTACTAGCTGTGAAGCTATTAGGATGGCTAAGAGCTGTCCTGATTGTAGTTATGTAATATTAGCAAAAAATCAAACAAAATCGCGTGGAAGAAATAACAAAATTTGGCATTCTAATCTAGGGAATTTGCATGTTAGTATATTATTAAAGCATCAAATTAATCTCAGTTATCTTCCGCAATTATCTTTTGTTATGGCTATTGTTGTGTATAAAACTATTACTTCTCTTACAGCCAGTTCAGTGAATTCTATCAAATTAAAATGGCCAAATGATATTTTGATAAATGGTAAGAAAGTATCTGGTATATTGCTTGAATCTATTAGTATAAATAACAATAATTATATTATTATAAGTATAGGCATTAACATCAAGGAAAGTCCTTTAAATATTCAGCAACTGGCAACCAATTTATCTGATGAGAATATAGAAGTAAAAGATACAGGATATTTATTAGATATCTTGATGATTAATTTTGAAAAATATTTTAGTAGATGGAAAGAACAGGGATTTAGTAAAATAAGACAATATTGGCTTAGAAATGCTTATAAGTTGGGCGAGATGGTTAGTGTAAATGATGGAAACACAAAAATCTTAGGGATTTTTAAAGATATAGATGAAAATGGGGGTATAAGAATTCAGCTTGAGGATGGGAAAATAGTTACCTTATGTAGTTTTGAGATATTAAACTTCCTGCCTATAGTTAATCCAACTAGCCATTGCGAGGCGTAGCTGACAAAGTACTCCAGGAAAGTGGTTGAAAATGGATTGCTTCGACCATTACATGGTCTCGCTAATAGACGGGATAATATTAGCCTTGGTTAAATTGTTGATAAAATTTGATAGCTTTGTTTAAATCTTCCGGGGTGTCAACAGAAATGGGGATATTATTAACATAACATACCCCTATGGACATATTATTTTGTAAGGCTCTTAGTTGTTCTAATTTTTCGCTTAATTCTAAAGTGGAGACAGGTAAGTTTATGAATTTAATTAATGCTTCTTTGCGGAATCCATACATCCCTACGTGATATAGAAATTCTTCAGAGCCATAAGGAATAAGACTACGAGAAAAATACAGAGCTTTATCATTATGGTCAGTAATAACTTTGACATTACTATTGCCATTTACGGCATTTATACCAACTTTTACTACTGGGGTCATAATATCATGGTCACTAGACTTTAGGCTTTCAATAACTTTAATAATTGATTCCGGTTCTATAAAAGGCATGTCACCTTGGACATTTAGGATATAATTAATATTATGATTGTTAGGTATTGCCTGAAATGCCTCATAGACACGGTCAGTACCAGTCTGGCAGTCTGGGGTTGTCATAATCAATTGCCCACCACAATCAGTAACTTTTTTAGCTATAATTTCTGAGTCAGTTGCTACATAAATATTTTTTAGTTTGGTTAAGTGTACTTGCCTTAGAACGTGTTCAATTATTGACAGTTCCCCTATCAATTGCAAAGGTTTCTTAGGAAGCCTAACCGAATCAAGTCTTGAAGGGATAATAATTGCAACATCAGAATGCATAAGTTACCATTTAAAGATATTTACCAAAATAATTGTTGACATGATAGCCTTTTTAAACGATAAAGTAAAGCGTGTTGGAATATTGTTTTGGGACACAATTTGTCTTTAAGCATTATGTTTAGGGCTCGTAGCTCAGCTGGTAGAGCACTTGACTTTTAATCAGGTTGTCCCGGGTTCGAATCCCGGCGAGCCCACCACTTCAGGGTAGTTAACCCCCTTAATTGTATATGATACCGCCGCCAATATTTAAAGGCGGAGACTAGGAGACTGCCTCTTAGTAATAGACCTCTTGCAAAACTCGCTTATGCTGAGGAATTTGAAGGAGACGCGGAACGCAGAATCGCAGCGTACTCTAATGTACGTAAGGATTCGAGTACCGCATTGACGTACAAATTACCAACAGAAGTAGAGTTTTGCAAGAGGTCTAATGGGTTTGTAGCTCAGCTGGTTAGAGCACACGCCTGATAAGCGTGAGGTCGGAAGTTCAAGTCTTCTCAAACCCACCATCATAAGTATTCTTTATGAATCTTGAGAATAATATAATTGATCAATTAAGCCGTAATAAATTAGCTATTTGCTGGCTTAGAAATGGTGTAATCTCGCTTGCTCTTGCTGGGGTGTATTCAATAATATTGGTAATGCTCCGCACTCCAATATTAGTTACCCTATTTCCTAATACAGAAATCTTTAAATCAGCTTTGGTTATTCATGTTAATTTATCAATCCTAGTTTGGTTGATATCCGTTACAGCATGTATTTGGAGCCATAATTTACAGCCAACAACTTCCAGTATAACATATGTAATAATAGCATTTTTTGGCACTGCACTAATAGCTTTATCACCACTTTGTGGACAAAATCTTCCTGTAATGAATAATTACATACCAATGCTGGAGAATATAATGTTTATTCTCGGAATTAGTTTATTTGGTATATCACGTTAATTCGGGATAAGGATTAGTAAAAATGCTTTAGCTATAACTAATACAAGATTTTGGATATGTATAAATTGCATTTCTGTGAATTCATACATTAATTGCTCTTCGTAGTGTATATATGTCTGCTATTTTTACTAATCCTTATCCCGAATTAACGTGTATATCGGTATTGTTATTTTCATCAAACGTCATCCTAGCAACGATTAAGAACCTAAAAAGTCAAAAATTGATCAATTTTACTATCCTCTCTACTGCAATAATGTGGGTGTTAGTATGGGTATGTTTTATTTGTTCTTATTATCAACTACAACAAGTTATTAGCCTGAATATTGCATGAAAGAATAGAGACAAAACCCTTGTAATACTATATAATATCAGTGTTAAAAGAAGATTACATATTAAAATGTTTGGTTGGTATGGTAATTAGTTTGCTGACGGGCAGCTCAATTTATCAAAAAGGTTTAGCACTTGGTATTTTAGGTGATGCTAAAGCGACGTCAAAAACTCATAGAATTTATCGTTTTTTAAAAGATTTTAATTTTGATTATATGAAGGTTGGCTATTTGCTATTAAGCTTTTTTGCTTCAAAAAATTATGTCGTAGCAATGGATAGGACAAGTTGGAAATTTGGTAAATCCGATATTAATATTTTATTTTTAGTAATGGTAATTGGTAAAATATCGGTGCCAATATTCTGGAAGACTTTGTCGCATGGTGGCGGGTGTTCTGCAGAATTTATGAAGGAATTTTTACAGAAATTTATTAATAATTTTGGCGTTGAAAGAATAAAATATTTGCTTGCTGATAGAGAATTTATGAATAAAGAATGGTTAGACTTTCTGATAAATAACCATCTAAAGTTTGTTATTCCATTAAAAATGGATCATAAAATTCGTCTTACAAAAGGTTTAAGAACTTTAACCATTGAAAGAATATTTAGTGATGTTAAAGCCTTAGAGTATAGGGCTTGTAGTAGTATATTATGGAATAGAAAGGTTAATTTTACCGCATATAGAAATGATAAGAGCGAGCTGATGGTTCTGGTGTCTTCAATTGAAATAGAGCAAGATATTTTTGCTTTATATAAATTTCGTTGGAGTGTTGAACGACTATTTTTGCACCTAAAAAGCGGTGGTTTTGATATTGAAAAAAGTCACATTACGTCAGTTCGGGATAAGATATAGATGAAATAGTAATAGATAAAAGGATTGTCAAAAAGGAGTGCCTGCAGTATTTATATTTTTAAACAAAAAAACAAACTACAGGCATGAAAAAAGATATCACAGAATTATATAGTTTTATAGATGATTTTTGTAAAATTTATTTGGAGTATGAACAGAGAAAGTTATTACCATCAAATAAGCAAAGAAATCGCTGTTGTAGCATGAGTCTAAGTGAAATGTTAACAATAATAATTATGTTTCATACATCCTATGCTAAGAATTTTAAATTTTTCTATAAAAGTTATATAGAGTGCATGCATAAGGATGATTTTCCCAAAGCCTTGAGTTATAATAGATTTGTTGAATTAATGGCACGATTATTCATACCGCTAAATATGTTGATTCATTTGTTGTTTGGTGAGGAAACAGGTATTTATTTTATTGACTCTACAACGATTAAAGCTTGTCACAATAAAAGGCGTTATAGCAATAAAGTTTTTAAAGGATTAGCCAAACATAGTAAATCCTCTATGGGGTATTTTTATGGTTTTAAATTACATGTAATAATCAATAATAAAGGGGAGTTTATGGCATTAAAAGTGACCAAAGGCAATGTAGATGATAGGGTTCCAGTACCGGAGTTAACAAAAAGATTAACTGGAATTATAGCAGCTGATAAAGGTTATATTAAGCAAAATTTGTTCTTAAATTTATATGAAAGAGGCTTAAAAATGATTCATGGAATTAAGAAGAATATGGAAAATAAATTAATGGATTTGAAAGAAAAAATCTTACTTCGAAAGCGTAACTTAATTGAAACAGTTTTTGATTATCTAAAAAATAAAATGAACCTTGAACATACTAGACATAGATCACCAATAAATGCCTTTGTCCATATATTATCTACTCTTGTTGCTTACTCATTAAAGAAAAATAAACCTTCAACAAAATTTGATTTTAATCTACATGTTCACAATATCCTTATCCCGAATTGACGTACATTGTAAAATTGGATAGATTTGAAAAATTATTAGTGATAACTGCTATTGCTTCAGCTTTAATAGTCAAAAATGGAATAATACAAAATGCCTTAAATCCCATCCGAATAAAACGGTACAAAACCATTGAAAGACAATTGTTTTCATTATTTACCTATGGCTTTGATCATATCAAAAATGCTTTTTATCAATCTACAACAGCCATAACGCAGCTAATATCCACATTATTAATACCTCCCAAACAAAAACTTTTTTCTATCCTAATACCATCTTTACAAAAATTGTAGGGTACTATGGTTTTCGTCAATCGTGGCCTGAAGTAGAGATTATTTTTCGTGGTGATGGTGGATTTTGTCGTCATCAGATGCTGGATTGGTGTGATGAAAATAATGTAAAATATATAGTCGGAATAGCCCAAAATACTAGACTCAACAAGCTGCTTGAGCCATTGATGCAACAATCTAACGAAGCCTTCACAATTAGCAAAGAGAAGCAACGCTTTTTTAGTGAATTTAAATATAAAGCTGATAGCTGGAGTCGTCATCGTAAGATAGTTGGTAAATCAGAAGTAACTAGCCTTGGTGAGAATCCAAGATATATAGTAACTAATTTAGCAGGTAAGCCAGAAGATTTATATGATAAAAATTACTGTGCACGTGGAGATATGGAAAATCGTATAAAAGAGCAACAGTTAGAGCTATTTGCCGATCGCACTTCATGCCATAAATGGTGGGCTAATCAACTCAGACTAATTTTGTCAAGCCTTGCCTATACATTAGTAGAATAACCTGAGTTTGACGTAAGCACCAAACAAAATGCTAAGCATTATGTAATAACATAAACAAACTGTTGGTGGTGAGCTATGGTAAAAATAAAACCTTCTTTCAAACTAGTGTGTTAGGAGAAAGAATATTTGAAAAGTAAGAAGGGAGGGATTATAAAGTTCTCGAATAATAACAACAAAATTGGAGAATATATTATGATCCCTCTTACGGAGATTTTCTGCTTAATTGATGATTTTTGCAAGCATTTTGATACGGAGCAAAATAAATATATATTACCAAATCCTAACCGTAAGCGTAAAGTAGTTTGCAGTATAGGACTCTCAGAGATTATTACTATTATAGTAATGTTTCACTTGAGTCACTACCGTACCTTTAAAGATTTTTATTTATGCTGCCTATGTCAAAGTTATAGAAAGGAATTTCCAAAACTTGTGAGCTATAGTCGTTTTGTTCAGTTAATGCCAATGAGCTTCATGCCCATGGTATTACTGCTAAAAAGCCTATCAGGAAAACAAACTGGTCAATATTATATCGACTCTACTAAACTTCCTGCTTGCCATAATTTAAGAATTAATAGACATAAAGTATTCAAAGACATAGCAAAAAGAGGTAAGACTTCCACTGGGTGGTTCTTTGGTTGTAAGCTACATATTGTCATTAACAGTTGCGGAGAGATTATGAGTTTTTCTTTAACTCCAGGAAATGTTGATGATAGAGCAGTGGTAGAAAATTTAGTAGATAAATTACAAGGCTGGCTTTTTGGTGATCGTGGGTATATCAGTAAAAAACTCACTCAATCCCTTGCTAATCAAGGTTTAGAACTAATAACAAAAATTAAAAGTAATATGAAAGAAAGAATAATAGATCCTATTAAAAAGCGGTTTTTAAATAAAAGGTATATTATTGAAACCATTAACGATCAACTAAAAAACCTTTGTCATATAGACCATACAAGGCATAGATCTGTTATGAATTTTCAAAATAACGTATTAGCTGGACTGCTTGCCTATGTTTTTAAGCCTAATAAAATTTCTGTAGCTTTTGGAAAATTAAACAATCTCAACCTTCCTCTTACATCAAACTGAGGTTAAATTAGTTACTATATATCTTACGTCAATTCGGGATAAGGATATTGTGAACATGTAGATTAAAATCAAATTTTGTTGAAGGTTTATTTTTCTTTAATGAGTAAGCAACAAGAGTAGATAATATATGGACAAAGGCATTTATTGGTGATCTATGTCTAGTATGTTCAAGGTTCATTTTATTTTTTAGATAATCAAAAACTGTTTCAATTAAGTTACGCTTTCGAAGTAAGATTTTTTCTTTCAAATCCATTAATTTATTTTCCATATTCTTCTTAATTCCATGAATCATTTTTAAGCCTCTTTCATATAAATTTAAGAACAAATTTTGCTTAATATAACCTTTATCAGCTGCTATAATTCCAGTTAATCTTTTTGTTAACTCCGGTACTGGAACCCTATCATCTACATTGCCTTTGGTCACTTTTAATGCCATAAACTCCCCTTTATTATTGATTATTACATGTAATTTAAAACCATAAAAATACCCCATAGAGGATTTACTATGTTTGGCTAATCCTTTAAAAACTTTATTGCTATAACGCCTTTTATTGTGACAAGCTTTAATCGTTGTAGAGTCAATAAAATAAATACCTGTTTCCTCACCAAACAACAAATGAATCAACATATTTAGCGGTATGAATAATCGTGCCATTAATTCAACAAATCTATTATAACTCAAGGCTTTGGGAAAATCATCCTTATGCATGCACTCTATATAACTTTTATAGAAAAATTTAAAATTCTTAGCATAGGATGTATGAAACATAATTATTATTGTTAACATTTCACTTAGACTCATGCTACAACAGCGATTTCTTTGCTTATTTGATGGTAATAACTTTCTCTGTTCATACTCCAAATAAATTTTACAAAAATCATCTATAAAACTATATAATTCTGTGATATCTTTTTTCATGCCTGTAGTTTGTTTTTTTGTTTAAAAATATAAATACTGCAGGCACTCCTTTTTGACAATCCTTTTATCTATTACTATTTCATCTATATCTTATCCCGAACTGACGTGTATAGTAAAGGTTATATAAATTCTGGGATACGGTCAATTTTACTTTTAGAATGTAAAGAAATTGAGGATTTATGTGACAAAGAGAAAACTTTAGAAAAGCTGATTATCAGCAATAATAAGCAAAGTGAGAAAGCTACTAGGTTGCAGACAATTTTTGGCATTGGAGCAATCAATGCTAGTTGTTTGAGTGTAGCCCCAATGGAAAGTTATCCAACCCCGAGGGATTTTGCTGCTTCGCTTGGTTTGGTACCAAAGCAACATAGCTCAGGAGATAAGATAGTTTTAGGAGGGATTACCAAACAGGGAGATAGATATGCCAGAACTATGTTGATTCAAGCCGCAAGGACAATAGCAATAAGAGCAAAAAGTGGTAAGGAATCGAAAGATAAACTAGTGCAGTGGGCAGTGAAGAAATTTGCTGAAAATAAATCATATAATATTATATGTGTTGGTTTAGCAAATAAGTTAGCAAGGATTGCTTATGCAGTAGTCACCAATGGTAGCGAATATGTTGCAAATTAGTTTAGTTGAGAAAAAAGAAGAAACTATGTCAACTAAATAAAAATTGGTAATTGATAAATATTGCGAGTAAAGAATAGTAACAATAAAGAGAACGAAAGTTAAAGAGTTAATGAATAAGTATTCTGAATAAATCCGTAATTATGTCGAGGCTCTAGAAGCCGTGGGAATGAGAGGTCACTCAAGGATATTTATAAGAATGCAGAAACCAGAGCCTATCCAAATGCCAAGTAACTCCTTTTTCCCTTCTATATTTACAGCAAGTGCTAAATATACTGCTTTATTTATTACTATGTGATTGTCTCTAGATTTTACATAGATACAGTCCAAGTATAATATTGGATACACCCTATCTAAACAACGATTTTGCCACCTAGTTACTTCTTCTATTACCCCATCTGTTATGGTGGATATCAAGTCACCAGATACATCAGTTTGATATATTTCTTCTAAATGCCCTCGGATCTCGCTGACTGTCATACCGCGACCATAAAGGGATATCACTTTCTCATCAAATCCATTAAATCTCCTCAGCCCTTTTGGTATTAATTGAGGATTATACTCTCCTTCCCGATCTCTTGGTACTTCTACTGTCAGCTTACGACCATCCCCATCAATTACTGTCTTCTCATAGCTACCATTACGACGATTATTATCTACTTTTGCCATCTTGCTATGTTTTGAATATCCTAATTCATGATCCAACTCACTTGCTAATATTTTCTCAACTATTTGCTTCTTTAGCTGTTGAAATAAACCATCTCGACCAAATAACTCCGATGGATCTGCTTTTGATAATAATTCTTCTACTAGCTGATTACTGATGTTTAATGTATCTTTATCTGTATCTAATTTTTTAGCCATAATTCCTCCTTGCTTGCTTAAGTTACTTTTTTTACAGTAATCTCTTACTGCTTTCTTTGCAACTTACACAAACTATAGGACAGACTCGCCGAATATATGACCGCTTCCTTTGTGGCTCTATTTTTTTATTTTCTTTGTTGACAAATTCACTCGTCCATATATGACAAATTTTGCGTTTAAAGATAGATGTTGTGACTCGGATATATTCAAATTTCCTTCAAACAACCTACTATTTATAAGCTCTGCAAAAAACTTGATTATCGAGTATAAGTATTAAACAGCATAAAACGTCATTGCGAGAGGTGCGGAAACCGCCCGACGAAGCAATCCATCTAGTCTTGATGTATCATACTAATTCTTATGAGTTGCTTCGTTGTGCTTTAGCACTCCTCGCAATGACGTTTGGGGTGCATATACGTCATTGCGAGACCATGTAATGGTCGAAGCAATCCGTTTTTAATTACTTTCTGGATTACTTTGTCGGCTCATGCCTCCTCGCAATCTGATGTATCCCCACGAAATTAAGCAC
Source organism: Rickettsia endosymbiont of Oedothorax gibbosus (assembly GCF_936269705.1). Classification (NCBI taxonomy): domain Bacteria; kingdom Pseudomonadati; phylum Pseudomonadota; class Alphaproteobacteria; order Rickettsiales; family Rickettsiaceae; genus Rickettsia; species Rickettsia endosymbiont of Oedothorax gibbosus. Next base: position 2,513,693 of record NZ_OW370493.1, read on the forward strand.
GACAAAGCTCCGTCTTTATAATAGATGCCAGGGGTTCTACCAATGGTTTTATGGCATGCAAATAATTAAATTCAATAATAAATTTCCCAAGGGTAAAATACGAATAAATCTTTTTATCTTTTACTGTGTTAGGTTGGAAAATTCTTTGCATACCTTGGCTATAGCCTACCACACCTATAACCCAATATGTTATAATAACAATGGCAGATAGTAACATTAAAACTCCCCATCTATTCACATCTAAAGTTCGAATATATCTTCCAGCAAGACCAAATTGATGACTTTTTATCCATAATACCCTACAATTTTTGTAAAGATGGTATTAGGATAGAAAAAAGTTTTTGTTTGGGAGGTATTAATAATGTGGATATTAGCTGCGTTATGGCTGTTGTAGATTGATAAAAAGCATTTTTGATATGATCAAAGCCATAGGTAAATAATGAAAACAATTGTCTTTCAATGGTTTTGTACCGTTTTATTCGGATGGGATTTAAGGCATTTTGTATTATTCCATTTTTGACTATTAAAGCTGAAGCAATAGCAGTTATCACTAATAATTTTTCAAATCTATCCAATTTTACAATGTGACTTTTTTCAATATCAAAACCACCGCTTTTTAGGTGCAAAAATAGTCGTTCAACACTCCAACGAAATTTATATAAAGCAAAAATATCTTGCTCTATTTCAATTGAAGACACCAGAACCATCAGCTCGCTCTTATCATTTCTATATGCGGTAAAATTAACCTTTCTATTCCATAATATACCACTACAAGCCCTATACTCTAAGGCTTTAACATCACTAAATATTCTTTCAATGGTTAAAGTTCTTAAACCTTTTGTAAGACGAATTTTATGATCCATTTTTAATGGAATAACAAACTTTAGATGGTTATTTATCAGAAAGTCTAACCATTCTTTATTCATAAATTCTCTATCAGCAAGCAAATATTTTATTCTTTCAACGCCAAAATTATTAATAAATTTCTGTAAAAATTCCTTCATAAATTCTGCAGAACACCCGCCACCATGCGACAAAGTCTTCCAGAATATTGGCACCGATATTTTACCAATTACCATTACTAAAAATAAAATATTAATATCGGATTTACCAAATTTCCAACTTGTCCTATCCATTGCTACGACATAATTTTTTGAAGCAAAAAAGCTTAATAGCAAATAGCCAACCTTCATATAATCAAAATTAAAATCTTTTAAAAAACGATAAATTCTATGAGTTTTTGACGTCGCTTTAGCATCACCTAAAATACCAAGTGCTAAACCTTTTTGATAAATTGAGCTGCCCGTCAGCAAACTAATTACCATACCAACCAAACATTTTAATCTTGATTTATTTCCGTCTATATATAAAATCAATTCTTGAAGTATTATATTATGCATTTTGTTATAAAAATACCTACCTTATACTACTTCACACCACTCTAAATCAACCATTCTTCTTCATCTTCTCAAAATTGTAGGGTACTATAGTCCTATACTGCAAACTACTTTACGCTTACGGTTAGGATTTGGTAATATATATTTATTTTGCTCCGTATCAAAATGCTTGCAAAAATCATCAATTAAGCAGAAAATCTCCGTAATAGGGATCATAATATATTCTCCAATTTTGTTGTTATTATTCGAGAACTTTATAATCCCTCCCTTCTTACTTTTCAAATATTCTTTCTCCTAACACACTAGTTTGAAAGAAGGTTTTATTTTTACCATAGCTCACCACCAACAGTTTGTTTATGTTATTACATAATGCTTAGCATTTTGTTTGGTGCTTACGTCAAACTCAGGTTGATATAGATATACCTACGCTTGGTGATAGTAATTCAACTGAAAACTAAAAGTTTACAAGACTCAATTTAGTTCTGAAATTTAACTTTTAGATGTAATTTTTACAGTTTCTACAGTCTTTAATTGCAAAATTCTCAAGCAATTAAATTTCATTAATCTGATATTCTAATGCCACTTCCTTACCACAAAAAGCCATAGCAATTTTGATGATTTTTTGAACATGTGAGTGTTCTTTTATTTTAGCCTCATATTTTTTTCTCACGATTTGATCTAACCCTTCTTTTGCAACAGATTCTAAAATATCAGGAGATTTACATATTTTATATTCAATAATAATAGCATTGTCACTTTTACCTATCTTGGGTAGTAGCACAATATCCGCCCTACCGCTACCGCTTTCTCTTTCACTGTCTATTATATAGCCAAGAGATAACGTGTTAATCAAACCTAGCATAAAGCCGCTATAAAATAGCTCAGCTTTTTTCTCACCTGTTTGGTAGAAACTGGTAGCATTGAGTAACAACTCTTGTAATTTCTCTTTAAATTCTTCTATTTTACCCGCAGGCAACAAACTAGCAAATGAATAATATAAAGAACTATCCATTTGTAGTTTGCTACTCACCCATTGTAATAATCTTGCATTATATATGTGTTTCACCTCTTTATTAGGAGCAGATAATTCATAAATATCCTCGTCTGACTCGATTACCATTGGGTTTAAATAACCACTAAATAGCAATAGACTAAATAGCCCTGACCGTGTGTTAATATCACTGAAACTAATTTGTCTGGTAATAGGGGAGATAATAGTCTTACCACTAGCGAGTAGCTGAATATCTTGTTGTATTTCATCCGATAGTAATGCTTTATCAATGAGTCCAGTACCCCCGCTATCTAGCCAATAATGATCAAGCTTGCCCTCATTAGATAAACACTGCATAATTGACCAGGGATTGTAGATGATTTCTCCACCAAAGCTGTAACCATTATACCAATATTTAATTTCTTCTGCTTCAGTATTGAGTGGTACTTTAGTTAATAAATCATCAACCTCTGCTTGAGTAAAGCCGTAACTGCTAGCAAATTTTTTGTCTAATAGACTACATTCAGTTAAATTATTCAAATCTGAAAACAAATTAGCCTTAGCAATCCGTAATATGCCAGTAATAACGCCTTTTTGTAATGAATCATTAGTTTTAAGACTATTGCCAAATATTGCCCGAAATAGAGCTAATACTTCCTCAAACTCTTCTGCCTTACTGCCAAACTTCATATATGCACTATTAATTGGCGTATCATATTCATCAATTAATATGTAAACTTTTTGATTAAAATGTTTAAAAAGTAAGTCACTTAAAAACTTTAAACTATTTTTAATGTCATCTTCTATTAACTTGCCTGTAAAATATCTTTGTAATATTTCCTTTTGTGCATCAATCAATAATTTTTCATCTTGTTTTATATAACGCTCTAAATAACGATGCTTGGCAAATAAATTAATTATTTGACTTTTAATTCCCACCTCAATTTCTTCATAACTACTACCCCTAACGCCCTTAAAAGTTATAAGAATAACTGGGAATTGACCTTGACGTTTCATAGAGTTTGCTACATTAGCAATTTTTAATGGCTTTAGTTCTTTAGTTTCATCAAAACCCAAATCCACCTCTCCTCCACTAAACAACTTATAATTAACTCTTTGTTCTTGCGGCAAGGGTATCGCATGCTCATCCACCTCTATCTCAAAGAATCTCCGAACCATATCCATATTCAGGCTTTTCCCCCACCGCCTTGGGCGGGTGATGAGTGTTACATCTCCAGTATTAACCAATAGTTCTTTGATCATTAAACTCTTATCAACAAATACGTTGCTATTAAGCAATAATTTCTTAAAATCATCAGTACCAACTAGCATGGTTGGTTGATCATCAACATTATTTTTGTTTGTTTCTTCTATCATTGTTTTCACGTATTCCTTCCAACTATAATATCCATTATACTACTTTTTTATTGTCCACTAATAGCTAATTAGCAAAATTTTTATAATTTTTTGTTTTTTATAGTGAATTAACCTGAATTAACACCCAGTACGATATAATTATGCAGCCTTAGAAAATGTTATAATTTCAGTGCCGTTGGTAGTTGTTATGTGCAACTCTGCTTTATCTACCTGGCTCGGTGTAAAAATCTTTCCGCCTAAATGAAATTTATAGTCAATTCAGGAGAATTTGGGGCTAGGAGCGATGGAGCGACGCCTATAAGTAATAGGCGAGCGACAACGTCCCCAACTTCTCCTGAATTGACTATAGCAATATCCGGTAAATGATCGCTATTACTCGCGTAAACATTTTTCATGATTTTTTTAAGATTTTCGATATCTTGTAACTTGTTAAATTTGACAGTAATTTTTCTCATATAAATCCCCTGTAGTATCTGTATTTCAAGGGAATTATTATATAGTCAATTGATGAGAAGTTGGTGACGTCGTTACTCGTCGCTCGCCTATTACTTATAGGCATCACTCCATCGTTCCTAGCCCCAAATTCTCCTGAATTAACTATACCATAAAAATCACAATTTGCATCATATTTCGTGATATTTTTACCTCGTATTTTTAATTGTATAATTACCACTAAATTTGATATTCCACAAATTTCTTTAAAAAGTACTTTGCATGTTAAAATATATTAATATTATACAAAGCATATTAAGCTTTAATAATAAAGATTACTTTGTTATATTATAGAATAGGACTCGTATGAGTCTAAAGAACGTCATTGCGAATTATGTCATTCTTAGCAACGGCGGGAATCTGGATACCTGCCTACGTAGGTATGACACAAAACAGGCTTGCTTCGTCACCGCTAAGCAGCTCCTCACAATGACGTCATACTAATCTAGCCTGAATATTGCATGAAAGAATAGAGACAAAACCCTTGTAATACACGTCAATTCGGGATAAGGATATTGTGAACATGTAGATTAAAATCAAATTTTGTTGAAGGTTTATTTTTCTTTAATGAGTAAGCAACAAGAGTAGATAATATATGGACAAAGGCATTTATTGGTGATCTATGTCTAGTATGTTCAAGGTTCATTTTATTTTTTAGATAATCAAAAACTGTTTCAATTAAGTTACGCTTTCGAAGTAAGATTTTTTCTTTCAAATCCATTAATTTATTTTCCATATTCTTCTTAATTCCATGAATCATTTTTAAGCCTCTTTCATATAAATTTAAGAACAAATTTTGCTTAATATAACCTTTATCAGCTGCTATAATTCCAGTTAATCTTTTTGTTAACTCCGGTACTGGAACCCTATCATCTACATTGCCTTTGGTCACTTTTAATGCCATAAACTCCCCTTTATTATTGATTATTACATGTAATTTAAAACCATAAAAATACCCCATAGAGGATTTACTATGTTTGGCTAATCCTTTAAAAACTTTATTGCTATAACGCCTTTTATTGTGACAAGCTTTAATCGTTGTAGAGTCAATAAAATAAATACCTGTTTCCTCACCAAACAACAAATGAATCAACATATTTAGCGGTATGAATAATCGTGCCATTAATTCAACAAATCTATTATAACTCAAGGCTTTGGGAAAATCATCCTTATGCATGCACTCTATATAACTTTTATAGAAAAATTTAAAATTCTTAGCATAGGATGTATGAAACATAATTATTATTGTTAACATTTCACTTAGACTCATGCTACAACAGCGATTTCTTTGCTTATTTGATGGTAATAACTTTCTCTGTTCATACTCCAAATAAATTTTACAAAAATCATCTATAAAACTATATAATTCTGTGATATCTTTTTTCATGCCTGTAGTTTGTTTTTTTGTTTAAAAATATAAATACTGCAGGCACTCCTTTTTGACAATCCTTTTATCTATTACTATTTCATCTATATCTTATCCCGAACTGACGTACTACTATATAATATCAGTGTTAAAAGAAGATTACATAGAGGGTTTTGCCATGACAAATTGTACAGGATTAATTTACCAATCGAAAGTAAAAAATCGTCAAATAGAAATAAATTTCACAGGAGGTAATATTAGTAGCGATGGAGGTGTATTATTGCTAAGAGAAGCAGATAAAAGACTTGGTCTAACTAATGAACTGGCTAAGATTTTTCCTGATAAGCGAGATTCTGATAAAATTACTCATACTATTTTAACAATGCTCAAACAGCGTATTTATGGTATTGCTCTTGGTTATGAAGATTTAAATGATCACGATAATTTAAGAAAATGTCCAGCTTTGCAAACAAGTATAGACACACTGGACGATATGGCTAGTAGCTCTACTTTATGCCGTTTAGAAAATAAAGCAGATCGTGGATTTGCTCTTAAAGCTCATAAGGTGATGATTGACAAGTTTGTCGAATCTCATAAAACCGTGCCGAAACAATTAATACTTGATTTTGATGCCACTGATGATGAAATTTATGGCAATCAAGAGGGGAAGTTTTATCATGGATATTATCGTCATAATTGCTTTCTACCTTTATATGTTTTTTGTGGAAAAAAGCTGTTAGTAAGCAATCTTCGCAGCTCAAAGCTAGAACAAGCAAAGCATAGCTGGGCAATATTATCTCTATTAGTCAAGCGTTTTTGTCAATCGTGGCCTGAAGTAGAGATTATTTTTCGTGGTGATGGTGGATTTTGTCGTCATCAGATGCTGGATTGGTGTGATGAAAATAATGTAAAATATATAGTCGGAATAGCCCAAAATACTAGACTCAACAAGCTGCTTGAGCCATTGATGCAACAATCTAACGAAGCCTTCACAATTAGCAAAGAGAAGCAACGCTTTTTTAGTGAATTTAAATATAAAGCTGATAGCTGGAGTCGTCATCGTAAGATAGTTGGTAAATCAGAAGTAACTAGCCTTGGTGAGAATCCAAGATATATAGTAACTAATTTAACCTGAGTTTGACGTAAGCACCAAACATAATGCTTAGCATTTTGTTTGGTGCTTACGTCAAACTCAGGTTATTATAAAAAACAATCATCAGACAATAGGTGATTTGTTTAATATTATTAGTGGTTTAGATATAGACCAAATCTGGAGAGAGCAAAAAGCATTTACTGTAGCAGAAGCAATATACATTGCTGCTACAACTTATGATGGTGCTAGAAGTGCTTGTATCCATGGAATATGAACTCAGATTATTAAGAGTGCAACTGAAATAAGCTCAACATTGCTTGAGAAGTTTAGTAAGTTTCGGGAAGAAGAGATCAGAAAAGAGAAAGCAAGGGATTCTATCACAGAAACCAATATTCAGGAATTTATTGGCGTATTGGCTAAGAAATTAATAGAGTATGTTAAAGATAAAGCAGAATTACAAGAATGCCTTGCAGAATTTGGTTCAGGTTGGGTAGACATTAGCAACCCCCTGAAGATTACTAGAGAACAACAAAAGATTTTAGCTGAAATCAATAAAGTATTTAGGGAAGTAATCCAAGAATTCTTACCTCTTTATATTAAAGAAATGCCAGGATTTGAGGAATATAAAATTATAATCACAGAATTAGCAGAAAATAATGATATGAGAAAGTTTGCAAAAGACTACTATGACTATGAGCCGCCAAATAAAATAAGGATATTAGAAACAGTTGAGATACACCCACAACAATTGGATAAGGATGACCAAGATGGTGTTGACATAATTGGGGATACCGAAGGTCAGCAATTATAATTGTCACCCCTGCGTAAGCAGGGGTCTAAAGATTCCGCACCGAAGCGAGAATGATGGTATGGACGAGTGAAGCGAAATATGCTTTACTGGTACGGAGTCAGCTGAAAAATAGTTTTCAGCTGCTCCAAATTAAATAATAATTTAATTAATAGGTCCATACCATGATAAATAATAGCATAAAAAATACTATAATAGGAATAGATTTAGCAAAAAATAGTATGCACTTGGTGCAAGTCGATCAAAATGGCAAAAAAATAGGTTATCAAAAAGTTACAAGAGATGAGTTAATAGCCTATTTAAGCAATCTCGATAAAAGTTCATTGGTAGCTATGGAAGCATGTGGAGGAGCTAATTATTGGTCACAGGAAATTGCTAAGCTTGGTTTAAGGTGGTCCCCTTTGTCTAGACAAAAATTTAGATAAATAGAGATATAATTCACAAAAATTAAATTGTTGTTTTTATACAATATTTTTTTCAAAATATACACATTCTGGGAGCCTTTCTAATTAAGTGTGTAAATTTTTCATAGGGCTTAAATTCTACCTTCAAATTTTATCAAAAAGTGAGCCATAGCTGCGTTCCAGTTCGGAATCGGCATAACCCATTTCTTGGTCATATAATCAATTGCCAAATATAAGGTCTTAAAAACGGCATTATCATTTGGAAAAACCCTTTTATTCTTAGTAACCTTACGTAATTGGCTATTGACAGATTCTATACTATTAGTTGTGTATATTACTTTCCTTATCGCCTCAGGGTATTCTAGAAAAACCATTAAATTTTCCCAATGAACATACCAAGATTTAGCAATTTGTGGATACTGTTTACTCCATTTAGCTTCAAAAGATTCTAAAGCAAGATGTGCTTCTTCCTCTGTGCTAGCAGTATATATAGGCTTTAAATCAGCCGCTAATTCTTTTCGGTCTTTATATGATACATATTTTAAACTATTTCTAATCTGATGTACAATACATAATTGATGTTCGGTTTTCGGAAAAACTGCTTCTATTGCCTCAGACATACCGGTTAAATTATCACTGCAAGCAATAAGCATGTCTTGCATACCTCTGTTCTTCATCTCAGTAAAATTACCAAGCCAAAATTTAGCTCCTTCATTTTCACTGTTCCACAATCCTAAAATATCCTTCCTTCCAGATAAATCAATACCTAATGCTACATATACAGACTTATTGATAATTCGTTTATCTTGACGTACTTTTACTACTAAACAGTCAAAAAATACTATAGCATATACTCGATCCAATGGTCGGCTTTGCCATATCTTGACATCCTCAATTACATCATCAGTAATTTGACTTATCAAACTTTCGCTAACGTCAGCTCCATACAATTCTTGCATTTGAATCTTAATATCAGATAAGCTCATTCCTTTAGCGTATAACGATATTATTTTATCATCAAATCCTTCAATACGTCTTTGACGCTTCGGAATTAATGCAGGTTCAAATGTACTACTTCTATCCCTTGGAACCTCAATCTCTACAACTCCATTATTTGTTACTAGATTCTTTACTTTACTACCATTACGAACATTATTGCTATCAGTATGACAATATTTATCATATCCTAAGTGATTATTCATCTCTGACTGCAATGCCTTCTCTACAAGCCTTTTGGTTAATTGTTTTAATAAACCATCCTCTTTAAATAAAGTTGATATATCTGTATCATTATTTATTAATAAATCTATTGCTTGATTCATTGCTTCATTTTGTTTGTGACGCATTATAATTTCTCCTTTTGTTATATTATATTTTTATATAACCTTTGAAAAATTTACACACTTATTTGTACAGAGCCTTAAAATCTCCACAAAGTATTTCAAATTGATTTAAAGCTAAAGACCAATCTTTAATAGGCATGGTCCATTTTTTGGCTGCATTTTGTAGGGATAAAAATATTATTTTTTGAATTGACTTATCATCTGGAAACACCCCCTTATTTTTGATAATTTTTCTAATTTGACGATTTACAGATTCTATAGTGTTAGTAGTATAAATTACCTTTCTGTTCTCTTCAGGAAAGGCAAAAAACGGTATTATCCCAGACCAATTACGTTGCCAAATATCAGAAATTACCGGATATTTTTTATCCCATTTTACACCAAATTGCTGAAGTTTTAAACGTGCCATTTCGTCATTATTAGCTGTATAAATTTGTTTTAGATCTGATGTGACCTCTTTTAAATCTTTATATGACACATACTTTACTGAATTGCGAACCATATGTACAATACATAATTGTACTATAGTACTCGGGAATACACTGCTTATAGCTTCTGGAAAGCCCTTTAAACCATCCACACAAGCAACATAAATTTGTTCAATTCCTCGATTCTTTAACTCAGTAACTACTTGCATCCAAAATTTAGCACCTTCATTTTTGCCTATCCAAATGCCAAGTAACTCCTTTTTCCCTTCTATATTTACAGCAAGTGCTAAATATACTGCTTTATTTATTACTATGTGATTGTCTCTAGATTTTACATAGATACAGTCCAAGTATAATATTGGATACACCCTATCTAAACAACGATTTTGCCACCTAGTTACTTCTTCTATTACCCCATCTGTTATGGTGGATATCAAGTCACCAGATACATCAGTTTGATATATTTCTTCTAAATGCCCTCGGATCTCGCTGACTGTCATACCGCGACCATAAAGGGATATCACTTTCTCATCAAATCCATTAAATCTCCTCAGCCCTTTTGGTATTAATTGAGGATTATACTCTCCTTCCCGATCTCTTGGTACTTCTACTGTCAGCTTACGACCATCCCCATCAATTACTGTCTTCTCATAGCTACCATTACGACTATTATTATCTACTTTTGCCATCTTGCTATGTTTTGAATATCCTAATTCATGATCCAACTCACTTGCTAATATTTTCTCAACTATTTGCTTCTTTAGCTGTTGAAATAAACCATCTCGACCAAATAACTCCGATGGATCTGCTTTTGATAATAATTCTTCTACTAGCTGATTACTGATGTTTAATGTATCTTTATCTGTATCTAATTTTTTAGCCATAATTCCTCCTTGCTTGCTTAAGTTACTTTTTTTACAGTAATCTCTTACTGCTTTCTTTGCAACTTACACAAACTATAGGACAGACTCGATCTGTGCCTTGTATGGTCTATATGACAAAGGTTTTTTAGTTGATCGTTAATGGTTTCAATAATATACCTTTTATTTAAAAACCGCTTTTTAATAGGATCTATTATTCTTTCTTTCATATTACTTTTAATTTTTGTTATTAGTTCTAAACCTTGATTAGCAAGGGATTGAGTGAGTTTTTTACTGATATACCCACGATCACCAAAAAGCCAGCCTTGTAATTTATCTACTAAATTTTCCACCACTGCTCTATCATCAACATTTCCTGGAGTTAAAGAAAAACTCATAATCTCTCCGCAACTGTTAATGACAATATGTAGCTTACAACCAAAGAACCACCCAGTGGAAGTCTTACCTCTTTTTGCTATGTCTTTGAATACTTTATGTCTATTAATTCTTAAATTAGGGCAAGCAGGAAGTTTAGTAGAGTCGATATAATATTGACCAGTTTGTTTTCCTGATAGGCTTTTTAGCAGTAATACCATGGGCATGAAGCTCATTGGCATTAACTGAACAAAACGACTATAGCTCACAAGTTTTGGAAATTCCTTTCTATAACTTTGACATAGGCAGCATAAATAAAAATCTTTAAAGGTACGGTAGTGACTCAAGTGAAACATTACTATAATAGTAATAATCTCTGAGAGTCCTATACTGCAAACTACTTTACGCTTACGGTTAGGATTTGGTAATATATATTTATTTTGCTCCGTATCAAAATGCTTGCAAAAATCATCAATTAAGCAGAAAATCTCCGTAAGAGGGATCATAATATATTCTCCAATTTTGTTGTTATTATTCGAGAACTTTATAATCCCTCCCTTCTTACTTTTCAAATATTCTTTCTCCTAACACACTAGTTTGAAAGAAGGTTTTATTTTTACCATAGCTCACCACCAACAGTTTGTTTATAAGGTGGTCCCCTTTGTCTAGACAAAAATTTAGATAAATAGAGATATAATTCACAAAAATTAAATTGTTGTTTTTATACAATATTTTTTTCAAAATATACACATTCTGGAGTTTTATAATCCAAAGCTTGATGCATCCTTTGTCTATTATAAAAGTCCATATATTCGTTAATTGCTGTCTTTGCCTCCTTTACTGTTGTTAAAATAATCCGATAAATTTTTTCCTGTTTTAATGATCGCCAAAAACGTTCAATAAAAATATTATCTAAGGCTCGTCCCTTACCATCCATACTAATCAAGATATTATGTAGCTTTAGCATACTAATAAAATTCTCCGAGGTAAATTGTACTCCTTGATCAGTATTAAATATTTTTGGCATACCATATTTTTCTATAGCGTCTTCAAGGGCTGTTACACAAAATTCACTTTCCAAACTAATGGAGATTCGCCAACTTAGAATATAACGACTATACCAGTCAATAATAGCTACTAAATATACGAACCCTTGGCTCAGTCTTATATACGTTATACCAATTGCAATAATTAACGCAGTGGTGTAAAATGGGTTTTTAACTGATAAAGGTACTCAAATGGCTAGGTTAATATTACCACAAGGTTTTCATGGTCATGATTTTATAAAAATGATGAAACATGAGCCGCATGGTCGAAATCGTATACGTTTATTGGCGATGTATCACCTTCAATTAGGCAAATCTTTAAAAGCCATATCTGAAATAGTGAAGTCACACTGGAAAACTGTGCAATCATGGCTCAGAAGATTTAGGAATCATGGTTTTGAAGGATTATTTGAATCACAAAGAAGCGGCGCCCCTAGGAAGATTAACACTATACAAGAGTCTGCTCTTTTTGATAAAATCAATACGCTCAGTGAAAGTAAAACTGGTGGGTATATAACTGGAAAGGAGCTACATATCATGTTACTTGAGGAATATGGTGCTAAATGCGCTTTAAAAACAGTCTACAATACTATGCACCGCCTTGGTTTTAGCTGGATTACTTCTCGTTCAATGCATCCAAAGTCAAATCAAGAGACTCAAAATACATATAAAAAAACTTCCCAGACATGTTAACAAAATTATTACCAAAAAATATCGATAGATGTAAAGTTGATATATGGTCTCAGGATGAAACTCGAGTTGGGCAACAAGGTAGCTTAACTCGTATATGGGCTAAGCGTGGCACTAGACCCCGTAAAGTTCGGCAACAGCAATTCATTTCAACATATATTTATGGAGCTGCTTGCCATGATACAGGAGAAGCTTTTGCATTAATTTTACCATATGCAAACACACAGGCAATGAATAAATTCTTAGAAGAGCTTTCTCGCAGTATTCAAGGCAACCGACATATAGCTTTACTAACGGATAATGCAGGTTGGCACACAGCCAAAAAACTAACTGTGCCAAGCAATATCACTTTGATACCGCTTCCGCCCTATGCACCGGAACTTAATGCAATGGAACAAGTTTGGGAATGGATCAAAAATCATTTCTTGTCTAACCAATGTTATGGTGTATATGAAGATATCGTCACTATGGCTTGTTACGCTTGGAATCAATTTGCTCATAATGTAGATTTAGTAAAATCAATTATGTATAGAGACTGGATAAACACACCGTGTTAATTATTGCAATTGGTATTATATCTGCACTCCAAACCTGGTTTGGCAATACTATTTCTAATCCTTTTAGTAAATAAGGATATATTTTATGCGCTTGATTCCTCTTGCTTAAATTTATTTTAGGATAAACAGCTTCAAGACCCATTATCTTGTAGTAACGTCTAACAGCTTTACGACCTACCGAAAAACCTTGGGCTTGTAAATATTTAGCCATCCGCCGCATACCATAATATGGATGCATAGTATAGGTCTCATCAATTATTGCCATAATCTTGATATCTTGTTCACTAATACCAGTAGGTTGATAGTAATAGGTTGACCTGCTAATATCCAATAACTTACACTGTTGTACAATTGTTAACTTATTATGATTAGGCTCTATCATATTACACCTAACCTTTAATTCCAAACAATGCAGATTTTTTTTTGAGCCAGTCACACTCAACGCTTAACTGACCAATTTGCTCATATAGATTCTTGATTAACCCCTGCTGATTTGGATCAGCACTCTGTGTTTTATTCTTAAAACCTTGTACTAACAACTCAAGACCTTGTTTTTTCCAGTTACTTATCTGTGTTGCATGAACACCATACTTACTGGTTATCTGGGCTATTGTTAGCTCTCCCTTAATTGCTTCTATGACAATTTTGGCTTTCTCCTCAGCACTATATTGCCTTACTTGTTTTTTCATCTCTAGCTCTCCTTGTTTGCTAAAGAATTCTATCTCATTTTTCTTATTTTTCTGTCCAAAATATTGGAACCATTATACGATCTCTGATCGTATTACTTCTAATTTTATGCAAAAATTTTATATCTTGTTCCTCTTTGCTTTTTGGCAGCACAGTTTTTAATTCTGGATCACGAGCCGCTTTGCATATTGCTAACGCATCGTTATAATCATTTTTCTGTTTCGATGTAGCATAAACTTTTACATCTTTTGTTTTCATTAGTTTGACTTGCAAACCAAGCTTAGCAATTTCCTGTGACCAATAATTAGCTCCTCCACATGCTTCCATAGCTACCAATGAACTTTTATCGAGATTGCTTAAATAGGCTATTAACTCATCTCTTGTAACTTTTTGATAACCTATTTTTTTGCCATTTTGATCGACTGGCACCAAGTGCATACTATTTTTTGCTAAATCTATTCCTATTATAGTATTTTTTATGCTATTATTTATCATGGTATGGACCTATTAATTAAATTATTATTTAATTTGGAGCAGCTGAAAACTATTTTTCAGCTGACTCCGTACCAGTAAAGCATATTTCGCTTCACTCGTCCATACCATCATTCTCGCTTCGGTGCGGAATCTATAATACCTCAGGGTATTTTTAGATCCCTGCTTTCGCAGGGATGATAACCATGATCCTATATTTTATTCAAATCTGCAAAAAAACTTGATTATCGAGTTTAAGAAAACAATAATTGAAAAATCGTCATTGCGAGGAGACCGTAAGGTCGACGAAGCAATCCAGAAAAGTGATTAGAAATGGATTGCCACGCCACCTACGGTGTATAGTACCCTACAATTTTGAGAAGATGAAGAAGAATGGTTGATTTAGAGTGGTGTGAAGTAGTATAAGGTAGGTATTTTTATAACAAAATGCATAATATAATACTTCAAGAATTGATTTTATATATAGACGGAAATAAATCAAGATTAAAATGTTTGGTTGGTATGGTAATTAGTTTGCTGACGGGCAGCTCAATTTATCAAAAAGGTTTAGCACTTGGTATTTTAGGTGATGCTAAAGCGACGTCAAAAACTCATAGAATTTATCGTTTTTTAAAAGATTTTAATTTTGATTATATGAAGGTTGGCTATTTGCTATTAAGCTTTTTTGCTTCAAAAAATTATGTCGTAGCAATGGATAGGACAAGTTGGAAATTTGGTAAATCCGATATTAATATTTTATTTTTAGTAATGGTAATTGGTAAAATATCGGTGCCAATATTCTGGAAGACTTTGTCGCATGGTGGCGGGTGTTCTGCAGAATTTATGAAGGAATTTTTACAGAAATTTATTAATAATTTTGGCGTTGAAAGAATAAAATATTTGCTTGCTGATAGAGAATTTATGAATAAAGAATGGTTAGACTTTCTGATAAATAACCATCTAAAGTTTGTTATTCCATTAAAAATGGATCATAAAATTCGTCTTACAAAAGGTTTAAGAACTTTAACCATTGAAAGAATATTTAGTGATGTTAAAGCCTTAGAGTATAGGGCTTGTAGTGGTATATTATGGAATAGAAAGGTTAATTTTACCGCATATAGAAATGATAAGAGCGAGCTGATGGTTCTGGTGTCTTCAATTGAAATAGAGCAAGATATTTTTGCTTTATATAAATTTCGTTGGAGTGTTGAACGACTATTTTTGCACCTAAAAAGCGGTGGTTTTGATATTGAAAAAAGTCACATTGTAAAATTGGATAGATTTGAAAAATTATTAGTGATAACTGCTATTGCTTCAGCTTTAATAGTCAAAAATGGAATAATACAAAATGCCTTAAATCCCATCCGAATAAAACGGTACAAAACCATTGAAAGACAATTGTTTTCATTATTTACCTATGGCTTTGATCATATCAAAAATGCTTTTTATCAATCTACAACAGCCATAACGCAGCTAATATCCACATTATTAATACCTCCCAAACAAAAACTTTTTTCTATCCTAATACCATCTTTACAAAAATTGTAGGGTACTTATATCTTTAAATTATGATATAAGTAATGGTAAGAGGGTGATTTGAGGGGTACTTGATTGAGATAATCGAGCATAGAATAAGTACCCTCTTACAAAGTTTGCTTTGAACAAATTGCAGAAGGTGTTGGAAGTAGCAGCCTTGCACAATAAGACGAAGGAGATTATATCATGAGTAAAATAATAGGTCTAGATGTAAGTAAACAATGGCTTGATATATGTGTATATAATACAAGCGATAAACCTAAATATCATCGTTTTGCCAATGATGCAGCTGGTCATGAAGAGGTGATTAAATTAGCAAAAGAGCAAGAGATTAAGCTAATAATATGTGAACCCACTGGAGGATACGAAGCTGAGATTTGTCAAAAGCTGTATAATAATAAGCAACAAATACATAAGGTCAATACATATAGTTTTAATTCTTTTAGTAAATCGGTAAATTTGTGTAAAACTGATAGGAAGGATGCATTTAAATTAGCATATTATGGTGATAAGATGCAGCTTTCAGCGAATTATATATATCAAGTTGAATCAGAGAATTTGAAGAGATATAAGCAAAGACGAGAAGATTTAGTATTAATGCTTAGCAATGAAAAGAAAAGACTACATCATAGTATTGATGGTATTGATAAAGATAGTATAGAAAAACACATTAAATTCTTACAAAATGAAATAGCTGAGCTTGATAAGAAGTTAAACAAAACAATAGATGAGTCAGAAGAGTTAAAAGAGAAGGTAAAAATATTAGAGACTGTACCTGGTATTGGTAAATGTTTGGCTACAAAACTAATTAGTTTTGTACCTGAATTAGGGGATAAAAATTATAGTAGTAATGAATTGTCAGCAATTGTGGGGATAGCTCCGTACGCCCGTGATAGTGGTAATAAGCAAGGACGAAGATTTATTAGGGGAGGCAGAAAAATACCACGGGATGCTTTATACATGGCGGTATTAACTGGCAAAAATGGTTTTCAATATTTAAAAACTTTATACAATAGGCTTGTTAATAATTTTAAACCTAAGAAAGTTGCGATAGTTGCTTGTATGCGTAAGCTACTTGAAGTTTGCCATAAACTTATTCAACAAAAACGTTGTTTTATTATTTAGATAAATATTTTTTTGAAAATTTAGATAAAAGATAATTGCTCTGTACAAATAAGTGTGTAAATTTTTCAAAGGTTATATAAAAATATAATATAACAAAAGGAGAAATTATAATGCGTCACAAACAAAATGAAGCAATGAATCAAGCAATAGATTTATTAATAAATAATGATACAGATATATCAACTTTATTTAAAGAGGATGGTTTATTAAAACAATTAACCAAAAGGCTTGTAGAGAAGGCATTGCAGTCAGAGATGAATAATCACTTAGGATATGATAAATATTGTCATACTGATAGCAATAATGTTCGTAATGGTAGTAAAGTAAAGAATCTAGTAACAAATAATGGAGTTGTAGAGATTGAGGTTCCAAGGGATAGAAGTAGTACATTTGAACCTGCATTAATTCCGAAGCGTCAAAGACGTATTGAAGGATTTGATGATAAAATAATATCGTTATACGCTAAAGGAATGAGCTTATCTGATATTAAGATTCAAATGCAAGAATTGTATGGAGCTGACGTTAGCGAAAGTTTGATAAGTCAAATTACTGATGATGTAATTGAGGATGTCAAGATATGGCAAAGCCGACCATTGGATCGAGTATATGCTATAGTATTTTTTGACTGTTTAGTAGTAAAAGTACGTCAAGATAAACGAATTATCAATAAGTCTGTATATGTAGCATTAGGTATTGATTTATCTGGAAGGAAGGATATTTTAGGATTGTGGAACAGTGAAAATGAAGGAGCTAAATTTTGGCTTGGTAATTTTACTGAGATGAAGAACAGAGGTATGCAAGACATGCTTATTGCTTGCAGTGATAATTTAACCGGTATGTCTGAGGCAATAGAAGCAGTTTTTCCGAAAACCGAACATCAATTATGTATTGTACATCAGATTAGAAATAGTTTAAAATATGTATCATATAAAGACCGAAAAGAATTAGCGGCTGATTTAAAGCCTATATATACTGCTAGCACAGAGGAAGAAGCACATCTTGCTTTAGAATCTTTTGAAGCTAAATGGAGTAAACAGTATCCACAAATTGCTAAATCTTGGTATGTTCATTGGGAAAATTTAATGGTTTTTCTAGAATACCCTGAGGCGATAAGGAAAGTAATATACACAACTAATAGTATAGAATCTGTCAATAGCCAATTACGTAAGGTTACTAAGAATAAAAGGGTTTTTCCAAATGATAATGCCGTTTTTAAGACCTTATATTTGGCAATTGATTATATGACCAAGAAATGGGTTATGCCGATTCCGAACTGGAACGCAGCTATGGCTCACTTTTTGATAAAATTTGAAGGTAGAATTTAAGCCCTATGAAAAATTTACACACTTAATTAGAAAGGCTCTGAATTTTATCAGAATCTCGCTTATCAGGAAAAATCTTAGCCAGTTCATTAGTTAGACCAAGTCTTTTATCTGCTTCTCTTAGCAATAATACACCTCCATCGCTACTAATATTACCTCCTGTGAAATTTATTTCTATTTGACGATTTTTTACTTTCGATTGGTAAATTAATCCTGTACAATTTGTCATGGCAAAACCCTCTATGTAATCTTCTTTTAACACTGATATTATATAGTATTACAAGGGTTTTGTCTCTATTCTTTCATGCAATATTCAGGCTAGCTCTATCTGCGTAATATTTATTTCTTACCTCATGATCTGCCCACGTTCCTTTCATATTGCCGCCTCAATAAAGTTTATATATCTTGTATGTTAATCCTTTAAATTAGGTTCTGTTGACAAAAATTTTTAGCAAAAAATAGTTGCAAAAATAAAAATATATAGTAGCTTTTAGTTTCAATTTCAACAAGGAACTACCAGTATGAATTATTACATGAATGCAGAAGAATGGAAAGGAATTTTATAAGTCTTGATATAAGAAAATTCAATTTTGTTGTTGCTATAGTCAATTGATGAGAAGTTGGTGACGTTGTCGCTCCTAGCCCCAAATTCTCCTGAATTGACTATATATATTATGCTAGTAATGACCCACCAGAGACTATTTTGGCTGCTTCCTTTCGAACCTGACCAACTGAATAGAGCCAATGCCCACTACTAGCATGTGATAAAATAGTGCTTTTTTCATCTATAGGCAAGCTATTTAACTAGCTAAATTATATTTTTTTTCTATATCGCTTTTGTTCAGTCTCTTTGGTACTCCAAATATGTCTGGATGTTTGAGCTTGAACAAATCATCATCAAAATTCTGTACTTTTGCAATATGATTAAATTTTATGGTAATAACATTGTCATCCTCAAGTATTTTAAACATTTTCATCTGTTTAGTCTCTTTGTCAAAGGTAATTTGACTACGTCGCTCTGATAAAGTATGATAAATAGTAATTTCAAACATATTATCTCGATCTATCGTCGACTCAATTTTAAAATATTTATCAAAATCTATGTTGTCTTCTAACAAAAAATTAAATACGTTCTCCTCTGCCTTAATACGACTTACATGTTTCATATCATAGTCATATACCGACACATAGTTAGCATTACTAATAATCACCAAAGGAAATGGTGAATAATAATTACAGCGAAATTTCGCAGGTTTATTAATTAACAGCTTCCCTTCAGTCTGATTTCCCGCCGAATCTTCTTGGGTAAAATCCACAGCAATAGATTTTATTTCCCGTAAATATATTTTGAGCTGGTCAATAGCCTGGTTGTCAACAGGTCTATTCTCTAACTGTTCACCCTGTTTTTTGACTACAAAAAAATTTTCAGCATGGACTGCATGGGTTATAGTTAGAAGAAAATAAACAACAATAATACCTTTACAAAACCAGTTAGTCATTTATACCTACATAAAGTTACATTTGTTTTGTATACTACATGAAGATATTATTATTTCAATTTATTTTCCGCAGCTGGTTCAACACATCTTCAGCATGTTTAGCCACTTGCACTTTTGACCAAATGTGAGCTATCTTACCTTTTTTGTCTATTAAGAAGGTAGTTCTCTCGACCCCCATATATTTCTTACCAAACATCGATTTTTCTACCCAAACTCCATATTTTTCACAAGTATCAGAGTTAGAATCTGACGCAAGATCAAAATCCAAACAATATTTTTTCTTGAATTTATCATGAGAATCTAAATTGTCCTTTGATACACCAACAATTACGGTATTCATTTTTTCAAATTCTGGCTTTAGCCTATTAAAATCACCTGCTTCAATAGTACAGCCCGGTGTATCATCTTTCGGATAAAAATATAATACAACAAACTTACCTGATAAATCTGATAAATTGATTTTACTATCTTCGCCTATTGGCATAGTAAAATTTGGTGCAATATCGCCTACTTTTAATATCATAACCACTCCTTTTTTGTGTCCCATAGTCTAGTTTACACTCTAATTTTTTTTTAGGCAAATGATAAATTACAAAAATCACTATTAATGCAATTGCCAAGGCAAACCAAGTAATGGCATATTCTAAATGATCATTTCTGACATTTAACAGATTGTTAATTGATAAAGCTTTAAGAATATCAGATTGATCCTCTTTACCTTCCATAATTAAATAAAAATTCTCTAATGTTAAACCAAGAATATCGGATGCTTGAGTTAAGTCTAAAGTAAACCAAACATTATTTTTAACATCATTATCTAAGACAAACATCTTGGTTTTCTCCCCAGGGAGAATCACACCAGTAATTTCCGTCGAATCATCTGTTATATTATCAATATCTTTCTTATACCTCGCAGCAAACCACCCTAGGGCAACTAAGATTATCTTGTTATCATCAGTTTGAAAAGGCCTGACTAAATAATAGCCATCTTTTTCCGTGGCCATGGATTTACGTCCATAAAGATGCAAATTCTTACCAACCAAAAAACGCCCCTTCACTTTTACTTTAGCATATAATTTATCTACACTAAGTGTTTTTATATCAATAGGAGAATTATTAAGGTTATTTTTCATTGAACTTAAAAATAGTTCTTTTTCCTGTAATCTAGCAATTTGCCAAAACCCCAGTGATAAAAGGATGACAAATGCTAATATAGTAAGAAATAAAGGTAGTAACTGTACTTGACACTTACCGATTTTTAGAATTTTGGACATCATTATTTCTATTAAACTGAGGTTGTATAGTCAATTAACCTGAATAAGCACCCATCGCACTGTCATTGCGAGGAGACCTTAGGTCGACGAAGCAATCCATTTTAATCGTTTTTTTGGATTGCTTCGTCACCACTAAAGTGGCTCCTCGCAATGACGCTGATGCTAAATACTAATCGAATTTATAACGTTGCCAATTCAAATTAATTCACTATACTTTCATTCACCCCACTCACCACGTAATTTTTGTTGATATAATAAGCCATCCAATTTTTGATCTTTCCATATACCAAATGCTGATTTATAGCCTTTTTTACTTTTAGTATAATTGGTTATATAGTCAGCCAAAGCTTGTCTTATAATTTCTGCCCTCGACACTTTTTTTTCTTTGATAGTTGATTCAAAATTTTTACTTGCATGTCAGGTATATCAATAATAGTTCTCATACTATGTTCACTATATTAGTTATCATTATAGTCAATTGATGAGAAGTTGGTGACGTCGTCGCTAATCACTCGCCTATTACTTATAGGCGTCACTCGTCGCTCCTAGCACCAACTTCTCATCAATTGACTATACCAGCACTAATCCACCATTAACATGGATAGTTTGACCAGTGATATAAGAAGCTTTGTCACTTGCTAAAAAAGCTACTACATTTGCAACATCTTCAGGGTTTCCCAAAGTTTTCAGAGGAATTTTTTGCATTATAGCTTCTTTTTGAGTTTCATTTAATTTATCGGTCATATTTGATTTAATAAAACCAGGAGCAACTGCATTAACTGTGATCCCTCTACTTGCCACCTCAAGGGCTAGAGACTTTGTCATACCTATCATCCCAGCTTTGGAAGCACAATAATTTGCTTGCCCTGGATTACCAGAAACTGCAACCACAGAGGCTATATTAATTATTCTACCATAACGAGTTTTCATCATTTTTTTTATCGCTTCACGATTTAGAATAAAACTAGCTTTTAAGTTTATATTTATAACTTGCTCAAATATCTCATCGGACATTCTTATTGCTAGCATATCGTTGGTGATTCCAGCATTACAAACTAAAATATCTATTTGTTCAAGATTAGCTACCAAGTTATTACATTCCTCGCTATTGGCTAAATTGCATGGTGCTATCATATAATTATTTTTTAAATCATTACCCAATTCTTGTAGTTTTTCTTGGTTACTACCACTAATTATTACATGGCTACCAAGAGAGTGTAATAGCTTAGCAATGCTACCACCAATTGCTCCAGATGCTCCAGTAATTAGAGATTTTTTATCAGTCAAGTTTATCATTTTAGCTCCAATTTGTAATTATTTTTTGTCATATATGGACGAGTGAATTTGTCAACAAAGAAAATAAAAAAATAGAGCCACAAAGGAAGCGGTCATATATTCGGCATCGAGTGCCATAATGGTTTCTGCATTCTTATAAATATCCTTGAGTGACCTCTCATTCCCACGGCTTCTAGAGCCTCGACATAATTACGGATTTATTCAGAATACTTATTCATTAACTCTTTAACTTTCGTTCTCTTTATTGTTACTATTCTTTACTCGCAATATTTATCAATTACCAATTTTTATTTAGTTGACATAGTTTCTTCTTTTTTCTCAACTAAACTAATTTGCAACATATTCGCTACCATTGGTGACTACTGCATAAGCAATCCTTGCTAACTTATTTGCTAAACCAACACATATAATATTATATGATTTATTTTCAGCAAATTTCTTCACTGCCCACTGCACTAGTTTATCTTTCGATTCCTTACCACTTTTTGCTCTTATTGCTATTGTCCTTGCGGCTTGAATCAACATAGTTCTGGCATATCTATCTCCCTGTTTGGTAATCCCTCCTAAAACTATCTTATCTCCTGAGCTATGTTGCTTTGGTACCAAACCAAGCGAAGCAGCAAAATCCCTCGGGGTTGGATAACTTTCCATTGGGGCTACACTCAAACAACTAGCATTGATTGCTCCAATGCCAAAAATTGTCTGCAACCTAGTAGCTTTCTCACTTTGCTTATTATTGCTGATAATCAGCTTTTCTAAAGTTTTCTCTTTGTCACATAAATCCTCAATTTCTTTACATTCTAAAAGTAAAATTGACCGTATCCCAGAATTTATATAACCTTTACTATACGCTAACTCTACCTCCAGCCTACATGATTTGCAAAATTTATTTTTACTTAATTTTATATTATAGCCATATTCACATAAACTTGATATTGTAGAATTAGTTTTTTGCACACGATCTCTGATCGTATTACTTCTAATTTTATGCAAAAATTTTATATCTTGTTCCTCTTTGCTTTTTGGCAGCACAGTTTTTAATTCTGGATCACGAGCCGCTTTGCATATTGCTAACGCATCGTTATAATCATTTTTCTGTTTCGATGTAGCATAAACTTTTACATCTTTTGTTTTCATTAGTTTGACTTGCAAACCAAGCTTAGCAATTTCCTGTGACCAATAATTAGCTCCTCCACATGCTTCCATAGCTACCAATGAACTTTTATCGAGATTGCTTAAATAGGCTATTAACTCATCTCTTGTAACTTTTTGATAACCTATTTTTTTGCCATTTTGATCGACTTGCACCAAGTGCATACTATTTTTTGCTAAATCTATTCCTATTATAGTATTTTTTATGCTATTATTTATCATGGTATGGACCTATTAATTAAATTATTATTTAATTTGGAGCAGCTGAAAACTATTTTTCAGCTGACTCCGTACAAGTAAAGCATATTTCGCTTCACTCGTCCATACCATCATTCCCGCGTAGGCGGGAATCTAGATACCTGCCTTCGCAGGTATGACTCTAACTTTTTTGCTATTCCAGCCCACTAGGATATTAAATATTTGTTATTCATCCTCTTCCATAATTACCGTTTCACTATCAAAAGTAATATTAGTATTATTAGAAGATTTTTGACGAATTAGCTGTTCTATTTCATAGCAGATAGCAGGGTGTTCTTTTAGGTAATGTTTAACATTTTCTCTACCTTGTCCTATACGAATATCTTTATAGGAAAACCAAGAACCAGACTTTTCTATTATTTCCAATTTAACGCCAAGGTCTATTATCTCGCTTTCTTTAGAAATACCACTACCATACATTATATCAAATTCTGCAGTTTTGAATGGTGGTGAGACTTTATTCTTAACAACCTTGACCTTAGTTTGACTACCTACTACTTCATCTTTATCCTTGATTGATGAGATTCTTCTGATATCTAGCCTTACTGAGGCATAAAATTTTAAAGCATTTCCACCTGTGGTAGTTTCTGGACTGCCAAACATGACGCCTATTTTCATTCTAATTTGATTAATGAAAATAATTACACAATTAGTTCTGGAAATTGATGCGGTGAGTTTCCTAAGTGCTTGGCTCATTAATCTAGCTTGTAACCCCATATGGGAGTCACCCATTTCTCCTTCAATTTCTGCTTTAGGTACAAGAGCAGCAACACTATCTATAATGACCATATCAACAGCCCCAGAGCGTACTAGAGTATCGGTTATTTCAAGTGCCTGTTCTCCAGTATCTGGTTGAGAAATAATAAGCTCGTCAATATTTACTCCCAATTTTTTGGCATATGCTGGGTCTAAAGCATGTTCTGCGTCAATAAAAGCACAAGTGCCACCTTTCTTCTGTGCTTCAGCAATTACATGTAAAGTTAAGGTAGTCTTTCCCGAACTCTCTGGTCCAAAAATTTCAATAATCCTTCCCTTAGGGAGACCGCCTATACCAAGTGCTAGGTCAAGTCCTAGCGATCCTGTTGGTATTGCCTCAACGTCTACAGCTCGGCGTTGCCCAAGTTTCATAACCGAACCTTTACCATAACTTTTTTCAATTTGGCTAAGTGCAGCAAGTAGTGCTCTTTCTTTGTCTATAACATTCATTTTTAGAATCTGCTAAATAAAATCAAGTTAAATTTATAAAGTAACATACGAGAGAAATCCAGTAAAATATAGTCAATTGATGAGAAATTGGGGACGAGTGTTACTCGTCGATCCTAGCCCCAAATTCTCCTGAATTAACTATAGTATCACGACGATTTACAAATCGCAACTGAAAATAGAAATATAAGTTAAGTTGCCATTTCCGCCCACCATTGTCATTCTTAGCAACGGCGGGAATCTAGACCTCTACCTTCGCAGGGGTGACACTAATTCTAGCAGGGATGACATCTGCCCCTCTCGAGTTAACTATAACCTGAGTTTGACGTAAGCACCAAACAAAATGCTAAGCATTATATAATAACATAAACAAACTGTTGGTGGTGAGCTATGGTAAAAATAAAACCTTCTTTCAAACTAGTGTGTTAGGAGAAAGAATATTTGAAAAGCAGCAATTCCAAATATGACATTATGGATACATAGGGAAATTTTAGCATTGCGATCCACTCAACTTTAAGACGAATAATCTATTTTTCTGTTAAAGATTTGTATGTATTTTCTTGAATTCTATAAATATTTTTATACAAACTTATCATAATTCACGTTATTACGTCAGTTCGGGATAAGATATAGATGAAATAGTAATAGATAAAAGGATTGTCAAAAAGGAGTGCCTGCAGTATTTATATTTTTAAACAAAAAAACAAACTACAGGCATGAAAAAAGATATCACAGAATTATATAGTTTTATAGATGATTTTTGTAAAATTTATTTGGAGTATGAACAGAGAAAGTTATTACCATCAAATAAGCAAAGAAATCGCTGTTGTAGCATGAGTCTAAGTGAAATGTTAACAATAATAATTATGTTTCATACATCCTATGCTAAGAATTTTAAATTTTTCTATAAAAGTTATATAGAGTGCATGCATAAGGATGATTTTCCCAAAGCCTTGAGTTATAATAGATTTGTTGAATTAATGGCACGATTATTCATACCGCTAAATATGTTGATTCATTTGTTGTTTGGTGAGGAAACAGGTATTTATTTTATTGACTCTACAACGATTAAAGCTTGTCACAATAAAAGGCGTTATAGCAATAAAGTTTTTAAAGGATTAGCCAAACATAGTAAATCCTCTATGGGGTATTTTTATGGTTTTAAATTACATGTAATAATCAATAATAAAGGGGAGTTTATGGCATTAAAAGTGACCAAAGGCAATGTAGATGATAGGGTTCCAGTACCGGAGTTAACAAAAAGATTAACTGGAATTATAGCAGCTGATAAAGGTTATATTAAGCAAAATTTGTTCTTAAATTTATATGAAAGAGGCTTAAAAATGATTCATGGAATTAAGAAGAATATGGAAAATAAATTAATGGATTTGAAAGAAAAAATCTTACTTCGAAAGCGTAACTTAATTGAAACAGTTTTTGATTATCTAAAAAATAAAATGAACCTTGAACATACTAGACATAGATCACCAATAAATGCCTTTGTCCATATATTATCTACTCTTGTTGCTTACTCATTAAAGAAAAATAAACCTTCAACAAAATTTGATTTTAATCTACATGTTCACAATATCCTTATCCCGAATTGACGTGAGTTGTAAACGTTGCCTAATTAGAGGGCATAAAAATAACCAATATCATTGTCATCAAGTATTACAAGGGGCTATTGTAAAATTTGGGTTACGACAAGTAATACCAGTAATGCCTGAGGAAATTCGTGTACAAGATGGTGATGAGAAAGAGGATTGTGAGACGAATGCTTTCAAGAGATTTTTGACAAGATTTAGAAAGGATCATGATAAATTAGGGATAATAATCAATGCTGATGCCTTATACCAATTGCAATAATTAACACGGTGTGTTTATCCAGTCTCTATACATAATTGATTTTACTAAATCTACATTATGAGCAAATTGATTCCAAGCGTAACAAGCCATAGTGACGATATCTTCATATACACCATAACATTGGTTAGACAAGAAATGATTTTTGATCCATTCCCAAACTTGTTCCATTGCATTAAGTTCCGGTGCATAGGGCGGAAGCGGTATCAAAGTGATATTGCTTGGCACAGTTAGTTTTTTGGCTGTGTGCCAACCTGCATTATCCGTTAGTAAAGCTATATGTCGGTTGCCTTGAATACTGCGAGAAAGCTCTTCTAAGAATTTATTCATTGCCTGTGTGTTTGCATATGGTAAAATTAATGCAAAAGCTTCTCCTGTATCATGGCAAGCAGCTCCATAAATATATGTTGAAATGAATTGCTGTTGCCGAACTTTACGGGGTCTAGTGCCACGCTTAGCCCATATACGAGTTAAGCTACCTTGTTGCCCAACTCGAGTTTCATCCTGAGACCATATATCAACTTTACATCTATCGATATTTTTTGGTAATAATTTTGTTAACATGTCTGGGAAGTTTTTTTATATGTATTTTGAGTCTCTTGATTTGACTTTGGATGCATTGAACGAGAAGTAATCCAGCTAAAACCAAGGCGGTGCATAGTATTGTAGACTGTTTTTAAAGCGCATTTAGCACCATATTCCTCAAGTAACATGATATGTAGCTCCTTTCCAGTTATATACCCACCAGTTTTACTTTCACTGAGCGTATTGATTTTATCAAAAAGAGCAGACTCTTGTATAGTGTTAATCTTCCTAGGGGCGCCGCTTCTTTGTGATTCAAATAATCCTTCAAAACCATGATTCCTAAATCTTCTGAGCCATGATTGCACAGTTTTCCAGTGTGACTTCACTATTTCAGATATGGCTTTTAAAGATTTGCCTAATTGAAGGTGATACATCGCCAATAAACGTATACGATTTCGACCATGCGGCTCATGTTTCATCATTTTTATAAAATCATGACCATGAAAACCTTGTGGTAATATTAACCTAGCCATTTGAGTACCTTTATCAGTTAAAAACCCATTTTACACCACTGCGTTAATTATTGCAATTGGTATCAGATAATGCTAAAACAATAATAGACGGAGCAAGAGCACGTTGGAAAATAGAGAACGAATGCTTTAATAGCTTAAAGAATCATGGTTATAATATAGAACATAATTACGGTCATGGTTCTGAGAATCTATGTTATAATTTCTACAATTTTACTTTGTTAGCATTTACTATTCATCAAATACACCAATTAGTTGATAAATTATTTCAAGAAATGAGGGAGCAATTTGGTAGATTAGGATCGTTATGGGAACGAATAAGAAGTTTAGTAGACCTTTTTTTCTTTGAATCAATGGAAATGTTATGGGAGATATTAGCTGGCAAACGAGATTACAGAGTCCCGCCAATATAGATTCGACCTATCAAAAGCTTTTTCTAGAGCAATAGACTTATTTATTGCTGGAAGTGTAATATAGTGAGTTGACATTGTTATAAAAAGGCGATACAATAATGTCATTATTAGCAACTATGAGTAATAGGATGACAACAAGAAGATATAGAATAATATATGAATCGTATGATCATAAGCAACCCACTACAACAATTTCAAGAGTAGAAGTACTTAATGGCGAGCTTAACGAACCAAGTAATTGTCTAGATTTTTCCATAGGTTTGGATAATCAAATTGCTTTAATTCAAGGAGTACAGGATATAGTTTTGCAGGAAAAGATTCAATTAATCCATAAACTAACAAAAGTTACTTGCCCTAAGTGTAAAATTAAAATGCATAAGACTGGTGTAAATAAATCTACTTTTCACGATGTTTTCACTGATCATAACATTGTAATACAGAGATTTAAATGCCATAATTGCGGATATGAAACGCACTCTACCGTCCGCACGTTATTGCAGGGAGTAATTTCTGGTGATTTAAAAAAAATACAAGCTACACTAGGTGCTACACATAGTTTTAGAGAAGGAGAGAAATTATTTGAATTATTTTCTGGTAAAGATCGGCAAATTAATAATCATAATCGTATTAAACAAGTTACAGAATCAGTTGGCAATGCTATTGAAGATATCAATGCTGATGAGAAGGAAATGCTCATTACTGAAGATGCTGTTGAACTAATATTAAATGTAGATGGAGGACATATAAAGACAACAGAGGATCAACGTAGTATGGAGGCTATGGTGGCTGTAGTTTACAAACCAGAATCTATAAAATCAAATAGTCAAGATACCAGGAATTATATTATAAGTAAGAATTGTGCAGCGTCAATTAAGGATGATCGTCAAAAACAAATTATAAGTTCTACTATTATTGCAGCATTGAAACAAGGCTTAAGCCCAAAAACACATATTACCGCACTATGTGATGGGGCGGCAAATTGCTGGAATATAGCAAAGGCACTAGAGCCTTTGTGTGCTAAAATAACTTATATTTTAGATTGGTTTCATTTGGGTATGAAATTTGAGAATATATCGTTACCAAAAAGGCTAAAAGAAGATCTGATGCATATCAAGTGGCATTTATGGAGAGGAGATGTGGAGAAGGCGATGATAAGATTTAAAGAAATATTAGCACTGACAAAAGAAGAACAGCATCATGATAGGATTAAAAAATTATCCCAATATGTTGATAATAATAAAGATAAAATTGTGGATTACTCAACAAGGAAGGATCAAGGGCTGATCTTTACTAGTAATCTTGCTGAATCAACTGTTGAGAGTTTAATCAATCAAAGATGTAAAGGGCAGCAACACATGAGATGGTCTAGAGAGGGGTTAAATCCTATTTTGCAATTAAGATCTATAATCCATAGTAATGATTGGTCTAGCAAATGGAAAACTGCGGTACTAAATGCTGCTTAATAATTCACTATATTACACTTCCATGTCTCTATCTTTGATTTATCTACAGATTGAACATTATCCATTAATGTCTTATGATTATTGGGTTTTACTTTAAAAATATAATTAGCTTTATGATCACGAATTGTTTCTATCACTGGAGTTGTTGCATATAAGGCATCAGCATTGATTATTATCCCTAATTTATCATGATCCTTTCTAAATCTTGTCAAAAATCTCTTGAAAGCATTCGTCTCACAATCCTCTTTCTCATCACCATCTTGTACACGAATTTCCTCAGGCATTACTGGTATTACTTGTCGTAACCCAAATTTTACAATAGCCCCTTGTAATACTTGATGACAATGATATTGGTTATTTTTATGCCCTCTAATTAGGCAACGTTTACAACTCACTTTATCAGAGCTGTAATATTGTGTACCATCAACATTTAATAAGTATTTACCAGGAAATATTTGATATTGTTCTAGATGCTTCCCTCGTTGTAATTTACTAAATAATTCTTTGAAAATAGGTCTAAACGTTACGTCACTATCTACTTGGTCTATTACGTTCCTCATCCCCTGATCGCTAGGAAGCGATTGTACTGTAAACATGCTACGCAGATTATTACGTTGTTCCTTCCTTTCCATACGCCTTTGAAATTCTAGCAAAGATACTGATTGAAAATACATACACGCCAAACCAGATAACATAATATCTGCTATACTATTACTACTATTTACACCCCTTCTATCTTCTATACCAGCAAATCTATCTGCAATCATACTTCTGATTGCACTAAAACTTAAATGTTTCTTTGAATGCATAACTTGATACCAATATTATATTGATATTATCTTAGATAATTTATCCAACTTTGACTACTTTTTTAACTATTCCTCTACGAAAAACTTATTCCATATCCTTTTACTTACCTTCCTTCTATGACATATTTGGAATCGCTGTCTAAAACCCGCATCCTCTTTTGATTTTCAACAATTGTGCCTATTACCTTTCCCGTCCTGTGCTTTGGGCTTTGGGCTTTGTTATTGCTATTTCCAAGAGCTATTTTCATAGCATTACCAATTTGTACTAGTGTGGATAGCGGTTTTAAAGTAGTTTTTAATAATGTCATATCTTGTAAAAAATGTGCAGGAAGGATATTTTTTGTTTTATCTTTAACTAAATTTACAAAAGTTGAAACGATTTTTTCTCTGTTTGGTGTTAATTTGACTGCTTCTTGTATTTGAGATGTGATAGTAAATATATTTTTTGTTGCTTTATAACAACAATCTAATTTTTCAATGATGCTTTTATTAGGATTTAATGTAGCGAGGAGGTTTTCTTTTATAGCGGATAATTCTGGTTCGATTGAATTTTTTAGAGCTTTTTCTTTATTTGGCGTATATCCAAGGATTTTACTCACGCTATCAGATATGACATTAACAACCCCAATTATACTACCTTTACTATAGGGAATTTCTTCAGACAAGTCAATAAGTTTTTTAAAAGAATCTTTTTCTTTTGGATCTTGTGCAACCGATTTTTTAACTTTGTTCAAAGAGTCACTATCCAACCCTAATGCCGCTACAGCTACAGGTGAAGCTCCAGTTATCTCTGATATTTCAGCAATTTGTTTTGCTTTGCAGCATTTTTCTTTAAGATATGGATGTTGTTCTATTTTTACTAATTTTTCTTCAACTGCTCCTAGTTTTGCCTTCCAATTATCTACTGTTTTTGTTAGATTTTCCGTACTGAGAAAAGATTTTACCGAATCTAACAAGCCACTTCCTTTGAGTACCAAACCAACTATCGGCATTTGTATAGATATTAAAGCAATTAATAAATTTCCACAAAAATCGATAATCTTTTCTGACGCTCCAGGATACGAGGCATTTAGTTTGTTTTGAAACTGTAAAATACTTTCAAGAATGTTTATTATGTATTCAATAAAAGTACTTTCAAAAAACCACATTTCCTCTTTTGTTTGTTCTTGTTCGTCAAGATATTTATCTAATTCATCTAAGGAATTGCCGACTGTTTTTTTAAAAGCTTCAGCTATTTCTCGGGTTTGTTGTTGAGTATGTTGTTGAGTATGTTGTTGATCATTCGAATCTGAATCTACAAATATGTCATATATATAACCAGCTCTTTTCTTTATGTTTTTTAAGTTACTAGAAAACATTTTGAATGTGTTCGTAGAATCAAACTTCAATTGCTGTACAGTAGCAGCAATTGAAGGGTTTGATAAGATACTAGGTAAAGCACTTTTTGCAAGGAAAGAATATAAGTTAGGCATAATAAATTTAATTTAAATTTTTTAATTGATAATCTACCATCTTGTTTAAAGATAATACAAATAAAAACTATAGTTTAACACTGTTATGTTGCTCTTAAGGTTAGTTTTTGATATGTTACATATTAGCTATAATATGTTAGCTTTTACAATAGGTCAATTTTTAGCTCAATGATAGCTTTAACTTGTTGCAGAATCTAGCCAATTTTTTAACATAAACATATTTAGAATCAACTATGTATAAATTTACACGTTTTGTTACGCATTTTTCCATTATCATTTTGTTCAATTGTTCAGTTTTGGCTGTCGACTTACCTAGTGCTTTATCTAGTGCGTATGATAATAATGGTGATTTAAACGTCCTTAGACAGAATTTTTTAGCTGAGGTTGAGCAATTTTCTGCAGCTTTTTCAGGTTTTATGCCTAGCATATCTTATAATATTGATTATAATGTTAGTGGTAGTAAACCGGATAGTCAATATGCTCATTCTTCTAAAAGAGAGGTAAGATCAAAACAAGGAGCTTTTATGTTAGAGCAGCCTATATTTAATGGTGGTAGTAGTGTTGCAGCTTTGAAATCTGCCCAGTCAGCTTTCAGGGCATCGCGTGCTAAATATTATGAGGGAGAGCAGAAGGTTCTTTTAAGCTTAATAAAAAATTATCTCGAATGTTATGAAACAAAAGAAAAATATAAGATTTCTGAGATTAGTCTAAAAATGACCAAACATAACTTAGACACCATCGAAGAAAAACTAAAATTAGGTGAAGCAACATCAATAGATTTAGCTAGTGCCAAGGCATCTCTTGCAGCAGCTGAGACTAATAGATTAAACCTATATGCTAATTATCAAGCAACAAAAGCAAACTTCATTCGTCTGTTTGGTATAGAAGCTGATGATATTGCTATGCCTTCTATGCCCGACAATTTGCCTAATTCATTAGAGGATTTAATACAGAGAGCGGTAAATGTTAATCCTAGCATAGATAATACAAGACATAGTGTTAGAAGTCATAAAGCTGCCGAGATAGCAGCAAAGGCTGAACTTTTGCCTAAGGTAAGTTTTAAAGTTCAATCTGGTAAAACTTACTATATTCCAGAAAAGCCAATGGATCGCCTCAATAATAGAAGCACCACATCAACCTTATCAGTTAACATACCTATTTATTCTAAGGGTACTGAATATTCAAAAATTAGGAAAGCTAAAAATAGTACTAGGAGTGCTGCTATTCAACTTGATGATACAATAAAACAAATACGGGCAAGTGCTATTGGTAGTTGGGAAGGATTTGAAGCAGCAAAATCTAGAATTATTGCCGCATCACAAGGGGTAGAAGCTGCCCAAATAGCTTATGATGGGACAATACAGGAAGAAGTTGTTGGCTCTAAAACAGTCTTAGAAGTTTTTACTGCTGAAGAAAAATTATATAATGCTAAGATAGCAAAAGTTGATGCACATAAAGGCTCTATCTTAACGGCTTACCAAATTAAATCTTTATTGGGAGAATTGACGGCAAAAAGCTTGAATTTGAAAGTTAAATATTTTACTCCTGAAGATGAGTTTAAGGGACTTAAGAAAAAGCTTATTATAGGTTTTTAATTATGAGTAAAGATCATAAGAAAAATCAAGATATGTCAATTGAGGAGATATTGAAATCAATTAAAGGGATGATTGATAATCGTAGTGGCAGCCAATCTAATGATGACGATATATTAGAATTGACTAATATAGTAGGTGAGGGGGAAGTCTTGCATGAGAAAACCTGGGTTAAAGAAGATGGACTAGAGGATAATCCCCAGAGCCAATTAACAGAAGAATTATTGCAGGAATCGTTGATATCCGATAAATCGGCAGCAGAAACTACTAAGATTTTTCAACATTTCTCGAAAGCAGCTCAAGAGATTAACGCAAATGCAAACTCTAAGGTTAAAACGTTAGAGGAGCTAGTTGTTGAGATGATAAGACCGCAATTGAGACAATGGTTAGATAAAAATTTACCTTTATTAGTAAAGCAGTTAGTAGAAAAAGAGATTCAAAAGTTATTGCCAAATGATCAAGATAAATGAGAGATAACAAAAATAACTTAGTGCAGGAAGTAAATTATGTTACAATTACAGTGATGTCGTAAGGTTAGTTGAGTTAGCATACTAATAATATAAAATAATGTGAGAATTCTAATGTACTTTAATAGAACTCTTGAAAATGAGAGTAGGAGTTTTGTCATTCTAAAATTATTAGCTAGATTAAGTTGTAAAAAATTTCTGGTAATACTTCTAATAACTATTTTTTTGTTTACAGATAATGTTTATTCTGCCCCACCACCTCTTCCTCCAGCATTGCCACAATTAGAAAATGATAAAGTCAATAAACATCAAGAAGATTCAGGAGAGACAGATTCTTTGCTGAAAGAAATACAGCAGTTTATGCACTCCGAGAAAGATGCTCAAATACCAGAATCAGTAAAACCAATATCCACCCCACAAGATAGCAGTAAGGAAGAGGGCGAAACCGATTCTTTCATTGATTTAGGAGATAATAAATTACCAATTCTAGAAAATACTCTAGATGATAAAAAAATAAATAACCCAAAAGAATCAGAACAATTAGATAAAATTCCATCTCAGAAGATTGAGCTAGAAGAGTCCAATAAAAACAATAATAATATTAATAACCATTCTACCCTACCACCAGCTGAAAATCATAATACAGAGAGTCAAGATACTGTACCGCCTATAACTATGCCTGATAAAGAGAAAAATTCAGTAGAGTTGCAGCAAGTAGGTAGTGAAGATAAAAAGGAAGTGGTTACGCCTAATTTAGATATATTACCTTCTTCACAAGAAAAAAAGCCGACTGAGGCTCAAGCAACTCCCCATATCATACCAGCAATATTACCTAAGGAAAATACTGAACCTAAAGTGACTGAACCTGCCATTGCACCAGTTATTCCTAAAGGCTCCCCAGTTTCTGTGACACCACAAGCTCAAACAGCTGTACCAGTATTCGTAAAAGATAATAAGGCATCAGAGCAATCTAGTAAGGTTGTTGAAGAGAGAGCAGTAAATAACAAACAACCTGATAAATCTACTCCAATTGCTAAAAGTTCAACTAGTAGCATTAAAGAAATATCACCGGAAATAGCTCTTTTCATAAAAGATGAAAAACAAATGTTATTTTTGCCAGATGATGATATAGTATTAGGAGAGCTTACAGAACAAGCAAGATTAAATCAAATGCCGATATATGCATTTATTCAAATGTTTAAGAAAATTTGTGATAGCGAGCATAGAGAAAGTCAAAGAAAGGTAATAAATAGGTTTATTGATAATTATAATATTGATGTGCATGTTGCTAGTAGTATAGTAAATGATGCAACAGATAGAGCGTTTGAGGCGGTTAGAAAAAATAATTTATTTGCTCTTAGGGTTCTTTTGGATAATTACTCAATCATTCAAAAAAAGGGGAATGATAATTACACTCTTTTACATGAAGCTGCAGAAATTGGCAATTATTATATGGCAAATTTTTTGATTATGCGTGGGATAAACATTAAAGCTACTGATTATCATTATAGAACAGCATTAGGAGTCTCTGATGAACAAAATAATAATGTTAGCTGTTTGATAAGGAAGGCAACAGCAAATTAGTTTCGAAAGAAGGAATCATGAAAACTATTACTTTCCCTATCATGTCTTTTTGTGTTTTTTTAAATTTAGATTTTTCCTAATAGCTCGAACATAGTTTTACCGATATCAGCTGGCGATCTAGTGATAGTGACCCCTGCACTCTGTAGTACCTCCAATTTATGTTCGGCTGACCCCTGTCCATTAGAAATAATCGCACCAGCATGCCCCATCCTTTTCCCTTCAGGAGCAGTAATACCAGCAATGAAACTAACTATTGGTTTTTTAATCTTTGAATTTTTTATTAATTCAGCAGCCTTTTCTTCAGCATCTCCACCTATTTCACCAATCATAATAATCGATTCTGTTTCATCATCTTTTAAAAACATTTCAATACAATCAACAAAATCAGTACCATTAACTGGATCCCCACCAATACCAATACAGGTGGATTGACCAAGACCAATAGCTGTAGTCTGTGCTACTGCTTCGTAAGTTAAAGTACCTGACCGAGATATAATTCCAACTCTTCCTCTCTTATGAATATAACCAGGCATTATGCCAATTTTACACTCATCAGGAGTAATAATACCTGGACAATTAGGGCCAATTAATCTAGTTTTTGATCCTACTAATGCCCTTTTGACCTTTATCATATCAAGTACTGGTATACCCTCTGTAATACACACTACTAATTTAATACCTGCATCTATAGCTTCCAAAATTGAATCAGCAGCAAATAGTGGTGGAACATAAACAACGCTGGCAGTAGCCTCAGTTTTTTCAACTGCTTCATGTACTGTATTATATACGGGTAGATCTAAATGAGTATTACCACCTTTTCCAGGTGTCACTCCTCCTACCATCTTAGTGCCATAATTGATGGCTTGTTCAGAATGAAAAGTCCCTTGTGAACCAGTAAAACCCTGGCAAATTACTTTTGTGTTTTTATCAACTAATATTGACATATATACCTTTTCCGTATTTTTTAAGATAATGATTAAAATAGACCTCTTTTGAGACTAAGAAGCTGCAATAAAGTACCCTTTTAATTTTACAAAACATCTTGGGTTATAACAGAACCCAATCTTAATTAGTTCCTAGGCTCTGTGAACAAAATTTTAATTGTTTAGATTTCGACTCTTTTTAGCTGCAAATTATAAGATTTTTTTGAAATAGAACTAACTATTCCGGCAAAAATCTTATAATTTGCAGCTAAAAAGAGTCGAAATCTAAACAATTAAAATTTTGTTCACAGAGCCTAGAAATTAAAAAATTATTTTGTGACAATGATTAATTTAATAATTCATTAATTTACTGTAGTTTCAGTAATTCATTGATTTTAGTAATAGATAGTCCAGTAATTTTCGCTACTTCTTCAATAGAGCTGCCATTATTTATCATCATTTTTATTAATTTAGCTTCACCTCTAGCTTCTCCGATTTTAATACCATCTTGCACTCCGATTTTGATACCATCCTGTAGCCCTATCTCTATCCCTTCTTCTTTCCATACTTGAGCTATACTAGGCATAAGTTCTTCTCCTTTTTCTTTAGTTAAACTATTTTTTAATATTTTTTCTAACTCTATTTTATCATTTTGCTCAATAAAGGTCAAAGTATACTGTAATAGATTTCTTATATGGTCATAGCCTATTGTTATTTCACTCAATTTAGGCAAGAGATGAGAGATTTCTTGCCATCTCTTCAGTAATTGACGTTCGTGGATGTGTTTGAGGAAAAATAACAAAATCCCAGACCAT
Organism: Rickettsia endosymbiont of Oedothorax gibbosus; assembly: GCF_936269705.1. Lineage (NCBI taxonomy): Bacteria > Pseudomonadati > Pseudomonadota > Alphaproteobacteria > Rickettsiales > Rickettsiaceae > Rickettsia > Rickettsia endosymbiont of Oedothorax gibbosus. Next base: position 2,551,199 of record NZ_OW370493.1, read on the forward strand.
ACTTTCTCCTTGAGTTCTTCATCAGGAATATCATGTACGTTAATAAGCTGACAATCATTTATCCAGAAACCTCTAGCTAAATCTGGATGGCTAAATAAATTCCATATATTGAGCGATGCGTTATATTTCTTCTTGCCATTATAAATTATTAGGGGATAAATTAATGGAAGGCTTTTAGCTTTAGGATTAGTAGTTAAATATAGATCGCAAATATTAATCATATATTTAAATAACCTAAACGCCATCATTTTATCAACAGTACTTTGATGTTCAAATAGCAAAAAAATATAGCCATCCTGATCATTAAACTTAACAGAAAATAATACATCTGAAATAGTTTCAGAAAGGTCTGGCTCAATAAAACTATCTTTTTCTAATTTTAAAGATGTACTATTTATTAAAGCCAGCACATCCTTCGGCAAATGAGTTGCCAAAAACTCTTGAGCAACTATTGGATTCTCCATAGATTTGCGAAAGATTTTGTCATGTTTTGGCTTGTCTGAGGTCATAATTTCCCAGGGTGTTTTGGCACTAAAGTTAAAAAATTATTTCGTAATAATGCCTAAGTTCATACAATTACTTTACCGCAGCGACAATTTTAACAGCAGCATCACCTAAATCATTTGCAGCGATTATTTTTAAACCAGAATTTGCTAAAATATTTTTACCTAATTCAAAATTGGTGCCGGCTAAACGTACAACTAGTGGCACTTTAATACCAATCTCTTTTACTGCAGCAATAATCCCTTCAGCAATTATATCGCAACGCATTATACCACCAAAAATATTAACTAAAACTCCCTGTACATGCAGGTCTGATAAAATTATTTTTAGAGCCTCCGTTACTTTTTCACGATCAGCTCCACCGCCAACATCTAAGAAATTTGCTGGTTCAGCCCCATAAAGCTTGATAATATCCATTGTTGCCATAGCTAACCCAGCACCATTTACCATACAACCAATAGTACCATCCATCTTGACATAACTAAGACCAAGGCTATTTGCTTGCATTTCAAGAGCATTTTCTTCATCATTATCTCGCATATTTAAAATATCAGGATGTTTAAATAATGCATTATCATCAAAGTTAATTTTAGCATCAAGTACCAATAAACTACCATCAGGTTTGGTTATTAATGGATTAATTTCAATTTGGTTAGCATCAGTTGCTATAAAAGCCTGATAGGTTGATTCAACAATTTTCATCATTTGTTTAGCTTGTTCATTTTTAAAGCCAAGCTTGTATGCTATTTGACGACAATGAAATGGTTGTATACCCGTTGCCGGATCAACTGATACTTTGATAATTTTCTGTGGGGTATTATGAGCAACTTCTTCAATATCTACACCACCTTCAGTAGAAGCTATAAAAGTTACTTTACTATTACTACGATCAAAAACAGCACTAAAATAATATTCTTTTAGAATATCACAGCCAGATTCAATATATAAACGACGAACCTTTTGCCCAGCAGATGATGTTTGATGAGTTACTAGGTCAATTCCAAACATCGCGTGAGCTGCCTTCTTTGCCTCTTCTTTGCTTTTTACAACTTTTACACCACCAGCTTTTCCCCTACCACCTGCGTGAATTTGGGCTTTAACCACATATATTTCTGCCTCTAAATCATCAATTAGTCTATCGATATCTTCTTTTTGCGATATCACAACTCCTTTAGAAGTAGGTATACCATATTGTCTCAAAATCATCTTTGCTTGGTATTCATGAATATTCATTTTGATAATTTTTTAAATAATTTAATCCTATATTCTTATACAATAAATGTTACCCATCTGTAAAGCATCATTTAGTTTTCATTATCCTACATCCGCTAATCTAGGAGACTACCAGCGATTCCAAATATGTCATAGAAGGAAGGTAAGTAAAAGGATATGGAATAAGTTTTTCGTAGAGGAATAGTTAAAAAAGTAGTCAAAGTTGGATAAATTATCTAAGATAATATCAATATAATATTGGTATCAAGTTATGCATTCAAAGAAACATTTAAGTTTTAGTGCAATCAGAAGTATGATTGCAGATAGATTTGCTGGTATAGAAGATAGAAGGGGTGTAAATAGTAGTAATAGTATAGCAGATATTATGTTATCTGGTTTGGCGTGTATGTATTTTCAATCAGTATCTTTGCTAGAATTTCAAAGGCGTATGGAAAGGAAGGAACAACGTAATAATCTGCGTAGCATGTTTACAGTACAATCGCTTCCTAGCGATCAGGGGATGAGGAACGTAATAGACCAAGTAGATAGTGACGTAACGTTTAGACCTATTTTCAAAGAATTATTTAGTAAATTACAACGAGGGAAGCATCTAGAACAATATCAAATATTTCCTGGTAAATACTTATTAAATGTTGATGGTACACAATATTACAGCTCTGATAAAGTGAGTTGTAAACGTTGCCTAATTAGAGGGCATAAAAATAACCAATATCATTGTCATCAAGTATTACAAGGGGCTATTGTAAAATTTGGGTTACGACAAGTAATACCAGTAATGCCTGAGGAAATTCGTGTACAAGATGGTGATGAGAAAGAGGATTGTGAGACGAATGCTTTCAAGAGATTTTTGACAAGATTTAGAAAGGATCATGATAAATTAGGGATAATAATCAATGCTGATGCCTTATATGCAACAACTCCAGTGATAGAAACAATTCGTGATCATAAAGCTAATTATATTTTTAAAGTAAAACCCAATAATCATAAGACATTAATGGATAATGTTCAATCTGTAGATAAATCAAAGATAGAGACATTGAGCCTTAGAAGGAACAAATTGATAATTGAATGGGTTAATGATGTTGAATTATTTACTAGCACTAAGGTAAGAACAAATTATATAGCGGCATGGGAGCTAGTGCCGCAGAAAGATGGTAGTAACAAAAGTCAGTATTATGGTAAATGGATTACTGATCTAGAAATCACCTCAGATAATGCTAAAACAATAATAGACGGAGCAAGAGCACGTTGGAAAATAGAGAACGAATGCTTTAATAGCTTAAAGAATCATGGTTATAATATAGAACATAATTACGGTCATGGTTCTGAGAATCTATGTTATAATTTCTACAATTTTACTTTGTTAGCATTTACTATTCATCAAATACACCAATTAGTTGATAAATTATTTCAAGAAATGAGGGAGCAATTTGGTAGATTAGGATCGTTATGGGAACGAATAAGAAGTTTAGTAGACCTTTTTTTCTTTGAATCAATGGAAATGTTATGGGAGATATTAGCTGGCAAACGAGATTACAGAGTCCCGCCAATATAGATTCGACCTATCAAAAGCTTTTTCTAGAGCAATAGACTTATTTATTGCTAACCGTTGGTTTTTACCAAATTGATTACAATAACGTGAATTATGATAAGTTTGTATAAAAATATTTATAGAATTCAAGAAAATACATACAAATCTTTAACAGAAAAATAGATTATTCGTCTTAAAGTTGAGTGGATCGCAATGCTAAAATTTCCCTATGTATCCATAATGTCATATTTGGAATTGCTGGCACGGTGGGTGCTTATTCGGCACTAATTCAGGTTAATTGACTATAGCTATAAATTTTATAATAAATTGATAATATAACGATGTTCAAACTTTTTTACGTATTTTTTAAATTATTTTTAATATTAGGGCTAATAGCTATTAGTGCTTGTATATATTTGTTGTATAATTACTCTAAGGATTTACCGGACTACTCACAACTTGCCGATTATCATCCACCATCGGTAACAAGAGTGTATGCTCAAAATGGAAAATTAATGGAGGAATATGCTTTAGAACGTAGAGTTTTTGTACCTATTAGTAGTGTGCCACGCTCTCTTATAGAGGCTTTTATTTCAGCTGAAGATAAGAATTTTTTTGAACATTCAGGAGTTGATATTATAAGCATAATCAGAGCAGCAATACTAAATATTTCTAATATTGTAAACCACCGTAGGGTGGAAGGAGGGTCAACTATTACCCAGCAAGTAGTCAAGAATTTTTTGTTAACCTCCGAGGTATCGATAGAACGTAAGATTAAAGAGGCGATTTTATCCTATATGGTCTCAAAAACCTTTACTAAAGATCAAATTTTGGAGCTATATCTTAATCAAACATTTTTTGGTAGGGGGGCCTACGGAGTTGCCATGGCTGCTCAAAATTATTTTAATAAATCTATTGACGATTTAACTCTTGCTGAATCAGCTTTTATTGCTGGGTTACCAAAAGCTCCATCAAATTTTAACCCGGAAAGAAATTATGCCAGGGTAAAAGAGCGTAGAGATTATGTCATTATGAGAATGTTGGAAGATGGTTATATAACGCAAGAAATAGCAAAAGAGGCAATAGATACGGCAATTACTTTACAAAAGCGGGATCGTAGCGAAACCGTTACAGCCGGTTATTATGCTGAGCAAGTGCGGGAAGAAGTTATTCGCAGAATTGGCAGTAAAGAATATTTTTATACCGGAGGCTTAACAGTCATTACCTCACTTGATGCTAATATGCAGCAAGCTGCAGAGAATGCTCTTAGAAAAGGTATAAGAGAATATGACAGAAAACATGGTTTTAGAGGAGTTATCACTAATATAGATATAAATAACTGGCAAGATAATTTAAATAAACTAACAAAGCCACCAGCCATTCTAGAATATCAATTGGCGGTAGTATTAAATGTTTCAGATAATCAAGCGGAAATTGGTCTTTGCGACTTGAGTAAGTCCAAAATAGCTTTATCAGAAATGAAATGGGCGAAAAATAACCTTAAATCTGCAAAAACTCTTTTGCAGAAAGGGGATGTTATAGTAGTCGAAAAAATAAATGCTAATTACTCTTTAAGGCAAATTCCTACTGTTAATGGGGCTATTATGGTGATGAATCCTACAACAGGGCAAGTACTTGCGAGTGTTGGTGGGTATGATTTTGCGGTTAGTAAATTTGATCGTGTTACCCAGGCTTTACGACAACCAGGGTCACTCAGTAAAACTTTCGTTTATCTTGCTGCTTTAGAAAACGCCATCCAGCCAAATAGAATTTTTGAAGATAGTAAAGTAGAGGTTCCACAAGGTCCTGGTATGCCAATTTGGCGACCAAAAAATTATAAAGGAGATTTTTTGGGTTTAATTACTATGCGTACAGGTCTTGAGAAATCGCGAAACCTTATTACTGTCAGGGTAGCACAATCTATAGGACTAAACAAAGTTGCTGAAATAATCAAGCGATTCGGCATTAATAATGAGCCAAAGAGATTTTATTCTATGGTGCTTGGTTCGCTCGAAACCACGTTAAAAAAAATGATAACTGCTTATGCAATAATTGCCAATTCAGGGAAAAAAGTCACCCCACATTTTGTCGAACTCATTAAAGATCGTAACGGTAAAATAATTTATCGTAGAGACAATAGAGAATGTGAAAATTGTAGTGTATCTGATTCCCAGCTTACTGATAACGTATCACCGCCTATCTTGTCTCAACCAGATTGTCGAATGATTACCGATGAGGCAAGTGATTATCAGATTGTCTCATTTCTTACTGGAGCAGTTGAAAGAGGTACCGCAATAGCTGCAAAGAAACTTGGTAAGGTTATAGCTGGTAAAAGCGGTACCACCAATGAGAGTATGGATACTTGGTTTATTGGTTTTACTCCCAAAATAATTGTTGGAACATATATTGGCTATGATACACCAAAAACACTTGGAAAAACTGCCACAGGGTCAAGTGTTGCCTTGCCAATATTTATCGACTTTATGGAAAAGGCATATTCTGATATCCCTTCACTGGCGTTTAAAATACCAGAATCGATTAAATTATTACCAGTAAATCCACAAACCGGTAAAATTACCTCTTCTGGTAGTATTATGGAAGCATTCAAAACTCATGATATACAGATATTAGATTATCAACAAGAGACCCAAGATAATGATGATTTCCATAATAGCTCACCTGAAAAAGATAATTCTCAGGAGGTATATTAGGCTCTGTGAACAAAATTTGTCTAGACAACGGATAATACTATGATACTATTTCAATTATTGCCTGACAGTAACGTTTGAGTACTCATTTATTAAATTATTGAGTTGTTTTTATGTTAATATACTCTATGTTTCTGTAGTATTAGCTAAACCTCCACATGAATATTTATCAAATGCTTTTAAAAGTGTGCTTAAAAATTTTGAAGAAAACCCTAGAATGCTCATATATGGACGAGTGAATTTGTCAACAAAGAAAATAAAAAAATAGAGCCACAAAGGAAGCGGTCATATATTCGGCATCGAGTGCCATAATGGTTTCTGCATTCTTATAAATATCCTTGAGTGACCTCTCATTCCCACGGCTTCTAGAGCCTCGACATAATTACGGATTTTATTCAGAATACTTATTACGTCAGTTCGGGATAAGATATAGATGAAATAGTAATAGATAAAAGGATTGTCAAAAAGGAGTGCCTGCAGTATTTATATTTTTAAACAAAAAAACAAACTACAGGCATGAAAAAAGATATCACAGAATTATATAGTTTTATAGATGATTTTTGTAAAATTTATTTGGAGTATGAACAGAGAAAGTTATTACCATCAAATAAGCAAAGAAATCGCTGTTGTAGCATGAGTCTAAGTGAAATGTTAACAATAATAATTATGTTTCATACATCCTATGCTAAGAATTTTAAATTTTTCTATAAAAGTTATATAGAGTGCATGCATAAGGATGATTTTCCCAAAGCCTTGAGTTATAATAGATTTGTTGAATTAATGGCACGATTATTCATACCGCTAAATATGTTGATTCATTTGTTGTTTGGTGAGGAAACAGGTATTTATTTTATTGACTCTACAACGATTAAAGCTTGTCACAATAAAAGGCGTTATAGCAATAAAGTTTTTAAAGGATTAGCCAAACATAGTAAATCCTCTATGGGGTATTTTTATGGTTTTAAATTACATGTAATAATCAATAATAAAGGGGAGTTTATGGCATTAAAAGTGACCAAAGGCAATGTAGATGATAGGGTTCCAGTACCGGAGTTAACAAAAAGATTAACTGGAATTATAGCAGCTGATAAAGGTTATATTAAGCAAAATTTGTTCTTAAATTTATATGAAAGAGGCTTAAAAATGATTCATGGAATTAAGAAGAATATGGAAAATAAATTAATGGATTTGAAAGAAAAAATCTTACTTCGAAAGCGTAACTTAATTGAAACAGTTTTTGATTATCTAAAAAATAAAATGAACCTTGAACATACTAGACATAGATCACCAATAAATGCCTTTGTCCATATATTATCTACTCTTGTTGCTTACTCATTAAAGAAAAATAAACCTTCAACAAAATTTGATTTTAATCTACATGTTCACAATATCCTTATCCCGAATTGACGTTTATTCATTAACTCTTTAACTTTCGTTCTCTTTATTGTTACTATTCTTTACTCGCAATATTTATCAATTACCAATTTTTATTTAGTTGACATAGTTTCTTCTTTTTTCTCAACTAAACTAATTTGCAACATATTCGCTACCATTGGTGACTACTGCATAAGCAATCCTTGCTAACTTATTTGCTAAACCAACACATATAATATTATATGATTTATTTTCAGCAAATTTCTTCACTGCCCACTGCACTAGTTTATCTTTCGATTCCTTACCACTTTTTGCTCTTATTGCTATTGTCCTTGCGGCTTGAATCAACATAGTTCTGGCATATCTATCTCCCTGTTTGGTAATCCCTCCTAAAACTATCTTATCTCCTGAGCTATGTTGCTTTGGTACCAAACCAAGCGAAGCAGCAAAATCCCTCGGGGTTGGATAACTTTCCATTGGGGCTACACTCAAACAACTAGCATTGATTGCTCCAATGCCAAAAATTGTCTGCAACCTAGTAGCTTTCTCACTTTGCTTATTATTGCTGATAATCAGCTTTTCTAAAGTTTTCTCTTTGTCACATAAATCCTCAATTTCTTTACATTCTAAAAGTAAAATTGACCGTATCCCAGAATTTATATAACCTTTACTATACGCTAACTCTACCTCCAACCTACATGATTTGCAAAATTTATTTTTACCTAATTTTGTATTATAGCCATATTCACATAAACTTGATATTACAGAATTAGTTTTTTGCACACGATCTCTGATCGTATTACTTCTAATTTTATGCAAAAATTTTATATCTTGTTCCTCTTTGCTTTTTGGCAGCACAGTTTTTAATTCTGGATCACGAGCCGCTTTGCATATTGCTAACGCATCGTTATAATCATTTTTCTGTTTCGATGTAGCATAAACTTTTACATCTTTTGTTTTCATTAGTTTGACTTGCAAACCAAGCTTAGCAATTTCCTGTGACCAATAATTAGCTCCTCCACATGCTTCCATAGCTACCAATGAACTTTTATCGAGATTGCTTAAATAGGCTATTAACTCATCTCTTGTAACTTTTTGATAACCTATTTTTTTGCCATTTTGATCGACTTGCACCAAGTGCATACTATTTTTTGCTAAATCTATTCCTATTATAGTATTTTTTATGCTATTATTTATCATGGTATGGACCTATTAATTAAATTATTATTTAATTTGGAGCAGCTGAAAACTATTTTTCAGCTGACTCCGTACAAGTAAAGCATATTTCGCTTCACTCGTCCATACCATCATTCCTGGTGGTTCTATGCTATTAATTGATCACGATAAAAGCAAGTCGATTAGTCAAGATACCGAACCTATAGAGCAAATATCACAGCCATTTGTTAATACGTTACCTGCATCAGCAACCATAAATGTATCTCCAAATAATTTATTAAGAGACTCCTATGATAATCGCGGAACAGACTTAAGTGATCAAAGCACAGATTCTCTTGTTGAGATTAGTGATAATTCTGATAATTTGTTCACATCATTAGATTCTACGAGTCTGTCCTATAGTTTGTGTAAGTTGCAAAGAAAGCAGTAAGAGATTACTGTAAAAAAAGTAACTTAAGCAAGCAAGGAGGAATTATGGCTAAAAAATTAGATACAGATAAAGATACATTAAACATCAGTAATCAGCTAGTAGAAGAATTATTATCAAAAGCAGATCCATCGGAGTTATTTGGTCGAGATGGTTTATTTCAACAGCTAAAGAAGCAAATAGTTGAGAAAATATTAGCAAGTGAGTTGGATCATGAATTAGGATATTCAAAACATAGCAAGATGGCAAAAGTAGATAATAATCGTCGTAATGGTAGCTATGAGAAGACAGTAATTGATGGGGATGGTCGTAAGCTGACAGTAGAAGTACCAAGAGATCGGGAAGGAGAGTATAATCCTCAATTAATACCAAAAGGGCTGAGGAGATTTAATGGATTTGATGAGAAAGTGATATCCCTTTATGGTCGCGGTATGACAGTCAGCGAGATCCGAGGGCATTTAGAAGAAATATATCAAACTGATGTATCTGGTGACTTGATATCCACCATAACAGATGGGGTAATAGAAGAAGTAACTAGGTGGCAAAATCGTTGTTTAGATAGGGTGTATCCAATATCACGTCAATTCGGGATAAGGATATTGTGAACATGTAGATTAAAATCAAATTTTGTTGAAGGTTTATTTTTCTTTAATGAGTAAGCAACAAGAGTAGATAATATATGGACAAAGGCATTTATTGGTGATCTATGTCTAGTATGTTCAAGGTTCATTTTATTTTTTAGATAATCAAAAACTGTTTCAATTAAGTTACGCTTTCGAAGTAAGATTTTTTCTTTCAAATCCATTAATTTATTTTCCATATTCTTCTTAATTCCATGAATCATTTTTAAGCCTCTTTCATATAAATTTAAGAACAAATTTTGCTTAATATAACCTTTATCAGCTGCTATAATTCCAGTTAATCTTTTTGTTAACTCCGGTACTGGAACCCTATCATCTACATTGCCTTTGGTCACTTTTAATGCCATAAACTCCCCTTTATTATTGATTATTACATGTAATTTAAAACCATAAAAATACCCCATAGAGGATTTACTATGTTTGGCTAATCCTTTAAAAACTTTATTGCTATAACGCCTTTTATTGTGACAAGCTTTAATCGTTGTAGAGTCAATAAAATAAATACCTGTTTCCTCACCAAACAACAAATGAATCAACATATTTAGCGGTATGAATAATCGTGCCATTAATTCAACAAATCTATTATAACTCAAGGCTTTGGGAAAATCATCCTTATGCATGCACTCTATATAACTTTTATAGAAAAATTTAAAATTCTTAGCATAGGATGTATGAAACATAATTATTATTGTTAACATTTCACTTAGACTCATGCTACAACAGCGATTTCTTTGCTTATTTGATGGTAATAACTTTCTCTGTTCATACTCCAAATAAATTTTACAAAAATCATCTATAAAACTATATAATTCTGTGATATCTTTTTTCATGCCTGTAGTTTGTTTTTTTGTTTAAAAATATAAATACTGCAGGCACTCCTTTTTGACAATCCTTTTATCTATTACTATTTCATCTATATCTTATCCCGAACTGACGTAAGTAGTTACTGAGTTAAAGAATCGAGGAATTGAACAAATTTATGTTGCTTGTGTGGGGTTTAAAGGGCTTTCCAGAAGCTATAAGCAGTGTATTCCCGAGTACTATAGTACAATTATGTATTGTACATATGGTTCGCAATTCAGTAAAGTATGTGTCATATAAAGATTTAAAAGAGGTCACATCAGATCTAAAACAAATTTATACAGCTAATAATGACGAAATGGCACGTTTAAAACTTCAGCAATTTGGTGTAAAATGGGATAAAAAATATCCGGTAATTTCTGATATTTGGCAACGTAATTGGTCTGGGATAATACCGTTTTTTGCCTTTCCTGAAGAGAACAGAAAGGTAATTTATACTACTAACACTATAGAATCTGTAAATCGTCAAATTAGAAAAATTATCAAAAATAAGGGGGTGTTTCCAGATGATAAGTCAATTCAAAAAATAATATTTTTATCCCTACAAAATGCAGCCAAAAAATGGACCATGCCTATTAAAGATTGGTCTTTAGCTTTAAATCAATTTGAAATACTTTGTGGAGATTTTAAATATGATTTATTGGAAAATAAAAAATGAACTTTGTGAGTAGACCTAACCAATTGCTTGGTTAAGCCCCTCCTCAGAACCGGACATGCAGAGCTACCGCATCCGGCTCCCGAAAGGTAAGATAGGCTTGTACCCTATTTTTTTTTGTTGGTTTTAGAACATTGAAATGGTCTTCCACTTATTTGGAAAGTCGACCCTTTTGAGTATTTCAGCTAATCTTTGCCAATTCATCTTACGCTTCCCACCCATTCTATTAAACCACCCATATATTGCTCGCCTAGTTTGGTGAATAAATGAACTTACTCGTCTTTGATTATCTGATATACCATGATAATTGATCCACCCCTTTGTAGCTCTAATGACTTGCAATAATATCTGTTCTTTGCCCCTCTCATTAAGGTGACTTCGTAGATATTCTCTTAGCCCTTTAAGCTTCTCGGTAAATCGATCTTTCCTTGTGGTATATTTTAATCTCCATATGTTACCAAACCTTGATTTACCCCAATAGCAAGTAAAGCCAAGAAAATTATAACTCTTGATCTTCTTACCTTGCTTAGCTAAGTCCTCAGCATGGTATCTACCGGACTGAATCATCTGCGATTTAGCTTCATTGATGTTCAAGCCATACTTGTTTAATCTTTTGGGCAAAACCTCATAAAACTTCCTCGCGTCTTCTTCATTCTCAAAGACGAACACCATATCGTCACAATACCTCACCATTCCAGTTTGCCCTCTTATGTTTTCCTTGCTGATTTTAGCAAACCAACAGTCAATAACATAATGTAGGAAGACATTTGCCAAAATTGGTGATGTTTTAGACCCTTGGCGGCATCCTTCCTTGTTAGTAACTGTAATGCCGTTTTCTATAATTGGTGTTTCCATCAGTTTCATAACTAGTCTTAGGAATCTTTTGTCAGATATTCTCTTTCTTAGGAATCCCATCAACTCAGAATGTTTGATTGAATTGAAGCACTTAGTTATATCAATTTCAACTACAGCTCCTTTATTGAAGTTATACGTAAGTCTATTCAACTCCTTAAGTGCATCATGGGCGTTTAATTTAGGTCGAAACCCGTAAGAACATTTTAAGAATATTGGCTCGAACACTGAGTTTAATATCTTGCTTACTGCCGACTCGATTATCTTGTCTTCAAAGCATGATATTACCAAAGGTCTTTTGCCTCCATCTTCTTTTGGAATCAATGTAATTCGTGCAGGTTTAGCTTGATATTGCCCCTTGCGAATTTTAGTAAGGAGCGAGAGCAAATTTGCTTCCAACTTCTTACCATAAACCGCTTTGGTTATACCATCTATTCCTACAGCTTTCTTGCTATCAAGTTCCTTATATTGTTCTTCTAACATCTTTAAATCAATAATATGTCCAAGATTATTAAACTTTATGTCTTGATTTTGTGATGATAGCAACTTTATACGCTCAAGTTTCGTTGACCATGTATTTCCGTCTATGCTGTGTACGGTCATTGTTTCCCTCTTACGTTCTTACCTTTCTGTCAGCCCTTCGCTCCACTCCCATTACGAAGCTTCATCACTACTACAACTGACTCAGCCATCCTTAACACCATCTCCAAAGCCTTATGTTTCGGCACTTGTACTTTGAATACTTACTTAACTCAGTAAGAGTTATAAGGACTTCTCAAGTTGTGTCATTAATCTCTACAAACTCGCTGACGCCTGAGACCCCGATGGTTGAAAACTTTCGGATTTTCGCTAGTTTGACCTCTAGTTTTCTCTTGTCTACTGCGTTGTGTAGCACATCGACTTCCACTACCAATATCATTTCAGGGCTATCACGTTCACCATTTGGTTTCGGCTCGGATGTTTCGCTGTCTACGCTTTACTACTGTCGTTACCTTCAGCAGCACAAGACTCGCTATATGGTGGAGCTAGCTACTCCTTCCATAACAGGACTTTCACCCGTAAGATTAATGCACCTTATCTTGACGCACACACAAATTAAATGATTGACTCGTCGGCTTACGTCGCTTCGCAATGACGAAGTAATGTATAATCAATTGATAAGAAATTGGTGACATCGTCACTCGTTGTTCCTAACCCCAAATTCTTCTGAATTGACTATGGTCGAATTAGCTATAAAGAAAAATGTTCACAACAAACTTAATAAAATTGCTTGTCATTTTGTTTCCATTCTATTAAAGTATTAGTATGTACTAGCCTAATAAGTTATGGGGTGTTAATGATAACAATTTTATCAAGGCAATTATTATATGTTCAACACTCTTAAATATTTAAAATATTCTTTTACAGCTATTCTTTATGATAGCACCAATGCTTGCTTGTGCCAACATAGAACCCAAATATAAGGTCAGAAATTTTACGGTATAAAATAATGTTGCAGCTAATATGACGTCATTGCGAGGAGGCATAAAGCCGACGAAGCAATCCATTTGTGGTTACTTTTAGGGATTGTTTCGTCGCTATAGTCAATTCAGGAGAATTTGGGGCTAGGAGCGATGGAGCGACGCCTATAAGTAATAGGCGAGCGACGACGTCCCCAACTTCTCATCAATTGACTATACTATAAGTAGCTCTGAGCCATGACGTTGTGTTGCAAACATTAAAACATTAATGCAAGATGCATTAATGTAAAGAATTTAAACAATGAGTTATATTAAATGTCTGCTCAAATAATAGAGTTATTAATTTTTGCTGGGATTGCTTTTTTTATTATAAATAGGTTAATTGCTACGCTTGGCTCTACATCAGATGAAGATCCATCTAAAGGTAAATCTTCCTTTTTTGGTGAAACAACAATTAGAGATGTTACTTATACATCAAAAACTGCTACTAGTAGTATTTTTAAGAAAGGATTACCTCAAATTACGGTAAGACCTCCACCTATCAATCCTATGGAATTTGATGGATTAATAGTTGACGAAGATTCTGTGGCTATAATAGCTGGAATTCAAACTATATCTGCTAAACTTCCATCATTTCAAGCAAGAAAATTTTTGCAGAGTGCAAAGGCAGCCTTTGAGCTGATCATTGAAGCTTCTAACGATGATGATATTGACGATTTACTGACATTAGTGGATAAAAGATATATTCAAGAGTTTCATATTTTTTCTCAAACCTATGGAGAATTTGCTCATGGTAGCGTACTAGATGCCCAAATTTCTGAAGCTTATACATTTGCGAATAATATTTTTCTAAAAGTATTATTCACAGGTAAAAAGGTAACTAGTAAGATAAAAAACATGAAAGAAGAATGGACGTTTTCCAGAAGTCTTATTTCTAAAAATACAGATTGGTTTTTAACTAATGTTGTTCGCCTAGAAAATGAGGAGCAGCTAACTTCTTAGCCTCTGATGATTCACCAGTATAAATTATATTTTGGTAATTAAGTTTGATAGCAGTAAATAAAGCTGGGTGATCATTTTCTACATTAACGATAATTTTTACGATTTGGGGGAATTCTTTAGTTAATGTCTTAAACATATAATCAAGCACTAGCATACCGTAATATCTCGTACTACCAGTTTTATTAGTTAAAATAACAGGATCGTGAAATTCAGCCAAAAACTCTCGAGCATCACATAAGTTTTCTATTGTATAAGCTGTTGGATTTGGCATTTTATAAACCTATATAGAATTGATAAGAAGTTATAGTCAATTCAGGAGAATTTGGGGCTAGGAGCGATGGAGCGACGCCTATAAGTAATCATAGTACCCTACAATTTTTGTAAAGATGGTATTAGGATAGAAAAAAGTTTTTGTTTGGGAGGTATTAATAATGTGGATATTAGCTGCGTTATGGCTGTTGTAGATTGATAAAAAGCATTTTTGATATGATCAAAGCCATAGGTAAATAATGAAAACAATTGTCTTTCAATGGTTTTGTACCGTTTTATTCGGATGGGATTTAAGGCATTTTGTATTATTCCATTTTTGACTATTAAAGCTGAAGCAATAGCAGTTATCACTAATAATTTTTCAAATCTATCCAATTTTACAATGTGACTTTTTTCAATATCAAAACCACCGCTTTTTAGGTGCAAAAATAGTCGTTCAACACTCCAACGAAATTTATATAAAGCAAAAATATCTTGCTCTATTTCAATTGAAGACACCAGAACCATCAGCTCGCTCTTATCATTTCTATATGCGGTAAAATTAACCTTTCTATTCCATAATATACCACTACAAGCCCTATACTCTAAGGCTTTAACATCACTAAATATTCTTTCAATGGTTAAAGTTCTTAAACCTTTTGTAAGACGAATTTTATGATCCATTTTTAATGGAATAACAAACTTTAGATGGTTATTTATCAGAAAGTCTAACCATTCTTTATTCATAAATTCTCTATCAGCAAGCAAATATTTTATTCTTTCAACGCCAAAATTATTAATAAATTTCTGTAAAAATTCCTTCATAAATTCTGCAGAACACCCGCCACCATGCGACAAAGTCTTCCAGAATATTGGCACCGATATTTTACCAATTACCATTACTAAAAATAAAATATTAATATCGGATTTACCAAATTTCCAACTTGTCCTATCCATTGCTACGACATAATTTTTTGAAGCAAAAAAGCTTAATAGCAAATAGCCAACCTTCATATAATCAAAATTAAAATCTTTTAAAAAACGATAAATTCTATGAGTTTTTGACGTCGCTTTAGCATCACCTAAAATACCAAGTGCTAAACCTTTTTGATAAATTGAGCTGCCCGTCAGCAAACTAATTACCATACCAACCAAACATTTTAATCTTGATTTATTTCCGTCTATATATAAAATCAATTCTTGAAGTATTATATTATGCATTTTGTTATAAAAATACCTACCTTATACTACTTCACACCACTCTAAATCAACCATTCTTCTTCATCTTCTCAAAATTGTAGGGTACTATAATAAGTAATAGGCGAGCATTGAGCGACAACGTCCCCAACTTTTCATCAATTGACTATAGTAACATCACCACTCATCGCTCTTGCTAGCCAATTCTTCTGAATCGACTATAGTATATGGTCAATGACGCCAATTATTTTTTTGCAACTTTTAAAATGCCATGATGTCCTTTGGATGAGATTTATATTTTTTAAATATTTTTAACATAATTACATTCTTGAAAGCAGGGAAATATAAATTTGTTCACAGCTCCTAATAAAATCTTTTACTAATAAAACAGCAAATTGGTATAGACAAAATATATATAGAGGCAATGAATGGTAATAAATACCATGGATATATAATAAGACTTATGATGATAATAGCAAACACCATCATGGCTAATGATAAATATTCGTGTTTTATCTTAATATTTTTTGTTGAAAATGTTGGCAACCTACTAGCCAGTAAAAAAGCAATTACCACAATATATAAACCTATTATAATGGTATGGGTACGAATATTGATACCTAAAATGCCACTCACTTCAAAATCTAGAATCATGGGAATTAGAGCAAGTAAAGCTCCACAAGGAGCAGGTACACCAGTAAAAAAATATTCTAGTTTCTTATTATTTGCCTCATGAAAAATAGCAGTATTAAATCTCGCAAGCCTTAATGCCATACATACGATAAATAGCAATATAGTTCCCCATGAAAATACTTTATATTCATATTGTTGAAAAGACCATAAATATACAAGACAAGCCGGCACTACCCCAAAATTAGCAAAATCACATAATGAGTCCAGTTCAGCACCAAACGGACTAGTAGCATTTAGCATCCGTGCTATCCTACCATCAATTCCATCTATTATAGCAGCAACTAAAGTACAATATACAGCCCTTTCCCATATACCATCCAACCCAAATTTAATGGCACTAATACCAATCACAAGCCCCAATAGAGTGATAAAATTAGGAAGCAATTTTATAAACGGAATTGGTTTTGTTATTCTAACTTTGCGTATTCTAATCAATTTATACCTATATACTTACATTAAAGTAGCAACCTCACCTTCTTTCAAATTTAAGTTCAGATGTTTTTTTGTTCTTAAAATCAGCAATAATAGTTTCTCCACCAACTGCAGTTTGTCCTTCAGTAACACAAAGGGCAGTTTTAAGTGGCAAATAAACATCCGCTCTACTACCAAAACGGATAATACCATATCTATCACCAATTCTAACCTCAGTATCTTCTTCTAAGTCACATAATATCCTTCTGGCTATTAATCCTGCTATTTGGACAAAAGCAATTTTATGCCCACTTTTTGTTTCCATTAAAACAGATTGACGTTCATTATAGATACTGGCTTTATCAAGAGAAGCATTGAAAAACTTCCCTGGATTATAATGTAGAGATAAAATCTTACCGTTAGCTGGAATACGATTTACATGAATATTAAAAATATTCAAAAAAATACTAACTCTAATCATCTCCTGATCACCAAGACCAAGTTCTATCGGCGGAACTGCTTCAGTTATTTTTTGTACTATTCCGTCTGCTGGGCTGACCACCAAATCGTCACTAATAGGGGTAAATCGATCCGGATTTCTAAAAAAATATACACACCAAATTGTCATAACCAATCCTATATACCCACAGGTATTATGGACAGTAAAGAGTAAAAAAGTTATCACAGCAAAGCTTACAATAAATATGTAGCCTTCTCGATGAATAATCTTCGACAAATCATTATATTGCTTCATTCTCACTCTCTAATTTGTATTATTTACTTTTGGCAATATTGTTATTATACATTATATTATTAATGACACTAATAGGTAATTGCATTTTATTTTTTTACGCTAACTATTAGCGACTAAGCAATCTAATAAATGTGGATTGCCGCGACCACTATGTGGTCTCGCAATGACAGATAACGTCATTGCGAGCTGATGTATCCCCACGAAATTAAGCACGACAAAGCTCCGTCTTTATAATAGATGCCAGGGGTTCTACCAATGGTTTTATGGCATGCAAATAATTAAATTCAATAATAAATTTCCCAAGGGTAAAATACGAATAAATCTTTTTATCTTTTACTGTGTTAGGTTGGAAAATTCTTTGCATACCTTGGCTATAGCCTACCACACCTATAACCCAATATGTTATAATAACAATGGCAGATAGTAACATTAAAACTCCCCATCTATTCACATCTAAAGTTCGAATATATCTTCCAGCAAGACCAAATTTATGACTTTTTATCACTCGAAACGTCTCCTCTATTTGCATACGTTTGCTATATAACCTCACTATTTCCGCTCCCTTATATTCATCAGAACTTAAGTTAGTTACCAATATCCAAGGTTCTTTTGCAGCTTTGTTATATGAACCATTTGCTGTTTTACTGCTAGTACGATTCCTGCTAACCTTCTGCACTCGACCCTTAGGGACTTTGCAAGTTGTAACCATTTTGCAGGAATATTTATGAGCTTTGGTTAGCAGAATCGTACCACATTCCATCGTTTTTGAACCAATTGATGGCATGAAATTTTCAACTGATATCCAATCCTCATTCTTAGCTAATTTTAAATCTTTTCCTTGTCGTACCCGACACACCCAACTCCACCCTTGTTTTTCTATTTCCTTAAACCATTCAATATGAAAGCCAGCGTCCATAATCACAATAACCCTTTTTCCATCAGGTATTATACTCTTTAATTTATTTAGAAATTCTACCGTTCTGCCCTTTAATTCACCTTCTTCAAACACATCTTGATACAAAGGTAAACTCATCCCTCTTGTACAAAATTGAGCACTTAGCATTTGTACCATGCGATCATCTTTAAGATAACATAAATCAATCACAACACTGTCATCATTAGAATGCTTGATAAACTCAAATATGAAATATGATAAAGCACTATAGAGATTATCAACCTCGTTATATAAATGTTTGTTACCTATACATCTATCAACTTTTTTTATTTTATGTTTTACTTTACTATCACCACTCAAGTTCCTGCCAATTGCACTCAAAGACAAATTCTGACTATATCGCAAACCTTCTGCAACATCAAGTAACGCATTTAAACGATTATTATGTATAAAAGGACAATGTTCTTTTATTACTTCATTTAATACTGTTTTTACATCCATAACCTACTATCTCCATCATCATTAAATAATGAAGATATTCTATCAATTCTTGCTATTTTGCAACAATTTCGTGGGGATACATCAGATTGCGAGGAGGTGCGAAGCACAAACGAAGCAATCCATCCAGATATATCATATATCATCGCTAATCTCATCATTACTTTCTGATTCTTCATTTTTTTCAGCTCTATCATCCTCTTCTTGGGCTGAACCAAGAGCATACACACATAATTCTTCAAGTAATACATTATTCTTATTAGCCAGTTCTTGTAGTTTAGTGATTGCATCCATGACCTCTGCTGGTATTTTTCCACCACGTTGCTTTGATAACCAGTCATCCTGAAAATGCAAAGGATGATGTCCCGGCTCAGGTTGCCCTACATATATGGTAAACGGTGCCATTTGCCCACCAAAATCACAATTAACAGTAAATTTCTTCATAACATAATATCAAATTATTAAAAATTCCACTATGTGGTCTCGCAATGACGTTGGGTTAGCTATTTTTCTGCTAATAAATGTTCAAATTTCTTAGAAAGTTCATAATTAGTAGCAACAAACATTTCATCATTATTTATTATTGCTCCACCTGCTTCTCGGACGATTAGATCAAAGCCAGCTTTCAAAGTATAATTTAATGATGAACAATAAACAACATCAATCTTACCAGCTGCCAGTAGTAGCATTCCATAACAATGACAACCAAAAACCCTAGCATTTTTCAAAAAAACTGGGTTGATATTAAGATCATCGGTAGCGATTAGAAAATTATCAACACTACTACAACCAGAAACCCTTAATCTACTATTGTTACTAGTATTATTTTCTGACCATACCCCTCTTCCTTTTTCAACATAATAAATCTCATCAAAAGCTGGAAAATTTATCACCGTACATATCGTAGTTAAAATTTGATTAATCTTCTTTAAACACGTTATAGATACAGCAAAAAATGGTAGGCTCTTTTCTAAATTACTAAAACCATCCAGCGGATTTATTAGTAAAACCATCTCTTCGCTATTATCTAGTTTAAACTTATCCTCTGGAAAGAATAACGCACTTGTATATTTTTGCAACTCATTACGTAATAAATCTTGTGCTTTAACATAAGCTTTATTACAAAAATCATAATTTCCTTTACTAGACCTTTGAAGCATTCCTAGCTCCAAAAAATCTCTATGCAAAAATTTAACAGCTTTACGTGAAGCAGTAATAAGTAAACTGGTTATCGGTTGTTGCATAAGATATTACTTAGCTCTTTCAACAAAGCTAATATCTTCAATTTTCACCACTATTTTCTCACCTACCACTAAGTAAGGTGGAACCATTACCTTTACTCCATTAGTTAAAATTGCCGGTTTGTAAGAAGATGTGACCATAGCCCCTTTAATTACGGGATCAGTTTGCATAATTTCAGCAATAACGGTTTGTGGTAATTCAGCACTTAAAGCTTTTTCCTCATAAAACTGTACCTTTAATACCATATTATCTTCAAGAAATGGCAAACTTTCGCCAAGAATTGACTTATTAATTAAAATTTGCTCAAAGGTCTCATTATCCATTAATACTAGATTATCTTCCTCAAAATATAGGAATTGTAAATCTTTGGTATCAAGTTGTGCTTTTTCAACATAATCAGATGAATTAAACCGCTCATTAAGCTTTGTACCAGTTTTAAAATTTTTCATCTCTACTTGTACATAAGCCCCACCTTTACCTGGTTTAGTATGTTCAGGCGTCTTATGCACAACCCATAGCTCATTATTATACACTATAATGTTGCCAGCTCTAATAGCATTTGCTGAAATTTTCATATTATTATTACTTTATTATTATCACTTATCTAAAATCTAATCCCAAATTAACTATTAAGGACATGAATTTATTAGGAAGAATATACAATAACTGCTATAAAAACAAGTATATTTAAGTAATATAATTTCAGAGTAGTTTAGAAATCGTAGAAAAAAAAACAACCGGCGTCATTGCGAGACCACGTAGTGGTCGTGGCAATCTATTTCTAATCAATGTCTTGAATTATTTCGTCACTAATATACGATGTAATGCTAACCAGGTTAGTTATAATTGCAATTTCTCCTTTAATAAAACATTCACTAGGTTAGGATTTGCCTTTCCTTCAGTTTTTTTCATTACCTGTCCAACGAAAAAACCAAATAATTTATCTTTACCGCTTCTATAAGAATCAACAGAGTCAGGGTTTTCCAACAATATTCCGTCAATTATAGCAGTTAGTATACCACTATCTGACACTTGCACTAAGTCTTTTTCTTCAATAATTTTTTCCGGTTCTTGTCCAGTTTCAAACATAGTTTCAAAAACTACTTTGGCAATTTTGCCGGAAATCACCCCCTCTTCTATTAGCTTCACCATTTGAGCAAGCATTTTTGGGGTAATTTTACAGTCACTTAAGCTAATGGAATTTTTATTAAGCTGACCAAATAACTCACTAATAATCCAATTAGCAAGTATCTTTGGATTACATAAGCTAACTGCTGCTTCAAAATAACCTGCCACCTGTTCATCAATTACCAAAACTTCAGCATCATAAGCATTTAAACTATACTCTGTCATATATCTTTGAATTTTTGCATCCGGTAATTCTGGTAGTTCTTGAGCTAATTGTTCTATTAGCTCCTCAGATATAACTATTGGCAATAAATCTGGGTCATGGAAATATCGATAATCATGAGCTTCTTCTTTTAGACGCATCGTTCTAGTCTCCCCAGTATCTCCATCAAATAATCTAGTTTCCTGTATTATTGTCTGCCCATCTTCAATTAAATTTACTTGCCTATTTGCTTCAAACTCTATTGCTCGCATGATATTACGAATCGAATTGATATTCTTGATCTCACATCTTGTACCAAGTGGAGTCCCAGGAAGCCTAACCGAAATATTAGCATCACAACGTAATGAGCCTTTTTCCATATCACCATCACAACTTCCTATATATCTTAACAAAGTTCTGAGTTTACGAACAAATGCTGCTGCATCTTCCGGCGAATCAAGGTCTGGCTCAGTAACAATCTCTATTAATCCTACACCAGAACGGTTTAAATCAATGAAGCTATAATGAGCTGATTGATCATGAATGGACTTACCAGCATCTTGTTCTAAATGCAAACGATTAATTCTAATTCTTTTGGTTGTTCTCTGTTCAGTTACTATATCCAAATAGCCCTCTTGGACAATTGGATGATAAAATTGGGAAATTTGATAACCCTGCGGTAGATCAGGATAAAAGTAATTTTTACGATCAAATCTTGAATTAAGATTAATTTTCGCATTAAGTCCAAGACCAGTTTTAATTGCCTGATGAACACAATATTCATTTAACATTGGTAACATTCCAGGCATTGCTGCATCAATCAAAGATACTTGTGAATTAGGGGGAGCGGCAAATTCGTTAGAACTACCAGAGAAAAGTTTGGATTTTGAAGAAATTTGGGCATGTATCTCAACGCCTATCACATATTGCCATTTACCTGTATTACCAATAATATAAGCCATTTAAAATCTCTTTAAGTTTACTAATTAATATAACTTTTATGTAAGTTGTTACTCCCGCTTTCCATTGTCATTCTTAGCAACGGCGGGAATCTAAGTTCCCTGCCTTCGTAGGGATGACATTAAGGCAAGCAGGATGACAAAACAATTGCTTCGTCGCTACTATAATTGCCACAATGCTAATCGGATTAACTGCACATAAGTGTTTATCATATTTTCAATAAAAATTGTAGTTTTTTATAATTTTTTATTTTCTAAAGGATAATTAAGCAATACACGTCAGTTCGGGATAAGATATAGATGAAATAGTAATAGATAAAAGGATTGTCAAAAAGGAGTGCCTGCAGTATTTATATTTTTAAACAAAAAAACAAACTACAGGCATGAAAAAAGATATCACAGAATTATATAGTTTTATAGATGATTTTTGTAAAATTTATTTGGAGTATGAACAGAGAAAGTTATTACCATCAAATAAGCAAAGAAATCGCTGTTGTAGCATGAGTCTAAGTGAAATGTTAACAATAATAATTATGTTTCATACATCCTATGCTAAGAATTTTAAATTTTTCTATAAAAGTTATATAGAGTGCATGCATAAGGATGATTTTCCCAAAGCCTTGAATTATAATAGATTTGTTGAATTAATGGCACGATTATTCATACCGCTAAATATGTTGATTCATTTGTTGTTTGGTGAGGAAACAGGTATTTATTTTATTGACTCTACAACGATTAAAGCTTGTCACAATAAAAGGCGTTATAGCAATAAAGTTTTTAAAGGATTAGCCAAACATAGTAAATCCTCTATGGGGTATTTTTATGGTTTTAAATTACATGTAATAATCAATAATAAAGGGGAGTTTATGGCATTAAAAGTGACCAAAGGCAATGTAGATGATAGGGTTCCAGTACCGGAGTTAACAAAAAGATTAACTGGAATTATAGCAGCTGATAAAGGTTATATTAAGCAAAATTTGTTCTTAAATTTATATGAAAGAGGCTTAAAAATGATTCATGGAATTAAGAAGAATATGGAAAATAAATTAATGGATTTGAAAGAAAAAATCTTACTTCGAAAGCGTAACTTAATTGAAACAGTTTTTGATTATCTAAAAAATAAAATGAACCTTGAACATACTAGACATAGATCACCAATAAATGCCTTTGTCCATATATTATCTACTCTTGTTGCTTACTCATTAAAGAAAAATAAACCTTCAACAAAATTTGATTTTAATCTACATGTTCACAATATCCTTATCCCGAATTGACGTAATTCACAAAAATATTGAAAATTAATTACTTTTTTACTTAGTGAAAAAAAATTTTGATGTACACTATAGAAATATTAAGAAATTTTATAGTCAATTGATAAGAAGTTGGTAACGTTGTCGCTCAATGCTTGCCTATTACTTATAGGGGTTGCTCCATCGCTCCTAGCCTGGATATTGCATGAAGGTGGTATTTATAAAAATAAAATGGCAATATCGCTTATAAGTGGTAATGGATATGTTAATTTTCACTTAAATTATGTCTAGATATGCAATTCTTCCTGATTTAAGATAGAATCCCCCCTTACCCCCATTTTTTATTGTACCGGGGACAGTACCATATTAGCTTATTCTATAGCTAATTTTTTCATAACACTATCCCATATATGTTGGTAAGGATAAGATGAAGACAACAAGAATTTAATGCTCCTAGTATTTCTAATAATTACTGCTCCAATTTTGAACAATTTTAAACGCACCGTTCCTACCAAGGCTTTAGCTAATTCAGTACCTTGTAAAAACTTATCATACCAAGTGCAATAATTAACGCAGTGGTGTAAAATGGGTTTTTAACTGATAAAGGTACTCAAATGGCTAGGTTAATATTACCACAAGGTTTTCATGGTCATGATTTTATAAAAATGATGAAACATGAGCCGCATGGTCGAAATCGTATACGTTTATTGGCGATGTATCGTATACTTGCAGCAAAACTGCGTAACACTATCTAATTTTTTTGCTAGTACGAATTTATTGTATAAATTTGGGTTTCTACTATGCAAATATCACCGATTAATAAAAACTAGTTGAAAAAGTACCAGTTATATTATAACATTTGAAATATTAATAATAATGATAATTAATCAAATGAAAAAACCAAAAGTAGCGACCTTAAGTGCTGAAGAACGAGAAGAACTAATACAACACGTCAAGGAAAGTTCATTAACGGGAGATGAACAGCAAACGATAGTAGAACTTGTGAAATTTTGTAATGAGCTAATAGACAAGCTAGCATCATCAAATATCAGTATAAATAAGCTTAAGGAAATGCTGATTGGTTTTAAGGCAGATAACAAAAAAAAGATAGTTCAGATTCATTAAAAGAACCGCCAAGTGAATCTGATAACGGGAATGGTGGTAATGAAGAAGAGTGCGATAAGCCCAAAAAGATAGATCGTAGTAATTGGCAAGGTAAATATGGGTTTGATGATTATAAGGATGCGAATACCAGCTATTTAACTCCTGAGAATTTTTGTAGTGGTGATAGCTGTCCTCACTGTTGTAATGGCAAACTATATAATAGTGAAGCTAGAAAATTGCTACAATTTACAGGTAATGCTCCAATTACAGTCAACAGATATGTAAAGAAAACGCTACGTTGTAATGCTTGTGATTATATAGTTATGAACAATAAAAATATCAACAAATGGACAAATAGTAGCAGAAGTGCAATAGTGTTACAAAAGACCTATGGCACTCCTTTCTACCGTTTATCTAGGCTGCAAAGTTTAAGTGGTGTTCCTGTGGCATATAGCTCGCTCTGGCAACAATATTTAGATGTTTGGCAAGAAGGTGGTGGAGCTGAAATTTACGGGGTATTATTGGAAATGGCTGCTGAATGTAGTTCACTGAACCTTGATGATACTAGAGCTAGGATTTTAGAAATTACTATAGCCAATAAGAAATTACGTACTCAAAATAAGAAAGGACGCAGCTGTTATACTACTACAATATGTGCTAAGACTGCAAATAATGAGGTGATAGTTTTATATTTTACCGGTAATAGGCATGGTGGAGAAAATATAGGTAACGTACTAAAGAATCGTAAGAATAGAACAGATTCTATCCAATTAATGACTGACGCAAGTAACAATAATAACCCGGTATTATCAGAAGCAGATCAAGAATTACTGGCAATAATAGTGATGATCAATTGTTTGTCACATGGTCAGAGAAAATTTACAGAGAATGAACTATATTACCCTGAAGAATGCGGATATTTTCTCAAACAAACACGAGGGATTTACCACAATGAACATCAATGTAAAGAGATGAGTCCTGAAGAAAAACTTTGGTATCATCAGGAACATAGCGGTAAATATATAGAAAACATATATAACAAAATAGACGAATTATTTAACGACAAGAAAGTTGAGCCTAATAGTAGGCTTGGACAAGCTATGAAATATTGGATAAATAATAAAGAAGGTTTGACTCAAAATGCCAGTTAGCAATCTTGATAATAATTGGGCTGAGAGATCACTGCGTACCATTATTTTACAAAGGAAGAATTCATTATTCTTTAAAACAATCAATAGTGCTGAGATACATAGTGGTCTGTATAGTATAGTAAAGACTTGTAGTGAGAACGAGATCAATGCCTTTAAATATTTAAATTGGCTACAAGAGCAGAGTAGCAAAGCAAAGAAGAGTCCTGCGAATTATACGCCTTTTGCCTATGCAAGATATATGAATAATACGGAATTAATCGAGACAGCAGCTTAAACGACAGGAAGCCAATCATTAGAGAATTTGGCAGAACTAGGATTACCATTATGAATAAGAATGTGTAAGGTTCTATAACAAATTTGATAAGATGAATTATCAGATGGGAAAAGTTTTGCGGTAAATTTACCTTTGGATAGGCGTTTAGAGCATAGCCAAAAGCCTTGACCGTCAAAGGACAAAATTTTAATGGCAGTTCTGTTTTTATTATAGAATAAAAACAAGGAACCATTAAGAGGGTCAGAAGAAAGTTTTTGTCTACAAACAGCGATTAAGCCATCGATACCCTTGCGAAAATCGATGGCAATAGTGGTAACAAAAATAACTGACGCCGGGGTTAGTTGCAACATAAAAATGTCTGAATTATGGTTTTTGGTTCTAGTGTTTGGATAATAAGTTTGGTACCATTTGGTTTAATAATGTGACAAGTATAGTGATTTTGTTTGGGGGCAGCTACAGGATCGGTATCTATAGAATATAATAGTTGAAATGGGAGAAAATTAATATTTTGTTGTAGAGCTTGATTTGAAGTTGAGACAGGAGAAGTTTTGAGGGTAGGCTCATGGGCTTTTTTAATTGAACTGATTGTTGCTTTATTAATATTAAGATGTTTAGCTATCTCTTGGTAAGAATAATGATGGAGTAATTGGTAAACTAATTCCTTTAGATGGTTTGGTATAGGATCAAACTTATTAGTTTTAGTTTGACGCCAGGCTTTAAATTGCTGAGCTACTTGCTCAATAGTAATTGATGGTATTTGCATAGTATGGAATCCAAATGTATAAAAAATTCATACTAGCAAAAACATATAATGGTTCCAATATTTTGGACAGAAAAATAAGAAAAATGAGATAGAATTCTTTAGCAAACAAGGAGAGCTAGAGATGAAAAAACAAGTAAGGCAATATAGTGCTGAGGAGAAAGCCAAAATTGTCATAGAAGCAATTAAGGGAGAGCTAACAATAGCCCAGATAACCAGTAAGTATGGTGTTCATGCAACACAGATAAGTAACTGGAAAAAACAAGGTCTTGAGTTGTTAGTACAAGGTTTTAAGAATAAAACACAGAGTGCTGATCCAAATCAGCAGGGGTTAATCAAGAATCTATATGAGCAAATTGGTCAGTTAAGCGTTGAGTGTGACTGGCTCAAAAAAAAATCTGCATTGTTTGGAATTAAAGGTTAGGTGTAATATGATAGAGCCTAATCATAATAAGTTAACAATTGTACAACAGTGTAAGTTATTGGATATTAGCAGGTCAACCTATTACTATCAACCTACTGGTATTAGTGAACAAGATATCAAGATTATGGCAATAATTGATGAGACCTATACTATGCATCCATATTATGGTATGCGGCGGATGGCTAAATATTTACAAGCCCAAGGTTTTTCGGTAGGTCGTAAAGCTGTTAGACGTTACTACAAGATAATGGGTCTTGAAGCTGTTTATCCTAAAATAAATTTAAGCAAGAGGAATCAAGTGCATAAAATATATCCTTATTTACTAAAAGGATTAGAAATAGTATTGCCAAACCAGGTTTGGAGTGCAGATATAACGTATATAAGACTGAGCCAAGGGTTCGTATATTTAGTAGCTATTATTGACTGGTATAGTCGTTATATTCTAAGTTGGCGAATCTCCATTAGTTTGGAAAGTGAATTTTGTGTAACAGCCCTTGAAGACGCTATAGAAAAATATGGTATGCCAAAAATATTTAATACTGATCAAGGAGTACAATTTACCTCGGAGAATTTTATTAGTATGCTAAAGCTACATAATATCTTGATTAGTATGGATGGTAAGGGACGAGCCTTAGATAATATTTTTATTGAACGTTTTTGGCGATCATTAAAACAGGAAAAAATTTATCGGATTATTTTAACAACAGTAAAGGAGGCAAAGACAGCAATTAACGAATATATGGACTTTTATAATAGACAAAGGATGCATCAAGCTTTGGATTATAAAACTCCAGAATGTGTATATTTTGAAAAAAATATTGTATAAAAACAACAATTTAATTTTTGTGAATTATATCTCTATTTATCTAAATTTTTGTCTAGACAAAGGGGACCACCTTAGTTTGCCTATGTTTTTAAGCCTAATAAAATTTCTGTAGCTTTTGGAAAATTAAACAATCTCAACCTTCCTCTTACACCAAACTGAGGTTATCTAAGGCAGCACCTTTGCTATTATAAGCATCAGCAAAATCAGGCTTATGTTTAATTGCTAAATCAAAGGAGTCAATTGCCTCCTGCCATTTACCTAACTTTTCTAAAGCAAAACCTTTGTTATAATAAGCATTAGCAAAATCAGGCTTATGTTTGATTGCCAAATCATAAGCAACAATTTCTTCCTGTAATTTACCTAACTTGCCTAAAACTATACCTTTGCTATAATAAGCATTAGCAAAATCAGGCTTATATTTAATTGCTAAATTATAGGAGTCAATTGCCTCTTGCCATTTGCCTAACTCACCCAAAACAACACCTTTATTGTTGTAAGCATTAGCATAATCAGGCTTATATTTGATTGCTAAATCATATGAGTTAATTGCTTCCTGTAGTTTACCTAACTTACCTAAAGCTATACCTTTGTTATAGTAAGTTGAGGCATAATCAGGCTTATGTTTAATTGCCAAATCATAGGAGTCAATTGCTTCTTGCCATTTGCCCTCCATTGTTAAAGTATTTGCTTTCTCAAAATGTTGTTGACTATTGGCAACCACTTTGCTAAAGGGGAGTAACATTAAAGCCAGCAGAATCGTTAGTTGTTTTATGTTAATTATTTTCATAAACTACTTCTTTATTAACTATAGATTGTTATATTCCCAGATGGTCAAAAGCATTTTTGGTAATAACTCTGCCTCTCGGGGTACGTTGTAATAACCCTATTTGTATTAGATAGGGTTCGATAGTTTCTTCCACAGCATCGCGTTGTTCTGATAGAGCTGCGGCAATTGTTTCTATACCGACCGGACCCCCACCATAATTATCAGCGATAAACTTTAAATATCTATAATCATTACTGTCTAAACCTATTTTGTCAACTTCTAATCGATTCAGAGAGATATTGGCAATATTCCTATCAATTTCTAGCTGTTCATCGACAGAAGCGAAGTCTCTAACCCGTCTAATTAGCCTAAGGGCAATTCTTGGAGTTCCTCTACTACGCTTTGCTATTTCTTCTAACGCCTCATCGGTTACATTAATTGCCAGAAATTTACTAGCTCTACTCAAAACAAGTTTTAATTCAGCCACATTATAAAAATGTAAACGTAGTGGTATACCAAATCTATCTCTCAAAGGGTTACTCAATAGACCTAGTCTAGTAGTTGCTCCAACTAAAGTAAAATTGGGTAAATTGATTTTTACTGACCTTGCGGCTGGCCCTTCTCCAATAACTATGTCCAAAGCAAAATCTTCCATTGCTTGGTACAATACTTCTTCAATATTGGTGCTAAGACGGTGAATTTCATCAATAAATAACACATCATTATCTTGCAAATTGGTAAGTATAGCAGCTAGGTCAGCCGCTTTTGATATAGCAGGTCCTGAAGTGGATTTAAAATTTACTCCCATCTCCTTAGAAATAATTTGGGCAAGAGTGGTTTTACCAAGTCCAGGCGGCCCATAAAATAAGGTATGATCCAAATGTTCAGACCTATTTTTAGCTGCCTGGATAAAAATAGATAAATTCTCTTTGATCTGTTGTTGCCCAACAAATTCTTTTAAATAGCTAGGTCGTAGAGAGAATTCTTGATCGTTTGGCAGTATATCAGCTGATAAAACATTTTTAGAAACTGGGTTTTTAGACATTGGAACTACGTGCCTTTAGTGCGAGTTTAATTAGCTCATTAATAGAGAGATCAGGATCCTTTGCAATAATTTCCTGTACCAAATTATGGGCTTCAGTTCTATTAACCCCAAGTGAGGTTAAAACTAATGTAGCATCAGATGATATCTTAGATAAATCACTATCATTCTTATCGATGGGAAGATTGGTAGTAAGGTTAGTTAAGGCTTTATCCTTTAACTCTATGATAATTCGTTCAGCTAATTTTAGTCCAACACCGGAAACGGCTTTAAAAGCTTCTTTATCCCGCCTAGCTATCGCTGATTGAATTTGTTCAGGTGATAAATTTGATAAAATAGCTAAAGCCATCCTTGTCCCAATACCGTTTACTGATTGTAATAAATTAAAAACAAACTTTTCTTCGAGTGATAAAAAGCCGTAAAGATTAATATGATCTTCTCTTACATGCGTTTCGATAAATAATTGACAAAACTCATTAACGACTAATTTATTTAGAGTTTTACTACTACAATACACTAAATATCCAACACCATTAACATCAATAATAACATAATCATTAAAACATGCATCTATTGTGCCTTTCAGTTTACCAATCATAATTTTTTAGTATCAGATTTTGTTTTCAGCTTACAATTTTTCGTGCATATATACGTTATCACTGGTGCTGTAGTTACTATCAAAGCCAAAATATAATGCAATAATGTTGGAGTTTCGGAACAATGACATTGACCATCATCCGGGAATGTTGATATAAGTATAATTTTTGCGATAATCCAAGTGACCACCCCATATATAAGCAAGTATACTATATATTTAACTTTTTTACAGATATCTTTCATTATGGCGTCCTCTTCTATTTAATATAATAACAATAATAGAATATTTGAATAAATGATAGAGAAAGTAAACTCTAACCCAGCAATTCTAATTATTCAATTATAATGGTCCCAATATTTTGGACAGAAAAATAAGAAAAATGAGATAGAATTCTTTAGCAAACAAGGAGAGCTAGAGATGAAAAAACAAGTAAGGCAATATAGTGCTGAGGAGAAAGCCAAAATTGTCATAGAAGCAATTAAGGGAGAGCTAACAATAGCCCAGATAACTAGTAAGTATGGTGTTCATGCAACACAGATCAGTAACTGGAAAAAACAAGGTCTTGAGTTGTTAGTACAAGGTTTTAAGAATAAAACACAGAGTGCTGATCCAAATCAGCAGGGGTTAATCAAGAATCTATATGAGCAAATTGGTCAGTTAAGCGTTGAGTGTGACTGGCTCAAAAAAAAAATCTGCATTGTTTGGAATTAAAGGTTAGGTGTAATATGATAGAGCCTAATCATAATAAGTTAACAATTGTACAACAGTGTAAGTTATTGGATATTAGCAGGTCAACCTATTACTATCAACCTACTGGTATTAGTGAACAAGATATCAAGATTATGGCAATAATTGATGAGACCTATACTATGCATCCATATTATGGTATGCGGCGGATGGCTAAATATTTACAAGCCCAAGGTTTTTCGGTAGGTCGTAAAGCTGTTAGACGTTACTACAAGATAATGGGTCTTGAAGCTGTTTATCCTAAAATAAATTTAAGCAAGAGGAATCAAGTGCATAAAATATATCCTTATTTACTAAAAGGATTAGAAATAGTATTGCCAAACCAGGTTTGGAGTGCAGATATAACGTATATAAGACTGAGCCAAGGGTTCGTATATTTAGTAGCTATTATTGACTGGTATAGTCGTTATATTCTAAGTTGGCGAATCTCCATTAGTTTGGAAAGTGAATTTTGTGTAACAGCCCTTGAAGACGCTATAGAAAAATATGGTATGCCAAAAATATTTAATACTGATCAAGGAGTACAA
The DNA here is from genome assembly GCF_936269705.1 of Rickettsia endosymbiont of Oedothorax gibbosus. NCBI lineage: Bacteria > Pseudomonadati > Pseudomonadota > Alphaproteobacteria > Rickettsiales > Rickettsiaceae > Rickettsia > Rickettsia endosymbiont of Oedothorax gibbosus. Next base: position 2,583,320 of record NZ_OW370493.1, read on the forward strand.
TTTACCTCGGAGAATTTTATTAGTATGCTAAAGCTACATAATATCTTGATTAGTATGGATGGTAAGGGACGAGCCTTAGATAATATTTTTATTGAACGTTTTTGGCGATCATTAAAACAGGAAAAAATTTATCGGATTATTTTAACAACAGTAAAGGAGGCAAAGACAGCAATTAACGAATATATGGACTTTTATAATAGACAAAGGATGCATCAAGCTTTGGATTATAAAACTCCAGAATGTGTATATTTTGAAAAAAATATTGTATAAAAACAACAATTTAATTTTTGTGAATTATATCTCTATTTATCTAAATTTTTGTCTAGACAAAGGGGACCACCTTAAATTGATGGGGATGGTCGTAAGCTGACAGTAGAAGTACCAAGAGATCGGGAAGGAGAGTATAATCCTCAATTAATACCAAAAGGGCTGAGGAGATTTAATGGATTTGATGAGAAAGTGATATCCCTTTATGGTCGCGGTATGACAGTCAGCGAGATCCGAGGGCATTTAGAAGAAATATATCAAACTGATGTATCTGGTGACTTGATATCCACCATAACAGATGGGGTAATAGAAGAAGTAACTAGGTGGCAAAATCGTTGTTTAGATAGGGTGTATCCAATATTATACTTGGACTGTATCTATGTAAAATCTAGAGACAATCACATAGTAATAAATAAAGCAGTATATTTAGCACTTGCTGTAAATATAGAAGGGAAAAAGGAGTTACTTGGCATTTGGATAGGCAAAAATGAAGGTGCTAAATTTTGGATGCAAGTAGTTACTGAGTTAAAGAATCGAGGAATTGAACAAATTTATGTTGCTTGTGTGGGGTTTAAAGGGCTTTCCAGAAGCTATAAGCAGTGTATTCCCGAGTACTATAGTACAATTATGTATTGTACATATGGTTCGCAATTCAGTAAAGTATGTGTCATATAAAGATTTAAAAGAGGTCACATCAGATCTAAAACAAATTTATACAGCTAATAATGACGAAATGGCACGTTTAAAACTTCAGCAATTTGGTGTAAAATGGGATAAAAAATATCCGGTAATTTCTGATATTTGGCAACGTAATTGGTCTGGGATAATACCGTTTTTTGCCTTTCCTGAAGAGAACAGAAAGGTAATTTATACTACTAACACTATAGAATCTGTAAATCGTCAAATTAGAAAAATTATCAAAAATAAGGGGGTGTTTCCAGATGATAAGTCAATTCAAAAAATAATATTTTTATCCCTACAAAATGCAGCCAAAAAATGGACCATGCCTATTAAAGATTGGTCTTTAGCTTTAAATCAATTTGAAATACTTTGTGGAGATTTTAAATATGATTTATTGGAAAATAAAAAATGAACTTTGTGAGTAGACCTAACCAATTGCTTGGTTAAGCCCCTCCTCAGAACCGGACATGCAGAGCTACCGCATCCGGCTCCCGAAAGGTAAGATAGGCTTGTACCCTATTTTTTTTTGTTGGTTTTAGAACATTGAAATGGTCTTCCACTTATTTGGAAAGTCGACCCTTTTGAGTATTTCAGCTAATCTTTGCCAATTCATCTTACGCTTCCCACCCATTCTATTAAACCACCCATATATTGCTCGCCTAGTTTGGTGAATAAATGAACTTACTCGTCTTTGATTATCTGATATACCATGATAATTGATCCACCCCTTTGTAGCTCTAATGACTTGCAATAATATCTGTTCTTTGCCCCTCTCATTAAGGTGACTTCGTAGATATTCTCTTAGCCCTTTAAGCTTCTCGGTAAATCGATCTTTCCTTGTGGTATATTTTAATCTCCATATGTTACCAAACCTTGATTTACCCCAATAGCAAGTAAAGCCAAGAAAATTATAACTCTTGATCTTCTTACCTTGCTTAGCTAAGTCCTCAGCATGGTATCTACCGGACTGAATCATCTGCGATTTAGCTTCATTGATGTTCAAGCCATACTTGTTTAATCTTTTGGGCAAAACCTCATAAAACTTCCTCGCGTCTTCTTCATTCTCAAAGACGAACACCATATCGTCACAATACCTCACCATTCCAGTTTGCCCTCTTATGTTTTCCTTGCTGATTTTAGCAAACCAACAGTCAATAACATAATGTAGGAAGACATTTGCCAAAATTGGTGATGTTTTAGACCCTTGGCGGCATCCTTCCTTGTTAGTAACTGTAATGCCGTTTTCTATAATTGGTGTTTCCATCAGTTTCATAACTAGTCTTAGGAATCTTTTGTCAGATATTCTCTTTCTTAGGAATCCCATCAACTCAGAATGTTTGATTGAATTGAAGCACTTAGTTATATCAATTTCAACTACAGCTCCTTTATTGAAGTTATACGTAAGTCTATTCAACTCCTTAAGTGCATCATGGGCGTTTAATTTAGGTCGAAACCCGTAAGAACATTTTAAGAATATTGGCTCGAACACTGAGTTTAATATCTTGCTTACTGCCGACTCGATTATCTTGTCTTCAAAGCATGATATTACCAAAGGTCTTTTGCCTCCATCTTCTTTTGGAATCAATGTAATTCGTGCAGGTTTAGCTTGATATTGCCCCTTGCGAATTTTAGTAAGGAGCGAGAGCAAATTTGCTTCCAACTTCTTACCATAAACCGCTTTGGTTATACCATCTATTCCTACAGCTTTCTTGCTATCAAGTTCCTTATATTGTTCTTCTAACATCTTTAAATCAATAATATGTCCAAGATTATTAAACTTTATGTCTTGATTTTGTGATGATAGCAACTTTATACGCTCAAGTTTCGTTGACCATGTATTTCCGTCTATGCTGTGTACGGTCATTGTTTCCCTCTTACGTTCTTACCTTTCTGTCAGCCCTTCGCTCCACTCCCATTACGAAGCTTCATCACTACTACAACTGACTCAGCCATCCTTAACACCATCTCCAAAGCCTTATGTTTCGGCACTTGTACTTTGAATACTTACTTAACTCAGTAAGAGTTATAAGGACTTCTCAAGTTGTGTCATTAATCTCTACAAACTCGCTGACGCCTGAGACCCCGATGGTTGAAAACTTTCGGATTTTCGCTAGTTTGACCTCTAGTTTTCTCTTGTCTACTGCGTTGTGTAGCACATCGACTTCCACTACCAATATCATTTCAGGGCTATCACGTTCACCATTTGGTTTCGGCTCGGATGTTTCGCTGTCTACGCTTTACTACTGTCGTTACCTTCAGCAGCACAAGACTCGCTATATGGTGGAGCTAGCTACTCCTTCCATAACAGGACTTTCACCCGTAAGATTAATGCACCTTATCTTGACGCACACACAAATTAAATGATTGACTCTTAGTTTGACTTGCAAACCAAGCTTAGCAATTTCCCGTGACCAATAATTAGCTCCTCCACATGCTTCCATAGCTACCAATGAACTTTTATCGAGATTGCTTAAATAGGCTATTAACTCATCTCTTGTAACTTTTTAATAACCTATTTTTTTGCCATTTTGATCGACTTACGTTAATTCGGGATAAGGATTAGTAAAAATAGCAGACATATATACACTACGAAGAGCAATTAATGTATGAATTCACAGAAATGCAATTTATACATATCCAAAATCTTGTATTAGTTATAGCTAAAGCATTTTTACTAATCCTTATCCCGAATTAACGTGACTTGCACCAAGTGCATACTATTTTTTGCTAAATCTATTCCTATTATAGTATTTTTTATGCTATTATTTATCATGGTATGGACCTATTAATTAAATTATTATTTAATTAATAGGTCCATACCAACATATATGGGATAGTGTTATGAAAAAATTAGCTATAGAATAAGCTAATATGGTACTGTCCCCGGTACAATAAAAAATGGGGGTAAGAGGGGATTCTATCTTAAATCAGGAAGAATTGCATATCCAGACATAATTTAAGTGAAAATTAACATATCCATGACCACTTATAAGCGATATTGCCATTTTATTTTTATAAATACCACCTTCATGCAATATCCAGGTTAGCACTCGAAATCTGAAATATATGCAACAATTTGCTAAGGAATATCCTGATCCTACATTTGTGCAAGAGGTGCTTGCACAATTAACATGGTATCATAATCTAACTCTTTTGGATAAGATTGCAGATAGCTAACCCAAAAAAGTTATATAGTCAATTGATGAACAATCGGCTTAGCTATAACTCCAAGGTGGAACAGCCAAAGAAACTGGTAAGTTTTTTACAGTAATAACTGTATCTGCTAATGAATAATAATCATCCACCCTAATTAAAGCTATTGCCATGTTCTGATAAGCTGAACATACTACGCCAATTTTTGTATTATTGGCGATAATTTCATCGTCTTTCGCGATATCTAAACTACCAGTATTACCGGAATCTATGTTAACGGATAATTTAAATATTTTTTTTCTTACAACTCCTTGGTATTTTGTTCTGGAAACAACTTCCTGCCCAATATAACACCCCTTACTGTAACTTATAGCATTTAACTCCTCAGCCCCATATTCGATGGGAATAGACCTATTGGCAATTAAATCATCATAGCCATCAACTATGGCAAAATTATATTTATCCTGCTGATATAAGCCTTCTATTCTGGTGGTTGTTAAAAAATCATCTTTATTAATAATTGAACGAAAACCAAGTTGGTTATAACGAGGGTCTTGGTAGCTATTAAGTGGCAATTGCTGCTTTGAGTAAATAACCTGATAGGCGGTAGTTAAGTCATTCACTTCAATTTTAGCACGTAACTTGTACTGCACTAAGTGATTTTTAAATAAATCTGATTGATTAATATTTATATCAATAAAAAACCTCGTTGCCGATAGTTTCAATACGAAAAAATCAAACAAATATCTCCCTTGGTTAGTTAGAGCATAACTATAACAATAATCGTTATTTTTTATATCATTAGTGATCAAATTATGCAAAAAATTTATCGCATCATCACCAGAAACTTCAATGATTGATCTATTTGTTAATATTTCATACATAACTACCAACTATTACATTTTAATTGACTTTGTAACTTTTATAACTACTATAGCATAATGAAGCAACAATTGTTTGCCATAAATTATTTATTATATGAGATGCACTTCCTACTGTACTACTTCTGAATACAAAATGAACTATTTAGTAATAAACCTCAATAAAATCGGTCTTGAACCTAAATATTTCGATGATGTACTATATATTCAAAAAGAACAAGGGGAAAATTTAAATCCTATCGATGTTTTCTTTTTCCCTTTCGGTTGCGTTACTATATGGGGAGCTGAAGAAAGCCAAGAAAAAATGCTCCTTGCAGAAATAGCAGCTCTTAAAACTAATCAAAATGACGAGCTAGTTTCCGACTTTATTTATTTTGATTATGATGAAATTACTGGTAAAACATTTATTGATGAAGAAAAAAACCAAATCATTCTTGCCGATAAATCAACTTTTATAAAATTATCTATCTCGCATGCTTTAGCTCAGTCAGTTAAGCTTAGTGTACTAGAAAAATCGGTAAGTAATCTAATTGTAAAAACCACTCCAATTCAACAAGAACTAGCCAGTACAGGTAGTGTATCACTTTCCAAAAAAGAAATATCTCAACAAATTGGGATATTATTTAACGAACGATATTCAATTAATTTACACAGCGATATATTGGATACTCCTGAATTTTTTTGGCGTCGTCCTAGTTACGAACCTTTATACTTAATGACTGCAGAGTTCCAAGATATTCAAATTCGTCAGAATATTCTTAATAATCGACTAAATATGATTCATGAACTTTACAATATTTTGTCAAATGACTTAAACTGTAAACACTCTACTAGACTTGAATGGATCATTATAATATTGATTACTATAGAAGTTGTGCTATCCCTTGCTCATGACAATCTCTTTTTCAAAATCATTTCCTATATTATAGGCAAGATTTGAGATACTGGAGGGAATAAAAAATAAATGGAATAATTATAGAATTAATTTAGTTATTTCCGACCGTCTCCTAGGAGCTATGAGTAACGACGTCACCAACTTCTTAATCGACTATATCTAAATCGGATGTTGTCTCTCCCAGCAAAGCGGTAGATGTCAATTGTAAAACATCAACATAGCTTTCATTACCATAGGGTTTGAAATATTCATGTCTTTCGCAATCATTATATTTTTGTACAATATTTGGGTTTTTATTAAATCCTAACTTATCCAATATCTTATACGAACCTGGATTATCAGTGCGTACTGTGGCACTTACCATTTTAAATGGTGCTACTGCTGACTTTTCCAAGCCGGCAATTTTTATTGTTATATCTGTTCCATTATCATGTAATCTTTGCCCATAATATAAGACAAGAGCTCCCACACATTCGTAACCAACATTTTGGTAAATTTCGCCACGATGATACTTTGGGGCAAATAGATAGGCCAATTCTCCAGTAGACACACTATTACTATTTCCTATTACCTGATATCCCTCTACTATATCACTCTCTTGATTTTCAGACTGTTCTTTATCTATTACCATAAAAGGGACCAGTGTTAAGAACAAGCTCTTTTGCCGCCACTTACAGTTCCTAAAAAAATAATGTTTACACTTTTTTATTGTTAGAGCAAAAAATATATTGCAAAATAATTGTAATATGAATAAAATCGAGTAAATCAATACCGACACTGTGATTTCTAGGAACAGATAAAAATGCAATATAATTTATCATTAGAGGATTTAAATTTATGCAAGAAAAAGAAAGGTCAATCAAATCAGTTAACTTTTGCAATAATGTTAGTGTATTTCAAAAAATACATACAATTTCCCTCTAATAAAGCTAACACAGTTTCGATGCAATTATTGTTACAGGTTGCCAAACATTTAGATATTGATCCAACACAAATTATTACATTTGACTGGGATACACGTACTGGAGAAAGGTATCGTCAGGATATCAGACAGTATTTAGGATATCGTGTAGCAAATGCCAAGGATATTACATTAATAATGAATTATCTTGTAGATGACTTGATACCGCGTCATTTCTCAGATTCAGTGCTACTTGAACAAATACGTACATATTTCATCAAAGATAGAATAGAAATTGTTAATACCAAACAATTAGAAAATTACATTTCGTTAGCTAAACAAAAATTTGAACAACAATTTTTTAGAAAAATATTTGATAATTTAAGTCAAGGAAATCTTCTTTTAATAGATCGCATTCTTAGTAAAAATAGTGATGAGGATAATAACATTATAGAATTATCAGAACTTAAAAAAGATATCTCTGGAGCTAAAATTAAGAATATTCAATGTGCCATAAATAAAATCAATTTACTAGGTCAAATCAAATTATCTGACTGCATAATAGAGTCAGTAGACAGAAAATTATTATTAAAATATTATGAACGTGTGATGGTTTTTGCACCTAGCAATATTCTAGATTTTGCCCCGACTATAAAATATGCCACCATGGCAATATTCTGTAGTGTAAGACTGGAGCTATTGTTGGATGCCTTAATAGATACCATGATTAAACTAATTAAAAAGATGCGAGCCGGAGCAGAGAAGCATGTAGACCGTCATATTCTTCAGGAAGTTAAGCGTGTTGACGGAAAGTTTGATATTCTAGAAAAGTTGGCTATACTAAATGCAAAAAATCCTAAAAGCATTATTGAGGACAAAGTTTATCCGGTAGTGCCTCAGGAGAAGCTGGAAGAAGTAATTGAAGATCTACAACATCGTGGTAGTAAGTGGTATCAGGCTCAGGTGCGAGAAAAAATGCATACCACCTATGCTTATGGCAATAGAGGTAGTCTACTTGCGATAATAAGAATATTACAAATTTCTGAAGATCATATTGATTATCAACCTATCTTAAAGGCAATTCGTTTTATCAACCAATACTGGAATGAATCAGATTTAGCTTACTATATTAATATCCCACCAATCAATAGAGCTATCCCACAGAACTGGTATAGCATGATCTTTAAAATAGAAAAAGGTCAATTGCGAATAAATAAATATAATTATGAACTAGCCATATTAGAACAGATTAAAGAACTTCTTGGTTTTAAAGCTATTTGGGTTAATAAAAGTTACCGTTATAGAGATCCGAATAAGGACTTACCGAAGGACTTTATTGAGAAACGAGAATCATATTATGAGTTACTTGGGTTACCGCTAAAATTCGAGGAGTTCGTAGAAAAATTAAAGACTTCACTTACTAACAGCTTAGATGCATTAAATGCAAATATTCCTAATAATCAGTTTGTAAAGATCCAACAAAGTAAAGTTGGTAACAATATAAAGCTTACTCCCTTAGACTCACAGGATGAACCTGATAATATTATTAAGTTACAGCAAGAAATCAATAATAAGTGGTCAAGTATACACTTAATTGATATTTTAAAAGAGTGCGATCTAAGAATCAATTTTACTAAGGAACTTGAAACTGTTGGTAAAAGCAGCAATATCAATAGTTCTGATCTACAAAGAAGACTATTACTATGTATATTTGGCATTGGTAGCAACACCGGATTAAAAAGAATCAGCATTGCTAATGATAATGTTAATTATAGTGATTTACGTTATGTAAAAAAACGCCATATTAATGCTACAAACATTAGAAATGCTATTCGTACAATGGTTAATAACGTTTTAAAAACACGAAATCCTGATGTTTGGGGAGAGGCTACTACAACAGTGGCCTGTGACTCAACTCATCTGTTTGCTTGGGATCAAAATCTAATGAGCGAATGGCATTTTCGTTATGGTAAGAAAGGAGTAATGATTTATTGGCATGTTGACAAGAAATCATTATGTATTTACTCGCAGTTAAAGGATTGCACCTCATCAGAGGTAGGTAGCATGATAAAAGGCATTATTGACCATGATACGGACATGGACATGAATCGTGTATTTGTCGATACCCATGGACAAAGTGTAATAGGTTTTGCCGTGAGTTATTTACTAGATTTCTCCTTATGCCCGAGACTAAAGGCAATCAATAAGCAAAAATTGTATTACGTTGATTCTAGAGATAGAAATAAATATAAAAATATTTCAGAGATCCTAAAGGGAAGTATAAATTGGGAGTTATTAGAAGATAATTACGATGAGACTGTCAAACATATGGTTGCCCTAAAACTAGGAATAGTTACACCATCCGTATTAATCAAAAGATTTAGTAATAATAATTACGCTCATCCGGTATATAAGGCACTGGTAGAACTAGGCAAAGCCAATAAAACCATATTTTTGTGTAAATATTTATCCTCGGAAGAATTACGTATTGAAGTCAGAACGCCCTCGCAAAGCGAGGGGCTTGACGGTTATGAGCAGCCCAAAGGGCTGCCATTGTTAATTAAAATTCTCCTGATTCGTCAGAGCCTAAACTATCAAGTTGCTCTTGATTCTTAATGTAGTGTTTGATCTGATTCTCTTCAAATCCTACAGTTGAGACCGCATAACCTCTAGCCCACAACTTTTCTCCATTAAAATTACGTTTTCGTCCACCAAACTGCCTAGCAACGGCTATAGCACTTTTCCCCTTGATATAGCCTATTACTTCAGCTACAGAATATTTAGGAGGAATCTTGATGAGCATATGCACATGATCTTGTACCATATGCCCCTCTATGATCTTGCTCCCACGTTGAAAAGCTAACTCATGGAATACGTTCCCAAGATATTTTCTAACCTTCCCGTACAATTCTTTTTTACGACACTTTGGAATAAACACAATATGATATTTGCAATCCCATTTAGAATGATTTAAACTTTCGTATGTTGTCATATATTTTCTCCTTTGACCGTCAAGCCAAAGAAGTTATATATGATAACTTTTTATTTTATACTAAATCTAAAGGCCAAGCCTTGATGGTCTCACTAGTCAAACTAGTGGCTTACCTATCATTGAGTTAATGAAGGACTAAATATTGTTGAACGCCTTAATAATGTAATGGATTTTATTTTTTACGGTAAACTAGGTCACATTGCAACGAACAATATTGAAGATCAGGAATTATCGGTATTATGTTTACATCTGTTGCAGGTATGTATGGTTTATATCAATACCTTGATTATTCAACAAATATTATCACAGCCACATTGGCAGAACAGGTTTATGCCTGAAGACTATAGAGCATTAACACCGTTATTCTCAGGTCATATAAATCCTTATGGTCTTTTTCCGTTAGATTTTAATAAACGCTTGTTAATCGGGATAACTATTTAATTGCTTATTATGATATTAGAACGTACGCCAGTTAGAGAAAAAGCTAAATATTTTTGCAAACATCTGAAAAAAGAAAAGCCTGATTATAATTACTTAAGAGAATTATTCAGGCATATAAGAAAAAATCTTGATGTAGAAGTAAAGAGTGGTAAGGAAAGGAAGTTGCCGTATGTGCCTACGGAAGAGGAAATAAATAAATATTACAACACGGTATGGAAATCTAGAAATATGAAGCATATAGTAATGATTAAAACATTGCTTTATACCGGGGTGAGAGTTTCTGAGTTAGTAAATATAAAAATATCTGACATAGATTTAGATAATTGTCAGATAAAAGTTGTGCAAGGTAAGGGAAAGAAGGACAGAATAGTTCCGTTTCCTGATAGTTTTAAGGAAATATTAGCTGTTCATCTAGAAAATATGAAAAGAAATGATTCAAAATATTTATTTGAATCAAGTTTGAAGATGGCATATTCTGATCGAGGCATTAGAAAAATATTAATGAACTATACAAAAGAAGCGGGTATTGAGCATTCAATATCTCCTCATACATTAAGACATTTTCTTTTTACTTGGATGAAGAAAAAAGGCGTAGATGACGCATTAATTCAGCCATATTCAGGACATGAGAGTCGTCAATCATTGGAGATGTATTCAAAATTATCACTCGGAGATTGCCAATCTGAGTATGAAAAAAGGATTAAAGATTTTCCAATTTAATTCTAAGTGGCGGCAAAAGAGCTTGTTCTTAACACTAGTCCCTATATTGCCTTACTTGTTTTTTCATCTCTAGCTCTCCTTGTTTGCTAAAGAATTCTATCTCATTTTTCTTATTTTTCTGTCCAAAATATTGGAACCATTATATTTGCATCTGATGTCATTATTAACGCATAGGGTTGTATATCATAAAAGCCTAGCCAATAATCAAAAATATCTTTCGTACCTTGCAAGTAATTCTGTAGGTTTTCCAATAGATCGCTACTATTGTCCCAATAATTTTTAATGTGTGGTTTATCAAGCCAAGATTTTATTAAATCTTCATCCCGTGATTGAGCTAGGCAAAAACTTATCTTAGCATCATTTAGTTCTGTATATTTACTCATATCAAACTATGTATTTATAGATTGCTTCGTCGGCTACGCCTTCTCGCTAATAGACGTCTTGTACTTTAACTCTTTTTCCGTGAACGCTCACATTTGTTATTTCATTTAAAAAATAAATGTCCCGCTGAATATTTATGAAGAATACTTGCAATAAGTGTCTGATAAGGTAGCCCTTCATAAGCTGCCTTTTGCTTGATACGGTTTAAATCACTGCTAGAAATACGAATATTGATACGTATGTCTTTTTGTAAATAGTTGGTTGCAGCCTTTATAGCCTTTTCTTTTTCTTCCTTAATGGTTTCGATTGTACGCCATTCATTATTTTCAAAAGAGCTTAATAATAATTTTTCCTCTTCATCAAGCAGTATTTTTGAAGAATTATGGTTTTTATTTCTCATTGTTTTTCGTCTCCTTTAAATATTTTTTAGTAGCTTTACGGCTTGGAATAATTGTCTTAAGAAAAATTGTTCCATCATCTTCAACGACAAAAGGAACAAGATAAACATAAAAATTAAACTCAATGAGATACATTTTTTGGTTAGGGTATTTTTGAGAATTATGATGCTCAATTATATCTAGCAAACAATTATTTTCAATAGCTGCAATTATTTCTTCAAAACTTATATCTCTTTCCTGTATGAGCTTATAATTTTTTTCAGATGAAAAATTATAGTTATATTTTTTTGTCATTTGTATAATATTAATGACAATGTATGCCTTATGTCAATATATAATTTTGTGAACGCTCACAACTATAGACTACTTCCCCGCCTTATTTGCCAATACCCAATTACTATCTAAGTAATCATTGCTATATTTAGCTAAATATTCCTGATATTTACCTTTAAAATCAGTAATAGTTTGGTGGGATAGTGCAATAATCCTTGTGGCTATACTGCTAGCAAAATCTCTATCATGAGTTACCAATATTAGAGTACCTGGGTAGTTAATTAGTGAATTTTTTAGCATATGCTTAGATTCAATATCTAAGTGATTGGTGGGTTCATCTAATACCAATATATTACTTTCTTCTAAGATAATTTTGGCTAATAATAAACGAGCTCCTTCCCCACCACTCAAATTTAAAATATTCTTAGTTACTTCATCTTTACGGAATAATAATTGACCTAATATACTACGCAACGTATTGTCATTCTCAGTAGGTATTTGGTTGGATAACCAATCAATAACGTTGATATTTTCATTGAGTAATTCATGATGATCCTGAGCAAAATAAGAAATTTGAGTTTCGTATCCCCATTCATAACTTCCCAAATCTGAGAATATTTTACCAAGAAGAATTTTTAGTAAAGTAGATTTACCAATACCATTTGGACCAATAATAACAATTTTTTCTCCTCTTGTTACAGTAAAACTTACATTATTTAATATTTTTTTATTCTCATAATTTTTAGAAATACCCTTAACTTGTAGCACTAATTTTCCAGATGGTCTTTTTTGCTTAAAATTAAAATACGGGCTAATACGTGAACTTTTTTGTATATCACGTCAATTCGGGATAAGGATATTGTGAACATGTAGATTAAAATCAAATTTTGTTGAAGGTTTATTTTTCTTTAATGAGTAAGCAACAAGAGTAGATAATATATGGACAAAGGCATTTATTGGTGATCTATGTCTAGTATGTTCAAGGTTCATTTTATTTTTTAGATAATCAAAAACTGTTTCAATTAAGTTACGCTTTCGAAGTAAGATTTTTTCTTTCAAATCCATTAATTTATTTTCCATATTCTTCTTAATTCCATGAATCATTTTTAAGCCTCTTTCATATAAATTTAAGAACAAATTTTGCTTAATATAACCTTTATCAGCTGCTATAATTCCAGTTAATCTTTTTGTTAACTCCGGTACTGGAACCCTATCATCTACATTGCCTTTGGTCACTTTTAATGCCATAAACTCCCCTTTATTATTGATTATTACATGTAATTTAAAACCATAAAAATACCCCATAGAGGATTTACTATGTTTGGCTAATCCTTTAAAAACTTTATTGCTATAACGCCTTTTATTGTGACAAGCTTTAATCGTTGTAGAGTCAATAAAATAAATACCTGTTTCCTCACCAAACAACAAATGAATCAACATATTTAGCGGTATGAATAATCGTGCCATTAATTCAACAAATCTATTATAACTCAAGGCTTTGGGAAAATCATCCTTATGCATGCACTCTATATAACTTTTATAGAAAAATTTAAAATTCTTAGCATAGGATGTATGAAACATAATTATTATTGTTAACATTTCACTTAGACTCATGCTACAACAGCGATTTCTTTGCTTATTTGATGGTAATAACTTTCTCTGTTCATACTCCAAATAAATTTTACAAAAATCATCTATAAAACTATATAATTCTGTGATATCTTTTTTCATGCCTGTAGTTTGTTTTTTTGTTTAAAAATATAAATACTGCAGGCACTCCTTTTTGACAATCCTTTTATCTATTACTATTTCATCTATATCTTATCCCGAACTGACGTATATCAGGTAATTCCATTTTCTCTATTTGCTTTTCTCGTGAGCTACTTTGCTTAGATCTGCTAGCGGAAGCCCGGAATTTATCGACAAAAACCTGCATAGTAGCAATTTTTTTCTCTATATTAGTAAGATCCTTAAGCTTTTGATCGGCAATTAGCTGTTTATCACGAATAAAAATATCATAATTACCAGTATAAGTTTTGATGGTACCGTAATCTATATCCAAAATATGGGTAGAAATATTATTAAGAAAAGCCAAATCGTGCGAAATAAATACCAAAGCACCTTTGAATTTTTGTTTTAGATAATTTTCTAGCCAATAAATCGATACTATATCAAGATGGTTGGTCGGCTCATCAAGTAATAATATATCAGGATTGTTGAATAAACTTTGGGCTAGTAATACTCTAAGTTTATAACCACCGGATAAAACGGATAATGGTTGATGATGATATTTTTCTTGTATCCCTAAACCTAGAAGTAACTCAATGGCAAAAATTTCTGAGATATATCCATCATTATCAGCAATAATTTGTTCCAACTCACCTAGCCGATAACCACTTTCCTCATCACATTGTTCACCCTCTAGTTGATGATGATATTTTTCTTGTATCCCTAAACCTAGAAGTAACTCAATGGCAAAAATTTCTGAGATATATCCATCATTATCAGCAATAATTTGTTCCAACTCACCTAGCCGATAACCACTTTCCTCATCACATTGTTCACCCTCTAGTTGATGATGATATTTTTCTTGTATCCCTAAACCTAGAAGTAACTCAATGGCAAAAATTTCTGAGATATATCCATCATTATCAGCAATAATTTGTTCCAACTCACCTAGCCGATAACCACTTTCCTCATCACATTGTTCACCCTCTAGCTGATCATTTTCTAATATTTTTTCCTTTTCTTGCAAAGCCTGCCATAATTCACTTCTACCAGCAATAACAGTATTAATAATTGAAGTATTTTCATAAATAAATTGATCTTGTTTCAAGCAACCAATACGAGCCTTCTTAACTATATTTACTTCACCAATGCTTGCTTCCTCTTCTTTAATTAGAACTTTAAAAAAAGTAGATTTACCAGCACCATTCGCTCCAACAAGCCCATATCTATTACCATTTTTGATATGAACATTTACGTCGGTAAATAATATTTTTGCACCATAACTCATGGCTAAATTAGTTGCGATAATCATAAAGTATAATTAGGTAATAATGTGCCATTTTTTAATTTTAATTTAACCTGCTTAAGTGATCTCGGATCTGCTTCGATTACTTCAAGTTCAACCTGTTCCTCAATATCAATTTGACTACCAACTGAAGGTACCTTACCTACTTTTGCTAAGACTAGACCACCAATTGTATCGAATTCATCATTTTCTGTTTTTAACTTCACTCCAAGAGCCAATTCAAGATCTTCAACTTTCACCCGAGCATTTGATAAAATGGTATTATTATTGATAATTTTGAAATTATCATTATCCGACTTTTTATCATGCTCATCATCTATTCTACCAACTATCTCTTCCATAATATCTTCAATGGTTACAATGCCATCAGTTCCACCATATTCGTCAACAACTATAGATATCTGTACACGATCTTTTCGCATTTTTGCTAGTAAATCTATCAATTTCATTGAAGGAGCAGAAATGATAGGTTTACGAATTATTCCTTTCAACGACATATCTTGCTTAGTAACAAGTATCTTAAACAAATCTTTTATATGAATAAAACCAATTATATTATCCAACGTTTCATCATAAACTAACGTTCTAGTATGAGGTATTTTGCTATTAAGTATTTTGCTTAACTCCTCCACGCTAGTGGTTAATTTTACTGCCTTAATGTCAGATCTAGGAATCATTACATCTTCTACAGTTTTATGACCAAATTTCAAAAGATTCATGAAAATCTTTTTTTCTTCTAATGCCATTTTCTTGCTGTGAGATTTTAGCTTTTTAATAGTATAATAAAAATTATCCTCTATCTTTTCTCCAAAAAACAGACGAAAGAACCAAGATTTAAGAATATCAAATTTTGAAGGATTTGTAAGCATAGCCTTTTTAGAGTTAATAGAGGGAATATCTTCTTTTTTCACATAACCTAGCATAATTGTTAATATGGAGAAACAATAGCAAAATCCTTTAATATTTCTATTTCTAAATTTTCCATAATAGTTGCTTCTTCGTCATTTTGGTGATCGAAGCCAAGTAAATGCAAAACACTATGTACCAAAAGATGTATAAAATGATCCCTAAAGCTTTTATTTTGACTTATCGCTTCACTCTGAATTATTTCATACCCAAAAGCTATGTCTCCTAAATACATATAATCTAAGTTAGGAGTAAATTCAAGTAGATGCCGAAAGTCTAATTCTATATCAGGAAATGATAGCACATTTGTAGGTTTCCCCCTACCACAAAATTGGCTATTCAAATTTAACATTTCATTATTATCAGCTAGTAATATCGCTAGCTCAAACCTTGCAACTCCTTTAAAATTCTTATATCTACTTAGTATAGCACACGCAACATTCTTCACTAATAGTTTATTGATAAATTTATGATTTTTCCAATCTTGATAAGTGCGAATAATTTCCACATTGATTTTCATAATATAATTTGTTGTTGAATATGGCTGAGCAAATATATCTTCTGCAGTTGATTTAAGTAGATTTAATTATATAGCTTTATAATAAATTTACACCAATTTTTTATAATGGTTCCAATATTTTGGACAGAAAAATAAGAAAAATGAGATAGAATTCTTTAGCAAACAAGGAGAGCTAGAGATGAAAAAACAAGTAAGGCAATATAGTGCTGAGGAGAAAGCCAAAATTGTCATAGAAGCAATTAAGGGAGAGCTAACAATAGCCCAGATAACCAGTAAGTATGGTGTTCATGCAACACAGATAAGTAACTGGAAAAAACAAGGTCTTGAGTTGTTAGTACAAGGTTTTAAGAATAAAACACAGAGTGCTGATCCAAATCAGCAGGGGTTAATCAAGAATCTATATGAGCAAATTGGTCAGTTAAGCGTTGAGTGTGACTGGCTCAAAAAAAAATCTGCATTGTTTGGAATTAAAGGTTAGGTGTAATATGATAGAGCCTAATCATAATAAGTTAACAATTGTACAACAGTGTAAGTTATTGGATATTAGCAGGTCAACCTATTACTATCAACCTACTGGTATTAGTGAACAAGATATCAAGATTATGGCAATAATTGATGAGACCTATACTATGCATCCATATTATGGTATGCGGCGGATGGCTAAATATTTACAAGCCCAAGGTTTTTCGGTAGGTCGTAAAGCTGTTAGACGTTACTACAAGATAATGGGTCTTGAAGCTGTTTATCCTAAAATAAATTTAAGCAAGAGGAATCAAGCGCATAAAATATATCCTTATTTACTAAAAGGATTAGAAATAGTATTGCCAAACCAGGTTTGGAGTGCAGATATAACGTATATAAGACTGAGCCAAGGGTTCGTATATTTAGTAGCTATTATTGACTGGTATAGTCGTTATATTCTAAGTTGGCGAATCTCCATTAGTTTGGAAAGTGAATTTTGTGTAACAGCCCTTGAAGACGCTATAGAAAAATATGGTATGCCAAAAATATTTAATACTGATCAAGGAGTACAATTTACCTCGGAGAATTTTATTAGTATGCTAAAGCTACATAATATCTTGATTAGTATGGATGGTAAGGGACGAGCCTTAGATAATATTTTTATTGAACGTTTTTGGCGATCATTAAAACAGGAAAAAATTTATCGGATTATTTTAACAACAGTAAAGGAGGCAAAGACAGCAATTAACGAATATATGGACTTTTATAATAGACAAAGGATGCATCAAGCTTTGGATTATAAAACTCCAGAATGTGTATATTTTGAAAAAAATATTGTATAAAAACAACAATTTAATTTTTGTGAATTATATCTCTATTTATCTAAATTTTTGTCTAGACAAAGGGGACCACCTTAATCCATCGGAGTTATTTGGTCGAGATGGTTTATTTCAACAGCTAAAGAAGCAAATAGTTGATAAAATATTAGCAAGTGAGTTGGATCATGAATTAGGATATTCAAAACATAGCAAGATGGCAAAAGTAGATAATAATAGTCGTAATGGTAGCTATGAGAAGACAGTAATTGATGGGGATGGTCGTAAGCTGACAGTAGAAGTACCAAGAGATCGGGAAGGAGAGTATAATCCTCAATTAATACCAAAAGGGCTGAGGAGATTTAATGGATTTGATGAGAAAGTGATATCCCTTTATGGTCGCGGTATGACAGTCAGCGAGATCCGAGGGCATTTAGAAGAAATATATCAAACTGATGTATCTGGTGACTTGATATCCACCATAACAGATGGGGTAATAGAAGAAGTAACTAGGTGGCAAAATCGTTGTTTAGATAGGGTGTATCCAATATTATACTTGGACTGTATCTATGTAAAATCTAGAGACAATCACATAGTAATAAATAAAGCAGTATATTTAGCACTTGCTGTAAATATAGAAGGGAAAAAGGAGTTACTTGGCATTTGGATAGGCAAAAATGAAGGTGCTAAATTTTGGATGCAAGTAGTTACTGAGTTAAAGAATCGAGGAATTGAACAAATTTATGTTGCTTGTGTGGATGGTTTAAAGGGCTTTCCAGAAGCTATAAGCAGTGTATTCCCGAGTACTATAGTACAATTATGTATTGTACATATGGTTCGCAATTCAGTAAAGTATGTGTCATACCAATTGCAATAATTAACACGGTGTGTTTATCCAGTCTCTATACATAATTGATTTTACTAAATCTACATTATGAGCAAATTGATTCCAAGCGTAACAAGCCATAGTGACGATATCTTCATATACACCATAACATTGGTTAGACAAGAAATGATTTTTGATCCATTCCCAAACTTGTTCCATTGCATTAAGTTCCGGTGCATAGGGCGGAAGCGGTATCAAAGTGATATTGCTTGGCACAGTTAGTTTTTTGGCTGTGTGCCAACCTGCATTATCCGTTAGTAAAGCTATATGTCGGTTGCCTTGAATACTGCGAGAAAGCTCTTCTAAGAATTTATTCATTGCCTGTGTGTTTGCATATGGTAAAATTAATGCAAAAGCTTCTCCTGTATCATGGCAAGCAGCTCCATAAATATATGTTGAAATGAATTGCTGTTGCCGAACTTTACGGGGTCTAGTGCCACGCTTAGCCCATATACGAGTTAAGCTACCTTGTTGCCCAACTCGAGTTTCATCCTGAGACCATATATCAACTTTACATCTATCGATATTTTTTGGTAATAATTTTGTTAACATGTCTGGGAAGTTTTTTTATATGTATTTTGAGTCTCTTGATTTGACTTTGGATGCATTGAACGAGAAGTAATCCAGCTAAAACCAAGGCGGTGCATAGTATTGTAGACTGTTTTTAAAGCGCATTTAGCACCATATTCCTCAAGTAACATGATATGTAGCTCCTTTCCAGTTATATACCCACCAGTTTTACTTTCACTGAGCGTATTGATTTTATCAAAAAGAGCAGACTCTTGTATAGTGTTAATCTTCCTAGGGGCACCGCTTCTTTGTGATTCAAATAATCCTTCAAAACCATGATTCCTAAATCTTCTGAGCCATGATTGCACAGTTTTCCAGTGTGACTTCACTATTTCAGATATGGCTTTTAAAGATTTGCCTAATTGAAGGTGATACATCGCCAATAAACGTATACGATTTCGACCATGCGGCTCATGTTTCATCATTTTTATAAAATCATGACCATGAAAACCTTGTGGTAATATTAACCTAGCCATTTGAGTACCTTTATCAGTTAAAAACCCATTTTACACCACTGCGTTAATTATTGCAATTGGTATCATATAAAGATTTAAAAGAGGTCACATCAGATCTAAAACAAATTTATACAGCTAATAATGACGAAATGGCACGTTTAAAACTTCAGCAATTTGGTGTAAAATGGGATAAAAAATATCCGGTAATTTCTGATATTTGGCAACGTAATTGGTCTGGGATAATACCGTTTTTTGCCTTTCCTGAAGAGAACAGAAAGGTAATTTATACTACTAACACTATAGAATCTGTAAATCGTCAAATTAGAAAAATTATCAAAAATAAGGGGGTGTTTCCAGATGATAAGTCAATTCAAAAAATAATATTTTTATCCCTACAAAATGCAGCCAAAAAATGGACCATGCCTATTAAAGATTGGTCTTTAGCTTTAAATCAATTTGAAATACTTTGTGGAGATTTTAAATATGATTTATTGGAAACTCAATAACTAACCAGCTGAAGCTGGTAGGTTGAAGTTGCGACTAGAAGTCACGGATTTACTCTAAAGAGATATTCATTACATTATTAGGCTGATGTGCATCTGAATGATTGTTAATGTAGTTATTGATTATATCATCAGTGACATTACCACTGGTTGAGCTAAAGAAGCCCCTAGCCCAAAAGTGGCGTCCCCAGTAAGTTTTTCTAATTTCAGGAAATTCTTGCTGAATTTTATATGATGAACGTCCTTTAGCTGCTTTAACAAACTGACTAATGGATATATGAGGTGGAATTTCAGCCATAATATGGACATGATCGGCAGATAATATTCCATTGATGATTTTGATACCAAGATATTCTGCTACCTGAGCAATAATTTCTCTAATTCTAATCCTGAGGTTACCTGTGAGTACTTTGTATCGATACTTAGTAATCCAAACGATATGGAAGCGGTGGTAAAATACGGTGTGGCTAGACTTACTATAATCAGTCATATATATTATTCTCTATTCAGAGAATAATATATATGATAACATTAGTAAATTGAAATATTTTAGAACAAGGACTGAAGTCTTTTCCGGCTGAAGCCGGAGGTTTTAACCAAATTTTGGGACAATAAAAAATGAACTTTGTGAGTAGACCTAACCAATTGCTTGGTTAAGCCCCTCCTCAGAACCGGACATGCAGAGCTACCGCATCCGGCTCCCGAAAGGTAAGATAGGCTTGTACCCTATTTTTTTTTGTTGGTTTTAGAACATTGAAATGGTCTTCCACTTATTTGGAAAGTCGACCCTTTTGAGTATTTCAGCTAATCTTTGCCAATTCATCTTACGCTTCCCACCCATTCTATTAAACCACCCATATATTGCTCGCCTAGTTTGGTGAATAAATGAACTTACTCGTCTTTGATTATCTGATATACCATGATAATTGATCCACCCCTTTGTAGCTCTAATGACTTGCAATAATATCTGTTCTTTGCCCCTCTCATTAAGGTGACTTCGTAGATATTCTCTTAGCCCTTTAAGCTTCTCGGTAAATCGATCTTTCCTTGTGGTATATTTTAATCTCCATATGTTACCAAACCTTGATTTACCCCAATAGCAAGTAAAGCCAAGAAAATTATAACTCTTGATCTTCTTACCTTGCTTAGCTAAGTCCTCAGCATGGTATCTACCGGACTGAATCATCTGCGATTTAGCTTCATTGATGTTCAAGCCATACTTGTTTAATCTTTTGGGCAAAACCTCATAAAACTTCCTCGCGTCTTCTTCATTCTCAAAGACGAACACCATATCGTCACAATACCTCACCATTCCAGTTTGCCCTCTTATGTTTTCCTTGCTGATTTTAGCAAACCAACAGTCAATAACATAATGTAGGAAGACATTTGCCAAAATTGGTGATGTTTTAGACCCTTGGCGGCATCCTTCCTTGTTAGTAACTGTAATGCCGTTTTCTATAATTGGTGTTTCCATCAGTTTCATAACTAGTCTTAGGAATCTTTTGTCAGATATTCTCTTTCTTAGGAATCCCATCAACTCAGAATGTTTGATTGAATTGAAGCACTTAGTTATATCAATTTCAACTACAGCTCCTTTATTGAAGTTATACGTAAGTCTATTCAACTCCTTAAGTGCATCATGGGCGTTTAATTTAGGTCGAAACCCGTAAGAACATTTTAAGAATATTGGCTCGAACACTGAGTTTAATATCTTGCTTACTGCCGACTCGATTATCTTGTCTTCAAAGCATGATATTACCAAAGGTCTTTTGCCTCCATCTTCTTTTGGAATCAATGTAATTCGTGCAGGTTTAGCTTGATATTGCCCCTTGCGAATTTTAGTAAGGAGCGAGAGCAAATTTGCTTCCAACTTCTTACCATAAACCGCTTTGGTTATACCATCTATTCCTACAGCTTTCTTGCTATCAAGTTCCTTATATTGTTCTTCTAACATCTTTAAATCAATAATATGTCCAAGATTATTAAACTTTATGTCTTGATTTTGTGATGATAGCAACTTTATACGCTCAAGTTTCGTTGACCATGTATTTCCGTCTATGCTGTGTACGGTCATTGTTTCCCTCTTACGTTCTTACCTTTCTGTCAGCCCTTCGCTCCACTCCCATTACGAAGCTTCATCACTACTACAACTGACTCAGCCATCCTTAACACCATCTCCAAAGCCTTATGTTTCGGCACTTGTACTTTGAATACTTACTTAACTCAGTAAGAGTTATAAGGACTTCTCAAGTTGTGTCATTAATCTCTACAAACTCGCTGACGCCTGAGACCCCGATGGTTGAAAACTTTCGGATTTTCGCTAGTTTGACCTCTAGTTTTCTCTTGTCTACTGCGTTGTGTAGCACATCGACTTCCACTACCAATATCATTTCAGGGCTATCACGTTCACCATTTGGTTTCGGCTCGGATGTTTCGCTGTCTACGCTTTACTACTGTCGTTACCTTCAGCAGCACAAGACTCGCTATATGGTGGAGCTAGCTACTCCTTCCATAACAGGACTTTCACCCGTAAGATTAATGCACCTTATCTTGACGCACACACAAATTAAATGATTGACTCGCCAAGGATGACAATTTATAACGTGGAAATTACAACTTTTTTGTTTATAGTCAATTAACCTGAATTAGTGCCGAATAAGCACCTATCATGCTGTCATTGCGAGACCACGCAAGTAGGTCGTGGCAATCCATTTTTGGTTACTCTTGTGGATTGCTTCGTCGACCTACGGCCTTCCTTGCAATGACGTAGTATTATTAGTCAGGTTAGCTATAAGAACCGTTTCAAGTATACATGTTTATTTGCTTATGTTGAATGTTGAGGTTAATTATGTTTAAGTGGGATCAATATCTGTTATATGTAATCAGGGAGACGTTGTATATGATTATCATGTTTCAAATGATACGATATCTAATTGAACACAATATACGTTAATTCGGGATAAGGATTAGTAAAAATGCTTTAGCTATAACTAATACAAGATTTTGGATATGTATAAATTGCATTTCTGTGAATTCATACATTAATTGCTCTTCGTAGTGTATATATGTCTGCTATTTTTACTAATCCTTATCCCGAATTAACGTAATATAGGTGTTTATGAAATCTTCTTTAGTAAGGATGCATTATGCTATAGCCTTCCATTACTATTTATTGGGTTTATTGGTTATACAATTAATTATCACTATAGGCATAAAAATAAAAAACTTTGACAACTATATTGGTAGCTTTATTTAGTAACCTAATCAATACCCAAAATCTTATGGATTTGTATAGAAAGGCGATAACCATACTTAAGTGCCAAATCAATAGCCAGTTGTTCATTCTCTTTATTTAGCAATGGGTTGTTTTGATCCATAGGCTGGATAAATACTGGTATATTATATTTACTTTGCCCAACTTCAGGTATGTTAGAATATTCTGGTATATTTTTAGCTACTAAGAATTTTATGGCATTAATGCGAGATAGTAAATCATTTCGCAATAGGGAATAACCATTTTTTGTAGCCCTATTTTTTCCAGCTTTGGGTGAGCAAACTATATGTACTTTATCTGGAATCTCACGATATAACGTGCCATTAGTTTCTATTTGCACTATATAATCCAAATCTATTAATTTATGACACAATAATTCTATAGGTTGACGAAAAGGCTCGCCACCAGTTATAACCACTAATTTAATAGACCTCTTCGGAAACTCTACTTTTGCTGGTAATTTGGACAATGATGCGGTACTCGAATCCTCACATACATTAGAGTACGCTGTGGTTCTGCGTTCCGCGTCTCCTTCAAATTCCTCAGCATAAGCGAGTTTCCGAAGAGGTCTAATATTAATCGTAAGTTTCTTGATTTCTTCGATAATATTATTAATAGTCAATATATTAAAATCTTCAAAATCAGTATCGCAAAAATTACAAGCTAGATTGCATCCACCAAGCCTAATAAAGACAGCAGGCATACCGACAAAAGGACCTTCTCCCTGAATAGTCTTAAAGATACTTTTAATCTCTAGGCTAGTCCCGTCATTAAATATTGCTGCCCTTTTGGGATTTTGTCCAAACATAAAATATAGTATAAAAGATTCATTGTGGAAGTAATATGCTGACAAACTTAGTTTTAGATAAGTCAACTATAGGTTTTACAAGAACATTTTCTGAATTTGCTTTGTTTACGTAACCAACTGTTATGCCATAAGGATAAATATTTCCATAACCAGAGGTTATAACTTTCTCGCCTTTTTGCACTAAGTGGTTTTTTGATAAATAGAGTATTTTACTACCGTTACCATAGCCACTCATTATACCTTTTTCTTTTGAAGAGGTTGTAGTGATCGGAATTCTAGAATTCACGTCATTAACTAAAATTATCTTAGAATAATTGTTGCTTACCTGTATTACTCGTCCAACTAATCCTTCACTGTTGGTAACTATTTGATCAATTGCCACACCATGTTTTGCCCCAGCTGACAGTAAAGCAGTTTTACTGAAGGGATTTAATGAGACGCTTAACAATTTAGCACTAACATAGCTATATTGCTCTTCTTCTATAACTGATAATAGTTGTTTTAGCTCTCTATTTTCAGATTGGATTAAATATATATCACTCTGCAAGCTTCTTAAGCTTGCCACCTCTAATTGTAATTCAATATTTTCTCTTGCTAAGTCCCGTAAATAAATAAAATTTTGGGTTATTAGGTTAATTTGTTTAAATACATTTTCATGAATTAGCAAGCCACTAAACATAACATGTCCAACGATTTCAAGAGACATAGAAGAGAGTCTTTTTGGAGTAGCAATAAATAAGTAAAGCGAAGCTATGGTAAAAAATAAAATCAAACCGCGTTTCGCGGTAACAAGTATAAATTTAGCTAACCCTGCTATTCTATTAGGATTCTTTATTCTATTTGCTAGTAATGCCATTTGTTAATCTTGTTTAAATAACACATGCTTTAATTTTTGAAAATCTTCCAATACTTTTCCTGTGCCAAGAGCTACGCATGATAAAGCCTGTTCAGCAACAATTACCGGTAATTTAGTTGCTTCTTTTAGAACATGATCTAGGTTTCGAAGTAATGCTCCACCACCAGTCATAACAATCCCCTTATCTACAATATCCGATGAAAGTTCAGGGGGGGTACATTCCAATGCTACTTTTACTGCGTCAACAATTTGGTTGACTGGTTCAATTAGACTATCAGCAATTTGTTTCTCGTTTAGTAGCATTTCTTTAGGGATGCCATGAATTAAATCCCGCCCTTTAATTTCCATTACTCTTGGCTCTAAACTATCATCTACATAAGCAGCCCCTATATGCTTTTTAATTTTTTCTGCTGTAGCTTCACCGATTAGCAAATTATAATGCCTTCTAATGTAAGAAATAATAGACTCATCCATTTTATCACCACCAACCCGCACTGATCTAGCATATACAATACCGCCTAATGATAGGACAGCTACTTCTGTTGTTCCACCGCCTACATCAACAATCATTGAACCAGTTGCTTCTGTTACTGGTAAGCCAGCACCGATTGCTGCTGCCATAGGTTCCTCTATAAGATACACATCTCTACCACCTGCACTCTCTGCTGCTTCTTGGATGGCTCTACGTTCAACGGGTGTAGAACCTGAGGGTACACAAATTATAATCATTGGACCAGTAAATGAGCGGCGACTATGTACTGTTCTGATAAAATGCTTTATCATCTCCTCAGCCCCCTTAAAATCAGCTATAACCCCATCTTTTAGTGGCCTCTTAGCTTCAATATCGGTTGGGGTACGTCCTAACATATTTTTTGCTTCATGACCAAATGCATATGGTTTAAATGCTCCATCCACTTTAATCAATGCAACTACAGATGGTTCGTTTAATACGATTCCCTTGCCTTTGACATACACTAAAGTATTAGCAGTACCAAGATCTATTGCCATATCACTTGCAAATCTACTGAAAAATTTTGTTAGCATTTTTATTTCTCCAAAGTCTTAAGTTCTAACCATCTTATATCAATTCTCAAGATTAAATACATTTGAATATATCAAATTTTCTTAGAATGCATAATAACAAAATTACTGAAAAATAATATACATATATTTGGTAATAAAATAGCTAAGAAAGGAGGAGTTGCATTATATGCAAGTATTTTAAACAACACCTCTAATAAAGAATAAATAATAAAACCTAAAAATAAACCAATTACTAAAATTTTTTCCTGAGAATTATCACGTTGCCTGAGGCTAAAAAAGCATGCTGCTAAAATTACGGTAGTAGCCATAATTATAGGTTTAAATAACTGTTTATAGAAATAAATTTGATAATTAGTTATGGGTAAGCCAAATTTTACTAATTGCTGAATTATATCTGGTAAATCCCAAATAGCAATCATTTCAGGGGTTATAAAACTATTTAGTAAGTTATTTATTGACAAATTTGTTGGAATGGTAAAATTCTCATATTGCTTGAAGTTATTAGCATCCGAAAGTTTTACAGAAGTTAATTCAAAATTATTATCGATTAAAATAGCATATTGAGCATCAATTCTTTTTAAGAAGCTATTTTCATCATCCAAGAATAATATAATAACCTTATTTAACTTATTATTCACTATATCAATAGACCCAGCCTGAACGATCCTTTTTTTGCCCTGATAATTCTCAAAAAATAATAGACCAGATTTTGATATTATAAGGTTAGTCGATGTATTTTTAAACAGCTTTGCTTTTAAAGATTCATATTTTTGTAGACCGAATGTACCAATAGGGTTGCATATAGTTATTAGTATTATACCAAGAATGATCGCGGCAAAAAATGGAACAGCAATAACCCGCCAAATATTGATACCATTGCATAAAATGGTTATTAATTCGTTATGTTTAGTTAATCTTCTTAGAAAAAGTAACATCGTAATAAAGCTGAGCAGAGAAGCCGCTTCATTAACCAAGTAAGGTATTTTATATAATACAAGTTTCCAAAAAGAATGCGTTGGGATATATACAGCTTTAGATTGCTGTAAAAGATCAAAGATATTTGAAAGAGTAAAAACCCCAATAAGCAGAACTAATATAACAATGAAATAGCTACAATATAGTCTGAACAGGTAAATTGAAAGTGTTTTAAAATTAATCATTTTAAAATAAACCTTTCACCTATTGATTTTTGGTGGGCCCGGCAGGACTTGAACCTGCGACAACACCGTTATGAGCGGTGGGTTCTAACCAACTGAACTACAGGCCCTTTTATGGTCAATTGATGAGAAGTTGGTGACATCGTCACTCATAGGTGTCAGTTTAAGAAAATAAAGTAGAAAAATCGTCTATTAGCGAGCCACCGTAGGTGGCGTGGCAATCCATTTCTAATCACTTTTTTGGATTGCTTCGTCGACCTTACGGTCTCCTCGCAATGACGGTTTTTCAATTATTGTTTTCTTAAACTGACGCTTATGCGTTGTCACTCACCTATTACTTATAGGCGTCGCTCCTAGCATCAACTTCTCCTGAATTGACTATATAACGATTATTAAGCTTTATATAATTATTAGCGTTCTAAGTCTAGTAAAATATTTCATAGTGTCAATAACATTCTAATGTCCAGTTTTTGTAACAAGGTAATTGTCTGTTTTATTACGAATCTTTTTCTAAATTAGACCTTTTGCCCAGTTCTACTTCTGTTGGTAATTTGGACAATGATGTGGTATAGTCAATTCAGGAGAATTAGGTATAGTGACGTTTTTAGGGCTGACATATGCAACAAAGTTTTAACAAAATACTAAAAGGCTATCAAATTTTTAGGAAAAAATATGCGGATGGTAATAAATCTGTCATGCACAGCCTATCCCGTGATGGTCAACAACCAAAGATTATGGTAGTTGCTTGTTGTGATTCACGAGTAGACCCAGCGTTAATATTACAGTGTGATCCAGGAGACTTATTTGTTGTTCGTAATGTGGCAAATATTGTTCCCCCTTATGAAAAAGATACATATCATCATGGTACGAGTGCTGCCTTAGAATTTGGAGTTTGTTTTTTAAGAGTCGAACACTTAATTATATTGGGACATAGTCAATGTGGAGGAATCCAGGAATTATTAACTAGTGATGATTCACAGCACAATGATTTCATAACCAACTGGGTTTCTCTAATAAAAACACCTAATTTTAGACAACATAATGCTGATGATTATACAAAATTAGCACTTAAACAATCATATCAAAATTGTATGATGTTTCCATGGATCAATGAACAAGTAAGCAGAAAAGAACTAATTATTCATCTATGGTTTTTTGATATAAAAACAGGGCAAATTTTTACTTATTCTGATAAACAACAGACATATCTACCCCTTGCTTAAGGTTATTCTACACAGAATATAGTGGTATTTTCTAATATTTAGCCTTATAAACTAGGCTCTTCACGATATCTTTCTTCTAATTTTTGCTTCATTTCTTCAGAAGTATAAAAATTCCTATCTGGATTTTTCATTCTGGCTAAAGCATCTTCAGCATCCTCTATATCTTGTAATTGTTCTTTAATGTAGCTTTAAATTGCTTTATGAACAATATAGCTTTTTGATCTTTCCATTGATTTAGCTATCAAAGATAAAGAGCTATTTAAATCATCTGGAATACGGGTAGTAATTGTCGTCATAATAATATTAATATATTGTTGAGTACATTATATTCTAATGTACTCATGTGTCGTTGTCAAGACTACTAGGAGGGTTGTCACCCCTACGAATGGTAAGGGTGACATTAGAACTTATAATATGAGAAGAAGCGGTTAGAAGTCCATACCGCCCATGCCACCGCCCATACCACCACGTGGCATAGCAGATTCATCTTTATCAGCTGGTTCATCAGTAATAAATGCTTCGGTAGTAATAATCAAAGAAGCAACTGATGCTGCATCTTGCAAAGCAGTACGTACGACCTTAGTTGGATCGATAATACCAGCTTTAATCATGTCAACATAAGTCATATCTTGAGCATTGAAGCCAAAGTTTTTATCTTTGCTATCAGTAAGTTTTCCAACTACAATAGCTCCATCCATACCAGCATTCTCTGCAATTTGTCTTACTGGAGCTTGCAAAGCCTTCTTAACGATATTAATACCAGCCTGTTGATCTTCATTAGCACTTTTTAGCGACTCTAAAGCTCTTGCCGCATAGAAAAGAGTAACACCGCCACCAGCAACAACGCCTTCTTCCACGGCAGCTCTAGTAGCATGCAAAGCATCTTCTACACGATCTTTTCTTTCTTTTACTTCAACTTCAGTAGCACCACCAACTTTTAAGACAGCTACGCCACCAGCAAGTTTAGCTAAACGCTCTTGTAATTTTTCTTTATCGTAATCTGAACTAGACTCATCAATTTGTGCTCGAATTTGAGAACAACGAGCCGCGATGTCTGCCTTACTACCAGCACCATCAATTATGACAGTATTTTCTTTGGAGATAGTAACTTTTTTAGCAGTACCTAGCATTTTGATATTAACATTTTCAAGCTTCATACCAAGATCTTCACTGATAAGCTGACCACCTGTTAAAATAGAGATATCTTCCATCATGAATTTTTTTCTATCGCCAAATCCAGGAGCTTTAACTGCAGCAACTTTTAACCCACCACGTAATTTATTCACTACCAGGGTAGCAAGTGCCTCTCCTTCTACATCTTCAGCAATTACTAATAAAGGACGTCCTGATTGCACTACGGCTTCAAGCACTGGTAACATTTGCTGTAAATTTGATAATTTCTTTTCAAATAATAAGATAAAAGGATTTTCCAATTCAGCTACCATTTTTTCGGAATTAGTAACAAAATATGGTGATAGATA
The DNA here is from genome assembly GCF_936269705.1 of Rickettsia endosymbiont of Oedothorax gibbosus. Taxonomy (NCBI): domain Bacteria; kingdom Pseudomonadati; phylum Pseudomonadota; class Alphaproteobacteria; order Rickettsiales; family Rickettsiaceae; genus Rickettsia; species Rickettsia endosymbiont of Oedothorax gibbosus. The sequence continues at coordinate 2,613,297 of NZ_OW370493.1, forward strand.
ACCTCTATCAAACATCATACCTTCAACTACATCTACTTCAAAACTAAAATTCTTAGCTTCTTCAACGGTAATTACCCCTTCTTTACCAACTTTTTCCATTGCTACGGCAATTTTTTCACCAATTTCTGTATCACCATTTGATGAAATAGTACCAACTTGAGCAATCTCCTCTTGGCTACTGATTTTTTTACTAGCTTTCTTAATTTCTTCAACTATTAAATTAACGGATGAATCTATACCACGTTTTATATCCATAGGATTAAAGCCAGCTGCTACCGCTTTGTTACCTTCCCTTGCTATTGCTTGAGTTAGAACAGTTGCGGTAGTTGTTCCATCACCAGCAACATCAGATGTTTTGCTTGCCACAGATTTTACTAATTGAGCTCCCAAATTTTGGGCTTTGTCTTTTAGTTCAATGGCTTTTGCCACTGTCACACCGTCTTTGGTTAATCTTGGTGATCCGAATGACTGTTCAATTGCAACATTTCTACCTTTTGGACCTAATGTTACTTTTACGGTATCAGCTAAAATATCAATACCTCTTAGCATTTGTTCACGTGCATTTGAGCCGTGTCTTATTAATTTTGTTGCCATATTATATTCTCCTTACAAATTAAATAATTCTTATAATAATTTAGATAAATTATTAACTAATTATGCCCATGACATCACTTTCTTTCATGATTATCAGATCTAAACCATCAACTTTAACTTCAGTACCAGCCCATTTGCCATATAGTACTTTATCGCCTACTTTAACTTCTAATGAGTGGATAGTACCATTTTCCCCTCTCACTCCTTTTCCTACAGCTATTACTTCCCCCTGCATAGGCTTTTCCTTAGCTGTATCAGGGATAAAGATTCCCCCGAGTGTTTTTTCTTCTTGTTGAATTGGTTTTACCGCAATTCTATCATGCAACGGTCTAAAAGACATTTTTACCTCCATAAAATTAATACTTACACATTGTGTATTCTATATATGCTTGGTTTTGTAACAGTTCAAGGGATAAAAGAAAAATTTTTAATTATTAATAAGTAATTTATGTAAATAACGAGTTCAAAGTATAGTTAATTAACCTGAATTAGTGTCAAATAAGCACCGGTCACCAGACCGACGACGCAATCCATTTCTATTCACTTTTTCTTGGATTGCCGCGTCGTCGCTTTTAGCGGCTCTTCGCAAGAGTGAAGAGTGGGGTTTAAAAAATTCTTCCCAACCCGTATATATATTATCGTTTCAACTACTTTATACATTCCTTCAAAAGTTGCTATATAACATTTATAGTGTTTTTTTGCCAAAATCCCCCAAACTTGACCTACAAAACAGTCTGTTTTTGACCGTTTTTCACGGGGAGGAAATATGACGGAATCGTTAATTTTTCCCGACGGTTTAGCTGAAAATTCCGATACTATCTTTTATAATATAGTCAGTAATTTCGTCCCACCTGAATGGCGAAACCTTACTAATAATTGTGGTAAGCAATTAAGTAAAACTTCTCGTCAACTTCTGTCTTTGATAGTTTCTCGCCTACAAATTTATCAAAAAGATAAACTATCAGAAGAATTACAAGAAGGCTATCATTTTTTCGAAAAAGAGCTAGGAGTTTGTCAAAAACGGGTTAAACAATGTCTAACAGAATTACAAACAAGTGGGTTCATTGATCACTCTTTAATTACTACGATCAAACATAACCTAAAATGTCGCAATATTTTATGTATCAGAATTCTTAAAAAATTTATAAGTTTTCGTAAAGCTAATGATAATTCTTATTACTCTGATTGTATAAATATTCAATATAGCCATAAAAATATTTCACTTCAACCGGAAAAAAATTACCACTCAACTGTAAAAAAATCAAAAAAAAACACATCTATATATATATCTATAATATCTAAATGCGGTAAAAAGGATTGTTTTTGTGGACAAAATTGTGGACAAAGTTTGCCAGACCTTGAATCAACTAAGGAGCCAAGCTTTAATTTGCCGCTTGAGATAACGATAAGCTCAGGTGGACAAAGTTCATCAGAGCTTAACCTGGATATTGCATGAAGGTGGTATTTATAAAAATAAAATGGCAATATCGCTTATAAGTGGTCATGGATATGTTAATTTTCACTTAAATTAACCTGAGTTTGACGTAAGCACCAAACAAAATGCTAAGCATTATGTAATAACATAAACAAACTGTTGGTGGTGAGCTATGGTAAAAATAAAACCTTCTTTCAAACTAGTGTGTTAGGAGAAAGAATATTTGAAAAGTAAGAAGGGAGGGATTATAAAGTTCTCGAATAATAACAACAAAATTGGAGAATATATTATGATCCCTCTTACGGAGATTTTCTGCTTAATTGATGATTTTTGCAAGCATTTTGATACGGAGCAAAATAAATATATATTACCAAATCCTAACCGTAAGCGTAAAGTAGTTTGCAGTATAGGACTATAGTACCCTACAATTTTGAGAAGATGAAGAAGAATGGTTGATTTAGAGTGGTGTGAAGTAGTATAAGGTAGGTATTTTTATAACAAAATGCATAATATAATACTTCAAGAATTGATTTTATATATAGACGGAAATAAATCAAGATTAAAATGTTTGGTTGGTATGGTAATTAGTTTGCTGACGGGCAGCTCAATTTATCAAAAAGGTTTAGCACTTGGTATTTTAGGTGATGCTAAAGCGACGTCAAAAACTCATAGAATTTATCGTTTTTTAAAAGATTTTAATTTTGATTATATGAAGGTTGGCTATTTGCTATTAAGCTTTTTTGCTTCAAAAAATTATGTCGTAGCAATGGATAGGACAAGTTGGAAATTTGGTAAATCCGATATTAATATTTTATTTTTAGTAATGGTAATTGGTAAAATATCGGTGCCAATATTCTGGAAGACTTTGTCGCATGGTGGCGGGTGTTCTGCAGAATTTATGAAGGAATTTTTACAGAAATTTATTAATAATTTTGGCGTTGAAAGAATAAAATATTTGCTTGCTGATAGAGAATTTATGAATAAAGAATGGTTAGACTTTCTGATAAATAACCATCTAAAGTTTGTTATTCCATTAAAAATGGATCATAAAATTCGTCTTACAAAAGGTTTAAGAACTTTAACCATTGAAAGAATATTTAGTGATGTTAAAGCCTTAGAGTATAGGGCTTGTAGTGGTATATTATGGAATAGAAAGGTTAATTTTACCGCATATAGAAATGATAAGAGCGAGCTGATGGTTCTGGTGTCTTCAATTGAAATAGAGCAAGATATTTTTGCTTTATATAAATTTCGTTGGAGTGTTGAACGACTATTTTTGCACCTAAAAAGCGGTGGTTTTGATATTGAAAAAAGTCACATTGTAAAATTGGATAGATTTGAAAAATTATTAGTGATAACTGCTATTGCTTCAGCTTTAATAGTCAAAAATGGAATAATACAAAATGCCTTAAATCCCATCCGAATAAAACGGTACAAAACCATTGAAAGACAATTGTTTTCATTATTTACCTATGGCTTTGATCATATCAAAAATGCTTTTTATCAATCTACAACAGCCATAACGCAGCTAATATCCACATTATTAATACCTCCCAAACAAAAACTTTTTTCTATCCTAATACCATCTTTACAAAAATTGTAGGGTACTTATATCTTTAAATTATGATATAAGTAATGGTAAGAGGGTGATTTGAGGGGTACTTGATTGAGATAATCGAGCATAGAATAAGTACCCTCTTACAAAGTTTGCTTTGAACAAATTGCAGAAGGTGTTGGAAGTAGCAGCCTTGCACAATAAGACGAAGGAGATTATATCATGAGTAAAATAATAGGTCTAGATGTAAGTAAACAATGGCTTGATATATGTGTATATAATACAAGCGATAAACCTAAATATCATCGTTTTGCCAATGATGCAGCTGGTCATGAAGAGGTGATTAAATTAGCAAAAGAGCAAGAGATTAAGCTAATAATATGTGAACCCACTGGAGGATACGAAGCTGAGATTTGTCAAAAGCTGTATAATAATAAGCAACAAATACATAAGGTCAATACATATAGTTTTAATTCTTTTAGTAAATCGGTAAATTTGTGCAAAACTGATAGGAAGGATGCATTTAAATTAGCATATTATGGTGATAAGATGCAGCTTTCAGCGAATTATATATATCAAGTTGAATCAGAGAATTTGAAGAGATATAAGCAAAGACGAGAAGATTTAGTATTAATGCTTAGCAATGAAAAGAAAAGACTACATCATAGTATTGATGGTATTGATAAAGATAGTATAGAAAAACACATTAAATTCTTACAAAATGAAATAGCTGAGCTTGATAAGAAGTTAAACAAAACAATAGATGAGTCAGAAGAGTTAAAAGAGAAGGTAAAAATATTAGAGACTGTACCTGGTATTGGTAAATGTTTGGCTACAAAACTAATTAGTTTTGTACCTGAATTAGGGGATAAAAATTATAGTAGTAATGAATTGTCAGCAATTGTGGGGATAGCTCCGTACGCCCGTGATAGTGGTAATAAGCAAGGACGAAGATTTATTAGGGGAGGCAGAAAAATACCACGGGATGCTTTATACATGGCGGTATTAACTGGCAAAAATGGTTTTCAATATTTAAAAACTTTATACAATAGGCTTGTTAATAATTTTAAACCTAAGAAAGTTGCGATAGTTGCTTGTATGCGTAAGCTACTTGAAGTTTGCCATAAACTTATTCAACAAAAACGTTGTTTTATTATTTAGATAAATATTTTTTTGAAAATTTAGATAAAAGATAATTGCTATGATAGTGGTCATGGCAATCCATTTTTGGTTACTTTTATGAATTGCTTCGCCGGCTTACACCACCTCGCAATGACTATTATCGATCAGCTTTCTACTCATCACAAGGAAATAACTCAATAACTAACCAGCTGAAGCTGGTAGGTTGAAGTTGCGACTAGAAGTCACGGATTTACTCTAAAGAGATATTCATTACATTATTAGGCTGATGTGCATCTGAATGATTGTTAATGTAGTTATTGATTATATCATCAGTGACATTACCACTGGTTGAGCTAAAGAAGCCCCTAGCCCAAAAGTGGCGTCCCCAGTAAGTTTTTCTAATTTCAGGAAATTCTTGCTGAATTTTATATGATGAACGTCCTTTAGCTGCTTTAACAAACTGACTAATGGATATATGAGGTGGAATTTCAGCCATAATATGGACATGATCGGCAGATAATATTCCATTGATGATTTTGATACCAAGATATTCTGCTACCTGAGCAATAATTTCTCTAATTCTAATCCTGAGGTTACCTGTGAGTACTTTGTATCGATACTTAGTAATCCAAACGATATGGAAGCGGTGGTAAAATACGGTGTGGCTAGACTTACTATAATCAGTCATATATATTATTCTCTATTCAGAGAATAATATATATGATAACATTAGTAAATTGAAATATTTTAGAACAAGGACTGAAGTCTTTTCCGGCTGAAGCCGGAGGTTTTAACCAAATTTTGGGACAATAAAAAATTGTATGATATATGGATATTGCCTGCGATAACTAATTAATGAAAACTCTTAGGATCAATGTCTATTTTCAAGTGACAAAAAGAGGGGATTTTGATTAAACTTAACCATATTTGCAAGAATTTCTGTAGATTAAATTTCCTATCTACTATGATTAAGATACGATAGCGAAATTTTCCTGCTAATTTAGACATTAAGGCACTAGATGGTCCAAGTATTCGTGCTGAACTTTTTGGAGCAATGGCAACTAAATTTCTGGATATTTCAAACACTTTATGTTCACTTTTTCCAGATAAAATTATCGATGCCATTTTGGTAAAAGGTGGCATATTTTCTGCTTGTCTTGTTTTAAGCTCATATTGCAAAAATTGATCTCCTCCATTTTTTATATAGCTAAATATAGCATTATCTGGATAATAACTTTGCATTAATACTACACCTTTTTTATCTTCTCTTCCTGCCCTACCTCCAACTTGATGAAGTAACTGATAGTTACGTTCACTTGATCGTAAATCTCCACTATTAACTGTTCCAAGATCAGCATCAATAACACCCACTAAGGTAAGATTGGGAAAATGATAACCTTTAGTAATCATCTGAGTACCAATTAAAATATCAATTTCCAAATGCTCCATTTTATATAGTAATTCTTGTATATCTTTAGATTTTTGAGAATGATCTTTACTAATTACAGCAATTTTACTATCAGGAAAAATACTCCTAGTTTCTTCTTCAATTCTCTCAATTCCAGGACCACAGATAGTTAAAGAATCTTTTTCTAAACAATCTGGACAAACAATATGAATCCTACTCTGATAACCACAATGGTGACATTCAAGTTTTTTACTAGATTTATGTACCACTAACCAAGCAGAACAAGAATTACAAGTAAAACGATAACCACAAAGTTTACACAACATTAACGGAGCATAACCTCTACGATTTAGAAATAATAATACTTGCTCTTTGCTTGCCAGCTTTTCACGAATTGACTCTATTAACTTTGTAGATAAATAAGAATTTTTTGGTAAATTCTCCTTCTTCATATCTATTATTTGAATTTCTGGTAAAGTTGCATCTTGGTAACGACTTGACAATTCAATTAATTGATATTTATCTGTATTTACATTATAAATTGTTTCAATAGATGGAGTAGCTGAGCATAATACTACTTTTGTTGCAGATAGGCTTCCTCGCAATATTGCTACGTCACGAGCATTATATAATATACCATCATCTTGCTTATAAGAACTATCATGCTCTTCATCAATAATAATTAATCCAAGACTAGGATACGGTAGAAATAAACTACTTCTAGCACCAATTATGACTTTAATTTCATTGTTCAGCAAACCTCTTAAAATCATCTTTTTCTGAGCTTTAGTAACTGCCGAATTCCATATTATCGGATTAAATCCAAATCTTTTTATAAAACGATTTATAATTTGTTGACTTAAAGCAATTTCTGGTAACATTATCAATATTTGCTTACCTTGTCTCAAATATTTAGCTAATAAATGAAAATAAACTTCTGTTTTACCTGATCCGGTTACTCCCTTAATAATTGATGGTTTATCTGATTGACTTAATAGAGAAAGTGCCTTTTGTTGATCTATTGAGAGGGGTGGTAAAATAAAATCTTTATTTAATTCTTGATGTTTTACTTTTATAGGTTTCTCAGCAATATCAATTGGTAAAACCAACTTTGCAATTGAACCAAGCTCTACCATGTAATAATTAGCAGCCCACTTAATTAGCGATAATATCTCTTGATTAAGTTTAAATTCAATTGGTACTTTCTGTTTAACAGATTTGATTTTGTTATATTTCTCTGAAACTTCAATATCTAACTGCCAGACTATACCAGTTAGTTCCTTATTTCTAAAAGGGACTATTACTAAATCCCCTATAGCTAATTCTAATTCATTTGGAATTGAATAATCCAATGGAAAAAGATTAGCCAATGGCAATAATATTTTAGCAATTTGCATTAAAATTCATTTTTATACTATTTTATCATACTTAATTATATACTAAAATGATTTGAATAAATGTCATTGCGAGGAGACCTTATGTCGACGAAGCAATCCAGAAAAGTGATTAGAAATGGATTGCCACGCCACCTAAGGTGGCTCGCAATGACGACTTTTCTACTTTATCTTCTTAAACTAATTCTTATGCACCTTCTCGCAATGACGTCTTGTACTTATAGCTTTTTTTCCGTGAACGCTCGCCTTTTTACGGAGCCAATTCTTTAAATCACTTTAGTATACATTATTTTTTCAATGCACTAATAGGTAATTGCATAAAATTAATCAAATGGTTTAACAATAACCATAATAACCGCTATGATCATCAATAATGCCGGCACTTCATTGACCATACGATAAAATTTCTCAGAATGATTATTTTTTCCATCAACAAAATTCTTTCGCCATCTAGATAATAAACCGTGAAAAATAGTTATGCATAAAACTGCTGTCATTTTTATATAAAACCATGTTCCTAAAGCTACTAACCCATATATATAACTATTGATTATACCTAAAGTATAGGTACTTATCATAGCAGGATTCATAATTATTCTGAGCAACTTACTTTCCATTAACTGAAATGTTTTATCAGATTCACTCCCTACCGCAACTCTAGAATGATATACATATAATCTTGGCAAGTATAATAAACCCACCATCCAAGAAATTGCCGATATAAGATGGAATGCTTTAAACCATAAATAATAACTAGCCATTAATATTATCTCCTGTTACTTAAATTTTTAAATTCATAGTCAATTAACCTAATTTAGTGCCAAATAAGCACCCATCGTGCTGTCTATTAGCTAGGAGGCATAAGCCTCCGAAGCAATCCATTTTAATCGTTTTTTTTGGATTGCTTTGTCGCCACTAAAGTGGCTTTTCGCAATGACGCTGAAGCTAAATACTAATCTGATTTATAACGCCACTAAATTCTCCTGAATTGACTATACAAGGACACATAGTAAAATTACCAGGACATATTTTCTTGTTAATTGAACTACATATTAAGTTTTTCGTTTCTTCTCCACAATCAATTAAATTTGATATCATCTTAGTTAAACTATTAATAAATAATTCATTTACCCCCATAGTGGGAGTTCTAATATATTCTATCCCATATTTGTCAGCTATTTTTCTATATTCAATATCTAATTCTACTAATGTTTCAACATGCTCTGATACAAATGCTATTGGAACTATTATAAGAGGTTTATTTTCTTTACCAGCTATTTCAATTTCATCCTCTGTGTTAGGTTTTAACCATTCCACCGGACCAACATGGCTTTGATAAGTTATTTTATAATCTAAATTATCTATGTTAAGATTAGACACTATATTTTCTACAGTTTTTTCAATTTGCCATTGATAAGGATCACCTGCTTTTATTATTTTTGTAGGCAGTCCATGAGCTGAAAATAATATACGAAAAATACCTTTGTTTTTCAACTTTTTTAACGATTTTTTTATTAACAGTAAGTGAGATTTAATAAATTGATCATCAATGGGATAACAACAAATAGTTTTAATTGGTATATCTAAATTTGAATATATATTTTTTTGGAAAGAAGATACAAAATCTTTAATCGAAGACCCAGTAGTAGTACTAGAAAAATGTGGGTATAATGGTAATAATATTATTTCTGAAGGATTATATTCATTTATTCTTCTTACGGCTTCTTCAGAATTAGGGAAAAAATGACGCATTGCTATAAAAACTCTAAAATCATCATTTATAGTATTTTTTAACTTTTCTATAATGGCACCTTTCTGAGATTCTGTTTCCTGTAAAATAGGTGACTTATTACCTATTAGAGAGTATATTTTTTGAGATTTTTTATTTCTGGTAATTGATATTATTTTAGCAATAATAAATCTTAGAGGATTTGGTAGATTAATAATCGCTCTGTCATAAAATAAATTAAATAAGAACTGCCTAACTGAGCTTAAACTCTCTGGTCCACCAAGATTAAAAAGTACAATAGCTATTTTTTTTTGAGAGATTTTAATATCTAAATTTTCTGACATAATTAACTAAAAATTCAACATTTTCAACTGGTGTATTTGGTAATATACCATGTCCAAGATTAAATATAAAGTTCTTTCTTTTAAAATTTAAAATTATTTTACTAACTTTTTCCTCAATAATCTCTTGATTAGTAAGTAATATAAAAGGATCCAGATTACCTTGTACAATAATTTTTTCGCTCCATAATTTCATAGAACTAACCGGTACAAATTGATCCACCCCAATAACATCTACGCCAGTATTATTAATATATTTTTCATATAAAAGTCCAGAACCTCTTGGAAAACCTATAATAGGTAAGTAAGGAAATTGTTTTTTTAAAGCTATTACTATTTTTTTTGTTGATTGTATAACAAACTGGTCATATTCTGTTTCTTCTAATATCCCTGCCCATGAATCGAATAATTGCACTAAGTCCGCTCCAGCTCTTACTTGTCCTATTAAGTGGATAATAGTCTTCTCAGTTATAAAGTCTAGAAGTTCTTGTGCTAAATTATTATTTTCATAAATAAATCTTTTACTTGTTTCAAAACTTTGCTTACCTTTTCCTTCAAGCATATAAGTCATTACCGTCCATGGACTACCGGCAAAGCCTATTAGTACAGTATTAGTTGGCAAATTTGCTTTAATTTTATTTATTATCTCATAAACTACATTTAATTTTTCACTAGAATTTTCTTTAAGATATTTAAAATCTTCTTTTGATTGAAATTTACGTAATATTGGTCCTATATTTTCTTCAAATTTAACATCCCAGCCTAGTGCATCAGGTAAAACAAGAATATCAGAAAAAACTATAGCCGCATCAAAATTATATCTTCTTATTGGTTGTAAGGTAACTTCTACAGCCTTATTAACATCATAACATAAATTTAGGAAACCACTAACAGTTTTTCTTATTTTTTGGTATTCAGGTAAATATCTACCAGCCTGACGCATTAGCCAAATTGGAGTATAATTATTATTTTTCTTAAAAGTTTGTAATATCTGGTTCATAAATATAGTCCATATTAATCTATATAGTTATATAGTATTTTTTTAGTTGTTGTAGAGATTGTTTATATGTAGATATATTATATATACACGTAG